>NZ_CP135052.1:3225689-3870827 GCF_029193595.2 Providencia hangzhouensis
TGAAACGCCTAGGCTATAACCCTGTGGTGAGCCGTGATACCAATACTATTTTACAAGCTGACAAAGTCTTTTTGCCGGGGGTTGGTACTGCTAGCGCAGCCATGGAAAAGCTCACTGAACGTGAATTAGTTCCGTTAATCAAAGCACTTACCCAACCGGTGTTAGGTATCTGTTTAGGCATGCAGCTACTCGGCTCTTTTAGTGAAGAAGGCCAATCTACAGTGCCACTACTGGGGTTAATTGATAGCCCTGTACAAAAAATGGATGCCAATGGGCTTCCAGTTCCACATAGCGGTTGGAACCAAGTCAAAGCCTTAGCAGGAAACCCCTTGTTTAGGGATATCCCTGATAATGCCTATTTCTATTTTGTACACAGTTATTCGATGCCTATTTCCAGCAATACCATCGCGCAAACTCAATATGGCAATCCGTTTAGCAGTGCCGTGAATTGCGATAACTTCTATGGTGTCCAATTTCATCCAGAACGTTCTGGCGCAGCAGGTTCACGTTTGATTCAAAACTTTTTGGAGATGTAATTACCATGATCATTCCCGCATTAGATTTAATCGATGGCACTGTGGTGCGATTGCACCAAGGGGATTACGCCAAACAAACTGATTATGGCAATGACCCACTCCCACGTTTGCAGCAATATGAAAAAGAAGGGGCAAAACTATTGCACCTCGTGGATTTAACGGGTGCGAAAGACCCGCAAAAACGCCAAATTCCACTGCTCAAAAAATTATTAGCTGGCGTGAGTGTTCCCGTACAAGTTGGTGGTGGTATTCGTACCGAAGAAGATGTTAAAGCCTTACTGGAAGCCGGAGCGACCCGTGTCGTCATCGGCTCAACGGCAGTGACCAAACCGGAGCTAGTCAAAACATGGTTTGAAACCTATGGTGGGGAAGCCATTGTACTTGCGTTAGATGTACGAATTAATGACAAAGGCGTAAAAGAAATTGCCATTAGCGGCTGGCAGGAGAATTCAAATTTAACCTTAGAGCAAGCCATTGAAATATATCGCCCTTATGGCTTAAAACACGTCCTTTGTACTGATATTTCCAAAGATGGAACATTGGCGGGTTCTAATGTGAATTTATACCAAGAAATTAGCCAAAAATTCCCTGATATTGCCTTTCAGGCATCAGGGGGAATTGGCGATTTAGATGATATTGCGGCTATTCCACCATCTGGTGCAGCTGGCGTGATTGTTGGTCGTGCATTATTAGAAGGTAAATTCACCGTTGCGGAGGCAATAAAATGTTGGCAAAACGCATAATTCCTTGCTTAGACGTCCGTGATGGGCAAGTGGTTAAAGGTGTCCAATTTCGTAATCACGAAATCATCGGTGATATTGTTCCATTAGCACAACGCTACGCCCAAGAAGGCGCAGACGAGCTGGTGTTTTATGATATTACCGCCTCTTCTGATGGCCGAGTGGTAGACAAAAGCTGGGTTGCCAAAGTCGCCGAAGTGATTGATATTCCTTTTTGTGTTGCAGGTGGGATTAAAAGCGTTGACGATGCCGCGCAAATTCTGTCTTTTGGCGCAGATAAAATTTCCATCAACTCCCCGGCATTATCCGACCCTACATTAATCAGCCGTTTAGCTGAACGCTTTGGCGTACAATGTATCGTTGTCGGTATTGACACTTGGTTCGATGAAAGCTCAGGTGAATATCTCGTTTACCAATTTACTGGCGATGAAAAACGTACCACACAAACCACGTGGAAAACCCTTGATTGGGTAAAAGAAGTACAACAACGTGGCGCGGGTGAAATTGTGTTAAATATGATGAACCAAGATGGTGTACGCCAAGGGTATGATCTACAACAACTCAAAAAAGTCCGTGAAGTCTGCCAAGTGCCCTTGATTGCCTCTGGCGGCGCAGGTGAAAAAGTGCATTTTCTTGATGCCTTCACTGACGCAGGTGTTGATGGTGCTTTAGCCGCTTCTGTATTTCATAAACAAATTATTAATATCGGTGACTTAAAACAATACCTAGCCGAAAACGGAGTTCAAATTAGAGTATGTTAACCACAGAACAATGCAGCCAACTTGCATGGCAAAAAGTCGATAACCTGATGCCTGTTATCGTACAACACGCCGTTTCAGGTGACGTGCTAATGCTTGGGTATATGACCCCAGAAGCATTACAAGTCACTTTAGATAGCCGTAAAGTCACCTTTTTCTCTCGCACAAAACAACGTTTGTGGACGAAAGGCGAAACCTCCAATCATTTTCTAAATTTGGTGGATATCTACCCTGATTGTGACAGTGATACGCTACTGGCTCTCGCACTGCCGGATGGCCCTACTTGCCATAACGGTACACAAAGCTGCTTCGCGCCCGCACAAAGTGACTGGGGCTTTTTATTTGAGTTAGAAACATTACTCAAAGAGCGAAAAACCGCTTCTCCTGAAAGCTCCTATACCGCGCGTTTATATGCTAGCGGCACTAAACGTATTGCTCAAAAAGTGGGTGAAGAAGGTGTTGAAACCGCTCTGGCGGCAACCGTCAATGACCGCGCTGAATTGACTAACGAAGCCGCGGATTTGATGTACCACTTATTAGTCTTACTACAAGACCAAGAGCTGGATTTAAGCACGATAATCAAACGGTTAAAAGAGCGTCATCAATAAATAACAGGCTGCCAGCCTCGCTGGCAGTTTTATTTTATGGGTGCAAAATATTATCGATTTGCGCATCGCTCAATGAAATACCAAAGAATTTCAGATAGAAATCAGCCGTTTCTTGTTTCATATCGATATCCACAAAGCGCTCTGGGTACAGTGTTTGTGCTAGCCACAGAAACTGCAATGCCTCCTCTGACGTTTCTCGGCACCACCAAAACATTCCCTTTGGGTTCACATATACCTGCTGGTTTTTTACCGCGCTAATTGCTTTCCATTGGGAAGATGTTCGTATGATATTAGCATCTTCTTTATTCATCGCCACAATCACATCAGGGTTTGCGCTAATAATGGTTTCTAACAAGACTTCACCAGAGTTATTTTTTTTGTCAGAAAACCAGGTTTCTGCCACGTTTTTCGCCCCTGCTAAATCCATCCAATCTTGATTTAATGATGGGCGGCCAGACGTAAATAACACGTTCCCCATACTGTGGTATACCGTCCGTTTTTCTGCATCAGTGAGCCCTTTTAGTCGTTCATTAACTAATACGATATTACGGTCAAAATAGCGTTGATATTCAATAGCTTTACTTTGCGCATCAGGGCCCAGCTCTTTTGCTGTGGCTTGAACCCTTTCTTGTAACGATTTTAATGAATTCGCTGGGTATTCAACCACTTTCACCCCTGCATTTTCTAATAAATCACGTTGTGGGACTTCCATTCCTTTAGCAATGAACAGTAACTCCGTACGTAATGAAATGATTTGTTCTGGGTTTAATTGATTGCTAATACTGATCACTGGAACATCATCAATATTTGGCAGCATTTGGCGAAACAACGGAATTTTTTTCGCAATCATCGAGGTACCGACAATTTGCTCACCGTAACCTAGCATCATAATAATGGTATTTTGTGCTGGCCACGGTGTTGCAATACGCAATTCGGGGTTATCTGTCTTCGCCTGTATTGCGCTACTCATTAGTAGTCCAAACAGTAAAATGACCGATTGCAGAAAAATGGTTTTTCTCATATTTTTCACGCCGTTTCACCTTAACGTAAAACGGCATACTCCTAGACTGTTATAATTAGAAATCAAACGTAACCGTTGCGCGAACTTCACGGCCTGAACCTAAAAAAGCACTTCCCCCTTTCCCTTCTCCATTGATACCTGATGGAAAAATGGAAGCCCAATAGCGCTCATCCGTTACGTTATTGACGGATAATCTGACCGTCGTTGGAACTTGATTGATTTTTGTACTATAACGAGTTCCTAAATCCAATGTTGTGTAGCTACCTGCCCAACTAGTATTGGTGTCATTAGCAGCTCGTTTTCCTGTATAGTGCACATTAGCGCTGTACACCAGTTCTGGCATTGTCGGTAAACTGTATTCCACTAACATATTGGCTTGAACTTTCGGCACACCAACGACACGTTTATCACGCGTTGTCGTGAACTTGGTATCTTTGAGTTTTGGATCTAAGAAAGTCACGCCGCTATAGACATTTAGCCCTTGCCAAACATGGCCGGTTGCCGTGAGCTCTAGCCCTCGGTTTACTTGTTCACCTTGTTTGCGGAACACGTTGTCATCCCCCGCGTAGGCAAATGGCCGCTCCAAATGGAATACCGCAGCACTAAGGTTTAAATCTGCTACATCGGCTTTAATACCCAATTCATATTGTTTGCTACGATAAGGGTCTAAAGTCTGCCCTTCATTTTTCAGGTTTTGATTCATCGGCGCGGTATCCCCCTCTTCTAACGAATCAGCATAGCTAATATAAGTCATCACCTGAGGGGTAATTTTATACATCAATGCTGCTTGAGGGCTGAGGCCATGGTCATTGGTCTGGCTGGTTTTGTGGTTTTGTTTATCAAAGCTACGGCTTTCAATCCAACTTTGGCTGAGATAAAACATGGCTGACCATTGTGGACCAAATGTGATTGTGTCACCGATAGTGATACTTTGTTGGCTGTTTTCAGCTGATTTATAACGAGAACCTCCCGTATGAATTTTGCCATCAGATGGCTCTTCCATTGGCGAAGGACGGTACATATTGGTTTGCCCTAAATCACGTCTCACACTCTTGTCTTTTGCACTATAAATCGACCAAACATAACCATTCGTCGCTAATGATAAATCATGACCAATAGAGCCCGTGTCTACATGACCATTAATTACCACTGAATTACTCAACACACGAAAACGTCCCGATGCGGGGGAATCACTTAATGAGCGGCTAATGGTTCCATTGTTATCTTGAATGGCACTCGTCACCGTACGCATCGCCCTATCCGCTTGCTGATAACCAATTGCCGCTTTTAGTGTCCAATCCTCATTAAAATCATGAATTAATCGAGTACTAACGGTATCAGTGGTTAAATCATTTCCTGCGGTATGCAATGCTAAATTTTTATCTTGTGGATTAGGTGATTTTGGTAATTTGATAGCAGAGCCATAACTAAAACTACCCACATAACCTTTTTGCACAAAATTATAGTGGCTGGCATTAAACTGAAGCTGTGTACCCGGTTGAATATTCCAATCAAGCGCCACAGAGGCTAACTTACGGCGTAATGTGCTCTCTTTAAGGCTGCCTGTTCCCTCTTCATCCAACAAATTAAGGCGATATCCAAAACGTTTATCAGCATCAAAATAACCACCTAAATCAGCATGGCCACTATAGGCATTACGGCTTTGGTAACCTAAAGAAAAACGCTGAATATCTTCAGGGCGTTTTGTGGTGAAATTAAACTGCCCTGCGGGACTTGCAGGGCCATACAATGCCCCCGTCAAGCTATTAATAATGTCCACTCTATCCAACATTTCCACGGGGAATGCCGTTGTTGACACCATATACAGGTCATCAAGCCGGCTATTCGTCACCACGCCACCTTGCATGCCTCGGCTTTGTGGACGCCCGACATCCATCCCTCCACGGGCTTGCATTTGTGTACTTGGCGCATATTTCAATAACTCACTCAAACTTTTAACTTGTTGATTATTAATTATTTCGCGGCTAATCGTGGTTGTAGAATATGGCGTATCAATCCACTCACGGTTGCCTAATGGACCAATATCAATTTGCGATGTGAAAAAGCCAGCGCCAGCCTGTGCTTCCATGGTTACATCACTTGGCGCTGCGGTGACTAACATTCTATCTTGCTTAGGTTTAGCCAGTTGCTCAGAAACTTGTGCTGCAGCAATAGACGGTGCGATCCCTGCAATAAGCGGCATAATGAGATATAAATTAAATTTACGAGTCATATTATCTTTTCGTTATATAAAATTTTATATTACCGATAATAAAATGCAGCGTAAATGATCAATCTCAACTCTTAACAAGATGCATTCTCAGCCAGAATAAAGAAAATAAAAAAAATAACT
Organism: Providencia hangzhouensis; assembly: GCF_029193595.2. Lineage (NCBI taxonomy): Bacteria > Pseudomonadati > Pseudomonadota > Gammaproteobacteria > Enterobacterales > Morganellaceae > Providencia > Providencia hangzhouensis. Next base: position 3,231,706 of record NZ_CP135052.1, read on the forward strand.
CATTGATTTTATTATAGATAACTGACTCACCAGAAGATATGATAATAAAACCCAAAAATAGATTAACAATATAGTTAAAAACCGCATCTGATATGAAATTTATAATATTTCCCAAATTTATAGTTTTTAGTTCGCTATATTTCGCAGTTGTATCTCTTAATTAACTTGTTATCATTCCTTGTCATTGATGTGGTTTTAAAGGGAAAAAACAGTGTCTGAAAATTCTATTTTTATGCAACTCACACAGTTACTTGATAAAAATAATGCAAAATATCGTGTGATGGAGCACCCCACAGCAGGGAAATCGGAAGAAGTGGCAAAAATACGTGGCACGCAGCTTGGGCAAGGGGCAAAAGGACTAGTATGCCATGTAAAAGGAAATGGGATCCGCCAACACGTACTGGCAATTTTACCTGCTGATAAACAGGCTGATTTAAGTAAGGTTGCCATAGCCATTGGTGGAACCCGCGCATCTTTAGCAAGCCCAAAGGAAGTCGATGAGCTCACGCAATGTGTGTTCGGGGCTATTCCGCCTTTTAGTTTTCACCCTAATTTAAAGTTAATTGCTGACCCACTATTATTTGAACGTTTTGAGGAACTCGCCTTTAATGCAGGTACATTAGAGCGCTCTATTATTTTAAATACCGAAGATTATCAAAGAATAGCCGCGCCGACTTTAGTTGAGTTTATTCGCATAGAAGAAAATTAGTTTTGTATTAAAAAAGGGTATTCCACAGAATACCCATCAATAAGTAAAACTAACTCATCAATCGCTGATCATATTCCTGACTGGCATTTTTTAATGCCACAAAATCGGAATCACAAATAAACCGCTTTAGTGCGATAAATTTTTCCTCTGGCCAATCATAAATTTTCAATGCGAGTAGTTCAGTAATAATATCTGGCGGAAAACGATATTTTATTACCTTAGCGGGATTTCCGCCTACAATACAATAAGGCTCAACGTCTTTAATTACCACGCTATTCGTTGCAATAACTGCGCCTTCACCAATTTTAACACCCGGCATGATAAAGGCACGCATGCCAACCCAGGCTCCGTCGCCAATCACTGTGTCGCCTTTTCCTACATAAGCTTCTTCAATAAATTCAAGAAAAGGATATAAGCAAAACCAATCCATTCGGTGAGTATGGTTCCCTCCCATTAATATCACAGCTTCGCTACCAATACAGACATAATCACCGATATAAAGTTGGTCAACATTCCATGCTAGCTGCCAGTCTCGGCTTTGTTCATCACCTTGTAAATAACGCACAACTGACTGCTCAAAACCGTTATCCCAACAGTCGCTGTAATAACTATGCCTACCTTTGATATGGATATTGGGGTTTTGTACAACCTCATGAAGTAGCTCATATTTCGACCAATGCTTTTGATTCATGGCACTAAACCTTTTAATTCGTTTATATTTACCATAGAACGCATTCTATGGTGATGTATCCGCGTTCAAAATACATCACACTAAGTAATCATTGGCTTTTTTAGTAATGAGTTATTCATTTTAACCTCACTAATTCAAATAATATTAATTTCCTCACTCATGGTGAGCACTCCAATACTTAGAGTAGCATTTAGGAGTAACTATTAAACCATTCATCTTTTTTTAAAAGATATTTTATCTTACCATCAAATAAAAATTTGACTAGGATCTACGAAACAACAAATAGAGAAGATGATATTTTATGCCAAATAAAAACTTAAGTACAACTTCACCATCATTATTGATTAACAGCTTCAAAAACCATATTTTATCAATAGGAAACAATGATTATTATATAGATGCTATAAATAAGTCCAACTCCATTCTAGATTATTGGCATTTAATAACAGAAATAAACAAATCCTTCGGTAATCTCTCATTTTTTGAAAATGGGAAAACCAATCATTACTTTAATAACAACCAGCACTCTAGTGATGTAGATGGTGAATTAAAAGGAAATGTATTTTTCGCCCAAGCTAATATTATTCCATCTAAACTCCATATAGATGGAGATAGTAAGCCTAAACTAGTTAAGGAACGTAAGACTTTAATTATGTTTAAACCGCATACTCATATCCCAGAAGAAAATCCAATTCAATTAAACATTTATGATAAAAATCATAATTTAATCATGCAAAAATCGCTATCTCCCGCATCTAAACTACCAAAAATTGCAGATAATAGTATAAGAGAAACTAATTTATTACCTCGTGATTTCAAATCACCGGTAAATTTCGACCTTGTCATGAGATCTAATAGTGAATTAATTGAAATATCCAAAAATCAAAATTACTTACACGAAACAATTTTAGATAATAACAAAATAAATTTAAAACTTAATCATAACAATATAAAAACACCTTTCATTCTAAATAATAGCATCAAATATAAAGGTAAAACTATAAAATTACACAACACTGACAATAACGATATTGAAGTTAATTATGGCAATAACACTTCTATATTACCGTCAAAATCATCCACCCTTTTTATATGTGATGAAAATGGACATTGGCTAACAAAAAATGATGCTAAACAAATAAAATATTACAGCCCCCCTAGAAAAGCACCCTCAAATACTCTTCCAATTATTTATTTTGAAATTGGAAACCTGCCAGATATCGATATAAATAAAATAGACGCAGATTTTTTTGAGAAAAATCTAGAAGAAAACCCCACCTTAAAAATAATGAAAATGGATTATGACAGAGTCAAAAAATTCACGCTAAAAAAAAATAAAAAATTCACATCTAAAAAAATAATTTTCACATCAGAAGCTAAAGAGTCAACATTCATCCACACTACAAATAAAGTTTTCGAGCTAAAAAAAGACAGTGTATTATTATTCCATTGTAATTCAGATGGCAAATGGGAAAACATTCCTATTTCTTCTAGTAACACATCAAAAATCAACAACTCATACCCTAATAAATTTGATCTAACTTTAGATGAAAATGAATTAATCATTGAGGCTTCGAAAAAAAGAAATTATTTAAATAATCTAATAAAGAATAATGACTCAATAAAAATATTGACTAGTGATGGTAATTGGAGTCGTGACTTCACATTAAATAAAAATGATGCATTCCATAATAAGAAAATACTGTTTAGCTCTAATGCATCGTATAACAGTTACATTCATTATGGAAAAAACACTATAAAGTTACAAACAGGTGAAAACGTCCTTTTTGTCTATGATTTAGATAAAAAATGGATCCCTATTAATCAGAATAACAAAGAAAATTTCATTAGCAACTTGGAATATATAGATAAAACATGGTCTACTACAATCCCAAAAGAATATATCCATCCAGAAATAAAACTTGAATTTAATTATCAAGGTCAGAAAAGTACATTATCTAACATTGATGTAGGTGCCCCAAATGAATTACTCATTAATACTTTTGATATCGGGTTACTTACACCACCAAGAAATGAACATCTTTTCCTAAATAAATTCGAACTAAATCGCCAATATTATCAAACGATCCCGGTAAAAAAATTAATTGTCTCCCGCTACGAACCTATCCATTTGTTAAAAGTGGTCATGCCTAATGGCCAAGTATTTACAGATAATGCACCGGATGAAGGAGGAGGCCATAGTGGCAGCATGCGAGAGTGGATCACTAAATCTTTTTATGCTAATGGTGTTAACACCGCAAATTATGGCATAAATAGTTCAGCTCCAGATGCTGATTCCTTTGTTCCAACCTCCCAGATAACTGCCTATAACTCTGTCGGAATGTATAAAAATGGTAGAGTCGTCCACGGCTGGTCTGGTGGTGGAGGTAAAGCAACATTAAATAGGACAGATAGTAATGAGCTTAGCCATGAATTCGGTCACAATTTTGGTTTAGGTGATTATCATGGGGGAGATGAAGGCGGCTCCCATGCAGTTGCAAATAAAAAAAATTCAACCTGGCTATGGGATTCAGATAATAACTATTTTATTCCCAATATATACCAAGATGGTAAATTAAATCATGACGCAATGAGTGGAGGCGAATTTTATGATACTCGTTACAACGCTTATACTGCTTATACGCCTAACTCTTTCATTGCAATTCAAAATAGATTAGAAAGTAAATATGTATTTAGTACAGAATCAAAAACAGGATATAAAAAATGGGATCCAAAAACAAAAGAGATGGTAGATGCATATTTAGAACTATCACAATTCAATACCGTCGAGTTTACTGCAATAAATGGCTCAGATATTACAACTAACGATTTAAATTCACTATTTAAAAAAAATAAAAATATTATTATTTATAATGGAAATGGTTATCACGCCCCAAAAATCAACATTCCATTAGCAAATGAAAATAATAAAAATGCTATTTTAAGAATAGAATCAGTCGCGGATTACAATAGTGAGCTTCATGTTAACAACAAGATTAAATTAATCAAAAAAAATGATTCAATTTGTTATATTTCAGATGGCTACACTTGGAATCGAAAAGATAACAATGAAACAATCCTCTATAAAGTTCCCTATAAACAAGGAGTGCCTGTTGTGACCTTAATGGGGTTCTATGACCCTAAAGACGTAATCGATAGCTATATCTACCCTTCTTTATATGGTTCTTATGGTATGGTTTATAGCCATGATAAAAAAATAGACACTCAAATGCCATATTTAGAGGTTATTTTTGAAGATGGGACAATAAGCCAGTACCAACTTCATAACTTCCGTTCAAATGAAGAGATGATGAATAAATTTCATGTTAATATTGAGCGAAGTTTAAACCCCATAAAAGCTAATCTTTATATTAATAATAAAATTGTCCATTCTAGAGAAGTTGAAATAAAGAAGAATAGACTCCTAACAACGATTAATGGTGATATTGCATAATTTTATCTAAGTTATCACTAATTACTAAATTAATTAGTGATAACTATATACGACATAATGAAAAATAAAATCTTCAAACGGTCTACTCTATATTGATTTAACAAGAGATAAGCTCTTTTTTCTTGCAAGCAATCCAAACAAACAGCCAACTAGCATAACTAATGCTAATGACATTTTTGGTGCGATAGGCAAACCGATTGCACAAAGTCCGAGAGTTGCTCCCCCTGCCATTTGAACAAACCCCACTAAGGCAGATGCGGTGCCTGCTTCATTACCAAAAGGTTCTAAAGCGTAACTGGTTGCCGTTCCCATCATAAAGGCCAGCCCTGTACAAGCACAAGCGACAGGCAACATATAGACTAACCAATGGCTTTGTATTTCTATCGGTAATACGACAAAACCTAGCAATAATCCTAAACAGCCAACTGCCATCATTGAACTACCAACCAATAAACAGGTTGGCCGCCCTATTTTATGAATAAAATAATTAGCGATATAACTGGCAAACATGATCCAAAAACCATTAACACCAAATACTATAGAAAACGCGAGCGGGCTTAATTGGGCATCCCCCATCAGCACAGTTGGTGCAAGTGACACATATGTTAATGCCATACCCATCGTGCCTGCGTTTACTAAGGCAAAAATAATAAATTGAGGATTCCCCAAAATTCGCCAATAAGTTTTCAGCGGAATAACTTTTACTTTAGGTAAATTAGCGGGGCGTGTTTCGGGTAAAAAAACCACAATTAGCACTAATATGACCAATGCATACAAAGCAAGAAACCAAAACGGTGCCCGCCAGCCCCATGCCTCAGCCAGCAAGCCTCCAAGTAATGGCGCTAACGCAGGAACAATATTCAATGTTCCATTTAAAAAACCAAAAGCGCGGGCCGCTTCTGTGCCATTCATTCGGTCACGTACACAGCTAAATGCCACCACCGAAGTACAACAGACTGCAACCCCTTGCAATAAACGCGAGGCAATAAATACTGTGGGTGTTGTTGCTACAATGGCAACACCAGCACCAATGATGTACAACACCATGCCCAAAATCGCGATAGGTTTTCGTCCATATCTATCGACTAATGGGCCCGAAATCAATTGCCCTAGCCCCAGAACAAGAATGAACAATGCTATCGTTGACTGGATCACCGACTCACTGCTTCCTAAATCCTTCGCAATATCAGGTATTGTTGGTAAATATAAATCAATCCCTAATGGACCAAGTAATACCAATAAAAGTAATAAGATAAGAAAATTACGCATAAACCATGCCCAGACTCGATAAAGTTAATTTTTAAAATATGAGATGCAATAAATTATAGAAAAGCTAAAGCCACCGTCGAATTAATGATTTACTTATAATAATAAATTAAATATTTTACGGCTCTTCAAAGTCAAAAAAGGCGCTAAACCTAGCGCCTTTTGTGTTATCAAAAATTAATGATAACGAATTTTATTCCATCCACTCAGTGTGGAAAACACCGTCTTTATCTGTACGTTTATAAGTGTGAGCACCGAAGTAGTCACGTTGCGCTTGGATCAAGTTTGCAGGCAATACTGCTGAACGGTAGCTATCATAATAAGAGATAGCCGCTGAGAATGTCGGTGTTGGGATACCATTTTGTACGCCATAGCAGACAACATCACGCAGTGCTTGCTGATATTCGTCAGCAATTTGCTTGAAATATGGCGCTAGCAGTAAGTTTGCAATTTTCGCATCTTGGTTATACGCATCAGTAATTTTTTGCAGGAACTGCGCACGAATGATACAACCTGCACGGAAGATTTTTGCGATTTCACCATAGTTTAAATCCCAATTATATTCTTCTGATGCTGCTTTCAGTTGTTGGAAGCCTTGCGCATAAGACACAATTTTACCTAAATACAGTGCACGGCGAACTTTTTCAATAAAGTCTTTTTTATCACCTTCAACAGCTTTTAGGGTTGGACCGGTTAATACTTTAGATGCCGCAACGCGCTGGTCTTTTAAGAAAGAAATATAACGCGCAAATACAGATTCAGTAATTAAAGTCAGAGGGATACCTAAATCCAGCGCACTCTGGCTAGTCCATTTACCTGTACCTTTATTAGCCGCTTCATCGAGGATCACATCAACGAGATATTTACCATCTTCATCTTTTTTCTTGAAAATATCAGCTGTAATTTCAATTAAATAGCTGCTCAGCTCACCTTTGTTCCACTCAGCAAAGATACCTGCTAACTCTTCGTTGCTCAGGTTCAAAGAACCTTTTAATAATGAATAGGCTTCTGCGATTAATTGCATATCACCGTATTCAATACCGTTGTGAACCATTTTCACATAGTGGCCCGCACCATCTGCACCAATATAGGTCACACAAGGTTCGCCTTCAGCCTGTGCTGCGATTTCTTTTAAGATTGGCGCAACTAATTCATAAGCTTCTTTTTGCCCGCCCGGCATAATTGAAGGGCCTTTCAGTGCGCCTTCTTCACCACCTGAAACACCAGTACCGATGAAATTAAAACCTTGCTCGGATAATTCACGATTACGACGGATAGTATCAGTGAATAAGGTATTACCGCCGTCAATTAAGATATCCCCTTTGTCCAGATGAGGAGTCAGCGAGGCAATGGTTTTGTCCGTCGCTTCACCCGCTTTAACCATCAACAAGATGCGGCGAGGTTTTTCCAGAGAGTCAACAAACTCTTCAATTGTATAGTTGGGAACTAATTTTTTCCCTGGATTTTCGGCAATCACTTCGTCTGTTTTATCTTTAGAACGGTTAAAGATAGACACTGAGTAACCGCGGCTTTCAATATTGAGCGCAAGGTTACGCCCCATGACTGCCATTCCGACAACACCAATCTGCTGCTTTGACATGAACAACTCCTGTCTGATTAGGACCAAGTCAGCCTCGACCGTGCTGACATTCTGTTAACGGGATCACATATTAACCTAGGATTGGGCAGCATGGTAGTTATTGATGCAATCGATGACGTATACAAGGCCATTTTTGTCAAGAATTGTCCAATTAGCGTGATTTTTTATTGATATTTCATTCAACAAACCGCATTATTCATTCGTCGGTATAAGCCGTCATATCAGAAGGTAAAACAAACTGTATGGAATGGATCGCAGATCCTTCGATTTGGGCGGGCCTCGCTACCCTTATCGTTCTAGAAATCGTTCTTGGTATTGATAACCTCGTTTTCATCGCCATTCTGGCAGATAAGCTCCCGCCAAAGCTGCGTGATAGAGCCCGTGTAACTGGACTTTTATTAGCCCTGATTATGCGTGTTGTGCTTCTATTTAGCTTGTCATGGCTCATTACCCTCACGAAACCAATATTAACCCTCTTTGAGCATCCTTTTAGTGCTCGAGATTTAATCATGTTGGTGGGTGGTCTATTCCTCTTGTTTAAAGCCACAATGGAACTAAACGAGCGGTTGGAGGGGAAAGACGAACACACCAATACTCAAAGAAAGACATCGAATTTCTGGGCTGTTGTTGCACAAATTATTGTTCTTGATGCCGTATTCTCACTGGACTCCGTGATCACCGCTGTCGGCATGGTTGACCATATCGGCGTAATGATTGCCGCTGTAACCATTGCTATGGTATTAATGATTTGGGCAAGTAAACCGTTAACTAGCTTTGTTAACCAGCACCCAACCATTGTCATACTGTGTTTAAGCTTCTTACTGATGATTGGTTTCAGCTTAGTTGCCGAAGGGTTTGGCTATGCCATACCGAAAGGTTACTTATACGCTGCAATTGGCTTCTCTATCATGATTGAAGTCCTAAATCAATTTGCCCAATTTAACCGTCGTAAGTTCCTTAAAGGCTCACGTCCACTACGTGAACGTACGGCAGAAGCGGTCTTACGTATTCTTAGCGGTAATAATGAGCGTGGGGAATTAGACCCGCACACTTCTGACCTTATCGCTGATAATCAATCGGTTTTTGACCCACAAGAGCGCTTGATGATTGCTCGTGTGTTAGGTATGGCACAACGTAACGTAGAAAGCATCATGACATCACGCCATGATGTGGATTACCTTGACATTAATAAGTCTTCTGCGGATTTACTGCAATTAATGGAGAAAAACCCACACTCACGTTTAGTTGTCATTGATGAAACGATTAGTGATGAACCTGTTGGGGTGGTACATGTAATGGATTTGGTTAAACAGCAATTAAAAGGCCAGCCATTAAACTTACGAGCACTGATTACCCAGCCATTGATATTCCCTGAAGGGCTATCTCTGTTAAAAGCGTTAGAGCAGTTCCGTAAGGCGCATACTCACTTTGCCTTTGTTGTGGACGAGTTTGGTTCTATCGAAGGTATAGTGACATTGACCGACGTAATGGAAACCATCGCGGGTAATTTACCCGTTGGTGATGAAGAAAATGACTCTCGCCACGACATTCAAAAACTCGATGATGGTACTTGGATTGCCAACGGCTTTATGCCACTTGAAGACCTGATCATGTTTATCCCTATGGAATTAGACGATAAACGTGAATATGAAACGATTGCAGGCCTTTTAATGGAGCACTTGCAGCGTGTTCCTGAAGTGGGAGAGCAAGTCACTATCAATGGTTGTATTTTCCAACCATTGGAAGTCAATAGCCACCGAGTCAATAAAGTGTTAATCACGCCACCTGCCCCTGAAGGTGATGGCTATGAATTTGAAGATGATTAATTAGTTTTATTTCTTTACTACAATACCGGCCTATAGAGTCGGTATTTTTTTGTCTAAAAACCGCAGATGTTATCTCTTTACCCGTTAACAATAAAAACAGTAGCGTTTTATTAAAGAAAATAGCATTGAAACACTGAATAATTCGACCAATAAAATACAATTAACTTTAATAAAGGTCATATTATGTATATCAATAGCAATCAACCAAATAATACTAGTCAGAATGTAAAAATAAATAACTCATCAAAAGGTGTAAGTGGAAACACGAGTAGCGTTAGTAATCATAATCAAAAATGCCCTGTGGCAACTTCAGAAAAAATAGTCCATAAAAAAGAGATTACTAAGCTGAATAAAGATATTACTACTGGATTAAGTCACATTAAATCGAAGCTAAGTAATATTCTAAGTGACAAAGCATCAGGACCTTTCCAAAATGATTCTATCAAAGAGTTAAAGTCACAGCTAGATAGACTAACGGCATCCGTTAAATCGTATCAGGATAAACTAGATTCCTCATCATATAAACACAATAGTTCAAAGCAAAAAACAATCACTAAGCTAGAGACTAAATTATCAACAATCACTGAAAAGATGAGTAAGGCAGAAAGTAACAATAAGTTTAATGTTAGTAGAGGTAACCAAGCTCATCTTGATAATATGCAAAAAGCGGCTGATTTAAGGAAGGGGAACAAAGCCCCATCCAAATTTGAACCATAAATATTAAGTGGAGTCACCTGTTTTAGGTGGCTCCATGATGACATATATCGTTACAATGCATTCAATAAATCATTAAGCCCTTTATTTTCTTCTTTCTTTAAAAAATTACCAAGGGCTTCTTTGGCTTGAGTCCGTAACTCATCACGCAGTAGTTTTTCCACATCTAATTGGTATTTTAAATTATTCCAACTACCATAAATACGCAGTGGAATAGTCATTGCTTGCAATTGCTGGACTAAACGTGAATCACCGCCCCAGCCGTTAGCAATATTAACCCCTAAATTGACATCAATAGTTTCATTAGGGATATTTATACGACCTTGCCCACTAATGTTAACTAAGGATGACGTTGCATTCATAGAGGAAATATTCAAATTACCTTTATTTAATTTACCTGCCACAATGAAAGAATCAACCTCAGTGACGTTACCCGTATTCACTGGTGCATTAATTTTATTGGTTACTCTGGAAACGGATTGCTGAATTAATAAAGGAATATTCAACCCCTGCAATTTTGCATTTCTTAACTCAAAATTAACAGGCCCCTGCCATTGATTTTTTACTGCATGGTCATCATAACCTACACCCGATAATGTGCTATTTAACGAAATTACCCCACTTAATTTTTGTGGCATATTGAAGGCTTTTAATAGTGGTGTTAGGTCGATATTTTTAAAATCCGGCCTTGCGGAAACGTATGCCGGCGTTGAACTGTAATTAAATGTCACTGGTAATGAGAAGGCACCACCAAATGCCTTACCCTGTAATTTTGAAACCGTCAAACGAGGTGTTTGGTTTTGTGCCTCAAAAACTACGTCACTAACCATCATTCCACGATAGATTAACTGGTTAATGGCTAAATTGATATTGGCGGAAAATGCCTGCAAGCCAGATAAATCATATTGTTGAGGATTTGCACCAGAAATAACCGGTTTAACACCAACACGGTTATTATTCACCTCTGATTCGATATGGGTACTGCTAGGCATAGTCCCCAGTAAGTTATCTAAATCTAATTTTTCGGCCACTAAATTGACCATTACTTTGGGGGTATCGGCTAATTGTATACTGGCATCGCCTGACAGGGCACTTTCATTAGCCGTTATCACCAAATGGCTTAAACTGGCACTTTCTACTTTCCCTTTGGTGTATAGAAAATCACTTGTTATTTGCCCTTCAATTCCACTTTCAGGCAAATCAACACCACTCAATTTATAATCAAATTGCGTTAATTGCCCACTAATCTTTTGATTTACATCCGATAAATCGATATCTGCACGTAAATTAAATACAAACTCTTGTTGGTTTTTATTTAGATTTCCACTGAATTTAACGGCGACCTGTTTTTTATCACTTTTCTTCAGTGATAAATCAATGTTACGTAGGTTAAACTCATCTTTAGATGTTTGCCAAATCACTAAGCTATTGGAAATATTAATTTTTTCTATATCTAATAACCAGCTATTTTTCTCTGGTAAAGGGGAGGATGTAGGCACACCACCTGGCGCGACAGGAGCATTACGGTGAGTTTGGATTTCGCTATCCGGTGTTTTGCGGATAACAGCACCATCAATCACAATTTGCTCAACAGAAAGCTTATGGGAAATAAGTGGCCATAATTCAACATCTAAGCGCATATTATCTGCACTCAGTATGGGTTTAGCGGCATTCGGTGCAGTAAGGGAAACAGGGCCAGTAATAATGCTTAAAGTTGGCCATACATGCCAACGCATATCACCGTTGAATTCAAGTTGATAACCGCTTTTTTTCTCTACCTGTTCAACAATATAATGACGAAAATCATTCGGGTTCACCAACATTACAAGTGTGGTTAACCCTGCAACAATTACCACGAGTAAAATAATCAGTGTCGTCAAAAAACGTTTCATCCTTCCCTCTCTTAAATTCCGCTTGCGCTCGCCACAAAAATGAACTCACACCTATCCCTGAAAATGGGCGGAAATTACCTGTTTAATCTCCATTAAACGCCGCAATTTCCGCAAAGTTCACCGGTTATCAGTCTTCGCTGATACGGCTACCAACAGCACCTTGTTGGTTTTTATATTTAGCGTCTTGTCGGCTATTATAAGGGCGATCAGCACTACCAGATAACGGCTCAAAACTTAATGCGCCAATCACCATGCCAGGACGCAACGCTAACGGTAATTTACCTGAATTGTAGAATTCTAGCACGATTTGCCCATGCCAACCGGGGTCAATTCGATGTGCTGTTACGTGCACCATCAAACCTAACCGCGCTAATGAAGAGCGCCCGTCTAGCCAACCGACAAGGTTATCAGGGAGCGTAACAGACTCAAGCGTCACTGCAAGTGCTAATTCACCTGGATGTAGGAAAAAGGGCTCATCTTCATCAAGCACAATTTCATCACTCATGACGCGATCTAATGCGGCATTAACCTCATCTTTAGGGCCACTAAGGTCAATAAATGCAGCCGTGTGTCCTCGAAAAACACGGAATTGATTTCCTAAACGAACATCTGCAGTTGCACCATTGATTCGTTCAACTGGTGGGCGTGGGCTAATAACTAATTTACCATCATCCATCCATTGAATAATATCGCGGTCACAAAGACGCATGGTTGTTTCCCCCTTCATTATTTTAATTTCTGCGCGGTTTAATCTTGACAGAATTCGCCAATTTTCGCTTTCAAGATATCAATCGCAACACGGTTTTTTCCCCCGCGAGGTACTATAATATCGGCATATTGCTTTGATGGCTCAATAAATTGCAAAAACATTGGGCGAACCGTTTTATTATATTGGTCAATAACGGAGTCGAGCGTTCTGCCCCTTTCATTTACATCACGTTTAATACGGCGCATCAAGCAAATATCAAGTGGCGTATCGACAAAAATAGAAAAATCCATTTCACCACGTAAGCGCTTATCTGTTAATAATAAAATACCTTCAATGATAATAACTTTTTTAGGTTTAAACGTGATGGTTTTCTGTTTACGGGTATGAGCGACATAGTCGTATTGCGGAATTTCTACTGCTTGGCCACTTTTCAGTGATTTGAGATGTTCATAAAGCAAGCTGTGGTCCATCGAGTTAGGATGGTCATAATTTACTTTAAGACGCTCTTCCATTGGGACATCGGCTTGGTCTTTGTAATAACAATCTTCTGGAATAACACCGATATTATGATCACCAACCTGTTCCCTTAATTCACGGTATAACGTGCTGGCAATTAAGCTTTTGCCAGATGCAGAGGCTCCCGATATACCTACAATGGTACAGTGATGCGCTATGTCAGTCATAAAATGATAACCTGGTTAAATATTAGAAATGAAAATACACAACAACAAAATGTTATGTTGGCGGAATTATAGGGGGTAATGGCGTGTTGTTCCAGCATACCTCAACAAAGTTCGCTAAAAAAACACCCATTAGATAGGAAATGCCGTAAATCAAAGCGTACAAAATGTCATTTATACACTAAAACTGTTTTTTTCCTTCTAATACCGCGATGCGATTTTCAATCGAAGGGTGAGTTGAAAACACAGAATCGCCCTTATTAAAAATATAAGCGGCCTTACGGTAAGCTTGGCCTGTACTCGTTTCATCATAATCATGGGTTTCATGCTTCCCTGATATTTTTTTCAATGCGCTGATCATCGCTTGGTTATCAGAAGTCAGATCAACCGCTGCGGCATCCGCCATATATTCACGGGTACGCGATAAATAAAAATAGAGAATTTGTGTTATCCACGGTAAAACAAAATTCAGAACTAATAGGATCATTTGCGCTTTGTTCGCCGCATTATTGCGACTGCGCCCTGCTGTTCGAATAAAAATCTGACTAAATAAATTGGTCACGGTTAAAATCACATTCGCCAAAATCCCCACGTACAGAGTTAATTTTGAATCACCGTGAATAATGTGCCCAACTTCATGAGCAAGAACGGCTTGAACCTCTTGCCGATTAAGTGTCTGTAATAAGCCTCTTGTCACCCCCACAAGTGCATTACGATTATTCCACCCTGCTGCGAAAGCATTAGGCTCGTCCGTTTCTAAAATATATAAGCGAGGAATATAGCCTAAGCTGGCACTTAAACTTAATTCTTCAATAATATTAAAAAGTTGCTTTTCTTGGGGGATATTCGCATTTTCTTGGGTGATTTCTCTGGCATTCATCCCAGCTAACATCATTTTATGGCCTCTAAAATGAATATAAATTAGCCCAAGGAAGGTTAAACCTAAAACAATGAAAGTGGCGATAGGTAATTCATGAAGTGTCACAAACATCATCGCATTGTCGACCAAATCCAATTGTTCATTTGGATGTGTTGCAATATCCGCCAGTAATCCAATGATTAGCATTAAAACAATATAGCTCATCACCACCAAACGTGTGCGAATATTATTTTTACGAATGACGTTTCTAAAATCCATAATGTAACCTGTTATCTACTACTCATAAAATATCGGAACACCATAAGGCATCCCGATGATTTATCACTTCAAAGGTTTAAAGGCTTTTAATCAAAATTAATTCGACGTGATTCCTCAGTCTTAATGGTTTCTTCATCAAGACGCCAATATTCCTTTGAAATTTTTAAGCTAGGAATAATGCCAACAATGAGTGCCGCAGGCATAGAAGCGATATACGCATTATAAGTTTCTAATGAACGGTTATAACCACGTTTAGCAAATGACAATTTATTTTCTGAAGAAACGATTTCTTCTTGTAAATTTGCCATAATTGCATCGGATTTTAGCTCAGGATAAGCTTCAACCGCGACATTAATTGCCCCACTTGTTACCATTTTTGATAACGCATCTTCGGCTTCACGGGCTTTATCCCCAGTCGCCGTTTGTGCTTGCGTCCGTAGCTCAGTAATTTTACTGAACACCTCGCTTTCATGGCTTAAATATTTTTTAACTGTTGCCAATAAGCTATCAAATACTTTTCCACGACGATCTAATTGAACTGAAATTTCTGTTTCACTCGAAATAACAGCTTCTCGCAATGCGACGATACGGTTATAAAAATAAATAACGATCAGCACCACGACAACAATAAAAATTAAAAATTTCATAGTCACCTTTTCGGGTTGCCCGTAGAAAGAAAACTGATTAAATAAAAGATGTGGTTATTCTACGCGAACATGACTCAATAAAGAAATGTTCCGCAAACAATTCAGAAAAATAGAAGATTAAAAAAACACGTTTAGTAAAGAAAAGTATCAACAATAAATAAGGCTATCTAGTGAATAAACTAAATAGCCTTTTTTCTCTATAACCGATTAAACGGCGCGGAAAGAAATCTCTGTTGGGATTTTATCCCCTTCCCAATACATCAAGGCTGAAATACCCGAAGCAATTTCACGGTAGATATCTGCAAATTCACCTTCAGGATCACGCATAACAGTAGGTTGGCCACGGTCAAGGTCTTCACGTAAAGAAATATGCAGAGGAACCTGCCCCAATAATTTAGTATGGTATTTTTCGGCTAATTTCTCAGCACCACCGGTACCGAAAATTGGCTCAACATGGCCACAATTACTGCAAATATGTGCGCTCATGTTTTCAACAACACCCAGTACAGGGACATTGACTTTCTTAAACATCACAATGCCTTTCATGGCATCGACCAAGGCAATATCTTGTGGTGTTGTCACAACCACCGCCCCTGTTACAGGGATATTTTGGGAAAGTGTTAGCTGGATATCACCTGTTCCCGGTGGCATATCGATGACTAAATAATCCAAATCTGGCCATAACGTATCTTGCAACATTTGCATCAACGCTTTGCTTGCCATTGGGCCACGCCAGACCATCGCGTTATCATCAGTCACTAAGTAACCGATTGAGTTTGTCGCCAAGCCATACGCCATAATTGGCGCCATGTGCTGACCATCTGGGGAGGTTGGGCGCTCTAAAGTTGTGCCTAACATATTTGGAATTGATGGGCCGTAAATATCCGCATCAAGGATCCCCACTTTCGCCCCTTCTTGTGCCAGTGCTAGCGCTAAGTTCACAGAAGTACTGGATTTACCGACACCACCTTTACCCGAACTGACGGCTAAGATATTACGAACACCATTAATACCCGGCAAATCATTTGCACGTTTTAATGTAGTGATGTCATGGCGCAGTTTCCATTCAACAGCATGAGCCCCTGTTTGTTGCTTTAATTCAGCAGTTTTTTCGCTAATTAAAGTTTGAAACGGCCCTTTCCAAACGAATGGCATAACTAATTCGACATGCAGCACGTTGTCCAACATTGCACAATGATGTAACGCTTTGATAGAAATCAAATTACGTTGCAGTGTTGGGTGTGTAAATGAAGCCAAAACTTTGGAGACTTGTTCAGTCAGCAGTTCTGGTTTGTTCTGCTCGGGGGATTTATCGTTCATCCCGGCTCCTTTATTTATATTTTTGAACTATGTATATCCTAGAATAAGTTACAGAAAATTGGGCGGATATACTTTGACTGAGATTAATCATAACAGAGAACAGGAAGAAAGTTATTATATCGAGATAGGAAAAGCCACGAAGAGGTAAAAATTCTTTTTCAAACAAATTTCCAATTAATATTTTATACCCCTAGCAGCGATGGTTTTGATCGGTTAACATCAAAGACCCTTTTCAAATAATGGAAGTAAGAAAGTTACTATGTCTCAAGTCGCGAATAAATTACTGGTAACCTGTGCGTTACCCTATGCTAACGGTTCAATCCATCTTGGTCATATCCTGGAACACATTCAGGCTGATATTTGGGTCCGTTATCAGCGAATGCGCGGCAAAGAGGTTCACTTTATCTGTGCCGATGACGCGCACGGAACTCCAATCATGCTTAAAGCTCAACAACTTGGCGTAACGCCAGAAGAGATGATTGCGGCAGTGAACCAAGAGCATCAGAACGATTTTGCTGGTTTCGCCATTAGTTATGATAACTACCACTCCACACACAGTGAAGAAAACAAAGTTTTATCAGAGCTGATTTACGGGAAACTAAAAAATAACGGTTTTATTAAGAACCGTACTATTTCACAGCTTTTCGACCCAGAAAAAGGCATGTTCTTACCGGATCGCTTCGTTAAAGGCACTTGTCCAAAATGTAAAGCCGAAGACCAATATGGTGATAACTGTGAAGTCTGTAGCGCAACCTATAGCCCAACAGAACTGATTAACCCACGTTCAGTGATTTCTGGCGCCACACCTGTAATGCGTGATTCAGAACACTTTTTCTTTGATCTTCCTGCATTTAGCGACATGCTTCAAGCGTGGACTCGCTCTGGCGCATTACAAGAACAAGTCGCCAACAAAATGCAAGAATGGTTCGAATCAGGCCTACAACAATGGGATATTACCCGTGATGCGCCTTATTTCGGTTTTGAAATTCCTGATGCGCCGGGTAAATATTTCTATGTTTGGTTAGATGCGCCTATCGGTTACATGGGCTCCTTTAAAAACCTGTGTGACAAACGCGGTGATCTTGATTTTGATGAGTTTTGGAATAAAGATTCGAAAACCGACCTTTACCACTTCATTGGTAAAGATATCGTCTATTTCCACAGCCTGTTTTGGCCTGCCATGTTAGAAGGTAGCCAGTACCGTAAACCAACAAACCTGTTTGTTCATGGCTATGTCACGGTTAACGGGGCAAAAATGTCTAAGTCGCGCGGAACATTTATTACTGCGCGTTCGTATTTAGATCATTTAGATGCTGACTGCTTGCGCTATTACTATGCAGCAAAACTGTCTTCGCGTATTGATGACATCGATTTTAATTTGGAAGATTTCGTCCAGCGCGTCAACAGCGACATCGTCAATAAAGTGGTTAACTTGGCATCACGTAATGCGGGCTTTATTGCTAAACGCTTTGATGGCAAATTATCAGCAAACCTTGCTGAGCCAGAGTTATACCAACAATTTGTTGATGCCGCTAAAGTTATCGGTGAGGATTATAACAACCGTGAATATAACAAAGCGATCCGTGAAATCATGGCATTAGCCGATATCGCAAACCGCTATGTTGATGAAAAAGCACCTTGGGTTGTCGCCAAACAAGAAGGTAAAGATCAAGAACTGCAAGATATTTGCTCGATGGGCATCAACTTATTCCGCGTTCTGATGACGTACCTGAAACCTGTTTTACCAGGCCTTACTAAGCGTGCTGAAGCCTTCTTAAATAGTGAATTATCATGGGATGCGATTAACACCCCATTACTGAACCACAGCGTCGCACCGTTCAAAGCGCTATTTAACCGCATTGAAATAGCGAAAGTTGATGCAATGGTTGAAGCCTCAAAAGAGAGCATCAAACCCGTTCAGCAACTTACGGGGCCACTTGCCGATGACCCAATTCAAGAAACCATCACTTTTGATGATTTTGCGAAAATTGACCTGCGAATTGCGTTAATCAAGCAAGCTGATTTTGTTGAAGGCTCAGACAAGCTACTGAAATTGCAATTGGATATCGGTGGTGAAACGCGCCAAGTATTTTCTGGTATTCGCTCCGCTTATCCAGACCCTAAAGCTTTAGAAGGCCGTTTGACGGTGATGGTTGCCAACCTCGCGCCACGTAAAATGCGTTTCGGTGTTTCTGAAGGCATGGTAATGGCTGCTGGCCCTGGCGGTAAAGATATCTTCTTACTCAGCCCAGACAGTGGTGCACAACCCGGTATGCAAGTTAAATAACCCATACTTGCTCTAGTCTGTTATTCATCAAAAGTGGGAAGCTAAATACTTCCCACTTTTTTATTGGCTTTTTATTGTGATCGGTAGCACAATAATAAAGTTAATTGTATGATGAATAGATATTACATTACAGGACCAGTCTCATGTCATTTAAACAGGTACTGATAACGGGATGGCAATATTTGCGAGCTTTCGCAATACTCTACCTTTGCCTGATTATTGGAAACCTTATCTCAACACTACTTCCATTCTCCATCCCTGGCAGCATTGTCGGCATGTTAATTTTATTCATATTGCTTGCGTTACAAATTATCCCCGCGAAGTGGGCACAACCCGGTTGCAGCATTTTGTTGAAAAATATGACCATCCTGTTTGTTCCTATTGGTGTTGGCATAATGAATTACTATGAATTACTCAGCCAACAAATGGTTCCTATCATCGTTTCCTGTGTAGTTAGTACCTTAATCGTTATGGTGGTTGTCGCCATCAGTTCCAACTATATTCATAAGGAACGCCCTGTCGTTGGGGCTCAACCTGATGACGTTCCTTTACCCCCCGAAGACCCAATTTCTTCGGTCATTAATAATGATAAAACTAAGGGGAATGAATAATGTTAGAACATATTTGGTGGTCATTACCGCTGACCATTGTGGTGTTTTATTTAGCGCGTAAGTTGTCGACCACATTTAAGTTACCGATTTTAAACCCACTATTAATTACTATTGCGGTATTGATTGCACTACTAGTGATCACGAATACCTCTTATGAGCACTATTTTGCAGGTAGCAAAATACTCAATGATTTACTACAACCCGCAGTCGTTGCGCTCGCTTTTCCACTTTACGAACAAATGCACCAAATTCGTGCCCAGTGGAAATCTTTATTAAGCATTTGTTTTGCAGGTAGTTTAGTGGCCATGTTCAGCGGTGCTGCCATCGCACTATGGTTGGGGGCAACCCCAGATATCGCGGGTTCTATTTTACCTAAATCAGTAACTACTCCTATTGCGATGGCTGTCGCTGATTCTGTTGGTGGGATCCCTGCGATTAGTGCCGCTTGCGTGTTGTTTGTTGGGATCTTAGGCGCCATGTTTGGCCATAGCTTATTTGATGTACTGCGTGTACGAACCCATGCTTCAAGAGGGCTCGCGATGGGAACTGCTTCCCACGCCCTAGGCACTGCCCGCTGTGCCGAAGTGAATTACATTGAAGGTGCTTATAGCTCTCTTGCATTAATGACCTGTGGGGTTATCACCTCGCTTATTGCCCCGTTTATATTCCCTGTCATTTTACATCTTTTTAGCTAAGCTTAATTCATTAAGCCAATAACCAAATATATGAGTAAGAGGAGTTCACTAGCCTCTTGCTCATACGCACACTGATAAAATATGAGATATATCTCACAACAAAAGAATATGTTTCATGTATTACATCCAAAATAGTGATAACTATCACACATAGCTCTACGTATTATTGAATAGAATAAAAACAATTAAAATAGGGAGAGTAACTCATGCATTCAAGATTTAAGGCCGCTTGGGCCGAGCTTCCAGAAAAGTTACAGTCAGTACTTAGACCTATCATTGATAAATCTGATTTTCAAGGCATGTTAACGGCGGAACAAGTTGAACAGATTAAAGCTGAAACAAGTGTAGACGACGCTGAGTTAGCCTTTGCATTATTGCCTTTTGCTGCTGCCTATGCCCTCACTCCTATTTCCCATTTTAACGTGGGTGCAATCGCACGTGGAGCAAGTGGTAACTTGTATTTTGGTGCCAATATGGAATTTAGCCATGTATCAATGGGCCAAGTGATCCATGCAGAACAGTGTGCAGTGACACACTCTTGGATGAAAGGTGAAACGCAGATTACCTCAATTACTGTAAATTACACACCTTGTGGCCACTGCCGCCAATTTATGAATGAATTACGTGAAGGTGGTAAAATTATGGTGAATTTACCAGGTCGCACACCTGCGGTACTACACCACTATTTACCCGACTCATTTGGGCCGTCTGACCTCAATATTACCACTTTACTGCTAGACCCTGTTGACCATGGCTATAAAAACCAAAGCCGTGACCGGTTATTAAGTGCAGCAATTGAGGCTGCAAACCAATCCCATGCACCTTATAGCCAATCCCATTCAGGAATTGCGTTACAATTAAAAGATGGCTCACTGTTTACCGGACGCTACGCAGAAAATGCCGCATTCAACCCAAGTTTACCGCCACTACAAGCCGCTTTAATTATGATTAACCTTGCAGGTAAAGATATTCACGCCATCGACCAAGCTAAGTTTGTTGAAAAGCAAGATGCAATTATCAAACATTGGTATGTTACCGAAAATACATTACAGGCATTGGGTTGCCAAAATATTGAATTAGCTTATTTGGATTAATTTTATATTTATTTAAATATAACGGTTATTGCTGGGAGCTTGAATAAACAGCAATAACCGTATAGTTGCTATTAGAACTTTAATCTTGTTCACAAAACCATTTACCTGCAAAGTGGCCATCCATAATAGAACTCACTAGTTTTGACTAATATATGCCCTAGTAAGTGAATTCATTAAACAATTTTTCTGTTTCATTTATCGTCTCTTCTAATGTAATAACTAAAGGGATCTTTCGCATTTTTTCTAGCCAAGCTTGGCTTTGTTGCTGTTTTATCGATGCAGATTGTGCGGCTTCTTCTTTCATGTCTAGCCAAATGCTAGCAAATAACGCTGATTCACCATTACGTGATTTATTAGAAAAGCTATTTAATAGTTCCCCTATAATTTTATTCTGTTTATCTATAGATAATACTTCAAATACATCTTTAAATAACCAACCTTCATAAGGAATTCCTGTATTTAACATCGCTTCTTTTTTTATTTTAATAAATTCTTGATGTGTAATATCACCAATTGGAATGTTATCACTTTCTTTGCGATTTTTCATAATTCGTCCATATGCTAATTTTACTTCTTTTTGATACCGACTCCGTTTTTCACTGGTAAATGACTCACCCCGTGCCTTCATATGATTATTTAAAAATTCTTTTTCTAGATAAATAAAAATACTAAAATATTTATCATCCGAATTATTAACCTTTTGAATATTGTCTTTATCAGTAAAAGCATAACCTTTATTTAAAAGACTTAAACATGATAAAATTATAAAAATAAAAATTAATGTAATAATAGATTTGTATTTAAATGATATCATTAGAACCCCTTCGATTTTTATTATAAAACTTTGAATCATCAATCATTTCTTCAAACATAAAATCTAACTTTCTCTCTAGCTTATTGACTAAAGCAATCCGCCTCATCTTCTCCAGCCATCTTTTGCTTTTAATTTGCTTGTCTGATGGTAGTTTGGAAGCCTCCCTTACCATTGCATACCAAAGCATCATGAATAATTTAGCTTCCTTCGCAGGATCGTTGTTATTCATCACAAAAACGAACTGTTGCCATAGTGCCTCTCGGTTTCTCTCATTAATAATATCTAAAACATCTGCTAAAATCCAAGCATGATAAGACATTCCCATTTCATTTAAATTCTCACGATAAAAATCCATTGCCTGTTCATGGCTTAATTTTTTAATAAATGCTTCTTTTGGATACTTTAAAAATTCTAACATTGGGTTATTATCTTTTCCCCCCTTGAAAATAACTAATTTTTTTCTATCAAATATTAAATCCTTAGATTCAGAAAAATATAACATCTGTAGCATAAAGAAAAGACGTGGCGTTTTAACACCTTTTTTTTCACAAAAATTAGTTATATTTTTTTTATTATATTTTACATTATTTCCTTGAGGATTTTGGCAAGCACCGAGAAGAAAAACTGAAAGCACAGCTATTAATTTATAATTCATATACATCCTTGTTATTCATAAAGTTAGAAACCAACAATCTTAAAAAGCAATTATGTAAAAAACACATTGCCCACATAAAAACAAACATCAGTAATCACCATTCGTTTACTAATAACTAAAATAATTTATTTTATTATAAGTAGACTTTTTAAATATTAATTAAAACTAAAAGATCCTCCAGAAGAATAACCACTATAACTAAATTCAGGTATACTTGGCATTGAGGGTATTGAGTATTTATCTTCAAATGAGTCCATTGAATTGTTCATTGATGACATATTGTCTCTTAACTGGCCAATCATATTTTCAAAATGAGGGTTATTTCTTATGGTATCTGTAGGGAAGTCTTTAAATCCTGGCGTTTCCGGAAGAACAACACTCGGGCGTTCTAGATAATAATTTGTTGGTGTTTCATTATCCTTAAACCTATCAAGTAGGTTTGTTGTACGAGGTGCTAATTGTCTATTCGGTTCGGATTTTGGATAAGTGCTTTCCAATATCGATTTATCTACCATATTGTGTGGATACTTAATTGGAGGTGTTGACTTGTTGTTTATTGATGGCATATTTCCCCTTAAATCATCAATCATACGATCATAATGAGCAACATCTGGTTGATAATTAACTGATGGTGAATCAAATAAGCCTGTTTCTGGTAATATATAGTCAGGTCTTTCTAAATAATATTCAGACAATAGATTTTTATGTGTAAATTCCGTTTGGCCACGCCAATCTGTTTGTACTTGAAATGATTCTAAATGTTGTGAAGGATAATCCCAAAATGAAAAACGCTCTGTTCCTCTATCAATTAAAGGGTTTCCTGTATTATAAATAATTGTATTTATTCTATCCATATTATCTTCTTCTATATGAGATATAATATTTTGATAAGATTTCTTGGCTGTAACCACCACGCCATCTACTACATTATCAATATCCAGAACTCGTTTAGTCCAACTATGTATTTTAGGCTGCATATGCGCTGGAGCTTCATATAATGCTCTAAACATTATATCTTTAGTATTTATACTTAATAATATTTCACTTTCTATATCACCTACAGAATTTAAAGCTCTCTGCCAATAACTCTCTCTTTGTTCTCTAGGTAACACAAAAAATACAGGTTCTAAAGTCCATGCATCAGAAGGAAGATTATAATAAGAAAATACACTACTATGAAATAATTTAGCTCTATGTGATTTATATCACCATAGATTACATCCTTTCCATCTTCAAATCTATTTTTTAGGGTTTGAACATAAGCTATTGCCATATCATAGCGAATACGCTCAATTATAAACTCATCTTGCACTCCAATATGCTCTAAAATAGCTTCATCTAAATAATTAAGCGCAAAAGCACCTGAAAGAGAATCACCTTTAACCACACTATTAGCTAATTTAGCATATCGGTCTCCTTTACTTTCCAAATATTCATACATCAACTTTGGTTCTTTGGTTACGTATAAAATTTTAATTGCATTAGAAACATCACTACGAGTTAACTTTAAATCACCCTTTCTAATTTCTTGAGTTCTCATATTATCTCCTAATTTTTAACATGGTCGAGTAAAAAAATGCGTATTTCTTCCCTCATTATATTGCTATTAGATAATTCTTTAGCATCAAAATAAAATTTAACCTTAGTTCCTATTTCTGGAATCAAAAAATATTGAAAACATTTATGATACTTCTCATCAATTGGTAACCATTCACACTCAATTAAAAAAATTACTTCATTATTAATTTCCTTCCAATAATATCCTTTTTTATTAAAATACATATCATCTTTATGACCAATACTTCTTCGTATTGTTACAGTCACTTCAGTAAAATAAAGATCCAACTCTTCATCATAATATAACTCCCCCTTTCTTTTGAGGTACCCCATATCTAAATACACGTGTTTTCTATAACTCAAATATTTTTCAGGGTTTCCTTTTAATGGTTCAGCATAAACTTCTATAATTTTAACATCATTACTTACCTCATTAGATGGTTTCAAATCAGACCAAGACATTCGCATTGGCAGCACTCTAAAATTAGCCTCACACCCTTTTTTATTTTCAATAAACCTTGGGTCAAAATAGCTATATCCTTCATATTCAGCAAATGGAAAAACATACTCGCCAGGAACTTCTATAATATTCTTATTAAACTGCCCACAGACAAAACCGGGGCGATTATCAGCGAAACTATTTATGGAAATCAATAACACAAGACAATTAACTGTAAATTTAATTAGATAATTAATTATCATTTCAAATTTCATACTTGCACCTGTTGAAATAAATCAATATGTTTTAAATTATAAAAACATCCTCACTAGGTATACTTGAAAAATTTTCTTCGCCCATAGAATTTGCAAATTTACTTTCTAATAAAATAACATTTAAACTTGCGATATCATTATAATTAATTGAAAAACTAGCCATATCTTTACTCATAATATTCATCCTTAATAAAACCGAAGACAAAAACCTTAGCTTCATTCATTATATCTCTCCATTGATTATACTTATCAAAACTAAATTTAATCTCTGCAAGTATACCTATTTCTGATATTGAAAAAATCATATTACAACTTGAATATTTATTTTCCAATGGTAGCCATAAGCATTCTAAGATAGCAATAACTTCATTTTCATTTTCGAACCAAAAAAAAGTTCTTTTCTTTTGAGTTCTTTTTCCACTATATAGTTTTTCAGATACATTATATTCATCAAAATAGTCAACATATTGAAGTTCGGAATCATCGTCATAAAATATTTGACTTCGCTTTCCTAAATATGATGCATTTAGATAATTTTTCATTTTTTGTGTTAATGAATAATCTTTCTCTCTAATTGGTCTCAATATAATTCTTATCGTTTTTTCATCTATTTCAAGATGAAATTTTTTTTGGGGATCAACACTTGTCATATAAGGCCAATGCGTTATTAATGTTAACTCTCTAAAATTAGCATCACATCCTTCTTTATTTTCAATAAACCTTGGATCAAAATAGCTATACCCTTCATATTCAGCAAATGGAAAAGCATACTTGTCAGGAACTTCTATAACCGTTCCGTTAAACTGCCCACAGACAAAATCGGGACGATTATCAGCGTAACTATTTATTGAGATTAATAGCATAAGACAATTAACTGTAAATTTAATTAGATAACTAATTATTAGTTCAAATCTCATACTTACACCTATTAAAATAAACTAATCATACATAAGCTCTGGATTTTTACTAACTATTAAAATTCGGGTAACATTAGATAAATCTATTGATATTAATTCTAAGTCTCCCTGCCTACGATCACGACCATTCATATTTTTAGCCCCTAATTTTTAATATATTCAGATAAAAATAGCCTTACCTTGTCTTGAATAGCTTCCCAATTAACAAGATTTGAAAATTCAAATGAAACACTATATTTAAGACCAAATTCAGGCATTAATGATAATAATTTACAACGCCGATAACTATCATCTAACTGTCTCCATGAACACTCCATTAAAACATTAACTTCACCATTATCTTCATCCCAATAGTAACCATACTTTATTATATTGACATAAACTTTATTACCATTAATATGTTTAGACTCAATAAAAACCTCATTAAAATACAACTCTAATTCTTCATCATAATATAGTTCACCTTTCCTTTTAATAACCCCCATATTTAGATATATATTTTTCTTATGACTAAAATATTTTTCAGTGTCTCCATTTAATGGCTCAACATAGACTTCTATCATTCTAACATCATGACTGACTTCACTAAATGGTTTTAAGTCTGGCCATGACATCCTCATTGGCAGAATTCTAAAATTAGCCTCACACCCTTTTTTGTTTTCAACAAACCTTGGGTCAAAATAGCTATATCCTTCATATTCAGCAAATGGAAAAACATACTTACTAGGAACTTCGATAATATTCCTATTAAACTGTCCACAAACAAAACCGGGGCGGTTCTCGCCATTAACAATGCAGGAAAATAATAATAACGGTAGAATTAAACAAAAATATAATTTCATAATAATTGACACCTTAATACTTATATAACATTTAGTTTTCAAACTTATTTAAATGAAAACTATGATTTAGCAGAAGCTAATGTTTTACTCATACGTTCATACCATTTATTAATAATGATTTTCTGTTTTTTAGTGGCCTTCTTTTCCTTTTCTAACATCACTTTCATCAAGCTGTATATTACCGATAATTCATGGCCACGGTCTCCGGAAGCTGCCATAATTTTTTGCCAATAAAATTCTTTTTCTTTTTCATCTAATACAGAAAATACCACACCTAAAACCCAATCTTCTTCGGGTATTTTATTACGTAACATGACCAGATAGTGTATTTCATCTGCTTCTTTATAAGTCATATCATGAGAGACTTTTTCACCTGTACTCTGTTTCTTCGCTTTTCGCTTCAATACTTGAAGCATTTCTAATGCATGGTCATAATTTATTTTGTCTATCAATGTTTTATTAATTGTTTTGTTTTTTTCTTTCATCACCAAATAAAAATAATCTGTTATAACTCGACCAAAAATTGATGAACCATATTTGTTTTCATAGAAATAGCTGTCAATATTCCTTAGTGTTTCGATTGGGTTATAGTCTGCTCTTGAATGATTCATTCCTCCTAGAAATGCCATAATAAGTAATATATAAATACGCTTATTTCTTAACACCCCATTAATTAAATTCATAAAACTCCTTAGTGAAAAATGAAATATAAAATAAAATTCAACTTATATAAATTTAAAACTTGCAGCAATATATGATATTTAAAAATATAATTTAACTTTCAGTGAATCCGTTTTTTCTCTCTGTAACTGACTAAAAATAAGAAAAAACATGAAAAAATTGAACCCGCAGCAAAGCTAAACTAACGTTTGAAAACGTAAAAATAACGATGAGACATTCATTATTTGCCTAAGCGTGATCTACCTACCGTAATGCGTATGCCGTTATCGGCTTTCATTCCCTTCCGCGCATAAACTCCTTATCATATGCACAATATTTTTCAGTAAATTTTTTAACGCTTTTTTATCATTATTTACTGTACATATTTGCTGTTTAGCTTAGGATCTACCCTGACTTTGTTGATTAATCGTCCGAAGAGTGATATTTCATGGAACATGAGTACGAAACAAAACGCCCTCTCTATATACCCTACGCTGGCCCAATTTTGCTTGAATTCCCTTTGCTGAATAAAGGAAGCGCCTTCACCGAAGAAGAGCGTGCAAATTTTAACTTGCATGGTTTACTTCCTGAACAAGTAGAAACCATCGAAGAACAAGTTGAACGTGCCTACCGCCAATTAATTGATTTTAAATCAGATATTGATAAACACATTTATCTGCGAAATATTCAAGACACCAACGAAACCTTATTTTATCGCCTTATCGATGCTCACCTCACTGAAGTAATGCCTATTATCTATACCCCAACCGTGGGTGAAGCTTGTGAGCATTTCTCTGACATTTATCGTCGTGCACGTGGTTTATTTATTTCTTATCCAAATCGTGAATACATCGACGACATGCTACAAAACGCCACCAAACAAAATGTGAAAGTGATTGTTGTTACTGATGGCGAACGTATTTTAGGCCTTGGTGACCAAGGTATCGGTGGTATGGGCATCCCAATTGGGAAACTCTCTCTCTATACCGCGTGCGGGGGTATCAGCCCTGCTTATACCTTACCTATTGTTATTGACGTAGGAACCAACAACCCACAGCGTCTGAATGACCCTCTATATATGGGATGGCGTCACCCACGTATTACGGGTGATGAATACAACGAGTTCCTTGATGAATTTGTTCAGGCAGTTAAACGCCGCTGGCCAAATGTATTATTACAATTTGAAGATTTCGCACAGAAAAATGCGATGCCTTTATTAACCCGTTACCGTGATGAGCTATGCTGTTTCAATGATGATATTCAAGGCACCGCATCGGTTGCATTAGGTAGCTTAATTGCCGCCAGCCATGCCGCAGGCAGTAAGCTAAGCGACCAACGCGTGACTTTCTTGGGTGCAGGCTCAGCAGGCTGCGGTATTGCAGAACAAATCATCGCCCAGATGAAATCCGAAGGCTTGAGTGACGAAGAAGCGCGTTCACGTATTTATATGGTTGACCGCTTTGGTTTATTAACCGATAAACTACCTAACTTACTCGATTTCCAAGCCAAATTAACCCAAAACAGTGGGAATTTAACCGACTGGGATGTTAACAGTGACTCAATTTCACTGTTAGATGTGGTACGCAATGCCAAACCAACCATATTGATTGGTGTGTCTGGCCAAGCTGGGTTATTCACAGAAGAAATCATTAAAGAGATGCATAAGCACTGTGAACGCCCTATCGTGATGCCGTTATCTAACCCAACATCACGTGTTGAAGCTCGCCCTGAAGACATTATCAATTGGACTGATGGCAAAGCCTTAGTCGCAACAGGAAGTCCATTTAGCCCAGTATCTTACAAAGACCAAGTGTTCCCAATTGCACAATGTAACAACTCCTATATCTTCCCGGGTATCGGTCTTGGTGTGATTGCCTCTGGTGCTAAACGCGTTACTGATGGCATGTTAATGGCCGCCAGCCGCGCTCTCGCCAGCTGTTCACCTCTTGCTAAAAATGGTGAAGGTGCGCTATTGCCTCTGCTGTCTGATATTCAAGATGTCTCTCGCATTATTGCTAAACAAGTGGCAAAAGAAGCACAAATTCAAGGTGTGGCAACGGTCACCTCTGATAGCGCATTGGATGAAGCCATTGAGCGTAATTTCTGGAAACCAGAGTACCGTACCTATAAACGGACTTCGTTTTAATTTGTCATAACGGTATTGATTGAAAGGGGCTCTTTAGAGCTCCTTTTTTTGTTTTTTATAGATCCGAAAAAACGAATGTCTGTTTTCTCAGATAATGATAAATTGCGCTAAACAAATCACTTATTTAAGATAACAGCCATGACTGATTAATAGGATATTGACATGACTGGCGACCTCAATACTGCTATTCCACAAAAACCTAAGTTTTCCCTATGGGCAATAGCCCTAACGCTTTTTATTGCGGTGCTAAATATTGTTGTTTATTTTTACCAGCTCAATTATGCCGCCCCACTCGGTTCCCAAGAAAATAACTTATTATTATTTGGTGCCAATGTTTACCAACTTTCATTAACGGGGGATTGGTGGCGTTATCCAGTCAGTATGGTATTGCACTCAGGTGGTATGCACCTTGCTTTAAATACATTGGCCTTGTTTGTTATTGGGATTGAATGCGAGCGCACCTATGGAAAATTTAGGATGCTCGCAATATACCTATTTTCAGGTATTGGCGCGGCATTTTTTAGCGCTTATTGGCAATACAGTGAAGCCATTAACGCCGCAGCAAACCGCGCGTCAATGAATGCATGGAATAGTTTATATTTACCTGATAACACGGTATATATTACCGTTGGTATTGGCGCATCTGGAGCCATTATGGGGTTAGCTGCCGCTTCCGTAATTTATTTATTAAAAGGGATAAATAACCCAAACCTCTCTCTTGAAGAGCGCAACCAATTAAAACGCCCGCTATATAATATTATTGGAATGATTGCGCTAACTCTCATCAATGGTTTGCAGTCAGGTATTGATAACGCTGCTCATATTGGTGGCGCAGTACTTGGCGCTGTTATTAGTGGCGCTTTTGTACTTGCGCCCCAAGCAACCGCCCGGGCAAAACTACTCTCTAGCGGTGTCATTGTACTTATAGCTGCCGCCTTACTCGCTATTACACTCAGCCAGTTTTCTTCCTTACAAGACGAAGACTTGAACTATGAACGCCAGTTTATTTACCAAGAAATGGCAAAAGAACTTAATCAGCGATAAAAATACCGTTTTTTCGTAAGAGATTAGTCCTATTATTGATACCGTCAATAATAGGACGCGTAAATCTAGAAAGTGAATAAATTCATTGTCATCATTACTGCACTACAGATAATTAATAACAATGTAATGTATTGGAAAGTACGTTCAGATAAACGGACCAGTAAATATTTAGCTAATGGCATCACAATCAATGCCCCTGCACACAATATCAGCGCCAGTTTTAAATCCGTATAGCCATCTTGCGCATAAGCTAAAGCAGAGGAACCAGACAACACGGTTGTTACAAAAATCGATGTACCAATTGCTTGCTTAATATTCAGTTGCATATAGCGCAGCAACATAGGGAGAACAACCACCCCACCACCAACTCCAGTTGCACCAAGTACAACACCCGCTAGGATAGCCGGCACAGCCATGGATTTTAGCTGATCCCCTTTTGCCGCTTCTTGCTTGATGATCGAAACAAAAAACATTCGCTGAACAAATAAATATAGCGAAAAAATAATGGCAGCAGCCACTAACAGGTTAATACCCCACTCGACTTGTTTTTCATACCCCGGTAATCCCCCCAACCATGTAACAAACAGACTTGAGAGAAATGTGCTCGGCAACATAATCGCTAATACAATCATAGCGCCTTTAAAGGGGATATTGCCTAATCGAAAATGCATATAAGAAGAAGAAACCTTCATTAGCATCGAAAGGAAATTGGCAGTGGCTACTGCCGCTAGTGCATTTAGCCCAAAAAAATAGGTCAGTATCGGTAAGACAATCACACCACCACCGACACCCGTTGTGCTGATAATCAGCCCAATAAGTGCGCCTATCGCTAACTCCGTTACAATCATTAACTCTTGCCTTGTATCAGTGCTCGTCGCCCTTTTTGTAATGCTTCATTTGCATCACTATCTGCTAACGTGAGGTATTTAAAAAATAATGTATCGAAAGTAATCATCTGTAACACTTGGGGGGTGATGATGCCTAATTGGGAATGTTGCTCATCATAAAAATAAGGCAAGGCGAAGTCCGCTAACTTTATCGCTTCATCTTGACCAAAACGTGTCAGTGCGACTGTCGGGCAACCTGTTTCTTTTGCAGCACGAAGCATGCTATTGATTTCTTGAGTGTTTCCACGCGCCGTTACTGCAATAGCAAGGTCCTCCGGCCCTAAGTTTGCCGAGTAACTTAGCTGAACATGCAAATCATAACTAAACAGTGCGTGTTTATTAATGCGAATTAATTTATGGAAAATATCACTGGCAACAATGGCTGAAGACCCGACACCAAACAGCACGATACGTTTGGCCTGAAACATTTTTTGCGCGATGGTATCTACGACAGAGGGCTCAAGTAAATCCAGTGATTTTTCAATAGCCGAAATAAACATTTGCCCTGTTTTGGCGATAATCTGAGAGGTATCATCGTGACGACTCAGATTACCGTATAAACTTTCTGCTTTGTGTTGCTTCTCATCCGACAAATAATCAACTTTAAATTCAGGATAGCCACGGTACCCCATTTGGCGTGAAAAGCGGATAACAGATGCACTACTGACCCCAGCCGCCTGTGCCAATTCCGCTGCATTCATCGCGATAAGACTTTCGCGGTTATCCAGCAAAAATGTGGCAATACGTTGTTCTGTGCCTTTACCGCGTGTCTGCAAGCTTTCCAGTTTTACCGTCAGTGTCGACATGGCTTTTCCTTCTAATTATTTTTCTGGATCAGTGAAGCCTATTATCATACTGGCAATGAACCCGACAATCCATGCACCTGCAACAGCAATTAAGAAATCCAATATTTGGCCATCACCCACTAATGGAATTAATGATAACCCTGCTGTTCCAAAAGGAATGATGATCCCGACATGGAAGAACGCCATTAATGCCCCGCCCGCAGCTCCGCCAATGCAACCTGCAATGAATGGTTTACCTAATGGTAATGACACACCAAATAAAAGCGGTTCACCAACACCAAAAATACCCACAGGTAACGCACCGACTAAGGTTTTCTTCAAGCGTTGGTTTTTGGTTTTTAAATAAACCCAGAAACACGAACCCACTTGCCCCATTCCCCCCATCGCTAAAATTGGGAACAAGTAATTCAGACCAAAAGTTTGTAAAATTTCAGCGTGAATTGGGATCAAACCTTGATGTAAACCCGTTAGTAATAAGAATAAGAAGCTTCCCCCCAAGATACCGCCAGTCGCCACGGCACCACCGCCACTATTTAATAAAGCGACAGAAACACCTTGAGCCAAAATTTGGTTTAAGTAATGTCCTGCGGGTTGGAACACCACAATTGCGACCATCGCAGAGACTAAAATGGTCACAAATGGCGTCACGATAAGGTCTAAGCTTTCTTTAATAATGCTCCTAAACCACACTTCAAATTTAGAAGAGAAAACGACCACCATGAGCACTGCAAAAATACCCCCGCTACCCGGGACTAATTTCGAACCAAATAAGGTGATATCCGCTAACCCCGGCATCGAAAGTAACCCAGCCATGACCGCACCAATTGAGGTAGATGCACCAAGCTCTTTCGCGGTATTCACCCCAATCATAATTGAAAGATAAACAAAGACTGCGCTACCAATCAATTTTAATAACTTAAATAACTCAGGGAATTGGTCGACAACCCCCGGAGCAACCAAGCGGACGATATTGATTAGCCCCATAATTAGACCACAACCAATCAACGCTGGAATAGTAGGAACAAATATAGCGGCTAACGTATTCAACGTACGGCGAATGGAAAACGCTTTTTTCTCCGCCGGTGCTGCATTTTCTGATGTCGTAGAGGTGCTACCTTGCATACGTTTGTTCATCACCGAAAAAACTTTCGCTGCGGTTCCCATCCCAACAATCACTTGTTGCTGTTCACCATTAAAAATAACACCTTTTACGCCCTCAATTTGTTTCAAGGACTCAGCATCAAATTTACTGTTATCTTTTAAAACTAAACGAATACGCGTCATACAATGAGTTAATGTTGCCACGTTCTCAAAGCCGCCCGCATATTTTTCTATTTCTCTGGCGAGTACTTCCAGATGTTCTATCTTATTAGCCATATGATCCCCCTGATGTTGACTGAGCCAATAAACCCGCTCTTCAACATGCTATCCCATTACTTAACGGTAATTGCTAACATGCTATCCAAGGTGGTATTTGGATGTTGTTGAACGATATCCGTCGCTTGCTGTGCATTAATTTGTAGCTCATGCATTAAAATTGCGCGTCGTGGATGATAATCCACTTGCGCTAATAACCCTGCCGCGGTGTGTTCATCAATACCGCAGACTTCACTCACAATCCGTTCTGCGCGGCGCAGTAATTTGATATTACTGGCAACAACATCAACCATTAAATTAGTATGAATACGGCCTAGTCTCCCCATCACACAAGTACTTAGCATGCCTAAAATCATTTTTTGCGCAGTACCACTTTTCATACGAGTCGAACCCGATAACACTTCAGGGCCAACATCGGGGGCAATTGCCAATTTTGCTACGTCACTTAATAACCCTCTTCCTCGCGTGGTGATAGCCACCGTTAACGCACCGATTTCATTAGCGTATTCAATACCCGCTAAGGTAAATGGTGTACGTCCACTCGCGGCAATGCCCACCACGACATCTTTGGCACAAAGTTGGCGTTTTTTTAGCTCAGCAATCGCTGATTCTGCTGAATCCTCAATATTTTCAACCGCTTTTAGCATTGCATCTTGGCCACCCGCAATAATCGATTGCACCATTTCAGGTGAAGTACCAAATGTGGGTGGACATTCTGCACTATCTAATACGGCTAACCTACCGCTAGTACCCGCGCCAATGTAAAACAAACGTCCACCTTGCTTTAAGCACTCAGCAACAGCGTCAACCACTTGAGCAATCGCAGGTAGAACAGCCTGAATGGCACCTGCAACCGTGCTATCAGCTTGGTTAATGACGTTCACCATCGATAGCGTATCCAAACGTGAAAACTGCTGCGTTTCCTGATTGAATTCATTGTGTAGACAGTTACTCAGAGTATTTTCGGCTAGAGACATTCAAATGCCCTCATGAAATTTAATTTCATTAAAAAATACATTAAATGAATTTTAATTTCAATTCAAATCACAGCAATTTCGTACCACTTAATTGCGGGTTATGATCTTTCTCACAATAATAGGTTTGTATTGAAAAATACCGGTGACAAAAGCCACCGGCGATAATGCTATTTTACGAACTTACAGGTTCCGAAGGCTGATGGGATGTGAAAATCAGGTTTAACGGAATCAGGTTTGATCCAGCTAATCCATTTACGCACTTGCTTAGGTTCACCCGCGCTGAACTCTCCACGCAAAATGGCACACATTAGTGTCTGTTTGTCTGCGTCTTGCCATAAATCGAGTTTAGTGAATTCATCTAAATCAATTTTTCCCGTTAATACATAACCATTTGGCGTCATTTCACCCACGGTTTGTAATGTTTCCCAGTTCCAACTTGGGTCAACTTCACGGTAATAATTAGCTTTTGCATCGAAAGTACGCCCTTTCGGGTCCATTTCAGCCGTGTAATAAGGTTTTAATTCAGGGCTAGTCGCGAAAAAGAGTTCGACTCGGTCAGAATCTAACACCGCTTGGTCTTTATCTGGGTTATCACCTAACTGAATATCTTTATCATCTGCAATAAAACGGAAATATAGTGCGTCATCACTCCATAAAGCGCGAAAATCTGTTTTGGGAGCCACTTCCTTTTCCCATGGGTAAGTAAAATCGGTTAATACTTCTGCTTTTTCCCAGACTTCAGTACTTTTAGTCGCATCATTGAGTGATTTTAACTGATCGGTATGATTGATTTGGTACTCTTTTGCCGCCACACTTGCTGTAACAAGCACAGCGCTCGCGGCTAGTAATGTCGTTAATTTCATACTTTCCTCACCTATCGGATTAGAGAACTGTTATTCACAAAAAACCGCCAAAGAAACAATATTTCACAGAACACATAAAATATAGAATTAAAATTTCATAATATATAGCTTCATTCTATAAAAACTATCATGATGTGAAGCCGCTCACTCTTTAATGAGAATGTGATTTATCTTTTTCATCCAATGTCTGATTAATTTTAATTCAATTATTAGGCTTAATATTAGTCAACTTCGATTGGTATTCAGACATTGACATGACTTTACGTTACGCGACTTGCGTCACTAATTTAAGTCAAGTAGCCTAAAGACACAGGCCTATTGGGGCTGACAATTTCGGATTATGACTTTTTATTATCAAGGCTAGGACATGAGGAAACGTCTGTTTTTTGGTCTTATTATTATTGCAGGGATCGCATTTACGACCATAATGTTGCTTGATCGCTGGATAAGCTGGGATACCGCCCCCTATATCTATGAAGATGTAGAAAAATTGCCTGCACGCGATGTTGGGATGGTACTTGGCACATCCAAATATTATGCCTCTGGTGTTAATAACCTCTATTATACCTATCGCATTAAAGGCGCAGCAGAGGCATACCACAGTGGAAAAGTTAAATATTTGCTCCTCAGTGGTGATAATGGCGCTCATAATTACAATGAGCCAATCAACATGCGTAAAGATTTAATTAAAGAAGGGGTTCCAGCCTCTAAAATCGTGCTCGATTTCGCAGGTTTTAGGACATTAGACTCCGTAGTACGCACTAAAAAAGTGTTTGATACCGATAATTTTACGATTATTACCCAGCGTTTTCATTGTGAACGCGCGGTCTTTATCGCCAAACATAAAGGTATTGATGCACAATGTTTAGCAGTTCCGACACCTTCTGGGATGTATAGAGTGAGAGTGCGTGAAGTGTTTGCACGGCTAGGCGCTCTGGCGGATTTATATATCTTAAAACGGGAACCTAAATTTTTAGGTGAACAAGAATCCATCCCAGCCCCCATTAAGATGCCAGCAGGAATTAAAGGCTATCCGGCGGTTTCACCGGATGAAGTCAATAAATTGAAGTAGATATATATAGGTAGATGAATACTCATCTACCTATGAGGTTGTTGACAAAGCGGGATAAAAGCGTGGTTTTTCCCGCTTTGTGTTATCAGCCGAAAATCAATAAATTGATTTTCCTAGTTTATTTTCAATAACCTATTCGACTTGCCGCCAAACATAATATGTTTGTCAGCAGTCTGATAGGTAGATGAATACTCATCTACCTATCAGCTTTCTCGTTAATTTGCGCCAACACCATTCAAGTGGGCCTTGCCTGAAAAACATCAACCAATAATAAGAAAACAATAAATTTGCTCCCCAAATAATGGGAACCAAGACAAGTAATTCAACCCGCGTAAATTGACCAAAATAGCCGAATTGATAAAACAACACGGTACAAATTAGTGTTTGCAAAATATAATTACTCAGCGCCATCCGCCCCACATATTGCAAGCCAAGAGCGACTTTGCTGTTTGCCACTGTCGTCCAAAAGCCATATACCAGAGCTATGTATCCTAAAGATTGAAATGGAATAACTAGCTCATTAATAATATAACCAATGATTGATGTTGAAAAATAACTCCAATTGAATTGGCTTTGCATGTATAGCGAAACTATTTGGACCAATATAGATGGCAAGATAAATATGTAGGCTATTTTGCGGTAGTGTTGAGTGCTAAATTGCCCTCGTAACCAACCATTTTTCATTAGCAGTGCACCAATAACCATCAATGCCGCTAATTGCCAGCCATATTGGATAACCAACATTTCAACCATTTTGAGCATCTCTGACGCTCGATAAAGCACGCCATCCATTCCCCCTGAGGTATGTATCGCATATTCAAATGCCAGTTGCTCATCAGAGGTTTGCCAAAAACCGGAGGGGTCTACACTACTACCCAACACGAGCAAGATAACTAACCCAATCAAATAGATTGATAGTGCTATTTTCAATAAAAAACCATCTTCATATTGATTAAGCAGATAGGTTACCAACAAGCCCGTCAATGCATAAGCCAAAAGAATATCACCATCCCAAAAACCAACCCCATGAATCACCCCAAACAGGGCTAAAACCAATAGACGGCACCGGTTCCAACGAAGAGAACGGGGTTGTAATAAAGCAAGGGTTGCCCCAAATAGGATTGAAAAAATAGCGAGAACTTTGCCTTGAAAAAGGACATTGAAAATCCCCCAGAGGTAAGCCTCTGAGTCGGGTGTTTTATTGGTGTAAT
This sequence comes from Providencia hangzhouensis, assembly GCF_029193595.2. NCBI lineage: Bacteria > Pseudomonadati > Pseudomonadota > Gammaproteobacteria > Enterobacterales > Morganellaceae > Providencia > Providencia hangzhouensis. The sequence goes on from NZ_CP135052.1 coordinate 3,269,581, forward strand.
AAGGGTTTAAATACGCCGCTTGTGGTAAAGCAAAAGCAAAGATATTCATTAAAAGAATACCTAAAATCGCCATACCACGAACAGCGTCAAGTTGGCCAATGCGACTTGACGGCGTCGTTACTGTCATAAATTATAAGTGACGCACTGCACGTAAAAATTCTTGCCGTGTATTTTGGCTTGATTTAAATAACCCGCCTAATGACGTTGTTGTTGTTGCACTTGTCGCGTCACGAATACCACGTGCTTTCACGCAATAATGCACTGCATCGATACAAACAGCTACATTTGTTGTTCCCAATAATGTTTGCAAAGCAACCAAAATTTGCTGTGTTAAGCGCTCTTGCACTTGTGGACGCTGTGAGAAAAATTGCACAATTCGATTAATTTTCGATAAACCAATGACTTTATCTTTTGGAATATAGGCAACCGTGGCCTTTCCATCAATCGTAACAAAATGGTGTTCACAGGTACTTGTTAACGTAATATCACGCACAGTGACCATTTCATCCACTTTCATTTTATTTTCAATTAAAGTGATTTTTGGAAAGTTTGCGTAATCAAGCCCTGAAAAAATTTCATCAACATACATTTTTGCGATGCGACGAGGGGTATCAGCTAAACTGTCATCGGTTAAATCCAAATTCAGTAGCGTCATGATCTCTGTCATGTGCCCTTCAATCAGTTTCTTACGTTCGTCGCCTGATTTTGGCTGGATACGTAAAGGCGTTTCTAGGCCTCTAGCCTCCAGCGCGGCATGAACTAATTCGGCCTCTTTACTCAGAGATGACATGTGATCCTCCACAAATGGTATAACTATTTTTATAAAATGCAGGTGTGCGGTACTCTAAAACAGCAGGTAGAGATAATCCAGTACAACATCGTTAATCGCTGTGAAATATTTGCATTTAGCCCTGTAATTTATTCACAAGATGAATACATACATTAAAAGGTTTTACACCTTATATAAGGTGATTAGTAGCACATTTTTTATCAATGTTTTAACCTTGAATGGCGATAAATGAATAAACTTGAAATGATTAACGCAATAAATAATCTAAAAATTGGTCATTTCATGTGTAATTTTGTCTGCGTTAATGCCTCCCTATTCGTTAAATCTAACCAAAAGCTATCTGTAATCAATTTCTATTCATTCACGCACTAATGGATTTCTGCCATAATATGCATCACGAACACATTTTAAAGCCTCAAGGCAGATAACAATAATGAGGGTCATTATTTATGGATCAGTGTCATACTAACGATTTGATTTCTCTAGATGTTGCATTGGAAAAATTACTATCTCAAACGAAAACCGTCACAGATACAGAAATCATTCCACTGACCTCCTCTGCACAACGTATCATTGCGACAGACCTGATTTCCCCTATCAATGTTCCACCATTTGATAATTCTGCTATGGATGGTTATGGCTTACGTTTCGCCGATTGGGATGGTAAAACGCCAATGCCTGTAGCAGGTAAATCTTTTGCGGGTAACCCGATGGAAGGTGAACTAAAAGCAGGTTGCTGCGTACGTATTATGACAGGCGCACCAATTCCACAAGGAGTGGATACCGTTGTGATGCAAGAATCTACACAACAAACGGACCAAGGTATTGTATTCACCCAACCAATTAAACAAGGTAGTAATATCCGCAAAGCAGGGGAAGATATTACCCAAGGCAGTGCCGTATTCCCTGCGGGCACCTTACTAACGACCGCTCAGCTACCTTTAATTGCTTCACTGGGTATTGCTGATGTCACCGTATATCGCCGCCTTAAAGTTGCCGTTTTTTCAACGGGAGATGAGCTACAAGCCGTCGGCCTTCCTTTAGCAGATGGGCAAATTTATGATACTAACCGTTTTACCGTTCGTCTGATGCTGGAAAAACTTAATTGTGAAGTGCTTGATTTAGGGGTAATACCGGACTCGCCCGAAAAACTCAAGCAAACCTTTATCGAAGCTAACCAACACGCTGATTTAGTGATCAGTAGTGGCGGTGTTTCCGTAGGTGAAGCCGACTATACCAAACAAATTTTGGATGAATTAGGCACCATTGGTTTTTGGAAGTTAGCCATTAAACCAGGAAAACCCTTTGCTTTTGGTAAGCTGAGCGACGCTTGGTTTTGTGGGCTACCGGGGAACCCTGTTTCCGCCGCACTCACCTTCTATCAATTGGTTCAACCGCTGATTGCCCGCCTTTCAGGGCACAGCCAATGGCGTGCTCCGCTACGCTTCAAGGTTCCAGTGACCACCATGTTGAAGAAAAGCCCGGGCCGTTTAGATTTTCAACGAGGAATTCTAAGCACCAATGAGCAAGGGCAGTTGCAAGTCGCCACGACGGGTCACCAAGGCTCACATGTGTTTAGTTCATTTAGTTTAGCCAACTGTTTTATTGTCCTTGAAAGAGAACGTGGGCGCGTTGAAGCAGGTGAAATGGTTGAAGTCGAAATGTTTAACTATTTATTAAAAAGTGAATAATAACAGTGCAAGAGCTTAGCGATCCGGAAATGTTGCGGTACAACCGCCAAATTATCCTCCGTGGGTTTGATTTCGATGGGCAGGAAAAACTTAAAGCTGGCAAAGTACTGGTTATTGGCCTTGGCGGTTTAGGCTGTGCCGCAACTCAATACCTTGCTGCTGCTGGTGTCGGTCATCTGACATTGGTGGATTTCGATACCGTGTCATTGTCTAACTTGCAACGGCAAATTTTGCACCGTGACGTCACCATTGGTACACCGAAAGTTGATTCAGCTAAAGCGCAACTTGCTGCCATTAACCCATATATTCAAATTGACACCGTCAATGCACAACTTGATGATGCACAACTTGATGAATTAATTATGCATCATGATGTGATCTTAGACTGCACAGATAACGTTGCCATTCGTGAACAGCTCAACCGCTTGTGTTTACCACGAAAAAAACCACTGGTTTCAGGTGCTGCTATTCGCATGGAAGGGCAATTATCTGTTTTCACTTATGAAGAAAACACCCCTTGCTATCACTGTTTAAGCCGTTTATTTGGTGAAAATAACTTAACTTGTGTGGAAGCAGGGGTTATGTCCCCTTTAGTCGGTACCATTGGTACGCTAGAAGCGATGGAAACCATTAAATTATTAGCTAATTATGGGAAAGTTAATTCAGGAAAAGTATTGCTATTTGATGCAATGACCATGGATTTTCGCCAATTTAAACTTAGCAAAGACCCGCATTGTGAAGTCTGTGCTAAAAGCTAACTGCTAAATTTTCGGGCAAGTTGGCTTTTCTCATCATTCAGGCGAGGCTTTTCTCGCCTTTTTCCTATTTTTATTACATCAAAATTAAGAATAATCCGAAAAAATAATTTAATTGCCCTTTCACCTTATACTATCTCTCTTTTGTGGTGCTTGATGGTTTAAATATCACCACTGTTTATTCTTTTGATAAAGTTACTGAGAGTATGAATATGCAATTCCCTCCTTGCCCGAAATGCCAGTCTGAATACACCTATACTGATAACGATATGTATATCTGCCCTGAGTGCGCGCATGAATGGAATGATGCCGAACCTGTAGCTGATATTGATGAATTGATTGTAAAAGATGCCAATGGCAACCTGTTAGCTGATGGTGATACCATCACGGTTATTAAAGATCTCAAAGTCAAAGGCAGCTCTTCTATGCTAAAAATTGGTACCCGCGTTAAAGGTATCCGTTTGGTCGAAGGCGACCACAATATCGATTGTAAAATTGATGGTTTCGGTCAAATGAAATTGAAATCTGAGTTTGTGAAGAAAAACTAAGTTTACTTCACCCATTAAAAAGCCCTCAAAATTTGAGGGCTTTTTGTTTCTAATCTAAAAACTCTATTTAGATAACCACACCTTGGCTTGTCAGGTATTCGTCATAAGTACCTTTGAAATCAATTACTTTATCTTCTTTGATTTCTAAAATACGGCTCGCTAACGAGCTAACAAACTCACGGTCATGAGAAACGAAAATTAACGTACCTTTGTATAATTCGAGGGCTAAGTTTAATGACTCGATAGATTCCATATCCAAGTGATTGGTTGGCTCATCCATAATCAAAATATTTGGCTGTTGCATCATTAACTTACCAAATAACATACGCCCTTGTTCACCACCGGATAACACTTTAACTTTCTTTTTAATGTCATCTTGAGAAAACAGTAAACGGCCTAAAATACTGCGCACCGCTTGCTCGTCATCCCCTTCACTTTTCCACTGACTCATCCAGTCAAACACAGTTAAATCCGTTTCAAAATCTTCTGCGTGGTCTTGGGCATAATACCCAATGCTGCTGTTTTCTGACCATTTAACCATTCCACTCGTTGCAGGCTGTTCGCCCACCAGCGTTTTTAAGAATGTGGTTTTACCGATACCATTAGCACCAATAACTGCCATTTTTTCGCCAACTTCCAGTAATAAATTGACGTTTTTGAATAATGGCCCTTGGTCATAACCGTTCGTTACAGCTTCTAATTCAAGCGCATTTCGGAACAATTTTTTCTCTTGTTCAAAACGAATAAATGGATTTTGTCGGCTAGAAGCTTTCACTTCATCCAATTGAATTTTATCAATTTGACGTGCGCGTGAAGTCGCTTGTTTCGATTTAGATGCGTTAGCGCTAAAGCGGCTAACAAAAGATTGCAGTTCTGCAATTTGTGCTTTTTTCTTCGCGTTATCTGCCAGTAAACGCTCACGTGCTTGAGTTGCCGCGATCATATATTCATCATAGTTACCAGTGAATAAACGCAATTCACCGTAATCTAGATCAGCCATATGGGTACATACGGTATTTAAAAAGTGCCTATCATGGGAAATAATGATCATAGTACAGTTACGATCGTTCAGCACTTGCTCTAACCAACGAATCGTATCGATATCCAAGTTATTCGTCGGCTCATCGAGTAATAAGATATCAGGGTCAGAAAATAGGGCTTGAGCCAACAGTACCCGCAGCTTCCAGCCTGGCGCGACTTCACTCATCGGCCCATAGTGTTGTTCAACAGGAATACCCACACCCAGTAATAATTCACCTGCGCGCGCTTCCGCACTATAACCGTCCATTTCACCATAAGCGACTTCTAGGTCAGCCACACGGTAGCCGTCTTCTTCGCTCATTTCAGGTAAAGCATAGATTCTATCGCGCTCTTGTTTGACGTCCCACAGCTCGCTATGGCCCATGATCACGGTATCAAGTACGGTAAATTCTTCAAATGCGAACTGATCTTGGCGAAGTTTACCAATACGCTCATTTGGATCAGTCGTGCTCACATTTCCAGCTGTAGGGGTTAAATCTCCCCCTAAAATCTTCATAAACGTGGATTTACCCGCGCCATTTGCGCCGATCAAACCATAACGGTTGCCTGTGCCAAATTTAACTGAAATGTTTTCAAACAGTGGCTTACTGCCAAACTGCATAGTGATATTGTTCGTTGTTAACACTGCTATGCCTTAAATTAAACGGTGTAAAATAGCCTGCGATGATTAGGGGTCTATGACTACAGCGTGCAAAACAACCCAAAATAGTGATTTGAGCAGCAAAATACACTCCATGTATGGTCATTAGAGTATGGCAGGTATAAATAGCGGCGCATTATGCCATATTACACCGCTTAGATCTTGTGCTGTTTTCAGCAAATTGATTAACACGAAAGGAAAGGCTGACTAAATGCCAAACTAAAGAGTGATCCCCATAGTACGGCTGATTTCAGTTAGCCCTTCTCGCTCATAAAATTTAATCGCTTTATGGTTTTGCGCTAACACTGACAACTCCAAGTGGCTTAGTTGTCGACTTTTCGCCCAGGCTTTCATCGCATTTAGTAATTTTTGCCCTGCTTTTTCACCACGGAAATTAGGAGCAACAACTAGGTCAAAGATATAACCAAAATTTCGAGGAACAACACAGTTATAAGGGTCAGCAGCTTGTTGTTGTGCAATACAAAACCCTTTAATCTCACTGTTAAATTCAGCAACTAATAAACAAAATTTATCGTCAATAATCGCATTTTCAATAAATTCCCTAGTCTGCTCCGCTGGTTGTAAACGTTCAGGGTCGAATAATGCCATTTCCGAAAACAAAATTTGGTAAAGCGATAAAATGGATTCTACATCACTTTTAATAGCTTCCCTTATCATGCATTCCTCTCTGTGATTTTAATATTAACGCTAGTCGTAGGTTTTAATTGGTGGGGCGACATAAGATTCAAAACTTTCTAATAACTCAGCGGGAGAATCATTCACAATCGCCATATGACGGTATTTTTCATGGAGGAAACCTTCATCTGCCATCTTATTTGTCATATCAATCAATGGTTGCCAATAATTATTAATATTAAATAAAGCGCATGGCTTAGCATGTAAACCAATTTGGCTCCAAGTAAATACTTCTGCGTACTCTTCAAGTGTGCCATAACCGCCAGGCAAAGCGACAAAGGCATCCGCAAGCTCAATCATTTTACTTTTACGCTGATGCATCGTTTCAACTTTATACAACTCAGTTAAATTCTTATGAGAAATTTCACGTTCTTCTAGCAATAATGGGATCACCCCAATCGCTTTTCCCCCTAATGACAATACGGTATCAGCAACTGTCCCCATAATTCCCACGCTCGCTCCACCATAGACTAACGTGATATCACGTTTAACCATTTCTTTAGCAAACTCAATGGCTTTTTGCTGATAGACCTCATTTTTTCCCATACTGGAACCACAATACACTGCAATACTTTTAATTTTTCCCATTTGTTCCTCATTTTCCATTTTTATTGTGACTTTTTAGTTAAAGCACTGAATTATACGAGCCTAATACAGAAGCTCAAGCTTCACTCTTCGCCATAATAAAATGAGACTTACTCATGTTTATAGCACTGCTATTCACCTAAACCAACATGTTGACAACCAATAGAGCACATTTACCCCCTTATTCTCTATAGCTAAACCATAAACAAATATAAAGCCGTGCTGTTTTATGAGATAATCTTTAAGAAATTATTTTTCATCACTGAATACTTATTTTCTAAATATTTATTATCAATTAAGTTACGTTTTCCGAGGTTTACTTATTTATGTCTGCCGACACTAAAAAGAGCGCATTTCCGCTATTACCTATAGGGTTATTACTGCTTGCAATGACCTCTATTCAAAGCGGAGCTTCTTTAGCTAAAACTTTATTTCCTGTTATCGGCGCTCCCGGTGTTACTGGTTTACGTTTATTGCTTGCTACTATTATTTTGTTCGTTATTTTTAAGCCTTGGCGTTTAAAATTCAGAAAAAATTCGCTAGTTCCATTGCTTGCTTATGGGTTATCCCTAGGTACGATGAATTATTTGTTTTACCTATCTCTTGAACGAATTCCATTAGGGATAGCTGTTGCTTTAGAATTTACTGGTCCTTTAGCCGTTGCGATGTTTTCTTCTCGCCGTCCGATTGATTTTTTATGGATAGCCCTTGTTATTGTTGGGTTATTATTCTTACTTCCAATCGGCGATAATATTGATTCCATTGATACACTCGGTGCTCTCTATGCTCTCGGAGCCGGTGTCTGCTGGGGGTTATATATTATATTCGGGCAACGTGCAGGAGCGGGTTACGGTGCAGCAACCGTTGCAATAGGTTCATTTATTTCTGCCATGATCTTCTTCCCTATCGGCTTAATGCAAACAGGTGTCGAGGTGATGTTCGACCCCTCAATTTTACCTATTGCACTAGCAGTCGCGATTTTATCAACCGCATTTCCTTATACATTAGAAATGATCGCGCTAACGCGTTTACCAGCCCGAACTTTTGGTACATTGATGAGCCTTGAACCTTGTATGGGCGCATTTTTAGGAATTGTTTTCCTAAATGAGCACTTAACGATGACTCAATGGTTGGCATTATTATGTATTGTCTGTGCTTCTATTGGCTCCACCTCAACAGCAGTACCAAAGTCAAAAATCGAAAAAGTGTCCTAGCCACTAAAAGCTCGAAGCAAACAAAGACAATCAAGGTTAATAAATTCGATATATAGATATTTATTAACCTTTTTTCGTGTAAAGTTTTATTCATCAATTTGAAATAATCTATTTTTATTTCTAGTTTATGCTTTAAATAAAAAATTATTATCTCTATCGCACTTATTGTCAAAAACGATTAGTACCGAAGATCCACAATTAATTAACGGTTAATAAAGTATATCGAATAGACCTATTAAATTAATCGTTTATTACATTATGACAAATTAGTTTGGTTATTTTATATTTATTGACAGATGAGGTTACTAAACAAATTCATATTTAAGAGAGGATGAATCATGAGCACAGCTAAATTATTTAAAGCATCTTCAAATGAACTTTTATATACACGTAATGATATGGAAGACAGCGTAAAATTGGAAACCATTGGAATTCTTAATGTTATGGTGGTCCATTTTACCGATCTCTCTCTAATGACTAAACAAGCCCACTGGAATATGCGTGGCCGTAATTTTATTGCTATCCATGAAATGCTAGATGGCTTTAGAACCACGTTAGTTGAACATTTAGATGAATTCGCAGAGCGCGCGGTTCAATTGGGAGGTGTTGCTATTGGTACAACGCAAGAAGTTAACCGCTTCACCTCGTTAGAAGCTTACCCAATTAATATCCATAGCGTACAAGACCACTTAAAAGCGTTAGCCGACCGCTATGCTATTGTCGCGAATGATATCCGTAAAGCCATTGATGAAGTGGAAGACGAAGACACTGCGGATATGTTTACCGCAGCTTCCCGCGATATGGATAAATTCCTCTGGTTCTTAGAAGCAAATATTGAGTAATGTCGTAAATAGAGTCAATTAAAATTGACCAATGGCCACTGTAGAGTGGCCATTTTATTTGCGAGTCATTAACTATAATCAAACTGTTATTCAAATACCTAAAAATAAAATAAGTTAACTTAGTTATTTACTGTTTTTAGGTATTTCAGGTTGTTCTATAGGAAATACAGGTAATGCATTTAATAGCCTTTTACCATAATTTTTAGTTAGCAAACGTTTATCATAAATAATAATTTCACCATAGCACTCATGACTACGAATCAACCTACCTGCTTGCTGTATCAAGTTAAATGAGGCGCTAGGTAAACTTTGTACTTCAAATGGGTATCGCTTCAATGATTTCAACCAATCCCCTTCGGTGATAATCACAGGGTTTGTTACTGGTGGAAATGCAATTTTATGGATATGGACCTGAGTTAAATATTCCCCTTTTAGGTCTAACCCCTCAGCAAACGATTGTAAGCCAATTAAGGCACTAGATTGCCCTTGGTTAATTCTTTCGCAATGTGTTTCGACTAACCGGTAACGTGGTTGATCTCCTTGAACTAAAAGCTGCAAACGCAAATCCTTTACGTGCTCAAGAAAACCTTCCATCGCTCTTTGGCTACTAAATAAAACCAGTACTCCACGGTGAGTATTTTTAGTGAATTGTTCACGGAAAAATACTGCCATTTCCGCTAAGTGTTCAGCTTCAGTGTTTATCGTTGGCTCATATTCCATTTTAGGAATAATAATTTTTCCTTGCTCAACATGGTTAAAAGGAGAAGACAATGTCACGAAGCGGTCATCACTTTTTTCGGATAACCCAGTAAGTTCCATAAAACGTGAATAACTGTTCAATGACCTCAGTGTTGCCGAGGTAATCACAATATGAGGAACATTTCGCCATAACAAATGTTGTAATTGTTCGCTGACTCGGATCCCTGCACAATGCATAAAGAAGCGAGATTGGTTTTTCTCATAACGCCGACTTAACCATTTTGATACAGGGGCACCTGAACTTTGTTCTAATGCCGCCAACCGCCAAAGCTTCGACATATTTTCAAAGTACCCCATAGCCCTACTAGTCACAATAATGGAGCGATGTAAGCGGACAATATCTTGCTTCGCGGTTTGTTCCGTCAAATCATTTAAGATAGCTTCCGCCAGCCCCTGTAATGCATCAGTTTGCTTAAACAAGGCCTGACAGCTCAGTTGCATAGCTTCAGGCAATACACCAAGCGGAAATAAATATTCAGTTTCTTTTGATGTTTCTGGTAATAATGCATTCGCTAATAATGAGAAATCACGAAATGTTTCACGTAATTTTTCTGCATGTTGCTGTAACCGTTCGGGGTTAGCTAACTTTGGTGGCTTCGCCGGACGAAATTGCCCCATGTACTGCCCAACATGCTGAATAAAGCTATCAAGCTGTGCCGTTAGTTGAACTAACGTAATTTCGCCTTCAACTTCAAGGGCATCCCTTGCTACATCCGGAACATGATGGCCTTCATCAAGCACTAATAATAAATTTTTCGGGTCAGGTAATACCGATTCACTTTCCATTGCAGCCATAACTAACGCATGATTAGCAACCACCACATCGGCATCTTCGATTTCTCGCCTAGCAATAAAAAATGGGCAACGCTGATAAAATTGACAATTACGACCTAAACAATTCATTTTATCTGTGCTGACTTTGCGCCATAAGCTATCACTAAATGCACGTTTGTGGTGATCCCTTAGCCCATCCCATGCAAAACTCTGAAAGTCATGCCGCAGTTGCTGACAAATAGCCCGCTCTTCACTATTCGCAATTTCTGTTTTATCTTCCACCAATAACATTAAATCAATTTGTTCGCCTTCCGCGGCACAAATAGCTTCTAAATTACGAGGGCAAACATAACGAGCACGCCCAAACGCCCCTGTATATTTTAAATCAGGAATAATTTTGCTTAATAAGGGTAAATCTTTACTATAAATTTGATCTTGTAATGCCACATTCGCTGTACTAACCACTAAGGTTTTACCTTCTTCCCTACCAACCGCTATCCCCGGTATTAAATAAGATAGCGTTTTACCCACCCCAGTAGGTGCTTCTATGACCAAATGGCGGCCGTCATCATCTGCTAAATTTTTTGCAACTTGCGCGATCATCTGCCGCTGCGGGGCTCGGGAAACAAACCCGTCAATTTGTACGGACAACCCTTTATACCACTGAGTTATTTGTTCTTTAGTTTTATTCGACAGGGACATAAATTATGCAGGTGACCAAAGTTAAAATGAAAGATAACGAAACTGACAACAATACGGAATATGTAAAAAACGCTTTTGCCAACCGCTTCGCAAAACTACTGTATTAATACCCATTATACATAAAAATTGGGAAGCTTTTTGCAAAACGCCCATTCTGCAACAGAAAAAATAGCTTTTAACTTGTTTGCAACACTCATCCGGTTATACTTTGAGTTCTTATATCATTTGGATTTTTATCACTAGGCAGGCTATAGAAAATGAAAAAGGTTGTTATCGCACTTTGCGCATTATGCGCTTTTGGTTCTGTAGGCGGTATTGTTTTAGCGGGTATGAACATTTATACACGTTCAACCACACCACTTGAGCAAGGGCAACCGCAATCCCCTTCAGCACTGCCAGCACCCAATCAAATTCAGTAATTTTAAAATAATTTATCAGCCCAGGATGGAGATAGCTTATGTACAACGATTATTTCGTAACCCCACAATGGTTAAATTCACATCTATTTGATGATAACATCATTGTACTCGATGCTTCTTCTCCGCCACCGACCGCACCTTATGATTGCCGCCAACAATATTTAGAAGAACATATTCCTAACGCTCAGTTCTTTCATCAAGATGAAATTGCAGACAAAAGCTGTGATTTACCCCATATGCTGCCAAGTGCCGATGTTTTTAGCCAAGCAGTTAGTGCCATGGGCATAGGTAATGACACCCAAGTTATTATTTATTCGCAGAATAACTTATTTTCGTCCCCAAGAGCATGGTGGACTTTCACCACTATGGGCTGCAAAAACGTTAAAATTTTAGCCGGTGGCATCGATGCTTGGAAAGCAGCAGGGTTTGATGTTCAGTCCGGGGAAGTTACTCCGCCAGCTGCGAAACAATTCCATGCCATACGTAAAGACAGTAACGCACTGAATCAAGAGCACATGCTTGATATTGTAAATCAAGGAAAAATTCAAATTATTGATGCTCGTGCAGAACCACGCTTTCTTGCCAAAGCGCCAGAACCACGTCCGGGTCTACGTATGGGGCATATTCCTGGGAGCAAAAACGTCCCATGGGATCTTCTCGTTGAAAAGGGTGAATTCAAATCACCGGAGCAACTTAAAGCTATTTTTACTAAACAAGGTGTGGATATCCATGCACCTTCAGTGATGACCTGTGGTTCAGGAATGACCGCAGCTGTGGTATTAATGGCATTAACATTATTAGGTAACCAAAACGTGCGTTTGTATGATGGTTCATGGGCCCAATGGGGGCAAGATAACGGCCTGCCAATCGAGTCGTAATCCTCTTCTTCCATAAAAATATAAGCCACTTGATATTTAAGTGGCTTATAGAATGAAGATTTACCAAGTAGAGGAAATGGTTATTTGGCAAATATCCCGGCTAAGAACAGTACGACAATCGCCCCGATAACCGCGACAACAAAACTCCCAAAGTTGAAACCATCAACTTTTCCTTTACCAAAGAAAGTACTGATGTAACCACCCACAACGGCACCAACAATCCCCAGCACGGTGGTCATAATGAACCCCATGTGATAAGTACCTGGCATCAGCCACTTAGCTAAAACACCTGCAATTAGACCAAAAATAATCCAAGCAATTACACCCATCTTACGCCTCCCAGACTAGGTAATTTCACTATAATGTCAAAATGTTCTCATATAATAGTAGAGCTTTAAATAAATTAAATCGCTCTCCTACCAATTAAGTAAAGACCCTATAAGTTAATTTCGCAACTATAAAATTTTGCCAATCAACATTATTCATAACTAATTGCTCACAATTTCAGTTATCACTTGCGCAATCTGTTGGGCATTTTTTAACGACCTAACCTGAGAAAAAAGTTCATCTGCTTGATGATATTCTTTACGTAAATAGCCTAGCCATTGCTTAATCCGAGCTGCATGGTAATGGCCGGTATCCCCTTGTTTTTCAAGTTCTGTATACTTTAATAACAACCTGCCAACTTGCTCCCAAGGCATTTTAGATTCATTAAATTTGACCACTCGACTTAGGTTTGGGGTGTTTAGTGCTCCACGACCAATCATCACGGCATCACAACCTGTGATTTCAAGGCAGCGCTGTGCACTTGCATAGTCCCAAATTTCACCATTAGCAATCACTGGGATCGATAATTTACGGCGGATCTCTCCAATGGCAGACCAATTAATACTCTCTGCTTTATAACCGTCTTCTTTGGTTCTACCATGGACAGTAAGTTCTGTTGCCCCCGCCTGTTGAACCGCATCTGCAATTTCATAAGCAAATTCGGAACTATCCCACCCCAAACGAACCTTAACCGAAATAGGTAATTCTTTTGGAACTGCTTCACGCATTGATTTCGCAGCTTGATAAATCAAATCAGGTTGCTTCAATAACGTCGCACCACCACCGTGGCCATTAACTGTTTTTGATGGACACCCGCAATTTAAATCAACCCCCCAAGATCCTAACTCGACCGCTCGGTTTGCGTTCTCTGCCAACCACTGAGGGTGTTGCCCTAATAACTGCACGCGAACTGATGTCCCTGAAGGGGTACGACTGCCATGTTTTAGTTCAGGGCATAAACGGTAAAAAGTTTTTGCCGGTAAAAGAGTATCAACCACGCGAACAAACTCTGTTATGCACAAGTCATAGTTATTAACTTCGCTTAATAGACAACGTACTAAAGGGTCTAAAACTCCTTCCATAGGAGCTAATAAAACGCGCATAAATGGCTCACAAAAAACGTAATAACACCTGCTTATCATACCGTTTATTCAATAGATGAGCAGGAAAATTCTAAGATGGGGGTGACCAGTGACAGGCTTGAAATAGTTTCACAGGTAGCTCTAGTTAATGCCATTAACATTAAAAAGAGCTACAAGCTTTATGGAAGATTAACTGTCACTTCGCCCTTGTTTGACTTTTTTCTGGGCGTTTTTCCATGGGGAACTTGCCCCCTTCCCTGAACTAGGCTTTGACGATGGCGAATTACTGCGACGTGGTGGTTTACCTTGGTTTCTATCACCTGAACGACGTTCATTGCGTTGTGGTGTTTTTTGAATAGGCTCCGCCTTTATGGAGGGGTCGGGCTCATAGCCTTCAATCGCCATCAATGGAATCGATTTTTTCAATAATTTTTCAATATCCTTGAGTAACTTAGCCTCATCGATACATACTAAGGAAACTGCCATCCCAGTTGCTTCTGCACGGCCTGTACGACCGATACGGTGAACATAGTCTTCTGCAACATTAGGAAGCTCAAAATTCACCACATAAGGAAGCTGTTCAATATCAAGGCCACGAGCTGCGATATCCGTTGCCACTAACACACGAATATCCCCAGATTTAAAATCAGCTAATGCACGAGTACGAGCCCCTTGGCTCTTGTTACCATGGATAGCAGCAGCTTTGACACCATCTTTATTTAAATGCTCAGCGAGACGGTTTGCACCATGTTTTGTACGTGTAAAAACAAGAACTTGTTGCCAGTTTTCACGGCCAATCATAAACGAAAGTAATTCCGCTTTTCGTTTTTTATCAACCAGATGAACATATTGAGTCACTTGCTCAGAAGCTGAGTTTCGCGGAGCAACCTCAATAGTTACAGGGTTATTGAGTAATTTATTCGCCAATTGTTTGATTTCGTCAGAAAACGTCGCTGAGAACAATAAGTTTTGACGTTTTTTAGGTAATTTATTAATCACCCTACGAATATCATGAATGAACCCCATATCTAACATACGGTCAGCTTCATCCAGAACAAAAACTTCGACTTGGGAAAGATCTACTGCATTTTGGTGTTCTAAATCTAATAAGCGCCCCGGAGTTGCAATTAAGATATCAACCCCGCCACGTAACTTCATCATTTGTGGGTTAATACTTACCCCACCAAAGACGACAAAAGAACGAATACGCAGGTGACGGCTATATTCTTTTACATTTTCAGCAACTTGCGCTGCAAGCTCCCTTGTTGGCGTCAAAATTAACGCACGAATAGGCTTGCGATCCTTTCCTGATCGAGGAGTTGTAATAAGCTTCTGTAAAATTGGCAATGTAAAACCCGCTGTTTTACCTGTACCAGTTTGGGCGCTAGCTAAAAGGTCGTTTCCTGCAAGCACGGCTGGGATAGCTTGTTGTTGAATAGGCGTAGGGCTTTCATAACCTAATTCATTAATGGCAAGCAAAATTTCCTCGTTTAACGCGAGGTCTGAAAAAGTAGTCAAATTAAATTACTCCGGGCTTCACCGCTTCAAATTGAATGTGGCAGTTATGGGGGAAGTGAGTCAGAAGAAAAAGCGCAAACTGCCGTGCGACACTGTGTAAAATTCTAACATTATTTACAGATGATAAATATATTAATTTAGTTTGGTTAATAAATTAATATAAAATCCGACCCACATAGTATATATACTTACATTGTACTATGAGATGTCGTTTTTTACTTTTTATAAAAATGAAAAGCCATTAAGAGCTAATTAGGTGTTATTTAATTCTGAATTTTTAAAGGAATGGTTATGAATACAGGTTCATCGTCAACGTTGCGAGGAGAAAATGCGAAAATGCAATTGCTTCTCACTGCTGCTGATGTATATGGAGAACAAGGGCTTGATGGCGCTACTACACGCAAGATCGCACAGGCATCAGGGCAAAATATTGCCGCAATTTCTTATTATTTTGGCTCAAAAGAAGGTCTTTACTTAGCGGTAGCTCAGCTTATCGCAAAAACTATTCGGGACGATTTCCATGATGTTTTTCAAGCAATTGACAACTTTCTAAATCAACCTTTGTCAGTACAAGTAACTGATGATGCACTTGATTTACTACAAAAAACAGTCATTGCCTATAATCATTTTCAGTTGGAAAAGAAAAATTTAAGTTTTTCTCGGATATTAGCACGTGAACAACTCAACCCGACCGAAGCCTATACGGTAATCCATGAACAGGCTTTAGGCCCAATACATTCGCGCCTAAACCGCTTGATTGCGATTTACATTGGTG
This sequence comes from Providencia hangzhouensis, assembly GCF_029193595.2. NCBI lineage: Bacteria > Pseudomonadati > Pseudomonadota > Gammaproteobacteria > Enterobacterales > Morganellaceae > Providencia > Providencia hangzhouensis. The sequence goes on from NZ_CP135052.1 coordinate 3,285,617, forward strand.
CTGACCCCAATCATTTAACAACGCTAATCCACACACACGCAATCCTTGGCGAAACACTTTCATTTCGAATTGCTCGAGAAACTTTGTTACGCCAAACGGGTTGGAAACATATCAATGAAAATGAATTTAAAATTATTAATCAAGTTCTTATTGAACATACAAATATATTATTAGCAGGCTTACGCCATCGCAAACAATATGAAAAGTGATATGATAAAATAATTAAAGTGATTCATTCACATTGATAATAACTAGAGGCTGGTGATTTTATTGCAGCTGGTGCCACATTTCTCCATTAAAAACAGCGGCCTCTAACAACAAAGTTTGTTTTCATATCGTTGATTCTTTAAGTAAGGTTAGCTATGAGCAATAAAAACCGTTCTGTTGTTGTTTTCATTATTCTCATATTAATCGGTGCTGCAATTGGTGGTTATTACTACTATCAATCACAGCAAGACAAAATATTAACACTCTACGGCAATGTTGATGTCCGAACGGTAAATCTTGGTTTTCGAGTGTCAGGTAAGCTCAAATCCCTAAGCGTTGATGAAGGTGCAAAAATTATTGCAGGCGAGCAACTTGGCCTACTGGATGATGCCCCCTACATTAACGCGTTAAATAAAGCCAAAGGGGTGCGTGACAGCGCCAAAGCCCAACTTGCTTTAAAAGAAAGTGGTTACCGTACTCAAGAGGTTGCACAAGTTGAAGCTGAAGTGGCTCAAAAACAAGCGGCTTGGCAATATGCCGATAACTTCTATAAACGTCAGCAAGGGCTTGCTGCCTCCCGCGTTATTTCAGCTAATGATTTAGATAACGCGAAGAACAATCGAAACCAAGCATTTGCCGCCCTTCAAGCGGCACAAGATAAACTAAATCAATACCAAAGCGGTTTTCGCCAAGAAGAGATAGCTGCCGCTCGAGGCGAATGGTTACAAGCCGAAGCGGCTGTCGCTCAAGCTGAACTCGACTTACAAGACACCGTTTTAACTGCACCTTCCTCTGGGACTATTTTAACCCGAGCAATCGAACCTGGCACAATCATCGGTGCAGGTAATACCGTATTTAGCGTCACTTTAACAAGTCCTGTTTGGGTCAGAGCCTATGTTAGCGAACCGCACCTCGGTGATGCCATCCCCGGTAGAGAAGTCTTGCTGTATACGGATAGCCGCCCAAATCAGCCTTACCATGGTACCATCGGGTTTGTTTCCCCTACCGCCGAGTTTACCCCTAAAAGCGTACAAACACCGGATTTACGAACCGATTTAGTCTATCGACTACGTATCGTCGTCAATGATGCAGATGATGCTTTACGCCAAGGTATGCCTGTGACTATTCAATTTGCTGATAATAAACAGTAAGAGTTTGCTATGAGTGATGATTACAGTATCCACCTATCCAATGTCGAGAAAACATTTGTTGGCTTGGATACTCCAGCCGTTGAAAGCTTAACAATCGATATTCATGGGGGCTCTGTAACAGGCCTTGTCGGCCCTGATGGTGCAGGAAAAACAACTTTAATGCGCATGATTGCAGGGTTATTAAAGCCAGATGCAGGGAAAATTAGCGTGATGGGGCTCGACCCTATCGACGACAGCATTGCTATGCGAGCTGGCCTTGGCTATATGCCCCAAAAATTTGGTTTATATGAAGACCTGACCGTACAAGAAAATTTAAATTTGTACGCAGATTTGCGTGGCGTACTCGGCGAAGAGCGCCAAAAAACCTATCAGCAACTGCTTTCTTTCACCAGCCTAGCCCCTTTTACCAATAGGCTAGCCGGTAAATTATCGGGGGGGATGAAGCAAAAACTCGGGTTAGCCTGTACATTATTAGGAAAACCCAAGGTCCTTTTACTCGACGAACCCGGTGTTGGTGTTGACCCCATAGCTCGACGCGAACTATGGCAAATGGTTCATACTCTTGCCGATGATGGAATGCTCATTCTTTGGAGTACTTCCTATTTAGATGAAGCTCAGCAATGTAAAAATGTGCTGCTATTAAATAAAGGCAAACAGCTTTATGCAGGCAAGCCCGAGTTATTAACTGAAAAAATGGTGGGACGCTCGTTTTTACTTGATGTACCAGCCACACAAAAACGCACTGTATTACAAAACGCACTCGTATTACCAGAAACCACCGATGGTGTAATCCAAGGCCGCTATATTCGCTTAATTTTGAAGCCTAATGCATCACAGACAAATTTATTAACCGCATTAAATATGGCAGATGGAAAACTCATTGAAGCACAGCCACGTTTTGAAGATGCGTTTATTGACTTATTAGGAGGGGGCCCATCTCATCGTTCGGAATTAGCCGCTATCGTACCGCAAATTCCGCCTAATCCTGAAGAAACCGTCATAGAAGCGCGTAACTTAACCAAAAAATTTGGTCAATTTGCGGCAACTGATACCGTAAATTTCCAAGTTAAACGTGGAGAAATTTTTGGTTTATTGGGGCCAAATGGCGCAGGGAAATCGACGACTTTTAAAATGATGTGTGCGTTAATGAAGCCAACAGATGGGCAAGCACTCGTTCTTGGAATGGATTTAAAAACGAGTTCAAACAAAGTCAGGCAGCACCTTGGCTATATGGCACAAAAGTTCTCGCTGTACGGTAACCTAAAAGTGGGGCAAAACCTGAAATTCTTTTCGGGTGTTTATGGTTTACATCATCAACAACAAACCCAAAAAATCCAAGAAATGGTTGAGGCCTTTAATTTCAAACCGATTATCAATCAGGTGACTGAATCCCTCCCTCTGGGGTACAAGCAGCGTTTAGCCCTCGCCTGCTCATTAATGCATGAGCCTGATATCTTATTTTTAGATGAGCCAACCTCAGGTGTTGACCCACTAACTCGTAGAGAATTTTGGTTACATATCAATGGAATGGTTGATAAAGGCGTTACCGTTATGGTCACGACTCACTTTATGGATGAGGCAGAGTATTGTGACCGTATCGGGCTGGTTTACCATGGAAAAATTATTGCGGCAGGAACCCCTGATGAACTGAAACAGCAAGTCGCAAGTGCTGAAAACCCTGACCCATCCATGGAAGATGCATTCATCGAGCTAATCATGAATTATGATAAGCAACAGGAGGCACTATGACTCACACCGCTTCTCATTTTTCATGGCGTAGGCTTAAAGCACTATGCTGGAAAGAAAGTAAACAAATTGTGCGGGATCCTAGCAGCGCTCTTATAGCTGTGCTTATTCCATTGATGTTACTATTTATTTTTGGTTATGGTATCAATTTAGACTCAAGTAAATTACGTGTCGGTATTTTACTTGAGCAACAAAGTTCGCAAGCTCGTGAATTGGTTGATACCTTCACAGGTTCACCATTTATCGATGCGACTATTAGTAGTAACCGCCATTTATTAATCGATAAAATGCAAGCGGGTGAAATTCGCGGCATTATCGTCATTCCTGTAAATTTTTCAGCCCAATTGCTGCAAAAACAAGGTCATGCAGCAATTCAAGTCATTACTGATGGCAGCGAACCGAATACGGCTAACTTTGTGCAAGCTTATACCCAAGGTGTGTGGCAAACGTGGCTGGTGCAGCAAGGGGAAAATAAAGGCTACCCAACAGACCCACTAATTGAGCTCAATATGCGCTATTGGTTTAATGAAGCGGCAATTAGTCAGCATTTTATTATTCCAGGGGCAATTAGCATCATTATTACCGTAGTTGGTGCTATTTTGACCTCTTTAGTTATTGCAAGAGAATGGGAACGTGGCACGATGGAAGCATTGCTTTCAACCCAAATCACTAAAACTGAGTTATTGCTTTCAAAATTATTGCCTTACCAAGTGCTTGGTACTTTTGTGATGGTGTTATGCATGTTTGTCACCACATTTGTCTTAGGAGTACCTTATCGCGGCTCTCTATTGGTATTATTTGTCATTACCAGCCTTTATTTGGCAACGGCATTAGGGATGGGGTTATTGATTTCAACAATTACTCGTAACCAATTTAATGCAGCGATGGTTGCTCTGAATGCCGCTTTCTTACCTGCTATCATGTTATCTGGGTTTATTTTTGAAATTGATAGTATGCCAGCCATTATTCAAGCTGTGACTTATTTTATCCCTGCTCGGTACTTTGTCAGCAGCTTACAAACTCTCTTTCTTGCGGGTGATATCTATATTGTTTTATTGATAGATTTCCTGCTACTCATCGCTTCTGCAATACTTTTTATTGGACTGACGGCGCTAAAAACTCGCCGTCGTTTGGATTGAGGTGAAGTTATGTTTTATCGCCTATACACCTTAATTATGAAAGAGCTTCAATCATTACTTCAAGAACCACAAACACGGGCTATTTTGATTTTACCCGTGATATTTCAGATGATTTTATTTCCTCTGGCTGCCACTCTTGAGGTCACTAACACCACCATTGCAATTTTTGACCAAGACAGTGGTGAGCATTCTATCGAGTTGACTCAACGTCTCGCCAAAGCCAGTGCGTTTTCTCAAGTTTTATTATTGAAGAATGAACATGAAATTCGTGAAACGCTCGATAACCGCAAGGCTCTGCTGGTTGTCCGTTTTGGGCAAAACTTTAGTGCTGATATTGCAAGCCACCATAACGCTAATATGCTGTTACTCCTTGATGGACGTAATTCAAATAGTGCGCAAATTGCAGCAAATTATGTTGCACAAATTGTCACTCAATACCAACATGAGCTAACGCAATCACAGACTCTGCCGAACAACAGTGAATTAATCGTTCGTAATTGGTACAACCCCAATTTAGATTATAAATGGTTTATTGTGCCTTCATTAGTAGCTTTAATAACTACGATCGGGGTACTGATTGTGACATCTCTTTCTATCGCGAGGGAAAGAGAACAAGGCACCCTGGACCAATTGCTCGTTTCTCCCCTTACCACTTGGCAAATATTTATTGGTAAGGCGGTGCCTGCATTGATAGTAGCGACTGCACAGGCAACTTTGGTCCTAGTTATTGGGATCTTTTGCTATCAAATTCCTTTTGCTGGCTCCCTACTCCTCTTTTATGCCACCATGTTATTCTATGGGTTGTCCTTGGTGGGGTTTGGTTTACTTATTTCAGCACTGTGTTCAACTCAGCAACAAGCGTTCATTGGGGTATTTGTATTTATGATGCCAGCAGTGCTGCTATCAGGTTATATTTCCCCAGTCGAAAACATGCCAATTTGGCTGCAACAAATCACTTGGATTAACCCAATTCGTCATTTCACTGAAATCACCAAACAGATATACCTAAAAAATGCTGATTTTTCAGTTATCTTCCATAGTTTATGGCCATTATTCATCATTGCGATAATCACCAGTTCAGTGGCCTATTACTTATTTAGAAAGAAAATAGCGTGATCAAAAGAAATAATATTACGCTTTGGAAGAGCGATTAAACGCATTGAAACTATCATTAACACTTTGAATTACAAAGAAGTTAATAATATTCAAATCATATTTTACGGTAGTATTTAGATAAAAAACCCTTGTTACCGAAGTAACAAGGGTTTTCAATTTTAACGACTTCTATCCCCTCATTTCACTGAGTAATGAGGAGAACCACTCAAATTAGCGACGGTCGCCAAAGATACGCAGCAACATTAAGAACAGGTTAATGAAGTCTAAATACAGAGATAACGCACCCATAATAGAGTATTTACGCATTGTTTCTCTGTCGTCTTCATCAATTTGTGAACCCATTTCTTTCAGTTTTTGAGTGTCATAAGCAGTTAAAGCAGCAAACAGTAAAACACCACCGTAAGTGATCACCCAATACATCATGGTGCTTTGCAGCCAGATGTTAACCAAAGAAGCGACAACAATACCAATCAGCGCCATAAACAGGAAGTTACCCATACCTGTTAAGCTACGTTTAGTGGTATAGCCGTAGAAACTTAATGCACCAAACATTACCGCAGTAATGACAAATGTGCCCGCAACGGACTCACCAGTATATGCGGCAAGTATAACTGAAATCGTTAAGCCGGTGAGCAATGAATAGAGCATAAACATGCCCGTTGCTGCCATGCCACTAATTTTTTGCAGCAGGAATGAAATGCCCATCACTAAACCAAGTTCAGCAATTATCATTCCAAAAAAGAGAATCTTATTGGTTGCAATGGTGTAGTACAAACCACTGCTTACAGAATACCATGCCACAAAAGCTGTCAGCAGTAGACCGACTGTCATCCAGCCGTATACTTGCGACATAAATGCCTGAACGCCAGTATTGGCACCCTGGACAAGAGAATCATTACGTTGATCAAACTGACCCATGATGGTTACCCTTTCGCTAAAAGAAAAATCGACCCAGTAAAAATACTGCAATCGGAGAAATTAACCAAAGTCTAACACATTCTTTTGACAATACCATTCAGCAAATTCGTATTTTTTAGCGGAAAAAATGCGATTACCAGCGGTTTGCAGACGCCTCGTCGGTTTCTTTCGCTTCCACCCAACGTTCATTTTCAGGTAAGGTTTCTTTTTTCCAAAATGGGGCTTTGGTCTTTAAGTAATCCATAATAAATTCAGCCGCTTGAAATGCAGCATTACGATGAGCACTCGTGACCCCAACAAAAACAATTTCTTCGCCGGGTTGTAAGGTGCCAATGCGGTGGATCACACTAACTCTCTGCAATGGCCAACGCTCTTTTGCTTCTATGACTATATTCGCTAACGCTTTTTCAGTCATTCCTGGGTAGTGTTCGAGTGTTAATGCCGCAACGCTGTCACCTAAATTATGGTTACGCACTTTCCCCGTAAAAGTCACCACTGCGCCATCACTATCACACTGTGCAAGCCATTGATATTGCTCACCAACACTAAAATTTTCAGTTTGTACTGCAATATGGGTGTTTTCCATATTACCCCCCAGTGACAGGTGGGAAAAATGCCACTTCGTCCCCTTCTGAGAGAGGGTGGTCTAGTGAAACAAATGATTGATTAACAGCGGCAAGTAATTTGCCATCTTCAAGTGCCAACGCCCAACGATCCCCTTTTTGTGAAAGTGCTTGGCGCAAGTCTTCCACTTTTTGGTACGAGTCTGTAAGTTCTAAACGTTCCGTTCCAACTAGCTCACGTACCTGAGCAAAAAATAATACTGTGATCATTATTCCACCTTAAAATGTCCAGATTTGCCGCCTGTTTTCTCTAATAAACGAACAGGGCCAATCACCATATCTTTTTGCACGGCTTTACACATGTCATAAATCGTTAACGCAGCAACGGATGCGGCTGTTAACGCTTCCATTTCTACCCCTGTTTTCCCTGTTAACCGGCAACAAGTTTCAATACGGACGCGGTTATGTTCAGGTTCCGCTTTCAAGGTCACTTCAACTTTGGTTAACAACAATGGGTGGCATAATGGGATAAGCTGCCAAGTGTTTTTTGCCGCTTGAATACCCGCAATACGTGCCGTGGCGAACACATCCCCTTTATGATGGCTACCATCGACAATCATCGTTAAGGTTGCTGGGTTCATGGTGACATAAGCTTCTGCGCGAGCTTCACGGACAGTTTCAGCTTTGGCTGAAACATCAACCATATGCGCCTCGCCCGACGCATTGAGGTGAGTCAGTTGGGACATATTTTCTCCTGAAATAAAAAAGAGTTAACCGCCGATTACGGATAAATTTGGTGTAATTCCGCTATCGCCCATATGCAGAAAATGGGTTTCTCGTTTATGGTGTAAGCCCCGTTGAATACGCGCTTTTAACGCTTCGTTTTGGTCATCTGCGCCCAATAAATCACGAAGTGGAATACCATTTTCACCAAATAAACATAAATGGAGATTTCCTAGTGAGGAAACACGTAAGCGGTTACAGCTTTGGCAAAAATCTTTTTCGTAAGGCATGATAAGCCCAATTTCGCCTTGGTAATCTGGATGACTAAAGACTTGAGCTGGCCCATCACTACGAGAACGAGGAAGCATATACCAGCCTTCTTCGATTAAACGTTCGCGAATAGTTTCGCCTGAAATATGAAAGCGTTGGAAGATATCACTTCCATCACCGGTTTCCATGAGTTCAATAAAACGTAATTGAATTGGTCGGTGCTTGATCCAATTTAGGAATGACTTCAACGCAATATCATTGACATTTTTCATGAGCACTGCATTGACTTTTACTTTTTCGAAGCCTGCTTCAAAGGCGGCATCAATGCCTTTCATCACCTGAAAGAATTTATCTTGCCCTGTGATGGCCGCAAATTGGCGTGGATCTAAGCTGTCAACGCTCACATTGATCGCGTTCAACCCTGCGGCTTTCCATTCATGCACATCTCGCTCCATACGGTAGCCGTTGGTTGTTACGGCTATTTTTTTGATTGATTCATTTTCATTGATGGCAGCAATAATATCACTGAAATCTTTGCGCATAGTCGGCTCACCGCCCGTAATACGCACTTTTTCTGTGCCTAATTCTGCAAATGCCGTACTGATACGACGAATTTCATCTAATGTTAAGAATTCATGGCGACCGCTTGGCTTGTAGCCATCGGGTAGGCAGTATGTGCAACGAAAGTTGCAAACATCTGTTATAGAAAGCCGAAGATAATAAAATTTCCGGTCAAATTGATCGACAAGTTGCTGCATAATCACACCTTTCCAAGTACGGGAGATGCAGACATTTCTATCTTGCACCCTGGTGGCTCTAGGCCACGGCCAGTGCATCATATTCAGTCGTTCAAACTTAGACGCAAAGGCTAGGAGTTTTATCTGGAACCGAGTCACTGATTTTAAACTGTAAAATGCGTCACTCTGTTCACTTAATTTATGTAAGGATTCTAGCCGATAGAAATTGAAAAAGCGAATTGCAATTCGATATATATCATTATATACAACGACTTACAAAAGACATAGTTGAATCACCGAAGCTATTATTATCAATGACAATTTTCCATTTTGAGTGGTTTCAAACCGTATAATTTCATACTAATTGATTAACATCTCTAACTATTTAATTAAACATTTATTGATATAGATCTAAAATGGGGAGCAAGCTCCCCATCTGATTGTTTACGTTATAAATATCAGCACTTAACGCTTATCAAAACCGATATTTCAAATTGAATAATTGGCATATCAATTAAAAATAAATAGTGAAGCACAGAATTCATTAATCAAAACGCTAAATAATTTGCGTTGTTAGTTGTGATTAGGCGACAGATGAGGATACCTTGGAAGTACACACCAATACAGAATCGTCTCTTTTATTGTTTTTTGTCACGGTACTTAAGCCAAGAATGATGTTTTATGGTAGATTAACGCCCAATTTATTTTAGTCGCCATAAAACGGGCATTAGCGTAAAAAACGTATTTCGTAACTCGCTGGTTTACTTGCTTTTATAAGTACTGAAAATTAACTGATATAGGAACACTATGCCGAATTGTAGTCTGGCGGATCTCAAACATGTTGTCGCTTTAGGTGGCGGCCATGGGCTTGGTCGCGTGATGTCTTCACTTTCTTCTTTAGGTTCTCGTTTAACGGGTATTGTCACCACAACCGATAATGGGGGCTCGACTGGTCGTATTCGTCGCTCTGAAGGTGGGATAGCTTGGGGAGACATGCGTAACTGTTTAAATCAGCTAATTACTGAGCCGTCCATTGCTTCAGCGATGTTTGAATACCGTTTTAGCGGAAATGGTGAGCTTTCAGGCCATAATTTAGGTAATTTAATGTTAAAATCATTAGATCACTTAAGTGTGCGCCCACTAGAAGCCATAAATCTTATCCGTAATATGCTAAAAGTCGATGCGCAATTGATCCCGATGTCGGAATCTCCTGTTGATTTAATGGCTGTCGATGAAATGGGTAATGAAGTGTACGGTGAGGTGAATGTTGATGCCTTACATGAAATCCCACAAGAGTTACGTTTGTATCCAACAGTCAAGGCAACTAAAGAAGCCTTGCAGGCTATCCACCAAGCAGACTTAATTATTATCGGCCCTGGCAGTTTTTTTACTAGTTTAATGCCATTATTACTTTTGGATGAAATTGCGGCTGCACTACGCGAATGTAAAGCCCCGATGATTTATATTGGCAATTTAGCGAAAGAAATTAGCTCCCCTGCTGCAAACCTGTCTTTACCTGACAAACTAAAAATGATGGAACAGTATATTGGCTGCCAAAAAATTGATGCGTTAATCCTTGGCCCACGCACACAAACCAATAATATCAGCCCTGACCGCAAAATAATCCAACGGGTACTCGAAGCTGACGATATTCCATATCGCCATGATAGAAAGCTGTTACTACAAGCCATCGAAGAAACCATCAACTTGCTATAATTTTTCCTATTCCGCTGCTGAATACCCGCAGCGGAAAACCTTCCCTAAAATTAGCCCTTTGTTTCCCGTATTTCCACAAAATCTATTTTCAAAATACTTTGCGTTGTGGGTAGGCGGCAAGTGAAGGCAGCTCGGGGAGCATACATAAATATGTGACCCGAGTGACTGAACGAAGCCAACCCCCCCACAACGCGAAGTATGAAGGAAATTAGGAATTAGCGATAAACTGGGAGCGTATCTCCTGCAATTCGTCTCTGACTCGCGCAGCCGCTTCAAATTCAAGATCTTGAGCATGCTTATACATTTGCGCTTCAAGTTGCGAAATCCGTTGCTCCAACTCTTTTGTTGACATTGATTGAATATCAACCGAATTATTATTTTTGGTATTGTCTTTCGTGCGGCTTTTTCCTTTGCCACCCACTTTGTGGCCAATTTGCAGAATATCACCGATTTTCTTATTCAACCCTTGTGGAACGATGCCATGTTCTTCGTTGAACGCCATTTGTTTAGCACGGCGACGCTCTGTTTCTGCAATCGCTTTTTGCATGGAGTTGGTGATCCTGTCTCCATAGAGGATTGCCTTACCATTTAAGTTACGAGCCGCACGCCCTATGGTTTGAATAAGCGAACGTTCCGAACGCAAGAAACCTTCTTTGTCCGCGTCTAAAATAGCCACCAGAGATACCTCTGGCATATCCAAGCCTTCTCTTAATAAGTTGATCCCAACCAGCACATCAAACTCACCAAGCCGCAAGTCGCGAATAATTTCCACGCGCTCGACTGTATCGATATCTGAGTGAAGATAACGAACTCGCTCCCCGTGTTCTTCGAGATATTCCGTTAAATCCTCGGCCATACGTTTAGTTAATGTGGTGACTAACACACGTTCATTTTTCTGCACACGTATACGAATTTCAGACAGTAAATCATCTACTTGGGTAGAAACTGGGCGAACTTCAATTATCGGGTCAAGTAGGCCTGTAGGCCTAACAACTTGCTCAATCACCTCATTGCCTGATTTATCAAGCTCATAGTTACCCGGTGTTGCTGAAACATAAATAGTTTGCGGCGCTAAAGCTTCGAATTCTTCAAAACGCATTGGCCGGTTATCTAATGCAGAAGGAAGACGAAAACCATATTCAACTAAGGTCTCTTTTCTTGAGCGGTCCCCTTTGTACATCGCGCCTATTTGTGGGATGGTAACGTGAGACTCATCAACCACTAGCAAGCCATCTGCAGGCAAGTAATCGAATAATGTCGGAGGTGGTTCACCGGGCGCACGACCCGATAAGTAGCGCGAATAGTTTTCAATACCTGAACAATAACCGAGCTCATTCATCATTTCTAAGTCGAATTGTGTTCGTTGGGTAATACGCTGTTCTTCAAGTAGTTTATTGTTTTCCAGTAATACTTTTCGCCTATCCGCTAATTCAACCTTAATTTGTTCCATTGCTTCAAGGATACGTTCTCTCGGTGTGACATAGTGCGTTTTTGGATAAACGGTAAAGCGAGGAACACGATGTTGTATTTGACCTGTCAATGGGTCAAATAATGATAACCGTTCAACTTCGTCATCAAATAGCTCAACGCGTAAGGCATATTCGTCTGATTCCGCTGGGAAAATATCGATAACTTCGCCGCGAACACGGAAAGTCCCTCGCGTGAAGGCTTGGTCATTACGCGTATATTGTAAGTCCGCTAAACGCCTTAAAATTGAGCGCTGGTCGATGATCATGCCATCCGTTAGGTGCAACATCATTTTTAAATAGCTGTCAGGGTCACCCAAACCATAAATAGCTGACACAGAAGCCACCACAATTACATCGCGGCGTTCGAGTAAGGCCTTAGTCGCAGATAGACGCATTTGCTCAATATGTTCGTTTACAGAGGCGTCTTTTTCAATGAAAGTATCTGAGCTTGGGACGTAAGCTTCAGGCTGATAATAGTCATAGTAAGAAACGAAATATTCCACAGCGTTATCTGGGAAGAAGGCTTTCATTTCACTATAAAGCTGTGCCGCTAAGGTTTTATTATGCGCCATTAGCATGGTGGGCCGGTTCTCTTGCGCAATGACGTTGGCAATAGTGAACGTTTTACCGGACCCCGTTACGCCTAATAGAGTTTGATGAGCAAGTCCATCTTGTAGCCCTTCCCTTAATTTATGGATAGCTTCGGGTTGGTCCCCTCCCGGCTGAAAATCAGAATACAGCTTAAAATCCTTACTCATATTAACGCCCCTTAACAAGTTTCTTCCAATATAATACTGGATAAAAAACCAGCTTCAAGTATTGAAGCTAAATTTTCTGTTAATCTCCGCTCTGATATGTTTATAAAAATGTTATCCCCAAAAAAGTACTTGACCTTTTTGAAACTTTATATTTTATGCTATTGCATTTTTATGCCATACCTCAAATACAAATTGAAGGCTTGATTTTATTTAACCATTTGTATTTATTATAGATTAATTTAAAGTCCAGAATCACATCAAATAAACCCAAAGCCGCTTGTCACCTAGCGTAGAACTTGTTTTATAACGTTAATACACAAGGTTATCCACAGAAATGGTGGATAACTCTTGAAGCCCTTAGAGCTCATGGATTCACAGGATCTCTAAGATTTGCTCAATGGAGGCAAAATGACAAAAAGATGGCAGTTTAATGAAAAAATTTTTAAGTAGTAACTGCTATGAAAAACAGATTTTATATTTTTTATTAAGATCTGAGTGGTATTTTTACTGAAATACTTGACAGTATTTTAGTTGAGAACGTTAAAAAAGATCGGCTCCCTATTTAACAATTGATCAGCCCCAAGCATTGAGTATGGCTTGGGGAAAAGTATTGATATTTTTATATAATCAAATAGTTAATAAAGAAAGATCCAAATAGCTTCCTAATTTACCGTTGAGTGTTTTTTGGTGTGGGATCACCCCTAAACAAGGTGTTTTGATCATTCGGTTAAGTGTTGACAAATATTGCTCTTGGAAAATACCTGCGGGTTCAACTTCATTGGCAACCCAGCCGGCTACGGGTAAACCTGCAGCTTCGATAGATTCCATGGTTAACAATGCATGGTTTATACAGCCTAACTTAACACCAACAACTAAAATAACGGGGAGTTGCTGTTCAATCACCCAATCTGCATAAGTTTTTTCTACAGATAACGGGGTATACCATCCACCAGCCCCCTCGACTAATAACCAATCCGCTTGGGACTTCAAATAAGCCAACCCTTTATTTATCACTGAAAATTCAATGGGTTGATTTAATTTCTCACTGATAATGTGCGGTGAAGTTGGCGCTTCAAATACAATAGGATTAATCGCCTCATAGGGTAATTTTACTCGGCTATTGGCTTGTAATAACAACGCATCGCTATTACGTAGGCCATCCGCCGTGAGCTCACTCCCAGATGCGACAGGCTTATAGCCCACCGTATTCAAACCTTGATAACCCGCAGCTTGCAATAAAGCACAACTTACAACGGTTTTCCCTACTTCTGTATCCGTTCCTGTTACAAAATACATTTTAGTCACGGTAAATCGCTCCAAACACCGTATGATAAGTTAGAGGTAAGCCTTGCTCTGTCATTGGATAGAGCAAAGCAAGTTGCTGCAAATGCTGGCGGGTCATTAACCCTGCTTTACGCCCAGCAGTCAAATGTGTCGCCCCAATGCCTTTCAATGAATGAAGCAACGCTATTAATTCAGGAAAATAGACGGTATCCTTCTGAAAAATAAGTTTATGTCTCCATGACTGACAACTATTTTGTATCTGCTGAACACTGAGAAAGGAATTCACATGTGAATAGCCGTCAAGTGAATGCCAAGCTGAAGACAATTCTGCGAGAGAATGCTCTGCAAGTGTGGTGAACACCACAACTCCCCCCGGTTTTGTCACTCGATATAATTCACTTAATGCTTTGCTGAGATCTTGGCACCATTGGACCGATAAATTGGAAAAAACCACATCAAAGGTTTGTGAATCTAACGGAATGGATTCTATGTCAGCACATAAATAATGATCAGCCACAGCTTTCGTTTGCGCCATTTCGAGCATACCAGCAGAAAGATCTAAAGCCGTGATGTGATATCCTTGATTTTTCAGTTTATGGCTAAAATACCCCGTACCGCACCCTGCATCTAAAATATGTAATGGTACTGTGAGTTCTGAACTGTTTAAGACTGAAGTCAGTTGACCAAGCAGTTGTGTTCCTGTTGATCGTTGATAACTTGCCACTGAGTCATAACTTTTAGCCGCACGGCCAAATGCCGCTGCAATTTTATGCTTTTCACGACTGAGCGATAAAGTCATGTAAAGCCTCCAATAATTGATCGATATCTTGACGTTGATGCGCAGCGCTTAATGTGACTCGTAACCTAGCACTCCCAGGCGGAACCGTTGGCGGCCTGATCGCTTGCACCCAAATATTTTTTTTGCGTAAGAAATTGGCTAACTGTTGGCTAGCTTGGTTTTCCCCGATAATTAATGGTTGAATAGCCGTCATTGAATTAGCCAGCTGCATGCCATTAAAATCAGCATTATTTCTAAAATACGCAATATGTTGGTTAAGGTCTTCTCGTGCTTGATCTGCGAGCTGAATTTGCTCAACTGCCGCTAGAAGCGCGACAGCCTGAGCCGGAGGCATTGAAGTGCTATAAATTAAATGGCGTGCGGATTGGACAAAAAATTCAGCCGTTGACTCATCACACAATACCGCTGCGCCGCTTAAACCAAACGCTTTACCAAATGTCACGACTAAAATTTCAGGTTTAACCCCATTCGCGAAGCAACTACCACGGCCTTGTTCTCCGATAACACCAATACCGTGTGCATCATCAACCATCAGCCAAGCATGCTGATTTCTAGCGATTTCCTGCAATTGTTGAAGTGGAGCACTATCGCCATCCATACTAAAAACGCCTTCTGTGACGACAAGCGTTTTTCCCGAAACGGGTTTTTGGATTAAGTTATCAAGTGATAGAGGGTTATTATGCTTAAAGCGCCTTAATTGAGCCCCTGAATGAATCGAGGCCTCCATTATCGATGCATGACTAAGTTTATCCGCTAAAATACGATCATTTTCCGACATTAATGCCGTGATCACCGCATGGTTCGCGGCAAAACCTGAAATAAACAATAAAGCTTTTGGGTAGCCGAGCCAATCAGCGAGAGCTTGCTCTAATTTATCATGTGCTTTGGTGAACCCTGTAATATGGCCCGATCCTCCACTACCCACACCATATTCATCAGCCCCACGTTGCCACGCGGCAACCACTTGAGGATGATGGGCTAATCCCAAATAATCATTGGATGAGAAATTAAGAAATTCTTTTCCAGCCAGAAAAAGCGAACGACCATTGGCACTATCAATACACTGCCGTTGACGCCAGATAGAAGCCTGCTTACGCTGCTCTATCTGGTTTTGTATAAATGATTGCCAAGTCATTATACTGCTGCGTTATAAAATTGAGGGTTATCGGCGGTTAACAACGTTTCGGCTAACTTAGCGGCTTGATGGTTATCCCCTTCGTCAGTTTCAATTCGCTCAGGGTTAATATCCAGTTTTCTAAATAGTGCTAAATCTTTGTTTTCATCAGGATTTGGCGTCGTTAATAATTTACACCCATAGAATACTGAGTTCGCACCGGCCATAAAACATAATGCCTGAGTTTGCTCATTCATGTATTCACGGCCTGCCGACAGCCTAACGTATGACGTTGGCATCATGATACGTGCAACGGCAATAGTACGAATAAAATCAAACGCATCGACATCTTCGTTATCTGCCATCGGGGTTCCTTCAACCTTCATCAACATGTTGATCGGCACACTTTCTGGCGGTTTAGGTAAATTTGCCAGTTGCACCAATAAGGCCGCTCGGTCACTGACTTTTTCGCCTAAGCCTAAAATCCCACCAGAGCAGACTTTGATCCCTGCGTCTCGGACATTTTCGAGTGTATTTAAGCGGTCTTGATAACTGCGAGTCGTAATAATATTGCCATAGTATTCAGGAGAGGTATCAAGGTTATGATTATAATAATCTAACCCGGCTTCTGCTAAGCGTTGAGCTTGAGAATTATCAATCATCCCTAAAGTCATACAGGTTTCCATCCCTAATAACTTCACTTCTTTTACCATCATTTCAAGATAAGGCATATCGCGTTCTTTCGGATTCCGCCATGCCGCGCCCATACAAAAACGCGTTGAACCTGCTTGCTTAGCTTTTTTCGCAGACTCCAGAACTTGCTGAACTTCCATTAGTTTTTCAGTTTCTAGTCCTGTTTTATAGCGCGCGCTTTGCGCACAATACTTACAATCTTCTGGGCAAGCCCCAGTTTTAATCGATAGCAAAGTACTGACTTGCACTTGCTGGGGGTCGAAATGTTGGCGATGAATTTGCTGTGCCTGAAATAATAATTCAAAAAAAGGCATTGAAAACAGTTCATTAGCTTGTTTTATTGTCCACTGTTTTAATTGGCTCACGGAAACTCTCCAGTTGAAAAAGTTGTTGCCAGTTTAAATATTGCGATTATCATGTCAACTAAAATGATCTAAAAAAGTTGACGATGATAGCAAATGGATAACGTAGATATTCAGTTTGATGCCAAACATATTTGGCACCCTTATACCTCGATGAGCCAGCCAATTCCGGCTTATCCGATTATTGAAGCCCATGGAGCCGAGCTAGTCATGGCCGATGGAGAAAAATTAATTGATGGTATGTCTTCATGGTGGGCAGCCATTCATGGTTACAATCACCCTGTATTAAACCAAGCGGTAATAACGCAATTAGCGAAAATGTCCCATGTGATGTTTGGCGGGATTACGCACCCACCCGCAGTGAATCTATGTAAACAGTTGGTTGCCATCACACCAGAGCCGCTGGAATGTGTGTTTCTCGCTGACTCAGGCTCCGTGGCAGTTGAAGTTGCTCTGAAAATGGCATTGCAATATTGGCAAGCAAAAGGGGAAAAGCGTCAGCGCATCCTGACATTACGCCATGGATATCATGGTGATACTTTCGGTGCGATGGCCGTTTGTGACCCAGATAATTCAATGCATGGCCTGTATAAGGGGTATTTACCTCCGCATATTTTTGTGGAAGCCCCTCAATGCGGTTTTTACGACGAATGGGACAGCGCCGATTTGCATCCTCTTGAAGTTCAACTTGCCGAAAATAGCGATAAAATTGCGGCGATCATCCTTGAACCGATCGTTCAAGGGGCTGGTGGAATGCGTATCTATCACCCTGAATATTTAAAGGGAGTCCGCCATTTGTGTGATCAATATGGTCTACTGTTGATCGCTGATGAAATTGCGACTGGTTTTGGTCGTACGGGTAAATTGTTTGCTTGCCATCATGCTGATATATCACCCGATATTATGTGTTTAGGTAAAGCACTAACTGGGGGCTATATGACACTTTCTGCCACTCTCACAACTCGCCATGTGGCAGAAACCATTAGCAATGGTGAAGCAGGTTGCTTTATGCATGGACCAACCTTTATGGGTAACCCTCTTGCCTGTGCGGTGGCGGATGCCAGCCTGAGTTTGTTACTCAATAGTCCTTGGCAGAAAATAATTGCCACTATCGAACAACAACTTAAGGCTGAACTGATGCCTTTAATATCCCACCCTAGTGTTGCAGATGTACGTGTTCTTGGTGCAATTGGCGTGATTGAAATGAAGCAGCCAGTCAATACAGCCGCTTTACAAAAAGTATTCGTGGAAAATGGTGTTTGGGTTCGCCCATTCTGCAAACTTATTTATGTTATGCCACCGTATATCATCACCCCCGAGCAACTCAGTAAAGTAACAAATGCAATGGCAAAAGTGTTGGGATAGCACAATAAATTCAATGGTAATCGAAGTGATTGTTACTGAATTTTTAATCTAGAGTATTTCATAAATCATTTGAGCTGTAACAAGGCGGCAAGTGAAACTAAGCCCTAGGAGCATACACCAGTATGTGACTAGGGTTAGTAAACGTAGCCAACACAGTTACGGCTCAAAGGATGACTGAAATAACCCACATAGGACCTTTCCCGACCATATACCGTCCTATTTGTGTCAATTTCCCTGTAATCGGGTCAATTTCAGAAACTGAAATATGGTCTGATTTTTGCCCACTCGAAATTAAAAAGCGCCCTGTTGCATCGATATTAAAGCCCCTTGGGTGCGTCTCTGTTGGGTAACGTGCTTCTAATGTTAGCTCGCAACCGTCATCAGAAACCAGATAGTGGCTGAGGTAACTTTCAGAACGTTCACTAACATACAAATGGCGGCCATCTGGCGTAATGTGGATATCTGCAGCCCAGCGCTGACTTTCGTTACCTAATGGGTAATTTGCCAAAGTTTGCATGTTACGATAGCGAGTAAATTTACGATACACGCCTACCGTTGAGTCTAACTCATTCACACAATAAATGACTTTTTCAGTAGGATGGAAAGCCAGATGACGGGGGCCGGATTTCGCAGCTGTGGTAATTTGATCTGCGGTTGCTTCGGTTAAATAACCATTTTCATGTAAATCGAATAAACGGATATGATCTTCGCCTAAACAAGGAACCCAAAGCTGTTGGTTATCAACATCAACATGGGAAGAATGTGGATTACGCAAGCCTTCAATCACTTGAACAACGCGATCTGGGACGCCTTCTTCATTAATGGTTAACACTGACAAGTTATGTTGATGATATGAAGGAACAAATAGATATTTGCCATTGTTATCAAGGGATAAATGAACCGGTGTACCTGGAATTGATGTCTCCGCTTTTAAACGTAGTAACCCTTTCTCTTCAATTTCATAGGTTACGACACGGAAATTCGGGCGCACACCAATATAAAGGTGTTTTTTATCATGGCTTAATACCATAGGTTGCACTTGGCCCGGTGTTTTTACCGTTTGCAGAAGAGTAAGCTCCCCAACCTCATTCATCGACCACACGTGAATTTGCTGACTCTCGGGGCTCGCAATATAAACAACCTGATTCATCCTGACTCCTTAATTCATGATAAAAATACAAAACCGCATCTATAATCCACTATATTGGCTTCACTATACTTTATATTATGCAAATTACACTGGGTAAATAGCACTGACGCGGCTGTTACATATCGTACCAAGAACAAATAATAATGATACTAAAACGGTTCAGTTAACGTTATGATGATAAAACATATCAAGTTGACTATTTTTATAGCAATAATTTCTCGTTATTCGTTAAATTCATCATCTCCCTATCTCTACCCCTTTAGTAAGATAGGTAACAACTAAATCACGTGGAGCCGTTTATGTCATACCGCGTTATTGCGCTCGATCTTGATGGAACACTGCTTGATCACCAAAAGAAAATTCTGCCTGAATCTTTAGCAGCCTTACAAGAAGCACGCCGCCAAGGCGTCAAAGTGATCATTGTCACAGGCCGCCATCATGTTGCGATTCATCCGTTTTATCAAACTTTAGATCTCGATACTCCAGCCATTTGTTGTAATGGAACCTACCTATACGACTATTTAGGCAAAAAAGTTCTAAAATCAGATCCTATGACCCTCGATTCTGTCACACAAATGATAGACAAACTGCGTGGAACAGATATTCAGCATTTAATGTATGTTGATAATGCAATGCTCTATAACGCACAAACAGAAGGCATTAAACGTACATTGAATTGGGCCGAATCCTTACCTGTTGCACAGCGCCCAACCATTGAATTTGTTGAAGATTACGCTGATGTGATGCATAACTATGATTCTATTTGGAAATTTGCTGTTAGCTCGCCAAATACGGAGCAACTTCATCGAGTCGTTAGCGAAATTGAAAATGATTTTGGTTTGGACTGTGAATGGTCTTGGATGGATCAGGTTGATGTCGGCCGCAAAGGCAATAGCAAAGGCCAACGCTTAAAAGAGTGGGTCGAATCCCAAGGGATGACGATGAATGATGTTGTGGCTTTCGGTGACAATTTTAATGACTTAAGTATGCTGACAACCGCAGGTTTAGGTGTCGCAATGGGCAATGCCGTTGATGAAATCAAGCAACAAGCCAAGCTAGTCACTCGCATCAACACGGAGCCGGGTATTGCTGAAGTTATCCGTAAATACGTTCTCTAACGGGGTTATGAAATAACAAGAAAACTTAGTTCAATTCAGGTTACTGACACTCTCCATACTTTTCGGTTAAAGATTGTCAGTAACCGGAAAAAACTCTACATAATTGATGAATCAATACAACTTATTGGGTAAGTAATTCGATTAACGCTTGCTCTAATACAGGTAAGGCCGCGCCATAAATTCGTGAGTTTCGGCTCATCTGACTCATTGAGAGTTCCGGTAATGATTGGCCAAAAAAACGATTTTGCTGTTGGAAGCTCTCACAAAACGCAGCCCAAATTTGCGGGTTTTTCACAAAAGGCCCCGACACAATTAAACGTGAAGGGAAAAATACACGACAAATATTTGATGCTGCATTTGCCATATGAGAAACAGCTTGCTGCATCGTTGCATTATTAACTAGATCATGAGTAGCCAAAATTTCTGCCACATTTTCTTCATCATCATGGGCTTTAAATTTACCAGCAAGCACATCTGGACCAATTGCCCATAATGCAGTAACCGTTTCTAAGCACCCAACTTGCCCACACTGACACGGCTTATTTTGCCCTGGGATATGCCAATGCCCTATTTCACCAAAAGCATGTCCACCTATATTGATGTAATTATCTGCGGTACTAAAGGCAACCCCGACACCGTACCCCCAATGCAGTAATAACGTACTTTTGCGACGCTCAAGTACATGTAGCATTAACTCGTCGTCCAAAGTTCTTGATAAAACAACACGATACTCAGGGGGAAATAAACTTTTGATATCTAAATTATTCATTCTAGGCCAACGAGATGCATGTATCCAATGATAAGTTTTGCGATCAAATAACCCCCCTAAAGAGAAGACACACCCCGAAACTTCCGCTGTTCTCGGTATTTTTTGCAGAATATTTTTGTGAAGTTGGCTAATTTTGCTGGCTAATGCTTGGCTATCACACTCAGGTGATGCTTCAAGCTGCTCATGCGCAATGACATTAGAAACTAAATTGATAGCAAAAACATGTAATGACAAACTAATGACTTGGAAAACTAATGTTACTAAACGATTAGGATTCACTACCAGTATCATTGATGGCCGACCTCGCCCTGAATGTTGGCTGATTGTTTCGGTCAATAAACGGTTATCTAAAAGCTCAGTAACATGTTCTGATACGGTAGTTGAGCGGATATTCAGAAATTTTACTGCTTCACGACGTGTCGTGATTTGGCCATTTAAAATGGCAAAAAAAATACGTTCCTTATCATTTGTAATAGACTGAGTGATCGGTAAATGTGATAAAAAGCCAGTCGTTGTTTTTAATATCATAATAATTCGATATAAAGCCGTTTAATCTAGGTCCCTGCACCATTCATCAAATAGGAATAGGCAACCTACCTACAGCTTACCCCTTCTCAAGTCAGAAAAATGGTAAATAACTATCGATAAAGTATGCCTCAAGGGTCTATCGTCAATCAATCCTTATTAATAAAAGAAAAAAGCCAGAACGCGGTAAGGCAGCCTGGCTTTTGCTGGTTAAAACAATACGCTAAAGTAATTAATATGTATATTCACGCACAACTTCACGATTGATAGTGCTCTTTACAATATTTAGTTGATCATCCCAGGTAATTGCTGATACTGGAGGGGTTATTCCACACCTCATCAATGCGGGCTGTAAATAATGGCGTGGATTAGTGGTCGCCATCATAATAGCTTCATCAAAGCTTGCTATCTTATTGTTCACTATATTACGTACCGCTTGGTCTAATGTCAGGCTAGACCCCGCTAAATTAGCTTCCCCGGGAACCCGCACGGTGCCATCATCAGTACGTTCAATTGACATCGCTGCAAATTGGTAATTCCCTGCTTTATTACAACCTGCAGCGCTGACAGCGTCTGTCACTAAAATTGACCTAGCGACCGTCTTAGTTCGTAATAAATTTTTTAATGCGGGAAATGGAATATGTATTCCATCAGCAATAAAACTGGCACCAATAGCATCGCAACTTAATTGAGCTTGAAGCGTATTTTCCAATTTATGTAAATATTGAGGAATACCATTTCCTAAGTGTGTACTCATGCAAACACCCTCTTTGGCCGCTTCCTCCATTTGGCTAAAATTGATATTAGAGTGCCCTACCGCCACACACTTCCCCATGGCAACTAACTGTTTTACAAATTGAAATTGCCGGTCAAACTCTGGAGCATAAGTCACTAGCAGTATCGGCTTGCTAACCTTTCTTTCTAAACTAGCAACCAAATTAATATCTGGTTTAATAATATCGCAGGGAGGATGACATCCCGCATACCCCACTTCTGGATTAATAAATGGCCCCTCCAAATGGTAACCAGGAACCATAAGTTTACCAAGATGGCTTTTCGATACGGCCTTATCTAATGCCCGAAAACGCTCTATAAGAGAAGACTCCGATGCTGTAATTAACGTTGGTAAACAAAATGTTACTCCTGTTTTTAACATTTTATCTAGTGCATAATCTAATGCTTCTGCAGTAATATTTTCATCATTAAAATCAATACCTGCAAAACCATTTACCTGAATATCAAATAGTCCACTGGTTACCTTCATCGTTTGATCCCTCAATACTTTTCCTTAATAGCGCCCTGTTAACAAGGAAGCAGAATCTTTATCCAAGAATATTCGGCAATCTTGATGTTGTTGAATAATTGACGCAGGAACTTGGTTGGTTATTTCACCTTCTATTGTATTTTTTACTGCAATAGATTTACGTAAGTCAGGTACGCTAAGTATTAAAGTTTTTGAACTTAAAATATGCGAAATACTCATAGAAATAGCTTGCTTAGGTACTTCATTCAAATGGGCAAACCACTTTTCGCCCAATTGCTGTTTTCTACATGCTTCATCAAGGTTAACCACAAGATAAGGCGAGCTCACGTTAAAGTCTGCAGGTGGGTCATTAAACGCTAAATGAGCATTTTCTCCTATTCCTGCAAAACAGACATCAATGTCATACTGGCGAATAATATGATTTAGCCTCTGAATTTCTTTTTCTATATTCTCAGCAGAACCATTTACCCCAATAAATTGCTTCAGTGATGGCAATTTATTGACAAGTCGTTCTTGTAAGTAACGGCGAAAACTAGCCGGATGTCCTTCATTCAGGCCAATATACTCGTCTAAATGAAAAATAGTAATACGAGACCAATCAATATCTTCATTAATTAAATTTTCCAGCATTTCAAATTGGCTAGCTCCTGTTGCGACGATAATGGCGACATCTGCTTTTTTACTAAGCGCCTGTTTAATCGCAAGTGCTCCCGCTTGGCTGGCCTTTTTACCTAACATTTGTTTATCTTCAGAAACAATAATATCCATATGAACCTCATACTAAATAAGTAAAAATTTAATCTGTATCTTATTGGTGTTGTTTTAATTTTCTGGCCATTTGCACGGCGATTAATGTCAGCACACAGCAGAAAATCAAGTAGTAAACAACATAAGTCGGTTTTCCATCTCCAACAGAAACTAAAGCAGCTGCAATAACTGGGGTTGAGCCTGCAAAAATAACACTGTTTAGTTCACGAGAAAGTGCAATACCTGAATAACGATATTGTGTTGGGAATAGATTAGCTAAGAATGCGCCTTGAGCTCCTGATGTCGCGCCATGGCCAATACCATAAGCAATACACATACCCAGTGTTGCCAGTACTAAACTACCACTGCCAAGGAACCAAAATAATGGGAACGCAAAAGCCCCTAAGAAAATAGCGCCGAATGAGAAGATTGTAGTTGTGCCATATTTATCAGTTAATTTCCCCATAACAGGCGTCATGACTGTATTAACAAGTACAGCGACCATTAATGCCATCAATCCATCAGATTTTTCCATTCCTAACGTATTAGTGAGGTAGCTAATACTGAATACACTAAGTACATAACCATTTGCTTGATGCCCCGCCAAACTAAAAAAACCACAGAGTAAATTTTTTCGACTATGAATAAATAATTCTTTAATCGGAATTTTTTGCTCTTTTTTATCTTTCTCTGCTTTTTCGACTGATTTAACATATTCAGGGGTTTCATCCAATTGCTTGCGAATATAAATAGCGACAATAAATAAAACGATAGATAGCAAGAAAGGAACACGCCAACCCCAGCTCATAAAGGCATCATCAGGGAGTTGTGATACAGCAAAAAAAGCGGCAGTCGACAATAGAATGGCGATCCCTGTAGATGCATTAATTAACGAGGTATAAAACCCCCGCTGCTTCATAGGGACATATTCCGCAACAAAAGTTTGGGCACCTGCTAGCTCAGCGCCTGAACCAAAACCTTGCATTAATCTGATTACAACTAATGCAATCGTGGCCCAAATGCCAATGTGGTAATAAGTCGGAAGTAATCCAAGAGCGAGTGTTGCGATCCCCATTAAAACAATGGCAAAAATAAGAGCTGGTTTGCGCCCGTATCTATCTCCTATATGAGCTATTATTACCCCCCCTAAAGGACGTGAAATAAAGCCTACAGCAAAGGTAAGAAACGCTGCTAATGTTGCAATTGTGGGTGATAGATTCGGAAAGTAAAGTTTATTGATCACTAGCCCTGCTGCTGCACCATACAATGAATAGTCGTACCACTCTATGACCGTTCCTGACACGCTAGCCATCATCACTTTTCTAATCGTTTTTTTATCTGCAGCTGGCTTATCAGCTGCAGTATCGGTAGCTAATTGTTCTGAAATAGTGTCACTCATACTGCCCCCTACATTTATTTTAGGAATACATTATTTGAGGTATGTTTTGTTCAAACAAAACGGACAAAAAGCGCGCACTATTGAAATTAGCACTATTAAACTGAATTTAGAACATGATCGTTCTTAAATTATTTAGAAATGAGATCGAAATCATATTTCAATGAGAAAACATATACTTTTATTTAAAATAATTTATTTTAATTTTATTTTAATTTTTTATTAAAAACACAAACAAACAATTAACATTATAAGCAAAATCAAATATATACAACAAAGAAGACATTGTAACCATTAAAATAACCCCTGCTCAATTAAAAATATATTTATAATATAAAAGATATTTGATTATAAATAATCTCTCTATAACCGCCAATCAATTTAAAAACAGATTTGTTTTTTAATTATTAATTTGCCATATTGAGATGTCTTTACTCTACATTGATTGCTTCTATTATAAGGACCGAGTTATGCCACATACCCCTCACTTAAATAATCAAACTTTCCAGCCCGTTCAAGAAGTTAAACCATTGCTCATTCCCCGTATCGTTCACCTTGGTTGTGGTGCATTTCATCGAGCTCATCAAGCTCTTTACACTCACTTATTATTTGAACAATTTCTCTCTAATTGGGGATATTGTGAAATTAATTTGATGTCCGATAGCGGAGCTGTGTTAATTAATCAATTAAATAAATATAACGGCCATTACACTTTACTTGAAAAAGACGAAGAAAAATCGACCGTTAGAACGATTAAGGTGATAAAAGAAGCAATGCATCCACGCATTGATGGCATAGATGCTGTGGTAGAAAAGATGGCTTCCCCTGATACAGCAATTATTTCATTAACGGTCACAGAAAAAGGCTATTGCCTTTCTCCTGCAACAGACCTGTTGAATTTGTCACACCCCAACATACAACATGACATCGCACACCCAACAAAACCACGATCGGTTTTAGGTTATATCGTCGCGTCACTTCGTTTACGTTTTCAACGACAACAACCCCCTATTACCATTCTTTCTTGTGATAATATTCGTAAAAACGGTGAGGCCGCACGGCGTGCTATTGTTGGTTTAGCCGCTCAACAAGATAAACAACTAGCGCAATGGATTGATCAACACATTTCATTCCCAAGTACAATGGTTGATCGAATTGTCCCAGCCATGACTCAAGAATCATATGCAGAAATTAAACAATTAATTGGCAGAGATGACCCATGTGCCATCATTTGTGAATCATTTCGCCAGTGGGTTATTGAAGATAATTTTGTGAATGGTAGACCAGACTGGCAGCATGTCGGTGCTCAATTTGTGCCTGATGTCACACCCTATGAAATGATGAAATTACGTATGCTAAACGGAAGCCACTCTTTTCTTGCTTATCTAGGTTACTTAGGTGGCTATGAATTTATTTCCGATGCTATGCAAAACTCTGATTACAGTAGAGCGGCGTACAGCTTAATAATAAACGAACAAGCACCTACACTTTTCATCCCTGACAATACAACCCTATTACAATATACACAAACTTTAATAAAGCGTTTTTCTAACAAGACAATCAAACATAAAACTGCACAAATTGCGGCTGATGGGAGCCAAAAATTACCTCAACGCTTACTAGACTCAATAATGTGGCATCAAAAGCACGGCTCAGACTATACATTTCTCGCTCTCGGAGTTGCTGCCTGGATGAAATATGTCAGTGGACAAGATGAGCAAGGTAATGCAATAGATATTAAGGATCCTTTACAACATAAATTTGCTGAAATCTATCACCTATGTGGGGTTGGTTTGGAAGCTGTTGATAGGCTTTTAGCGATTAACGCTATCTTTCCACTTGAGTTTTCTCAAAATCAAGATATCGTCAAAAATGTAAAAACAGCCTATCAGCAGCTAATCTCTGTTGGCGCTCGTGAAACAGTTAAGCACTATCTACAGCAAACAGTAAAGTAGAGATTAACTTTATTTATACATAAAAATTAATCTATGAAAGGAGATATCGTATTTTATACGTAAGCTGCGATATCTCTTATTGATTACTTTTTGGATAGAAGAGAAAAATATGTCCTTGCTATAAATGGCGGGAAAGTGACACCGACTTCACTTGCGCATAAACTTTACGCCCTTTGCGAATAGAAAGCTCATCCCTTGCCCAGCGAGTGATCCGCGCCCATAAATAATGTTCTTCGCCTAAATCTAGCTTCACATCTACTTGCTCGCCATCTTCAATCCATTCAACCACTTCTGCGGCTAAAATATTGCGAATGCTGCTCACTTGTGGTTTTTCGAGTACCAAGGAAACATCTGCAGCGTCAATACGTATCCGCACATCAACACCTTGTTGGGCTTCAACTCGAGGGATCCACAGTTTTTGGCTACCAACAATCACCGCTGTCATCTCATAATCAGGGTGTTGGCTATGCACCGTTGCACTTACCACACTGCTTAACGTTTCTTGCTGTAACCAAGGGCGCAAAGCACTGCTTGCCCAAACATCTTCCAAAGCGCCAAAAGCTTTAACTTTTCCTTGCGCCATGACAATCACTTTGTCAGCCAGACGCAAAATTTCATCCAAACTATGGCTAACATATAAAATGGGAATTTTAACGTCTTGAGAAAGTTTCTCTAAATACGGCAGCAATTCACGCTTTCGAGGTAAATCCAAAGAGGCTAACGGCTCATCCATTAGGAGAATTTCAGGGGCTGTTAATAGCGCCCGTCCGATAGCGACACGTTGTTTTTCACCACCAGAAAGGGTTATCGGGTAGCGATTGAGTAATTTTTCAATCCCTAATAATTCAACAATATCATCGAAGCGATCTTTCATTACGGGTGACATGCCATAACGCAAATTGCTTTTCACCCGATAATGGGGAAATAGCCGTGCATCTTGAAATACATAACCGATATGGCGTTGTTCAGGTGGTAAGCAAATACCTTTTTCCATATCCACCAATGTGCGGCCATTTAATACAACACGCCCTGTATTAGGTTTAGTTAACCCACCTATCACATTGATAAGCGAGGTTTTACCAGCGCCTGAAAGCCCAAAAACGGCAGTAATACTTTCCGTTGGCAATTGCGTTGTGACTTCAAGCTGTAAGTCCCCTAGTTTTTGAGAAAAGTCGAGTTCTAACATGCTAAGCCACCCCCAAACGCTTTTTACCCCAACGGGTGAGCCACTCTGAAATCAGTAATGAAATCAAGGCTAAAATAATCGCAATCACACATAATCGCGCAGCGTCTACTTCCGCCCCTGGCGTTTCAATTAAGGTGTACATCGCTAATGGGATGGTTTGTGTTTCACCTGGTATATTCGAAACAAAAGTAATTGTGGCGCCAAATTCACCAAGTGAACGTGCAAATGCTAATACTGTTCCGACAATAATACCGGGAAGAGAAAGCGGAATGGTGATCGTGAAAAAGACACGTAACGGTGTTGCGCCTAATGTCCTCGCGGCTAATTCCAATTTTTGGTCAACCGCTTCAAGCGCTAAACGGATCGCACGTACCATCAGTGGAAACGCAACCACGGCAGACGCAAGCGCAGCCCCCCGCCAACTAAAGGTAAAACTAAATCCAAACCAGTTATATAGCCATTCACCGATAAAACCGCGTTTACCCATACTGATCAATAATAAATACCCCACTACCACTGGCGGCAATACCAGTGGTAGATGAATAATACTATCGAGCAGTGTTTTTCCAGGAAAATTACAGCGAACCAATACCCATGCCATTAAAATACCCAATGGCAAACTGAAAATTACAGCCACACTGGATACTTTTAGACTTAGATAAATCGCTTCCCATTCATAAGGACTTAACATCTGCAAAAAAATACTCTCTTAACATTTATTTAGTACGAGGTTCAAAACCATAACGTTTGAATACTTCTGAAGCCGCTGGGGTTTTCAAGTATTCATAATAATCACGGGTTGCTTTGTTATCTTGATCTTTAACAATTGCCATTGGGTATTCAACAGGTTTATGGGTATCAGCAGGGAAGACACCTACCACTTTGACTTTTTGGCTAGCGACAGCATCAGAGCCATATACAATGCCTAAAGGCGCTTCTTGGCGCTCAACCAATGCCATACCACTACGCACGTTATTTGTACGTGCTAACAGCGGGTCAACCGTTTCCCATGCACCTAAGTTGCTTAATGCTTCTTTGGCATAAATACCAACAGGGACATGGTCAGGGTCACCAACGGCTAAACGGCCACCATCTAACAGTTTTTTCCAATCAGTTTGTTTATTAATTTCAACTTTATCAATTTTGGCATCTTTCGGTGCAATTAACACCAATTCATTACCTAATAATGTATAGCGCGTATCTTCTACCATCAATTTTTTATCGATGGCGTAATCCATCCATTGCTGGTCAGCAGAAATAAATAAATTAGCGGGTGCACCTTGCTCAATTTGACGAGCCAGCGTTGAAGAAGACGCATAGGATGCAACAACCTCTACTTTAGTGTCTTTCTTATATTGCTCAGAAATTTCATTCAGTGCATTAGTTAGAGAAGCCGCTGCAAAAACCGTAATTTTATCAGCTGCAAAGCTATTGCTAGCCATCGTTAACGTTAATGTTGCGCCAGCGAGAAGTGATACCAAACCTTTTTTCATTTTTATCTACCCTAGTATTAATCGACACGTTATATATAACAGGACACAGCGATAACTTAAAGTCAAACTCGTGATAAAAGTGTGCTGGCGCAAGAAATGATGCAATTTTGTTGCATGTTTTCTCTAAAACCCCACTAACGATGAAAAATTCCTCAGCCGTAAAATCGTTTTTATATAGAGAACAATTTATATCCTTTGTAACTTTATCGGCACAAATCGTACACAATTGAATATTTTATCCAACTTTTGCAGATAGATAAAAACAGAGGAGATAATATGGCTATTCAACCGACAGCGCTTTCTCCAACCCAAGCTCACTATATGAGTGGATTAACCATTGAGCAATTTAATGGGTTATTTGAAAAAAATATTTCCCCTGAAGCTTTAGCTTCCTTAGCAGAATCAGCGGGTAATGGGAACTTAGAGAGTATCGATTTATTACACAATATCGCTCTACGGCAAGACAACGAAGGAAGAAAAGCAGAAAATATTCTGTTTGATTTATTTAGTGGAAAGCTGCCTGCAAAGAAAGGTATAGATAAAGAAATACAAGAAACTAGCAAAAAATTATATCAATTACACCTTAATACAAAAATCAAAAAACACCTAAAAGATTCGAAACTAACGACCCCTTCTAAGCTCCTTTATATTGTCGGATCTGCAATAGAAAAAGTTATTGATAAAATTAGTTTAACTAAACTATTGATGAAAAATGAACCCGCGGAATCTACTCTTTGGGATAATAACAGGATGACAACAAGTGATGAGATTGATGCAAGCAATAAAAATAACCCAACTTTGCCATCAAACATGACCATCAATTGCTCAATAGGACTCATGCAAAATGGCTACAACTTATTAGCCGATGTAATTGAACAAAAAATTTTAAATAATAAAACATTAGATAAATGTGAGTTATTTCCTATCAATATCAATGAGAACCATTGGGTCTTAGCTGTGTTCTATCAGCCGGAACATAAGCAAGATATGAAATGTGTCGTCTTTAATTCATACCAAAATGTCAGCCCTGAAATTACTAATGAAATAGCAAAAGCCGCAGAAAAGGCAGGTATCATAGAAAAAGATATAACCTATATTGAAGGGAATATCCAACAACAAGTCCCTAACGGATGTGGATTATTCGTTGTTGAAGCTATTAAGCAACTCACTGAAAATACTCAGCAAGATCCTTATGATACATTAAAAGCATTTCAAGAAAGTTTTATAAAAAAGACAATGGCTGAACAAAAAGAGTTTAATATTCAAAACCGCAGACAGCTATATTCAAATTACCATGATAGCAAATATCCATCATTATAATGCCCACTGCTATATGAAAAACCCCCTGACTGCATTTACAATCAGGGGGTCTATAATCAGTCAGACAAGAAATTTTGTTAAAAATTACTTGTTTTCAGTATTATGATGATGAGGTACGTGTGCTTTAGACAGTAAGTTAAAGAACGCGCCCAAACCATAGATCAAACCCATGATCAAAAACATAACAACTGGAACCATCATCAGGGCAAAACCCAAACTTTTAATTAGTTCTAACATAGGAAAAAGCCTCTTCAGTGATACTGTACCCACCAGCCTACAAGATACGCTGACGAGGGAAAACTTGACTCTCAGTATATTGAGTATAAATCAAATCAAAATAATAACGCACAATTACGTTATAATGGAGACTATTTTAGACAAAATATTATACTAACGACATACTAAACGTGCTTTTTACCTCTGTCATCACCAGCCACGCCGGAAGGGAGAAATTTATGCAGGCCGAAATTTTACTCACACTGAAACTACAGGGCAGTTTATTTGCTGATCCTCGCCGTATCGCGCTACTAAAACAAATTAAAGCGACAGGGTCAATCAGCCAAGGCGCTAAACTCGCAGGGATCAGCTATAAAAGTGCTTGGGATGCCATCAACGAAATGAATCAACTCACTGATGATATCCTTGTTGATAGGGCGACAGGTGGTAAAGGCGGTGGCGGCACAACACTGACTCACTATGGTGAGCGATTACTTCAACTATATGATTTACTAGCACAAATTCAGCAAAAAGCCTTTGATGTACTCAAAGAAGATAATCTCCCTTTAGACAGCTTATTAGCAGCTATTTCGCGTTTTTCACTGCAAACCAGTGCCCGTAACCAATTTTTTGGGACGTTAATTGCACGCGACCACATGCAAGTTCAGCAACATGTACAAATTCGTTTAGCAGACAACAGAACGGTGATCAACGCCGCATTGACAGAGCAAAGCGCTAACCGTTTAGGGTTAGCCGAAGGAAAAGAAGTGCTTGCATTGATTAAAGCACCTTGGGTAAAAATTACTAAACAATCCAATCCAACAGGCTTTGATAACCGCCTTGAAGGCAAAATTACCGCTTTAGAGCGGGGTGATGAGAACAGTGAAGTGATTGTGACACTCACAGGCGGTGAAACTTTATGTTCAACTATGCCAAATAGCGAAATCGATGCCCAATCTTTGAAAGTGAATAATAGCGTTATGGCATTATTCAATGCGGACCAAGTGATTGTTGCCACACTTTGCTAATTTGCTAGTTTGCCCTGCTTACTTACAATAAAAGTAAGTAAGCATTCACCTTTTTTCCTTATCATATCGTTCTGTTGTTGACTTTAGCTTCAATCCTGATTATTTGTGATAGATGACAAGGTAAATAATCATGATAAGGAAGCTTGATGAGCACAATAACAATACAACATGGCAACTTTAAGCTCAGCGAAATTCAGACTTTAGACATTCAGCAACTTAACATCGAAAAAGGGGAAAATTGGGCTTTTATTGGTGCCAATGGTAGTGGTAAATCATCACTTGCTCGAGTACTTTCCAATGAGCTCCCTCCTCTTTCTGGTGTCGTAAAAAATACATTCACCTCTCCTGTTCGTCTATCATTTGAACAATTACAAAAAATCATTAATGAAGAGTGGCAGCGCAATAATACAGATATGCTCAGTGATGATGAAGATGACACGGGATATACAGCAGCTGAAATCATTCAATTTAACCATAAGGACAATGAATACTGCCTTGAGCTTGCCGCTCGCTTCGGTATCAGTGACTTGTTGTCTCGTCGGTTTAAGTACCTTTCTACGGGTGAAACTCGCAAAGTACTGTTATGCCAAACATTGATGGGTAATCCTGACTTACTGATCCTTGATGAGCCATTTGATGGCCTAGATGTTTATTCAAGAAGTCAGCTCAGCGAACTACTATCAAGTTTGTCTGAAAAAGGCTTAACTTTAGTGTTAGTGTTGAACCGCTTTGATGAACTCCCTGATTTTATTGAAAACATAGGTGTTGTCGCTGATTGCAAACTAGCAATGGTGGGAAATAGGGAGTCAGTACTTGCTAACACGCTAATAACGCAATTACAGCATAGTGAGAAAATTAAACAGCTTTCTATCCCTGAAACTGAGGCTCCAACCGCAGATGAAAAACTGGATGACACGACACCTCGTATTATTTTGAAAAATGGAACTGTTAGCTACAATGACAAACCGATCTTGCACGGTTTAAATTGGCAGGTAAACCCAAACGAACACTGGCAAATTATCGGTGAAAATGGCGCTGGAAAATCCACCTTATTGAGCTTGATTACAGGAGATCACCCTCAAGGGTATAGTAATGACTTAACCTTATTTGGTCACCGTCGTGGGTCAGGAGAAACCATATGGGATATTAAGCGCCATATTGGTTACGTCAGCAATAGCATTCACCAAGAATACCGTGTCGCAACCAGTGTACTCAATGTCATTATTTCCGGTTTTCATGATTCTATTGGCTTGTACCAAACCCCCTCTGATCGTCAAATACAATTAGCGTATGAATGGCTAGCGCTGTTAGGTTTTTCTACGCAAACAGCTCAACAACCTTTCCACAGTCTTTCGTGGGGGCAGCAGCGCTTAGTCTTGATAGCTCGAGCACTAGTTAAACACCCTGCTATGCTTATTCTAGATGAGCCATTGCAAGGGCTTGATGGCCTTAACAGGTTGTTAGTTCTGCGGTTTATTGATGTAATGCTAAGACAAGGTAACACACAACTCTTATTCGTCAGCCATCATCAAGAAGACGCCCCTGCTTGTATTACACATCGGCTCACTTTTGTCCCTGATAATGGGAAATACCGTTACGATATTGAAAAACTTTAATTTTTGACTTATTTGCCAATAGACACGATGAAACTGTTGGCAAATTAATCTAATGTTTAATAGATGGTAACTAAGTTATACACAAATAACTCTTTGATTTTATTTTATTTATATTTTTTAGGTTATTTTAAATTAGAAAATTCACATAAAATCATTACACTGCGCCTATTCTAATAATTTAGACATCATAATGGATATTTTTTATGGCTTGGTTAATGTTAGCCTCTTCACTTGCAGTACTTGCAACACACCGTTTAATTGCTCTTTTTTTACTCGCTTGCACAATTATTACCGCAGCACTTACACACGTTATTGATTGGCAAGCGGTTCTACTATTGGTTTGTATTACAATAATTGCCATTATTCGTTTGCGTTTCCAACACTATCTATCCACCAAAATTATTAGTGAAATCATCTTACTAATCTGTACGATTGGGTTATTTATTCACTTATTCCCTGGGTTTAATAACCTGAGATATCTCGATAACGTTACCGTAGGGGAACATAGCGCCCCTTTCACAATGTATTTTAATTTTGATAAGGCACTCGTCCCTTTTATTTTACTCGCCTGCTTACCAACGTTATTTGTCTGTCGGCCAACCAAGCATGCAACTAAAGTTCAATGGGCACTGCTGGTTATTTCTATGCCACTTTTATTGCTGGTCGCAACTGCTGCTGGCGGATTAGCCTTTGAATGGCATTTTCCTAGTTGGTTACCTGCTTTTGTGCTCTGTAACTTACTTTTTGTTTCATTAGCTGAAGAAGCGCTATTTCGTGGTTATTTACAGCAACGTCTAACCCTTTGGTTGAGGTCTCCTTACCTCGCACTAGTGATTACCTCACTGTTATTTGGCGCTGTGCATTTTGCAGGTGGACCACTATTAATTCTCTTTGCTACATTAGCGGGTTTGATTTATGGCCTAGCTTGGATGTGGAGTGGTAAATTATGGCTGGCTGTATCGATTCACTTCGGGTTA
Organism: Providencia hangzhouensis; assembly: GCF_029193595.2. Lineage (NCBI taxonomy): Bacteria > Pseudomonadati > Pseudomonadota > Gammaproteobacteria > Enterobacterales > Morganellaceae > Providencia > Providencia hangzhouensis. The sequence continues at coordinate 3,320,507 of NZ_CP135052.1, forward strand.
AATTTGGGACATCTGTTATTTTTTACTTATCCAATTAAGTTGGTTTCTAATTAATGTTAACTAATTAAAAATTCATAATCACTCAAAAATTGGATGATCTTCACCGTAAAAAATCACTAACACGAATAATGTTAGTGATTTTTCATTATTATAGCCATGTTATCTATCGTTAATCTAATGACTAGTTTGATTAACATTCATTGGCTTAATTTCCCCAGACTCAATATTAAGATAAAAATCTCGACTTGGATTTCCTTGTAGATATTTATCAATTACAGTGAAAATACTGCCAAAGCGTAATTTAAAAATATTCTCAAATGAACTATCCGCGTTAATTTTATCAGTCTCATTTGGTAATGACGATAACAAGGTTCCTGTGAGGAATCGATATTGGTTTAATCTTTCTACAGGTATATCTTGCAACGCAAGCTCGTCTGCATTACGTAAACGATAAAAATCCACAGCAAGGTCAAAACCATTCCATTTTGCAAAATCATTTAACTGATACCCTGTATTTTTAGCAAGAATAGCAGCTTTATCACTGGCTTTTTTCCATGCATCGGAGTCTTTATTCAAGTAGATTTCGGTGACATTGACAGTTCCCGGGTCTTTAGCGCAAATTTCATGATTTTGACTCAATGGTGCCGTTAATACTTCATTATAAGCTTTCTTAGTATCTAACTGGCTTAAAACAAGCATCTCTTCGCCATTCAAACTAAATAACATTTGACGAATTTCACATGGCCATTCCTCTGGAATAAAACGTAAACGTGTCAGTTCAGTAATATGCCAGTTAGTGAAGTCATAATAATTATTTGCGCTTAAGATATCTTTATTCCAAAGATGCGACGAATTAGTATTTTTGAGGTGTTCCCACTCTTGCTGATAGTGCTCAAATAACTCATCAAACCGAGGAACATCTTCTATTACAATGGTTTGTACATCAATTTCATTCGCATTTCTAAAATTCAATATTTTATAAGCAGGAACATATGCGGCCATTGAAGGAGCTTGAATATTAAAAAGTAAGCTGCCATCCGAATACTTACGTACACCTGTATCATTAAAATGCATATGACCGCCAACATGAACACCGATACCTGTTTTTGCCATTGCATGGCTAGTGTCTTCTTTTGGTGCCCTTTCTAACTGAAATTTACCTTTGCCAAAAATGGTTTCAAGGTCATCTGCTGCACCATTATCAAATTCAACCATCGGGAAATGGCTAAACGTGATTAATGTTTTATTTTGCTCTTTCGCGCGCTTTGCAACATCCGCCATCCACTCAACAGTCTGTTGTTTATGTGTCAACATTTTGTTGTAACCCGCATTCCCCGACCCTGCAAAGTTTTTAGCTGCTTTAGGGTGATTAATATCTGCTTTTTCAGAAGGAACATAGACATTGGCATCAACGGCCATTAACCACAAATCAGGAATAGGCTCAACAAGGTAACTGCTGTCTGCAACATTAAAACAAGGCCCATATCCCTCTTGTTTATATTTACCGCCTGTTCCTTGAGTACAAATTTCATACTGCCTTTGGTTAAAATCACTGGCTTTTAAGGCTGCTTCATAGTTGTAACCTTGAGAACCATAGTTTGAGTATGGTGTTTCCCAATAAATATCTTCTGGTAACGGATTAATACCAAATGATTTCATTGCATCCATCACTCGACCATAACCACTATATACCATCTCTTCAGAGCAAATTGTTGGCAGCTCAGCTCCCGTTTCTATAACGGCAGTCTTTCCTTTATATCCCGTACACTCACTTGCCCCTAAACTAAAGATACGCTGCGTTTTACCATCAGTTCCAAGAAAATCTTCTTTTCCTGCTGGCATATCAAATGGACGGTTCGGATCATGATTCCCTGGTGTAGCAAAGAAACGCATACCATATTTTTGCTCATACTCTTGCAATACTTTTACTAACCCACGTAAGTGAATAGGTTGGCCGTCATCAGTAAAATCACCAGGTAATGCAATAAGTTTAATACCTTTCTTACCTGCATCATCTAGTGCAGCACGTAGAGCAAAATAGTTTTCATTAAATAAACGCGTAGATGTTAATTGCGCATACATAGAACGAATAACGGCATTTTGACCACTTTTACTATTTTTTAATCCTTCAAATGCATTATCAGCAAACTGCCCATATACATCATGAAAATGGATATCTGGCATAAACGCGACGCGATAATTATAAGGTTGAGCCGTAGGGGCATTTGCCATTGCGACAGTTCCAATGGACATTAATGCAAGGGCAAAACTATATTTTAATTTATTGTTCATATTTGTTCCCTTTAGATAATTAACTATTTCTATCAGAAGTTATATGCAATGCCAACGCGATAACGCCACTGCCATGCATCACGGTAAGTTTGTCCATTTTTGACATATGAACCATCATCATAGGACACATACCCTAATTCAACATAAGGAACCCATGTCTTATTACCAACCCAAGACACATTCAGATTATGTGCATAATCCTTTTCTTTACCTTTATATGCAGGATAATCAGTATTAAATTTATATTCAAAGTCATAACTTAATGAAAAATCTTGCAGCTTATAACCTAAATAAAAATTACTCTGCCAATAATGCTGATTATCTTTTTTAGGCTTATTAGAGTTATCATAATGCCTTACGCCATAACGTAAACGAGTTCCAATATTAAAATCATCCGTTAAATTATAGGCAGCTTTGACACTGAATTTATAAGCCGTATCTTTATCTCCTGAATCTAAAGCAAAAGAAGGTGTTAAAACAAAATCTTTTGTGGCTTTATATTTATAACCAACTTCAACCTCATTTCCTTTTGATGATAGGTTTTCACCAAAACCACCATCTCGACTTCTCCATTTTCCTTCAAGGCTAAAATAAGTTCCATTTTGCATGCTATGGCCAATTTTGACACGGTCTTCATGGCGATGTTCATTCCCTAACCATTCATGACGATAGTCAATATATGTCGCATTCGCTGCTGTGCAAAATAATAATGTAGAGATACCTAGAGTTAAGTTTTTCATAAACTGATTCCTATAATTAACATTTATTTTTTATTTAATCGTTAAAACAATGATTCATTATTTATCTTTTATTTATAGATATACCCCTTCTATTTTTAGAAAAAAACCATCCCATCCTTTTAAATAACTTAAAAGAAAATTAACTTATTAAAATTTTAATTTTTTACATTCTTATCTCATAACTCTAATTCCAGTTTCAATAATTCAACAATACCCTCTGATTTTTTAGCATTTAACATTTCATTTCTAAAAGACTCATGCATTAATTTACGTGCGAGAACAGAAAAGATTCGCATATGCTGATTTTCATCTGAATCATTAATTGTTAGCATAATTACTAATTTAACATTAACATTATCTCCCCACGCTAACTCATTCGGTAAACGTAATACAGAAATACTACTGTGTTTAACAAAAGGTGATTTACAGTGCGGTATTGCAATTGAGAAACCTAATGCCGTACTAAAAATCTCTTCTCTTTGCCATATTGCTTGTTCAACTTGTGCTCCAGAGTCAGTTCGGTGATTAACTTCTAAATTATCAGTTAATCGTTTAATGACTTCCTCTTTACATTCCATTCTTTCATCAAGAAAAATTAAAGACGGATCCAATACTGAATAATCATTTTTTGGCGTATTAGCAGAGATAAACAAACGAGATAATTTATCTTTTTCAAGCTTGAACCAATTATCTGCATATGTATCAGGCTCAATAATTAATAAATCGTATTGCGTATCTAATAATAAAACATGAGCAGATTGAATTGATTCAATCATGGAAGATGAAAGACATATTAAAGGAAGAGAGAAAGATTGTGCTAAAATAGCGGTATGTGATGTTTCTGCCCCTGAAGCCATCACAATACCTTGCAAATACTCCCCTCTCAATGCCAATAATTCGCTTGGTGTCAGTAATCCTTGGCAAATAATAATCGAATCTTCTGTTAATTTAGGAAGTTGTATTTTAGATTCGATACCAAGATGCCTTGCTATACGCAATCCCAGATCCTTAATATCTAACTCACGTTGGCGTAAATATTCATTACTACTGCTTCGAAATGGTAAGCTGAGCTCTTCAATTGCCATTGATAACGCAGCAATCGCATTATTTGCCTCTCTTGGTTCAAGTAAGCACGCTTCAATATCCTCATCATCCAATAATTGGCTTTGTGCCTCTAAAATATCAACCGCTGTTTTATCAGCTTGCTGAATGTCTAGACTAAATTGTTGACGAGCACTTTGTAACGCACGTTTTAGTATTTCACATTGTTCTGATTGTGAATTTGATGGCTCTAATAATGAAATCTTTTGTAAATCAAAAGATTTCATATAGATAGCCCTACCTTTTGCAATCCCTTGGCTAACACCATAACCCTGAATAATTTGAGATGATGTCCGACTCAGATATATAGGGATCATTCCTTGCTCTGGTTTATCTTTTTTTGGCATTAATCCATCACAATGAATAAATTCTTGTTCAATAAATACCTTTAGTTTTTCATAAGCCAGATTTTCATCATCTCCACTGATTGTAAAATAACATTCATCACCAACAGCGACATCTGCCCCAACAAGAGCCAAAACACTTTTTGCATTGGCTTGGCGTAGTTTGCTTTTATTAAAAAGTAAAATATCTGATTGAAAACAAGCTGTTTTTTGCTCAATTGCACTCGCTGGTCTTGCATGAATACCATTAGGTAACTCACAACGAAATGGAAGTATTTGCATAATTTTTCCTTTATTAATTAGTCAATTAACCAAGACACAGGTGTACAAGGAGCTGCTTTATCTGTGTTTATGCATATAGACTCCGATAAAGTAACTTGATGTATCAACGTATTCGACTTAGGTTCTGTATAGGTTTTGGTTTCACTACTTGGGTTCCACCCACGTAAAATCAGTGACTCTTGATTCTGTGCTTTTTTCAACGTGCTGAAGTGCAGCTCACTATCCCACGTCAATAAACTATAATTATCAGGAAAAACAATATAATGAGGATTCGTTTTAAATTGAGACCAACCGGAATCTAGGTAACCAAATGCAGGTAAACGCCAATGCTCAATATCACGCCATAGTTGAGCGCTTTGGCCATTTTCTATCGGCAATATAGCAAAATGGAAATGATGAAGCCCCTGAATTTGTGATTCCGGTGACGGCAAAACCATACCTGATGCACGCCCTGGCCGCCAAGTTAGTTCTGCTTGGCCTAGCCAACCCACACTGCGCAAAAGTGTTATTCTTATCATGTCAGGTTGATTGGCTGGGATTTCATACTCTCTTAGTCCTTCAGTAACGATACAAATACCTTTTTTATCATCATGTTGCATTACCAGACTTTGCATTGGATAAAGCGCTGTTGGTGCCTCTACCCAATTTTCACTTTGCCAAATATCCATATTGGCTGGATTATTTTCTCGCTGAATCAAACCAAAAGGTTGGTCTGCAAAGTGAAATGTCTGTTGAATTTCCGTAGGAATTTCAACCTGAATTCGATGGTCTTCAATGGTATTATCAATTGTGATTTCAACATCTAGCCATGCCTTATCATGAGGTAAAGAAACCTGCATTGTGGCAGATAAACGCGCATTAACCTGTTTGGTTTGGCGAGCAATTGCATTCTGTGGTACTGGAATTCGCCAATTTAGAATAAATGAATCCATTAACGATGCTCTTACACAGTTAAATTGCTGTAAGTGTCCATCACTACTAATTAACCAATCATCTTCAGGTGGCGAATAGTTATAATTATCTCCTTCGTCTCCACCATCAATTAATCTAAGAATATTTGGGTATTGTTGTTGATTACGTTTATCAGTTAATAACAATCGCCCTTGGTGCAGTTCAAGTTTCAGCCATTCATTCTCTAATGTATTTTCAGTTTGAATGTTTTGTTGAATTTCAAAACCTGAATTTTCCCCTTCAACCAAATAAAAAGTCTGATAACCACATGAAGGTAACTCTTTCACTTCAAGCAAGACTTCGCATTTCCGGTACCATGTCGTTGTCGTACTATTCGCCAATTCTTGTACAATCAAAGACATATCTTGTTTTTCTTCATGAATAAGTTGCCAGCGGCAAGGTTTTCCTGCATCGTCTTTAATACAAAAATCATTTTCAGGTGTATAAAGTGTAATACGAACTTGAGCATCTCTTTTATGTGGCAACGAATTGAAAATGATAATTTTTTTACCATCTTGTTTTGCTTCAATCCCGCGAGCAAGCATCTTCATATTAAGGTCAAACAGTTGATTTGCACTTTCTAAACCATCTTGTAAGCGTGCTTTCACCATGCTATTAACACGATCAGAATTACATCCGCCGATACTATCATGAGCGTGTGACTGCATAGCTTTACGCCAAATATTGTCAATCGCAGTTTGTGGATAAGGTAAACCAAGCCGCCAGTTAATGGATAGAAGAGGCTCAAGTTGTTGACTAACAAATTGTTCTAATTTTGCATTTAATAATTTAATGTCCATTCGTGTAGAAAAAATACCACGATGTACACGCATATATTTCGGGCTCAGCAATTCACCATTAAATTCAGGTAGTTCAGTGCTATTTGCTTGTAAAGCATCAAAAAATGCACTGAAACTACTTTTGACAAAATAATATTCCTTTTGAGCTTTATTTAATTGCTCAAGCATCGCAGGTACGGCATATTCAAAAGGGGATTGGTCATTACCATTAGGTAGTAATATTTGGTCTGAGTGAGCAAAACGGGCTTGTTTTTCCAAGATAGCAGGTAAAACGGCAGAGGCTTTTTCTGGATTATCAGGTAACCATTTCGCGCAGCCGTAGCCCCAAGGTAATACAGCAGTAGCCACACTATGACCTGACTGCGATTTCCAAATAAATTCACTACTTGCGACATCATGTTCACACCATCCACGCCATACGACCGCATGTTTGATACCAAACTCTTGCAAAAACATAGGTAGCTGTGCACTTTGTCCAAATGAATCAGGCACATAGCCTATTGGCATATAACCGCCCCATTGCTCACAATCTACTTTTCCCAACAGTAAGTTTCGCGTGATAGATTCCGCTCCAACGACTAAAAAATCAGTTTGTGTGTACCAAGGGCCAATAAGAATTCGGCCTTGTTTAATTAATTTCTGTAAGCAATCACGCCTTTCTGGTGCAACCTGTAAATAATCTTCCAGCACCACGGTTTGCCCATCTAAAACAAAGGGGCCAAGAGAAGGATCTTCTTCTAAATGTTTAATTAAATCATTCATGAAATAATAAAGAACAATTTTTGAATCATTCTCAGTGAAATACCATTCACGATCCCAGTGCGTATGTTGAATTAAATGTACCGTTTTCATTTTATGACCTTAAAATATTTTTAGCAGAACAGCCCCGTCACGTTATTCACGCTAATTAACACTGTACGACATTATTAAAATAACTCTCTAATTAACGACCGACTTTAAATTTAGGAATAGCTGTTTCTGTTTTTTTAGTTTCTATCGTTTCATTACCACGAAATATTAATAAAGAGCCAATAGTAATAATTGCAGATCCCACAGCAACCGATAATATATATATCGGCCATTTATCTACGGCTAACCACCCATAAAATCCCGAAATAGGAGCATGATTTATCGCACCTAGACCGACCGCCATAGCTGCACCTGTTGCTGCACCAATAATGTTAATGATAATAATCTTTGGATTAGCAAGAGCAAATGGGATCGCGCCCTCAGAAACGCCAATTAACCCCATTAGCGTAGAAGCTTTTCCTGCTTCTCTTAATGATTCAGGAAAACGTTTTGACCAAATTAGCGTTGCTAAACCGATCCCAATTGGGGGAATAATAATAGCAACTTGAGCTGCTGTATTTGGCTCGTAAATTTCCGATGCTAATAATGCCATTGCAGTGGTTACTGCGGCTTTATTAACCGGGCCACCAAGGTCAAATCCAACCATTGCGCCAATAACGGCAGCAAGAATTACTTTATTAGATCCCGACATTGATAAAAGCCATTGCTCCATACCATGATTAAGTGCCGCTAAAGGTGCACCAATCACAAATGCCATAATAATACAGGTGAGTAATGTACCACCTACTGGCAAAATAAAAATCGGTCCTGCTGATGCAAGTGATTTTGGTAATTTCGTATATTTAGCTAACAAACGTACAATATAACCAGCAATAAACCCTGCTGCTAAGGCCCCTAAAAACCCGGTACCTAAATTACTTGCCAACAAACCACCGACCATTCCAGGCGCTAAACCAGGCTTATTCGCGATAGCAAAGCTGATATACCCCGCGACGATAGGTAACATAAGAGAGAGTGCTAACCCTCCAAAACCATCAAATTTATGAAGCACTTGGACGACGAAATTTGTAGCTTCCAGATGGCTAGAATCCCAAATATTATCAATACCATATAAAGATGCACCAATACGAGATATCCCCATAATCACTGCACCTGTGATAACAAATGGCAGCATCCATGACACACCCGTCATAATGGCATTTTTTATTTCCGTACCAATGCCTAGTTTCGATGTTCCATTAGACTGCCCCATTTTTCATTTCCTCCTCAATTGCATCAATAATTGCATCGCCATACTTGATTGGGTCTGCAACACTGCATTCAAGCTTAATCATCCCATTAAATCGCTCCTTATTAATAACAGCGACATCAGCAGCCAAAATGACCGCATCTGCTCTTGCTAAATCGTCACTGGTAATCTCATTTTCAATTCCCATACTCCCTTGAGTTTCAACTTTAATTTCATGGCCTCTTTTTTTTCCTATGATATCCAACGATTCAGCAGCCATATATGTATGAGCAACACCAGTAGGACAAGCCGCAACACAAACAATAAACATAACAACTCCTTAAAATTTAATTCAGACAATAAAAAAAGCACAATGGCATAAATGCGCATTGTGCTTTTTAAAGGCAGCTAAAGGTAAAGAAATAATATTTCCAGGTGCACCACTAGAATGACGACAAATCATTATGTGGCGCAAACTGGACACAAGGAATAAAAAGATCAATTCGTGACGTTTACGAATATTTAATGATATTAAAGGATTAACATAAGCATTTCTTTCTAATTTAGTTAAATCGCTATCAAATACAGAAATATAAAGCTTCTGTGCACTCTGCCATAACTGCGACCAATTAACTGAGAAATCATTTTCAGATTGATTAGAATTCTCAGATTCATCTTTTTCAAGGGAAGCAATTGGTACAAACCAGCAAATTTTGCTTAATAAAGCTTTCATTTTGCTATCAAGTGATAGCAAAAATAAAATGCAGCCTTTAAAAAATAAAGCAAAATGTAAAGACATAGTGTCCCCCTTTAGAAACTAGTACCATTCTAAACGTATAAAATAGAAAATTACTGTGATTCCACCCTCATTTATTAAATTAAATAAAAATTAAAATGCTAAAAATATTAATGGCTATTTTCATTTTTCAATAAAAACCTGATTATCAAAGATTTATCTAAAATAAATTTTTTAGATAAATAATAACCTCACTGAAAACCTAAAAGTATAATAATCTAAGAATTTCGCAATACTATTAATTATTAATCTGAGCTTTTTATATTAATCCAATAGAAGCTATTTTTATATGTTTTTATATAGAATGCCATTTTTCTTATTGGCTAAATTTAAAGAGATACAATGAAACAAAAAAATCAAAAAACAATTAATTTAGGATAGGGTAACATAATAATTCGATTGATACCCCTAAAGCACCTAAATGATATTACTCAATATGAGATTATAAAATAACGCATAAATAAACATTAAAAAATTCAACTTTATCAATCCATTAGTCACTTTTACGCTCATTTTGCTTAGCTATATCGTTAAAAAATCTAGAGTGAATGCATCATTGAACAAAAAGCATACAAAAAGAGAATGTAATACTGCAAAATTATAGATAAAAGCAACAATCTCCAATAATTCGTAAAAAATAGCCATTACCGGTTCTTCTTGTTAGAAGTAATTGAGTGCTTAGATTGATATCTATCATGGGAATGCACAAACAATCATTTTACCACTTGCTGTATCGATTCAATTCGAGTTAAATTTAGAGTATCCACAGGATCTATGAACCTAGAAAACAAGTCATCACTCTCGTGTAAAATTTGTTTTTCGCATTGATAGGGAGAAAATGCAAGTTGCTACTAGCGTTCGAGTTGACTATCCCTATAATGTAGGTCAGCAATAATTCATTTTTAATTTGAGTGTACTGATAGGAGTTTTAGCTATGGCTGTAACTAAACTGGTTTTAGTAAGACACGGTGAAAGTGAGTGGAACAAAGAAAACCGCTTCACAGGTTGGACTGATGTAGAACTGTCCGATAAAGGCCGCGAAGAAGCAAAAATTGCAGGCCAACTGCTAAAAGACGAAGGTTTTGTGTTTGATTTTGCTTACACTTCCGTTCTGAAACGCGCTATTCATACTTTATGGAATATCCTTGATCAAGTTGAACAATCATGGCTACCCGTTGAAAAAAGCTGGAAATTAAATGAACGCCACTACGGTGCTCTGCAAGGTTTAGACAAATCAGAAACCGCGGCAAAATACGGTGACGAGCAAGTTAAATTATGGCGCCGTGGTTTTGCTATCACACCTCCAGACCTAGAAAAAGATGATGAGCGTTACCCAGGGCACGATCCTCGCTACGCGAAACTGTCAGATAAAGAATTACCCGTTACTGAAAGCTTAGCAACCACTATTGAGCGTGTCGTTCCTTACTGGGAAGAAGTCATCAAGCCTCGCGTTACTAGTGGCGAGAAAGTCATTATTGCCGCTCATGGTAACTCTCTGCGTGCTTTAGTGAAACACTTAGACAACTTAAGTGAAGATGAAATTTTGGAATTAAACATCCCAACTGCGGTACCAATGGTTTATGAGTTCGATGAAAACATGAAACCAATCAAACGTTACTATTTAGGTAACCAAGATGAAATTGCTGCAAAACAAGCCGCAGTAGCAAACCAAGGTAAAGCGAAGTAATTATTAACTTTATCTCTAAATATTGAAGGGCTAAGCCATATGCTTAGCCCTTTTTTCTTATCCATTTACTTCTATTCCTCAAAAAAACTTAACTCACAGTGTAAGAAATCCCAATAACCGATTATTATAGGGAAAACACATTGAAAGGTTGATAAAACAATAAAATGAACAAATTTAATATGTATGTTTGGGTTGGCCTTGTACTTAGCGCCAGTATCTTGGGTTCCCTGCTGTATATGATCCAAGGTGGCGAATTAGTCGTTGATGGTTCAAATGGTGCTGCTAATGCCGAGCTGATGAAAACCTTAATGATCATTGCTTGTATTAGCTTCCCAGTACAAATTATTAGTATGATGGTGATGACTTATAAACCTCGGTTATCCATTGTCCTTGCGGTACTCAGTAGCCTAGCATTAATGCCAATCACCATTGTATTTACCATGGGAATGATTTTCTCTGCGATCCGCTGGCGTTACCATCAGTTAACCCAATTTGATACCTCTTTAAATGTTCAATTTGACCAACGCGTTGAGTTCAACAAACGCAATAACCGTATTTTAGTTGTTGCTCTTGGCTTAATCAGTATCACCTTTATTATATTAAGCCAAAGCTTAGGGATGTTCCTGTTTGTTTTCACCATTTTCCTTGGTTACTTTGGCAAAAAAGCGGGTGATGGTGTCTATTTAGCGATTAAAGACTCATATTTCTATATTCGCCCAAACATTTTCGCTTACTGTTATCGTATTCCATTAAAAGAGGTGGAATATACAAAAGGCGAGAAAGGCAAAGTACATTTTGATGTCCAGACCGATACTGAACGATTGCAATTAACGGCAACTCCGGCGAATGCAACACCTGAAGAACAGTCAAAATTGAATACCTTCATTAACCAAATTCAAAAAAAACAGTAAGTGGGCGACACAATGACTGCCGCTTGACAAGCCGGCAGTCGTTACGATTAATTTGCGTTAGGTATCATAGGCATTACAGGTGGAGTCAAGTTAATAATATTCACTTCATTAGGAGAACCTATACTAATAAAGTGATTATCTATGAACGAAACAGTCCATTCTCCCAAAATATCTACTGGAGAAAAACCACTATTCCCACTTAAATGAAGTGTACTATTAGGATTTTTAATTGCATACTCTTTAATAGTTTCATTAATAATAGAAACTATTCTTTTATCTTCTTTAACTTTATCTTTTAAACTTGATATAAATTCATTGTAATATTCAGTGCTAGGAAATGATTCTTTGTCCGATACATAGTCTGCCTCATATTCTAAAATTGATTTCTCAATGCGGGGGATTCCTTCCCGAATATATTTAACATCCTCCATATAATTATAGACATTATTGGAAATATATCCATTATCGTTATCTATTTCTGCATTCATTAAATTAAATATATATTCAACTTCATACTTGAAATCATTATTTAATTTAGGTCCAGAAATATTCGCTTTCAAATCATACCAAATTGCTGAATTCATTGAAGGATAATTTTTGCGAGACAAAATAGGCACTTCATCTAATTGACTTACCTTTTCAGCGAGAGGGCGGATTTGTTCTAAGATAGCCGTTCTTTTATCTGGGTTTTCAATGTACTCATTCATTAACTCAGATACCTTAATATTATCCTTATATTCACTTGCTCTTATGTTAAGATAATCATTTAACGAATCAATATATTTAAATGAATCGGTTTTATCTTTATCATTCCCCCAGCCTCCTCTAATGCTAATATCAATATCATTATTCAGCCTTACACGATCTTCCTCTAACTCTTTCCTAGCATTCATAATACTTTCTTGCATTATTTCTGCACTCTCTTTCAATTTATTAGAAAGCACTCTAAGATTGATTTCATAATTAATTCTTGATTTATCAGTTAATGCCATTTTATATACTCCTTTATATGAAAACTTAACTAACTTTAAAGAATGCCATTAATAAAATGACAAAAAAAAATAATAATGCAGCTTAGAATAAAAAACTAATTTATTTTTTGTATAATAAAAAATATAAAATTCCATCGTGCTGTATATATATAAAAAAAGCCAGATATTAAAATATCTGGCTTGATGTACTTATTATTCTTAAATTATTTATTTCGACGAGCGATCACCGCATCTGATAACTGACGCAATACTTTTTCAGTATCACTCCAACCAATACACGCATCCGTCACACTTTTACCGTAAACTAATGGCTCATCAGATTCGAGATTCTGGTTACCTTCAACAAGATTACTTTCAATCATAATCCCTGTAATCGAACGGTCACCTTGGCGGATTTGCTCGCTAACGTCCGTCGCCACTTCCATTTGTTTCTCGAATTTTTTGCAGCTATTTGCATGGCTAAAATCAATCATGATACTAGGCACAAGCCCCGCTTTCTCTAGCCCTTCACGGACTTCTTGCACATGCTTAGCACTGTAATTTGGTTCTTTACCACCACGTAAAATAATATGGCAATCTGGGTTTCCGCTAGTGTTCACTATCGCAGAGTGGCCCCACTTGGTCACTGACAAGAAACAGTGGGCTGAACGCGCTGAGTTAATTGCATCAATGGCAATTTTAATTGTGCCATCTGTACCATTTTTAAAACCAACAGGGCAAGATAAACCAGACGCTAGCTCACGGTGAATTTGTGATTCAGTGGTTCGAGCACCAATAGCTCCCCAACTCATCAAATCTGCCACGTATTGTGGGCTAATGACATCTAAGAACTCACCCGCAGTTGGTAAGCCTTGGTTATTGATTGTCAGCAATAATTCACGAGCAATACGTAAACCTTCGTTAATATCAAAGCTACAATCCATTTTAGGGTCATTAATTAGCCCTTTCCAACCCACCGTTGTGCGTGGCTTTTCAAAATACACGCGCATCACAATTTCCAGTGAACCTTTTAATTCCTCACGTAATTTACCCAAGCGCTCTGCGTATTCTAAAGCCGCTTTAGTATCATGAATCGAGCAAGGGCCAATAACTACCACTAAACGGTCATCTTTACCGGCTAAAATATTGTGGATTGCCAGGCGTGCTTCATGAACGGTAAACGCAGCTTTGTCGGTTGCTGGAAATTTTTCAAGTAGAGCAATTGGTGGTAATAATTCTTTTATTTGTTTTATTCTGACGTCATCGTTCTGATAATTCATACCTGTATATCCAATGTTTATTATTTTTACTGTAGTTGATTTACATGCCAAATTTATCCAAGTTGGTTTCGCCCGAACAAAGCGCAGAGTAGACAGCTGAATTCCTTCACTGTACTCGAAAGGATAAAAGATAATTAGCATCGAAATTTTAATCTAACCGTTCAACAGACATCTGTAAACAGGCAAGCGCACGATAAAACTAGGACTTTATTAGTAGCCAATTATAAAATGAGGTGAAATGTTGAAATTTAGCATGATAAGTAGGCAGAACTGGCATTTTTCAGAGCAAATAATAACTAAAACAGCTAAATGACGATAATGCCACTTTAGCTGTTTTAGATGATTTTTTCTGTCTAAGTACGAGAAATGGGCATGGAGCCGTTTTCTTTTGCTGATTTTATCCAAAGCCTAGAGCCATTTAGGGCGATACCTAATAAAATTAAGTATTCTAAGGACATGGCATAAACACCTTGAATAAAGAAAATCACAATACTGATGACGTTAATAATGACCCACAACAACCAGTTTTCTACATATTTACGTGTCATTAAAATCATCGCGACAACGGAAAGAATGGTCATCGTCGAATCCCAGAATGGGAAGGCATCAGGTTCTATTGCAGGCATTGCGAGGTTAGCGCCAAATAGATTTAATAACTCGACGGCCCATCTCGCCAGCACACTAAATACCGAATCAATATTAAATGTCAGATAAATAATAGCGATAACTGAAATAACCAATGTTATAGCTGCTTTTGGTAAGCTCAACCAACGAATTTTTAGCTCTGCTTGCTGCGAACTAGTAACTCTGCTCCATGCGTACCAGCCATAGATATTAGCGACAAAGAAAAATATCTGTAACAATAGATTTGCATATAGCTGAATTTGAAAGAAAATAACTGCAAACAGAGAAACGTTAATTAACCCAAATAGATAATTAATCGTTTTTTCTAGACTCGCAAGTAGAATACAAAGTAAGCCAGCAATGGTCCCCACGGCTTCAATGTAAGATAAATCATAAACTGATCCCCAAAGCGGGATCTGCACTAACGTATTGGCTGTACTAAAGAAATCCATCCCAAAATCCTTTATAAGTGATCGTTAATGTTGTATTGCTCAGTATTTCATTCAAATTATATTTTATTATTTTAGACTCTCTGCAAAATCTAGCATTTTATTTAATGGTCGTAATGCTTTTTCTCGTAATATCTCACTGACATGAATTTGATGGTCTTGCGAATTCCCTTCCAAAGCATCAGCAATCGCTTTTAAGCCATTCATTGCCATCCAAGGGCAATGTGCGCAAGTTCGACATGTTGCGCCCTCACCCGCTGTTGGAGCGATGTAAAGCGTCTTCTCCGGGCAAGCTTGCTGCATTTTGTAAAAAATACCTTTATCCGTCGCCACTATCATCAATGGGTTAGGCAAATTTTGTGCTGCTTTAATTAACTGACTTGTAGAACCGACCGCATCTGCAAGGTCGACTATCGCTTGTGGTGACTCAGGGTGAACCAATACCGCAGCTTCAGGGTATAGAGCTTTCATTTTTTCTAATGATTGTGTTTTAAATTCATCATGAACGATGCAAGCCCCTTGCCAACACAGAATATCAGCCCCAGTTTGTTGTTGGACATAACGCCCAAGATGGCGGTCTGGGGCCCAAATTATTTTTTCACCTAAGCTATCAAGGTGCTCTATTAATTCAACAGCAATACTGGATGTGACTACCCAATCAGCCCGAGCCTTTACCGCTGCGGAAGTATTAGCATACACCACCACAGTTCTATCTGGATGCTCATCACAAAAATGGATAAATTCTTCTTCAGGGCAACCTATATCAAGGGAACATTGGGCTTCTAATGTTGGCATTAAGACTTGTTTTTCTGGGCTGAGAATTTTTGCGGTTTCGCCCATAAATTTCACTCCAGCAACAACTAAGGTAGATGCCGAATGTTTAGCCCCAAAACGCGCCATTTCAAGTGAATCTGCAACACAGCCCCCAGTTTCTTCTGCAAGTGCTTGAATTTCAGGATCAGTATAGTAGTGTGCAACGATTACCGCATTTTTCTCCACCAATAGCGACTTAATCTTCTGCCGATAAAATTCTTTTTCATCCGAGCTTAATCGTGCTGGTTTTGCTGGGAACGGATAAACTGACTGGTCAAAATCGATAAACACGCTCATTGGTTGCCTCTGTTTAGCAAAAAGCGATTTTATTACCTTATGCAAGTTTAAAACCGCAAGTTTACACACATTTTGTTTTATATACTAAACACGATACGCTAGTTTGCTCAATAAGTCTTCACTATTTTTACTTATCTAGCATCATTTCCTCCCTATTACCGATTTACCTCAAAGGATATACCAGACATCAAAGTAAAAGTTGATTGATCTTTGATTTATCAATAAATGGTGTTTAATTAGAAGGTTAATTTGTATATGTAATAGGGAGCGTACAAGTTAATTTTACATAACCAAAATAATTCGAACTGTGATATGCGACAAGGGAAATAGACGGGATGCATAGATAAACTCTGTGACTCGGCGAGCGTAGCCCAGTCACTTATACCTCAACTAAAAGCGCTGCAACTTGAAGAATTACGGTTATAAATGTCATGAAATGAAAAAGTAACAACCTACCTACTTGCATTGTAGGCAGGTATGATGAATCAAAGGAAGATATGCAACTAATATATTGGTATAGGTAGAAGAATGGATTCTACAATATTATCATGACTTACTACATTAGATAGAATTTGCTCTCTGCTATAAAGTCCTGCAATATTATCTGTTAAATTACCACCATCAATATGCCATTCTGATTTTATTTTATTTTTATTACTAATAACCTCACCTTCTTTAGTATTATCTTGTATTAATTTATCACTCGACATGTCCATTTCTTGTCTACATTCATCAACAATTTTAAGTTCATCATTCTCAGAATTACTAGTATTTAAACTCTCATCTAATTGGTTATTATAATGTAAATATCCTACCATATAAGATATATCATTTGCAGTGTATCTTACTTTAGCCAAGGAACCGTGAAAAGCTAAAGTATCCCCTTTAGCATCAATGACCAACTGGCTAACCCTGGCATCAGACTTGGATAACAGTCGGTGTAATCTAGAGCCAATATATGGATAATTACGAATTTTTTCTGTCACATTATCATAATCCTCAGCGATGTTTGGTGTAATGTTTTTTTTCTCTGCTGGGTTTTTAATATAAAAACTTAAGTTATCTTGCAGTTTCTGATAGCTATTTAGAGCATCCTTAACGGTATCGATATAATCTTTAATTCTATAAATATATTTTTTAGATTGAACATATTCAGAGTATGTTAGTTTACTTTCAAACAGGTCACTTTCGGCATCGAATATACTCTTACGTTTAGTTTCTGTTTTTAATATTTTTTCAGCTAACTCACCTAGTTCTGCATGAAGTTCTTGTATAATTCCATTCATATATTCATAATGTTTTTTTAATTCCAAAAAACATTCATCTCCGTTTAGTTCCTTTGTTCTCATTCCCATTTTAATTCCCTCTTAAAAAAACAAATAATAATTTGTTAAGCAATTAAATACAAATTTCATATTAATATATAACAGAGGAAATAATACCTTATAAATATAGTTACAAATAATAAAATACAGAGTAATTTCAGAGTGCTTTCAAAAAGTAAAACTTAAAGTAAATTCAGATTAGCTATATCATCATTGTAATCTTTTTCATCCCCATGTTTAATGTAATATACTTTTAGCGATTAAGGCAATTTTGGTACTAACACAGCCGAATTTCTGATACCTCTCCTATAAATGTTAACGACTTTCCCTCACTTTAGAAAAAACTTAGTCATTTAAGTACTCTTTTCATACTTTTTACGTTTGAACCTTCGCTTTTCTACCTCTTTATCGGTATCGTAGCCATCCTTACTTAATTCATTAGGTCAGTTATGGAATCACCTGCATTATTAATAAATAAAATTATTTCAGTTTCATTGCTCGATCCAAGAATTGAAGCCGTGGTATTAACCGGCTCTCGAGGGCGAGAACAACATATCGATAGTTATTCTGATATTGATATCGAATTGATTGGCCACGGGGTGACAGAGCTATTCCAACAAACACATTGGATTAATAACTTTGGTACCCCCTTGGCTGCTCTTCATTTACTTAACGAAGAAAATGATGCGCCAGACTGGCCTACTTGCTTGGTGATCTATGAAGAAGGCCGCAAAGTTGATTTCACTTTTGCAGAACCTGAGCGTCTCGAAAAAATGAAGTGTGAAGGTTTAGATGCGACATTTTCACGGGGCTTTACTGTTTTATTGGATAAAACAGGGATCGCTAATGGACTACCTGAAAATGCCAACTCAACATCTTTACAGCCAAAGCCTGTTAGTGCCTCTGAATTTGCCGAGATAATCACCGATTTTTGGCATGAGGCTCATCAAGTCGCCATCGCACTCACACGAAATGAGTTATGGGTGGCATGGTCGCGAAGTGCAGATATGAAGCAGTATTTTCTCACACTAGTTGAAAACCTAGTTTCTCTGCAAGGTAAGCATGTTTGGTATAAAGGCCGTCAATATCACGAATGGATGCCTAAACCCTATATCGAGGCATTGGAGGTTATTTTTAATTGTGGAACGGCTCACAGCGCTTCATTGTCTCTTCAGTGTTTGATGCGCTGCTTTAATGAAGTAGCTACCGAGCTCGCTAGCCTTCAAGGCTTCAATGATATGCAGCTTATGGCAGAAAAAATGCAAGAACTGCTTATTGGCATTTTGCAGGATAACGCCCTACTCCCTGAAACACTGTAAAATAAGATAAATATAAATGAAGCACAGCAAAGGAATGCGGTGCTTTTATTGTTGTGAGCGATTAGACAACTAAGTACTTACTTAGGTAAATATTACTTGGATTGCTTGCTTGATAATGGCTTGAAATGGTGGGTCGTGCAGGATTGAAATCCTTCGGATTTGCCCTACGGGCTGAACCTGCAACCAGCTTGTCGAGGTCTGGCTTAACGACTGAATGTTTACTTAGGTGATTGTTAAATTGGATTATTTGCTTAGGAATGCCTTGAGATGGTGGGTCGTGCAGGATTGAAATCCTTCGGATTTGCCCTACGGGCTGAACCTGCAACCAGCTTGTCGAGGTATGGCTTAACGACTGAGTGTTTACTTAGGTGAGTATTGGCTTGGATCGTTTGTTTAGGAATAGCTTTGAGATGGTGGGTCGTGCAGGATTGAAATCCTTCGGATTTGCCCTACGAGCTGAACCTGCAACCAGCTTGTCGAGGTATGGCTTAACGACTGAGTGTTTACTTAGGTGAGTATTGGCTTGGATCGTTTGTTTAGGAATAGCTTTGAGATGGTGGGTCGTGCAGGATTGAAATCCTTCGGATGTTTACTTAGGTGAGTATTGGCTTGGATCGTTTGTTTAGGAATAGCTTTGAGATGGTGGGCCGTGCAGGATTTAAATCCTTCGGATTTACCCTACGGGCTGAACCTGCAACCAGCTTGTCGAGGTATGGCTTAACGACTGAGTGTTTACTTAGGTGATTGTTAAATTGGATTATTTGCTTAGGAATGCCTTGAGATGGTGGGTCGTGCAGGATTCGAACCTGCGACCAATTGATTAAAAGTCAACTGCTCTACCGACTGAGCTAACGACCCATCTAAATTGCTTTTTTTTACTACAATAGGTTTTAGATGGTGGGTCGTGCAGGATTCGAACCTGCGACCAATTGATTAAAAGTCAACTGCTCTACCGACTGAGCTAACGACCCATCTAAATTGTTTTTTTTACTACTATAGGTTTTAGATGGTGGGTCGTGCAGGATTCGAACCTGCGACCAATTGATTAAAAGTCAACTGCTCTACCGACTGAGCTAACGACCCATCTAAAACTAAATTTCTTTCTGTTTTTCGAGATTTTCGGCTAACCGTATTCTCGTATCAACGGCGGCTTATATTACTGATTTCTGACGAGGGTGCAATGATTTTTTTTTAAAAAAAGTTTAAATGCGCACTTATCATACTGATAACCCCGAAATATTCGGTAATATTGCTTCGGGGCTATAAATTAAAGTGTACTCAGCTTTTTTTCGGCTAATTTTGAACCAGCACTGTTTGGATATTGTTTCAATACCTGTTGGTAAACAGCTTTCGCTTTATCTTTTTGTCCCTTATCTTGCATGATCAGCCCAACTTTATATAAGGCTTCGCTGCTTTTTTGGGATTTAGGGTACTGCTTAACTACAGTGGCGAAATAAAAAGCAGCATCGTCTTTGCTACCTTTATTGTAGTTTAACTGCCCCAGCCAATAGTTGGCGTTAGATTGATACCCAGACTTAGGGTAGGCTTTAATAAAACCTTGTAATGCACCTATTGCTTGGTCAATTTGAGCTTTGGATTTGCTTTCCATCGCTAATTTGACTGCAGCATTGTAATCATCTTTCTCATTTCCACTTGTATTGGCCGCTGCCGTAGGTGTCGCTGAGGAAGATGATCCATTTGATGCGCTAGTGTCAGGTGTTGCTGTATCGCCTGAGGTTGCTGAATTACCACCGCCCGCATTGTCTAATTGCATGTATAAATCTTTCTGACGCTCAATGACTTGATTCAATTTGTATTCACTTTCTTGAATCTGACCACGTAACATGTCGATGTCGCGTTGATTGTCAGCGAGTTGCTGTTGAATTTGATACAGAATTTGACCTTGAGAGCTAACTGCTGTCTCAAGTTGGGTAAGGCGGTCTGCTGTTGAACCAGATCCGACATTGTTGATTGGCGCTTGGGCAATAGCGACCCAAGGGGCCGCTACGCCAACCAATAACGACAGACCGACTAGTAAGTGTCTGAAGTTACTGTTCATAATAGATAATTTCGCTTATCTATTAGTATGCAATGACTGCACGACGGTTTTTCGCGTAGTCTGCTTCAGTGTGACCTAACACAGCTGGTTTTTCTTTACCGTAAGAAACCAGTGAAACTTGGTCACCAGAAACACCTTTGCTTTGCAGGTACATTTTAACTGCATTAGCACGACGCTCGCCCAGCGCGATGTTATATTCTGGAGTACCACGCTCATCCGCATGACCTTCAACAACAACACGTACAGATGGGTTGCTACGCAGGAATGCTGCGTGTGCATCTAACATTTCAGCGTATTCTGGAGATACGTTGTATTTGTCAAAGCCAAAGTAAACAGTGTTGTTTTGTTGCAGCTGTTCCATTTGCTGACGTGCCAGCTCTTCCGCAGACAGACCAGTATTAGTTTGGTTAGTAGAAGTATCTACGCCATCTTGGTCATTGTTTTTGTTAGAGCTACAAGCTGCGACTGCCATGATTGGTAACGCGATCATCAGCCCTTTAAGCACTTTATTCAGTTGCATCGTTTTGATCCTTAATATTTTTTGCCACACATTATTATTATGCATCACAGATACGGCGACCAGGCAGGAAATTTAACCTGTCCATCGGTAGCCGGAAGACGCGCTTTGAAACGCCCGTCGGTCGAAACTAGCTGCAATATAGTCCCCAAGCCTTGAGAGGAGCTATAAATTACCATAGTGCCGTTAGGTGCGATACTCGGCGTTTCATCTAGGAACGTTTTCGTTAAAAATTCAACGTTATTCGTTGCCAGATCTTGTTTGGCGACATGTTGCTGACCGCCACCGGAGCTGACCATCACTAAGAAAGTACCATCCGGGCTAACATCAGCGTCCTGATTTTGTGTTCCTTCCCAGGACACACGCTCAGGGCTGCCACCATTAATATTCATTTTATAAATCTGCGGACGTCCTGCCTGATCTGAAGTATAGACTAAAGTTTGGCTATCTGGCATCCAACTTGGCTCGGTATTGTTACTACGACCATCGGTTACCTGACGAATTTGCCCACTCGCTAAGTCCATTACATATAAATTCAAGCTGCCTGTTTTAGACAATGCAAATGCCAGTTTAGTCCCATCCGGAGAGAATGCAGGTGCCCCATTGTGACGAGGGAATGATGCTACCTGACGAACCGCTCCTGTCGATAAGGTTTGAATGACAAGTGCTGAACTGCCGCTTTCAAATGTAACATAAGCCAGTTTTTCACCATCTGGTGACCATGCTGGCGACATCAAAGGTTCTGGTGAACGGTGAACCGTAAACTGGTTAAAACCGTCGTAATCAGAAACACGTAATTCATATGGATACTGACCGCCTTTGTTGACAACAATATAAGCAATACGTGTACGGAATGCACCACGAATACCTGTCAATTTTTCAAAGACTTCATCACTTGCAGTATGCGCTGCATAACGTAACCATTCTTTTGTTACTTTATATTGGTTCTGAGATAAAACAGCACCTGGATTAGCCGCGACATCGACTAACTGATAGCTAACAACAAAGCTACCATCTGCTGCAGGCTGTACTTGCCCCACAACAACTGCGTTAATACCTAACGCTGTCCACGCTTCAGGAATCACTTCAGAAGCGGTACCTGGTTGTTGAGGCATACGGCTTGGTTCGATAGGGTTAAATTTCCCGCTATTGCGTAAATCAGCACCGACTATTTGGCCGACTTCTTGTGGTGGTGCGCCGGCACCTGACCATTTAAACGGCACAACACCAATAGGTTGAGCTGAGTTAACACCTTCAGTGATCTCAATACGTATTTCAGCCTGAGCCACTGTCGCCCATAGCATTAGGAACCCTAAAACTACTTTAAAAGCCTGCTTCATTCTTATCTCCCTTACTGCGGATTATTTACTACCGCAATAATTCGCTGAATTTTAACAAAGGTATAATAACAAAACTAGATACCACACAAACTATTTATGCTATTGCCTTAATAATATCAATACAGACTGCTCTGAGTTATTGAATATTAAGGTTTAAACACAACCGTGCTACCTGCTTTATTAAACGTATCATAGACTTCTCTGCTAGGTGGTTTAGGCATCGTTGCAAGTTTTGCTGCTCGGATTGCTGCATCACAGAGTGCCGCGTCATTGGCCGGGCTATTTTTTGGTGTAATACTCACCAATAACCCATCTGGCGCGAGCTTCAATTGAAGTTCACAAGTACGCCCACGGAAAGTATCTGAATCATAAAACTTACTTTGGATAGCCGCTTTGACTTTACCAGCATAGCTGTCCACATCAGCATTGGATGCCCCTGATTTTTTACCGCCACCTTTTCCAGCTGCAGCTTCGCCACCTTGTTTGCTAGGGCCTGATGCCGTTAAATCACCAAGTAAATCGTCAACGGAAGCGGCATTTTTTGCAGCCTCAGCCTTAGCTTTTGCCGCTTTGGCTTTAGCTTCTTTATCTGCTTTTTCTTTGGCTTCCTTATCGGCTTTAGCTTTAGCTTCTTTCTCAGCTTTTACTTTAGCGTCCTTTTCTGCTTTTTCCTTGGCTTCTTTTTCGGCTTTCTCTTTAGCTTCTTTTTCAGCTTTGGCTTTCGCCGCTTCTGCTTCTTTCTGAGCTTGTGCCTCAGCTTTCGCCTTTTCAGCAGCTTGCTCTTTAATTAATTTTTCTTTTTCTGCTTTCGCTTTCGCGGCAGCTTCTTCAGCTATTTTTTGCTCTTCCTTCGCTTTTTTAGCCGCTTCTAACGCTTTTTTCTGTTGTTCTTCGGCTTGCTTTTGTTGCTCCGCCGTTGCACGCTCAGTTTTAATACGCTCTTCTTCAAGCTGCTGAAGACGCTTTTGTTCCTTTTCTTGCTGCTCTCTAAGCTCAGCCTCTTGCTTTTGTTCTTGCTCTTTACGCTCTTTCGCCGCTTGTCTGACGTTATTTTGCTGCCTTTGCATTTCTTCATATTGCTCAACAACCACGCCAGGGTCAACCATCACCGCATCGATGACAGTTCCCTCTTCTCCGCCACCACCAAGTTTGACGACGGAAACTAAAGAGCCTATAACAATCAAGCCGATCAATAGGACGTGCAATACAATTGACATCACTAATGATCGATTTAAGTTATCTTTTTTCTCTTTTGTCTTTCCCACTCTGGTATCCAAAAAAAGAATTGTGACTTATTCAAACGACAATAACCCAGCCTAAATAGGCTGAGTCATCAAGCCAACCGATTTTATCCCTGCGCTGTGTAATATATTCAGCGCCTTAATCACTTCTTCATAAGGGACTTCTTTTGCTCCACCAATCAAGAAAATCGCTTTTGGATTTTTCTCTAATTGAGATTTTGCTTCTGCCGCAATTTGCTCTGGTGGTAACAATTCTAGAACCTCACCATCAAGACGCATATTATATTGGCCAACCCCCGACACTTCTAAAATAATCGGTGGGTTATCACTTGATGAAACGGTTTGTGTATCTGTTGCATCCGGCAATTCAACTTCCACACTTTGAGAAATAATCGGTGCTGTTGCCATAAATATCAGCAACAGTACCAACAATACGTCCAGTAATGGAACAATGTTGATTTCGGATTTCAGCTCACGTCTGCGACTTGTGCGCGCCATTCGCTTATCTCCCCCGTCTTATTTCTTATCAGCAGAGAAAGCTTGACGATGCAAGATGGCTAAAAACTCTTCCATAAAGTTATCGTAGTTTTGCTCTAATTTGCTGACACGTAAGTTCAAACGGTTAAATGCCATAACTGCAGGGATCGCTGCAAACAAACCAATTGCGGTTGCAATCAATGCTTCAGCAATACCCGGTGCAACCATTTGTAATGTTGCTTGTTTTACCGCGCCCAATGCAATAAATGCATGCATAATCCCCCAAACGGTACCAAATAAACCAATATAAGGGCTAATTGAGCCAACAGTACCTAAAAATGGGATATGCGCTTCAACTGATTCAAGTTCACGATTCATTGAGATACGCATTGCACGAGAAGCCCCCGTGACTACCGCATCTGGCGCATGAATATTCGCTTGGTGTAAACGAACGAACTCTTTAAAACCAGAATGGAAAATTTGTTCGGCACCACTCAATTCATCACGGCGAGCTTGGCTTTCTTTATATAAGCGCGATAACTCGATACCTGACCAGAACTTATCTTCAAATGCTTCAGCCTCACGAGTTGCCGCATTTAAAATTTTCGTTCTTTGAATAATGATCGCCCATGATGCGATAGAAAAACCGATCAAAACGAACATAATGAGCTGAACCAAAAGGCTCGCTTTAAGGAATAAATCCAGGATATTCATGTCAGTCACTGTTTAAACTCCGCGACAATAGACTTAGGAAGCGCAATCGGCTTCATTTTTGATGTGTCCACACAAGCAATAAGGGCATTTGCCCCACAAAGCAGGTTACCTTGCGAATCAACTAACCTTTGCTGAAAAGTTAATGAAGCGCGTTTCATTTCAATAATTTTCGTTTCAACTTCCAGCAGGTCATCTAGCTTAGCGCCTTTGACAAAATCAATTGTCATGCTTCGCACAACGAAGCCAAGGTTTTCAGCAAGCATACTTTGTTGATTGATACCTCTATTTCGCAGCATTTCGGTTCTTGCTCGCTCAAAAAAGGCTAAATAGCGTGCATGATAAACAACACCGCCCGCATCTGTATCTTCATAATACACGCGAACAGGCCAGCGAAATAACATAACAATCACTCCGTCTTAGGTTAAATTAATTAACGGTGCCACTATACGCAAGACAGTGCCAGTTTGGAATCACTTTGAAAGTAAAGATATCAAAAATAATTATGGGTCCATTGACCCATAATTAGCAATTAGAATTATCTAAAGACCTGAAAAAGTCCCCAAATAAGAATGATGGCAGCTGGCAATGGATGGAAAATTGCACGGAAGATAACTTTTTTAGGTTTAAAACCCACACCAAAAATCATCGCGGTACATGTTGCCCATATTAACAACAGCCCTTGCCATATCTGAAATGAACTCGTTTTCGCAGCAAATAGGGTTGGATCCCACATGACTGCACCTGCAGTTACTAAAGCTAAAATAAGGATAAGGGCCCTTATCGGCCCCTTATCCAATAGCTGATAGGTTTTATCCACCAGCATTTTTATTACTCACCATCTTTAGCTGTTTTAGAGTCTTCTGAGTGCTCTAATGCTAATGCTGCAATCACTGCAAAACTACAAGCTAACAGCGTGCCGAGGATCCAGGCGAAATACCACATAGTTATGCTCCTTAATACAGCGAGTGCTTGTTGCCTTCGATGAAGTTTTTGTCCAAACGACCGAACATTTTGTAGTAACACCATGCGGTGTATGCCAGTACGATTGGAACAAAGATAATAGCAACAACAGTCATCACTTGCAGTGTGAACAAGCTAGATGTTGCATCCCACATGGTCAAACTTGCGTTTGGCATGATGCTTGAAGGCATGATGAATGGGAACATTGCTACACCACAGGTTAAAATGATACAAGCGATAGTTAATGAAGAACTCACAAACGCCCAACCATTTTTGTCTGCTTTACTAAACAGCATTGTGATTAACGGTAGTGCTACACCTAGAGCAGGCAACGCCCACAGAATTGGGTAAGTGTTGAAATTAGTCAACCAAGCACCTGATTCAACTGCGACTGTTTTGTTGAGTGGGTTAGAAACACTCAATGTATCGATAGTTGAAGTAACAACATAACCATCAATACCCATTACTAACCAAACACCTGCGCCTGCGAAAGCAACTAAAGTAACTAATGCACAGATATAAGTCGCTTTACGAACACGTAAGTACAGTTCACCCGTGGTACGCATTTGCAAATAAGTTGCACCTTGCGTCACAATCATCATTAAGCCGACAACACCCGCTAACAGACCATATGGGTTTAGCAGACCAAACAGGTTACCTGTATAAGTCAGGTACTGCTGGTTATCGATTTGTAGTGGAACACCTAATAACAGGTTACCAAACGCAACACCGATAACTAATGGTGGAACGAAACCACCAATAAACAGACCCCAGTCCCACATATTACGCCATTTTGGGTTCTCCAGTTTTGAACGGTAGTCGAAACCAACCGGACGGAAGAACAGTGCTGCTAATACCAAAATCATAGCGACATAGAAGCCGGAGAATGCCGCAGCATAAACTTGTGGCCATGCAGCGAACATAGCACCACCCGCGGTGATTAACCAAACTTGGTTACCATCCCAGTGAGGTGCAACTGCGTTAATCATGATACGGCGTTCAGTATCTGTTTTACCTAAGATAGGTAATAAGAAGCCAACGCCCATGTCAAAGCCATCTGTGACAGCAAACCCAATCAGTAATACACCGATAAGGATCCACCACACAAATCGAAGAACTTCATAATCAAACATAAGTGGACTCCTATTTACTGAACGTCGTGTGCAGAAGTGTTTTTCTGTTCAAAGTGGTAACGACCGGTTTTCAGGCTACTTGGCCCTTTACGAGCGAATTTGAACATTAAGAACATTTCAGCAATTAAGAACAGTGTGTACAGACCACAGATCAATACCATAGAGAAGATCAGGTCATGGGTTGTCAAGTTGGAGTGTGCAACCGAAACCGGTAACACTTCACCAATTGCCCATGGCTGACGACCATATTCAGCAACGAACCAACCCGATTCAATTGCAATCCATGGTAATGGAATACCGAGTAGTGCAATACGCAGCAATAGTTTATTTTGACCAATACGGTTACGAACTACTGACAGGAATGCCCAGCCAATAATCAACAGTAACAGGAAGCCAACACCAACCATGATACGGAATGCCCAGAACAGAGGCCCAACGTTAGGAATACTATCTTTCACTGCTTTTTGGATTTGAGCTTCAGTTGCATCAACAACATTTGGTGCATATTGTTTTAACAGAAGACCATATCCAAGATCTTTTTTGCTTGCTTCGAATGCCGCACGCAGTTCAGGATCTTTATTACCTGCAAGAAGTTCTTGTAACTGACCGTATGCAATCATACCGTTACGAATGCGAACTTCGTGTTGTTTCATTAGGTCTTTCAAGCCTAAAACAGGTGTGTCGACAGAACGGGTTGCAATGATACCCATCGCCCAAGGAATCGAGATAGCAAATTTATTTTCTTGTTTCTCGGTATCTGGCCAAGCGATTAGGTTAAACGCGGCTGGAGGAGCATGAGTTTCCCACTCAGCTTCAACGGCTGCAAGTTTCGTTTTTTGTACGTCACCCATTTCGTAACCTGATTCATCACCAAGAACGATAACAGATAGAACCGCTGCAATACCAAAACTTGCCGCAATTGCAAAAGAACGCTTAGCAAAAGCAACATCACGACCTTTAAGCAGGTAGTAAGAGCTAATACCTAAAATAAACATTGCACCGGTACAATAACCTGCAGCAACTGTGTGGACGAATTTAACTTGTGCGACTGGGTTCAAGACTAGCTCAGAGAAGCTAACCATTTCCATACGCATGGTTTCAAAGTTGAAATCAGCAGCGATTGGGTTTTGCATCCAACCGTTCGCGACCAAAATCCACAGAGCAGAGAAGTTAGAACCTAAAGCAACTAACCATGTTACAGCAAGGTGTTGTTTTTTGCTTAAACGATCCCAACCAAAGAAGAATAAACCAACAAAGGTAGATTCTAAGAAGAACGCCATCAAACCTTCGATTGCAAGAGGTGCACCGAAGATATCTCCAACGTAGTGAGCGTAGTAAGACCAGTTAGTACCGAATTGGAACTCCATGGTCAAACCCGTTGCAACACCCAGAGCAAAGTTAATACCGAATAACTTACCCCAGAACTTAGTCATATCTTTATAAATTTGTTTGCCTGACAGTACATATACCGTCTCCATAATCGCAAGCAAAAACGCCATACCTAGCGTTAATGGTACGAACAGGAAGTGATACATCGCAGTTAAGGCAAACTGTAATCGTGACAGTTCGACAATATCAAACATCTTGACTCCTTGCTCCTAGCAGGAAGACACCGACTTGCGGCAACCCAGCTTCCAGTTTTAAATACTTAGAAAGCCTCTTAACTACCAGCAAAAAATGCCTCAAAACAACAAATAATTAACAAAATTAAAAGAACAAACGTTACTATAATAATAGTACGCCTATCTTCACACACAATAAACTTCTTTTACGTGACTCAGATTTGAATTCTGAATTTACATCAATAATTATACCCTTTAATAGAAAATCGAGTATTTGATCGAGCACCAATTTAAGCAATTTGAACAAATAAAGCCAGAGGCAATGAATTGATTTACGTCAATTTTTTTCCTGTTGTTAATTGATATACCTGTCAGTCAATTAATGGTTATTTACTTGTTAAAATGCTGTTATTGATAATGATACAAATGTTCTTAATT
Organism: Providencia hangzhouensis; assembly: GCF_029193595.2. NCBI lineage: Bacteria > Pseudomonadati > Pseudomonadota > Gammaproteobacteria > Enterobacterales > Morganellaceae > Providencia > Providencia hangzhouensis. Next base: position 3,349,968 of record NZ_CP135052.1, read on the forward strand.
TTTCCAAAGATTAACAAAAAATATAATCATTGAATTAAAGCCTCGAAAAAAGAATATTTAATTTGTAATAGTATCTTATTTTAAACTTATTATGAATTTTATTAATATAGCCGTTTTTATCAACTAAACGGTTATATTGGTTTAATTGAATTGCCGTCAATATTATAAAATTGACATGCCGCAATTTTGCTATTTTTTGCACAAAATGCGATTAGCGCCCCCTACTCGTCTAGTTGCCCCTCATTATCAATTTTCCTTCATACAAGCCTGTAATACGCATTTTTAAGTATAGACACTCTTTTCAGAAAACCGCATAACCACATAAAAATTGTTTGAAATATTTTTGTAAACCATAAAAAAACCCGCGCTCACATGAGCACGGGCTTTCGTCTCTTACTCTTGCTAGTTGCCTAGCGAATCACTTATTTGTTCAGTAATGATTTTACTGCATCACCGATGTCTGCAAGGCTACGAACGGTTTTCACACCAGCCGCTTCTAATGCAGCAAATTTCTCATCAGCTGTGCCTTTACCGCCAGCGATGATTGCACCTGCGTGACCCATACGTTTGCCTTTTGGTGCAGTTACACCTGCGATGTAACCGACAACAGGTTTAGTGACGTGCTCTTTAATATAAGCCGCTGCTTCTTCTTCTGCGTTACCACCGATTTCACCGATCATGACGATAGCTTCAGTTTGCGGATCCGCTTGGAATAATTTCAGGATATCAATGAAGTTTGAACCTGGGATTGGGTCACCACCAATACCTACGCAAGTCGATTGACCTAAGCCTGCATCTGTTGTTTGTTTAACAGCTTCGTAAGTCAACGTACCTGAACGTGAAACGATACCGACTTTACCTGGCATATGGATATGACCAGGTTGGATACCAATCTTACATTCACCCGGAGTGATAACACCTGGGCAATTAGGCCCAATCATACGAACGCCTGCTTCGTCTAATTTCACTTTCACTGTCAGCATATCCAACGTTGGGATACCTTCAGTGATGGTGATGATCAGTTTAATGCCTGCATCGATAGCTTCTAAAATAGAATCTTTACAAAATGGTGCTGGAACATAGATAACAGAGGCTGTTGCGCCCGTTGCTTCTACAGCTTCACGAACAGTGTTAAATACAGGTAGACCTAAGTGAACAGTGCCACCTTTACCTGGAGTCACACCACCGACCATTTGCGTGCCATAAGCAATCGCTTGTTCTGAGTGGAATGTACCTTGACCACCAGTGAAACCTTGGCAAATTACTTTAGTGTTTTTATCGATTAAAATAGACATTATTTAGCCTCCGCTGCTGCTACTGCTTTCTTAGCTGCATCTGTCAGGCTATTTGCAGCGATGATGTTCAAGCCGCTATCTGCCAGTTTTTTAGCACCTAACTCTGCATTGTTACCTTCTAAACGCACAACTACCGGTACATTTACGCCAACTTCTTCAACTGCACCAATGATGCCGTCTGCAATCAGGTCACAACGAACGATACCACCAAAGATGTTAACAAAAACCGCTTTCACGTTTTCATCAGAAAGAATGATTTTAAATGCTTCAGTTACACGCTCTTTTGTCGCGCCGCCGCCAACATCTAAGAAGTTAGCTGGTGCGCCGCCGTGTAATTTAACGATGTCCATCGTACCCATTGCAAGGCCTGCACCGTTAACCATACAACCGATGTTGCCGTCTAATGCAACATAGTTCAGTTCCCACTGAGCTGCTTGTGCTTCACGCGCATCTTCTTGTGATTCATCACGCAGTTCACGGATTTCAGGTTGGCGATATAACGCGTTGCTATCGATACCTAATTTACCATCTAAGCAAACTAAATCACCCGCAGTGCTGATAACCAGTGGGTTGATTTCAGCTAATGCTAAATCACGTTCTAGGAATAATGTTGCTAGGCCCATGAAAATTTTTGCAAATTGGCTAACTTGTTTGCCAGTTAGACCTAATTTGAATGCTAACTCACGACCTTGGAAAGGCATTGGGCCAGTCAATGGGTCGATAATCGCTTTGTGAATTAACTCTGGGGTCTCTTCTGCGACTTTCTCAATTTCCACGCCACCTTCGGTAGAAGCCATGAACACAACGCGGCGAGTGCTACGGTCAACAACAGCACCTAAATAGAGTTCTTTATCAATGTCAGTCGCAGTTTCAACTAAAATTTGGTTTACTGGTTGGCCATTAGCATCTGTTTGATAGGTAACTAAGTTTTTACCTAACCAGTGTTCTGCAAACGCTTTAACTTCATTGATATCGCTAGTGACTTTCACGCCACCCGCTTTACCGCGTCCACCAGCGTGAACTTGGCATTTAATTACCCATGGGCCGTTACCAATTTTTTTAGCTGCATCGACGGTTTCAGCAACTGATGAACAGGCATAACCTGTCGGTGCAGGCATCCCATAACGTGCAAACAACTGTTTTGCCTGGTACTCGTGTAAATTCATGATGTTCTATCCATAATTGAGTCTGAAGAGGCGTTTATTCGCCTCCTGCAATTGTTACTGATTTAGCAACCCGCGAACGGGCTGCATCGGTTACTTCAGACCGGGCAAGTTGTACCCTGCCCTGTTATGTTGCTATACGTCCAGCAGTAAACGAGTTGGGTCTTCCAGCATATCTTTGATAGCGACTAAGAAGCCAACTGACTCACTACCATCGATTAAACGGTGGTCGTAAGACAGTGCTAAATACATCATAGGAAGAATTTCTACCTTACCATTTACAGCCATAGGGCGGTCTTTAATCGCATGCATGCCTAAAATCGCGCTCTGTGGTGGGTTAATGATAGGTGTAGACATCAGAGAACCGAATACGCCACCGTTAGTGATAGTGAAGTTACCACCACTTAAGTCTTCGACAGTTAATTTACCGTCACGACCTTTGACAGCCAGTTCTTTAATTTTCTTCTCGATATCAGCCATGCTCATTGCATCGACATCACGCAGCACTGGCGTTACCAGACCACGTGGTGTTGATACAGCAATACTGATATCGAAATAGTTATGGTAAACCACATCATCGCCATCAATAGAAGCATTCACTTCTGGGTAGCGTTTCAGTGCTTCAACCGCAGCTTTAACATAGAAAGACATAAAGCCTAAACGAACACCATGACGTTTTTCGAATACTTCGCCATATTGTTTACGTAAGTCTTTGATTGGTTGCATGTTGACTTCGTTAAACGTCGTCAGCATTGCAGTCGTATTTTTCGCTTCTAACAGGCGCTCTGCGATACGTTTACGTAAACGAGTCATTGGAACACGTTTTTCACTACGGTGCGCTAATGGCGCTTGTGGCGCTTCTGGTGCTTTCGCCGCAGGTGTCGCAGATTTATTTGCTGATAAATGTTTTTCAACATCTTCACGAGTTAAACGACCGCCAACGCCAGTCCCTTTGATATCCGCAGGGTTTAAATCGTGCTCTGCAATTAAACGACGAATAGCTGGTGTCAGCGCATCGTTGCTTTCTGTTTCTAAACTTGCAGTTTGACGTTGTGCAGGTGTTGACTCTTGTGCTTCTTTCACTTCAGCTGGAATACCAGTGCTATCGCCTAAACGAATGCGACCCAGTAACTGCTTAGACAATACTGTTGCACCTTCATCTTCAACGATAGCTTCTAATACACCCGCTTCGCTTGCAGGAACTTCTAATACGACTTTATCTGTTTCGATCTCAACCAGTACTTCATCACGCTGAACACTGTCACCTGGTTTTTTATGCCATGTGGCAACCGTAGCATCTGCAACGGACTCAGGAAGATCGGGAACAAGAATTTCTACGCTACTCATTTTCTATCCTTTAATTATTCAATGTTCAAAGCGTCATTAACCAGGGCTTTTTGTTGTTCCTGGTGTACGGACGTATAGCCAACTGCTGGAGATGAAGAAGCAGCTCGACCTGCATAACGTAAAGTTGCCCCTGCTGGGATAGCTTCACGGAAGTTATGTTGACTGCAATACCAAGCACCTTGGTTTAATGGCTCTTCTTGACACCATACAAAGTCTTTTACATCAGTAAATTGCGCCAACGCTTTTTGGATATCTTCGTGTGGGAACGGATATAGCTGTTCGATACGCACGATAGCAACGTCAGTTTGTTCATTTTTACGACGCTGTTCTAACAGATCGTAATAGACTTTCCCTGAACACAGAACGACGCGTTTCACATTTTTCGGATTGATTTCATCGATTTCACCGATAACTGGCTCAAATGTACCATTAGCCAATTCTTCCATGCTAGAAACCGCTAACGGGTGACGCAGCAGAGATTTTGGTGACATCACAATCAGAGGACGGCGCATTCCACGTAAGGCTTGGCGACGTAACATGTGATAAACCTGAGCTGGTGTTGATGGCACACACACTTGCATGTTTTGGTCAGCACACAGTTGCAGGTAACGTTCTAAACGTGCAGATGAGTGCTCTGGCCCCTGACCTTCATAACCATGAGGCAGTAGCATTACCAGACCACACATACGACCCCATTTTTGCTCACCAGAGCTAATGAATTGGTCGATAACTACTTGCGCACAGTTAGCGAAGTCACCGAATTGTGCTTCCCAAATAGTCAATGCGCGTGGTTCTGTCGTTGCATAACCATATTCGAATGCTAATACGGCGTTTTCAGTCAGAACAGAGTCCCAAACATTAAAAACACCTTGCCCGTTATGGATATTCTGCAGTGGGACGTAAACTGAACCATTCGTTTGATTGTGAATAACTGCATGGCGATGGAAGAATGTACCACGGCCCGCATCTTCACCCGATAAACGTACAGGAACACCTTCATCAACCAATGTTGCGTACGCTAAAGTTTCAGCAGCACCCCAGTCGAGAAGTTTCTCACCTTTTGCCATTTCGGCACGGTCTGCATAGATTTTCTCAACACGAGATTGCGCAACCACGCCTTCTGGAATAGTACTGACTTTAGTTGCCAGTTCAGTTAGGCGTTTAATATCAACGGTTGATTTGTATGATGCATCCCATTCATGGTTTAAATATGGAGCCCATGTGTATGAGTTCAGACCCATTTCACGGTATTCTTCAACCACACAGTTACCCGCATCTAACGCATCACGATACAGATTAACCATTTCAGTGACATCATTAGCACTTAACACATTTTCTGCAATTAAACGGTCTGCATAAATTTTACGTGGTGTTGGGTGCTGTTTGATTTTTTGATACATCACTGGCTGAGTTGCACTTGGCTCATCCGCTTCGTTATGCCCATGACGGCGATAGCATACTAAATCAATCATAACATCGCGTTTGAACGTGTTACGGAAATCCAGTGCCAAACGTGTTACAAATGCCACTGCTTCAGGGTCATCTGCATTCACGTGGAAAATTGGCGCCTGCACCATTTTAACGATGTCAGTACAGTATTCGGTTGAACGTGTATCTTTTGGATTTGAAGTAGTGAAACCAATTTGGTTATTAATTACGATACGTACAGTACCGCCAACTTCATAACCACGTGCTTGAGACATATTTAATGTTTCTTGCACAACGCCTTGGCCAGTTACTGCTGAGTCACCATGAATGGTAATTGGCAGAACCATATTGCTGCGGCCTTCATCCAGACGGTCACGACGAGCACGTACTGAACCAATAACTACAGGGCTAACAATCTCAAGGTGAGATGGGTTAAATGCTAATGCTAAGTGAACACGAGAACCTGCGGTTTCAAAATCAGAGGAGAAACCTTGGTGATACTTAACGTCACCCGCACTAGAGTGGTCTTTATGTTTCCCCGCGAACTCATCAAATAATTCGCCAGGTTTTTTACCTAAGATATTAACTAGAACGTTTAAACGACCACGGTGAGCCATACCCAAAACAACTTCACGGGTATCTTGCTTGCCTGCGTGGTGGATTAAATCTTTCAGCATTGGGATTAGTGAATCACCACCTTCCAATGAGAAACGCTTGGCACCTGGGAATTTAGCCCCAATGTAACGCTCAAGCCCTTCAGCTGCCGTTAATTCTGCTAAGAAGCGTTTTTTCTCTTCTACTGAGAAAATTTTAGATACGTCTACAGATTCAAGACGCTGCTGAATCCAACGTTTTTCTTCTGTATTTGTGATATGCATATATTCAGCACCGATAGAACCGCAATAAATACGTTTCAGGTGCTCATATAGCTCACTCAGCTTCATGGTTTCTTTGCCAATAGCAAATGAACCCACATTGAAGGTTTCGTTGAAGTCTTCTTTCGTCAGGTTGTGGAATGCGGGGTCTAAATCTGGAACAGATTCACGTTTCCAAAGACCTAACGGGTCAAGATTCGCATTTTGGTGCCCGCGGAAGCGGAACGCATTGATTAATTGCAAAACTTTAACTTGTTTTGCGTCGATAGCTGGATCGCTAACAGAGGTGTGATAACGTGTAGAGTCTTTTGCTAAGCGACGGAAGTAATCGCGCGCTTGGGAGTGGAATTGTTCACCGCTAGTACCTAATGCCGCACCAGGTAGTTGATCAAAAATTGCTTTCCACTCGGCATCGACAGAGTTAGGGTCAGTCAGATAATCTTCATAGAGCTGTTCTATATAAGTCTGGTTCGCGCCTGCCAGAAAGCTTGAATCCAGCCAGTCCTTCATTACGCCGTTCTGCATTGTGATCCCTTAAGCTTTTAAAGCTTTAGTTTTCGCCGTGGTTAACTAATCGCCGCATTTAAGCGACCTCGATAAAGGTTCTCTTGGACGTGCTTTATGCATGTTCTCTCTTTGGGAGGCCCTTTATCAGTAAGGGTTTCCCTTTTAAGGAACCTTTAAAAACTGGCTGCGGTTTTTAAAGGCCCCTATGCTTGGGCTGTCGTCTTCATCTTTTTTTGCAGTTGGCTATTTTTTCTACTTTTTGCTGTTACTTTCTTTGCTTTCACTTTTTTACGCTTTTGTAATGACAACGTTTTAATAAGTACTACTTTTTATGGGTGACAATGTTACTTTCTGACGCTCTTTGTTGGTATTTCGTTTTCGCGCTTTTGTGAGCTTCCGCGCATTTAAATCATGTCATTGTTTTTACTTTACGCGTTTCTTTTAACTTATGTTTTTATTTTGTGCTATTTCATTTTAACCCACAGCACCTGAGCACTGCGGGTTAAATATGCATCATTAAGCACTATGTTTTAGTAACATAGATTTAATATGACCGATAGCTTTCGTTGGATTTAGTCCTTTAGGGCATACATTGACACAATTCATGATGCTATGACAGCGGAAGACACTAAAAGCGTCGTTCAGATCATCTAATCGCGAATCGGTTTCTGTATCACGGCTATCAATTAAGAAGCGATACGCCGCCAGCAAGCCTGCAGGCCCGATAAACTTGTCCGGATTCCACCAGAAAGATGGGCAAGAAGTCGAACAACATGCACACAAAATACACTCATATAAACCATCGAGTTTTTCACGTTGTGCAGGAGTTTGTAAATTCTCACGCGCCGGTGGATTCTTATTATCATTAATAAGATATGGACGAATTTTTTCATATTGGGTATAGAATTGTGTCATATCGATGATCAGGTCACGTACAACAGGCAGACCTGGTAATGGGCGAATGACAATTTTCTTCCCACCACGGATTAACGCGGATAATGGCGTAATACATGCCAACCCGTTTTTACCGTTCATGTTCAGACCATCAGAACCACATACCCCTTCACGACAAGAACGACGGAAGGATAATGTTGGGTCTTGCTCTTTAATTTGGATTAACGCATCCAGCAACATCATGTCACGCCCTTCAGGAACTTCTAGCGTGTAATCTTGCATACGTGGTGCGTTGTCCACATCAGGATTGTAGCGATAAATCGAAAATTGTAATTTCATAGTTTATTTCTCCGCAACTGGATTAACACCACGCATTAGTAGGTACGAATTTTCGGTGGGAAGGCTTCACGCAGTTTTGGCTGCATGTTGACTTCACGACGCGTCATCGTTTCAGATTGCGGTAAATATAATGAGTGACATAACCAATTCGCATCATCTCGCTCTGGGTAGTCAAAGCGGCTATGCGCACCACGGCTTTCTGTACGGAAGTTTGCAGCTTGTGCCGTTGCATAAGCCGTTTCCATCAGGTTATCCAGTTCTAAACATTCGATACGCTGAGTATTAAACTCAGTCGAGGTATCATCAAGACGTGCATTTTGCAGGCGCTCACGAATCACTTTCAGCTCTTCTAAACCTTTCGCCATGGCATCGCCTTCGCGGAATACCGAGAAGTTATGCTGCATACAGGTTTGCAGTGCTTTACGGATTTCAGTTGGGTCTTCACCAGTACGTGCACCTTCCCAACGGTTAAAACGAGTCATCGCTGCATCGATATCAGATTCAGACGCATCACGCATTGAACCTTGTTCCATGATGGACTCTTTCAAATGCAGACCCGCTGAACGACCAAATACCACTAAGTCGAGGAGTGAGTTACCGCCTAATCGGTTAGCGCCGTGTACTGATACACAGGCAATTTCGCCGACTGCAAACAAGCCAGGAATGACTTCATCTTCACCTTTTTCGTTATAACGAATGGCTTGGCCTGTAACTTTAGTCGGAATACCACCCATCATGTAGTGGCAAGTAGGAATTACTGGGATTGGCTCTTTGATTGGGTCAACGTGAGCAAAGGTACGAGATAACTCAAGAATACCCGGTAAACGAGATTCCAGAACTTCTTTTCCTAAGTGGTCCAATTTCAGTTTAGCATGTGGACCCCATGGGCCATCGCAACCACGACCTTCACGAATTTCAATCATGATAGAACGCGCAACAACGTCACGACCCGCAAGGTCTTTCGCATTCGGCGCATAACGTTCCATGAAACGCTCACCGTCTTTGTTCAGCAAGTAACCACCTTCACCACGGCAGCCTTCAGTAACGAGAACACCCGCACCTGCGATACCCGTTGGGTGGAATTGCCACATTTCCATATCTTGTAGTGGAACACCTGCACGAGCAGCCATCCCCACACCATCACCTGTATTGATGTGTGCGTTAGTGGTTGATTGGTAAATACGCCCTGCACCACCGGTTGCTAAAATAGTTGCTTTCGCTTTGAAATAAACTAATTCGCCTGTTTCCATACAAATTGCAGTACAACCTACAACATCGCCATCTTGGTTTTTAACTAAATCAAGGGCATACCATTCAGAAAAAATGGTCGTGTGGTTCTTTAAGTTCTGCTGATACAAGGTATGTAACAGTGCGTGGCCAGTACGGTCAGCCGCAGCCGCAGTACGTGCAGCTTGCTCACCACCGAAGTTTTTAGACTGACCACCAAATGGACGTTGATAAATACTTCCGTCATCAAGGCGAGAGAATGGCAACCCCATATGCTCTAATTCAAGGATAGCCTCTGGCCCTGTTTTACACATGTATTCAATAGCGTCTTGGTCACCGATGTAGTCGGAACCTTTCACGGTATCGTACATGTGCCATTCCCAGTTATCAGGGTGAGTATTACCTAACGCAACAGTAATACCGCCTTGCGCTGAAACAGTATGAGAACGGGTTGGAAAGACTTTTGACAGCAGAGCACATGACAGACCCAACTGTGAAATTTGCAGTGCAGCACGCATACCTGCGCCACCAGCACCGATAACGATAGCGTCAAACTCTCTGATTGGCAGATTCATTTATGCACCCCACACAACAATTGTTCCGTAAATTAAATAAGCCAACAGACCTACAACGATAGCCAGTTGCAACACTAAACGAATTGCTAAAGGCTTAACGTAGTCAGTCAGCACTTGCCACATGCCAATCCACGCATGGACAAGAATCGAGAACAACGTGAGGATAGTGAATACTTTCGTCACAGAAGAGGCGAAAAAACCACGCCAGACGTCATAGGTAATGTCATTAATAGCAACAAAACCAACAATGTAGAGTACATAGAGCGCGATGACAATCGCAGAACCACGGATTAATAGCCAGTCCTGGATACCAGTACGGCCTAAAGCTGAAGCATTACTTACCATACTAAAACCCCCGCCAGAATTGCTAAAATCACGGTAATGACAAATGTAATTTTTGCAGATGAGTTACCAGCAGCAAGCGTTTCATCAACACAACCGAAATCCATTAGCATATGACGAATACCACCACAGATGTGGTAAGCCAAAGCCGTCAAGATGCCCCAAAGAATGAACTTAGCAAAAAAGCCAGTCATTATTTCAGACGCGTATTGAAAACCTTCTGGAGAGGAGAGAGATGTCCCTAACAACCAAAGCAGAATACCAACTGCGATGAGAGTAATGACGCCAGAGACACGGTGCAAGATCGAAGATATTGCAGTGATCGGGAAGTGAATCGTCTGCAAATCAAGGTTGACAGGTCTTTGTTTTTTCACAATTTTGCCCACACAGCTCTTTATTATTTTCCATCCTCCGGACCTGGGGTGGAAATCAGACAGCGACAGGGGGTACAAAATGCAACTTAACACAAACTCTAATCCATCATGTTTAAATAAAGTTGCATACTGATCACGCTGGGAACTCCTACTACAGGGTAATCCGGAGACCTGCCGCTAGTATAAAGTCTTCACAATGCCATTACAATTCCCACACAAAATGTTTGGAGACATTTAGCCCGAACAGTGAGAAGGATCACGATTTAAACATTTTGTATAAATGTGCTTATGTTATTTGACAATGATTCAACATTTATCTTACATATAGGACTGGCAGAATTATCTTAACGGTGCTGTTGACACTTCATCGTAAAAGAAAAAAACGTGAATATTGCAATGTTAAATACTCTTCAATTTGAACTATGATGGGTATTAATAACAAAAGTTATGAAAGTTGTTCCTCTTACCACAAATAATGATATTGTAGGGAAAACAACAAAAAGAACATAACATCTACACACTCATAAACAACCTAACTACATTGTCATCGGTCTCAGATTTCAGGTTTTATGTGATAGCTAGCTGATTTCCAAAGCATACCGGTAGAACAATGCACGAAGACGCAGTATAACGCTGGGCTTCTGGGTTGTTGGGTGTCGATTATCAAGCGCTAAGGAGACCGTAATGGCTGATAACAAAGCTAAGCTAACGACTGGTAGTAAGGGTGATATTGACCTAGATATTTTAAGCCCAACGATTGGTCAAGACGTTATCGATGTCCGAACTTTAGGTTCTAAAGGGTTCTTTACCTACGACCCTGGTTTTACTTCTACTGCATCCTGTGAATCAAAAATCACCTATATCGATGGTGAGCAAGGCATTCTGTTACACCGTGGTTTCCCTATCGATCAACTCGCTACTGAAGCCTCTTATCTCGAAGTTTGTTATATCCTGCTATACGGTGAAGCACCGACTCAAGAACAATATGACGTATTTAAAAATACGGTGACTCGCCACACCATGATCCATGAGCAAATTACTCGCATGCTTAATGGTTTCCGCCGTGACTCACACCCAATGGCTGTATTATGTGGTGTTACAGGCGCACTAGCTGCCTTCTATCACGATGCATTAGACGTGAATAACCCACGCCACCGTGAAATTACGGCTTATCGTCTGCTATCAAAAATGCCAACAGTTGCAGCGATGTGTTACAAATATTCAATTGGCCAACCTTTTGTTTATCCACGTAATGACCTGTCATACGCGGGTAATTTCTTGCACATGATGTTCTCTACACCATGTGAAGAATACACAGTTAATCCTGTTTTAGAACGCGCAATGGATCGTATTTTGATTCTGCACGCTGACCATGAACAAAACGCCTCAACATCGACAGTTCGTACTGCGGGTTCATCTGGCGCAAACCCATTTGCTTGTATCGCAGCGGGTATCGCTTCACTGTGGGGGCCTGCTCACGGTGGAGCTAACGAAGCTTGCTTACGTATGTTGGAAGAAATCCAAACTGTTGAGCACATCCCTGCATTTATCGAGCGCGCTAAAGACAAAAATGACTCTTTCCGCTTAATGGGCTTCGGTCACCGTGTTTATAAAAACCATGACCCACGTGCAACCGTAATGCGTGAAACTTGCCATGAAGTTCTAAATGAACTTGGCTTGAATGACAGCTTGCTGGAAGTCGCTATGGAGCTGGAACGTATCGCATTAAACGACCCGTATTTTATTGAGAAAAAACTGTACCCGAACGTTGACTTCTATTCGGGTATCATCTTGAAAGCAATGGGTATTCCATCTTCAATGTTTACTGTTATTTTTGCTATTGCACGTACCATTGGCTGGATTGCACATTGGAATGAAATGCACGATGACGGCCTGAAAATTGCACGTCCTCGCCAGCTATATACTGGCTATGACAAACGTGAATTCAACTCTGAATTATCAAAAAAATAATATTTAATTAAATCTGAACCCCTACATATGCTAAGGCCTCGAATTTTCGGGGCTTTTTCATGTTTGTTTACCAAAGTCATTTAGCTTACTGCTGCTGATATTCCCTTGGGGTCATCCCACTCATTTTACGGAAAAAACTAATAAACGCACTATCACTTGTTAAGCCAAGTTCTTGAGTAATATAATGATATGGCTTTTCTTGTGCGAGTAATTCAATGGCTTTAATATAACGCCACTGTTGGCGCCATGCTTGATAACTCATTCCTGTTTCTTTAAAAAAAATCCGTGTAATCGTCTTCTCACTCGCACCGATAGTTTGCGCTAATTGGTTTAAATTCGGTGGTAATTGTTCGATATCAACCCCTTTAAAGCGCCTATCTTGCGGTAGTGCTAACAGTGTTGGTTCTAAAGCAGCACTCTGTAATTCATCAATAAATACCGGTAATAAGTTGGCCAAACGCCCCTGCTGCCAATCACTATCAAACGGAGCAATAGCAATACGTTCTAGCACTTCCCTTAGCAATGGTGAAATATTTAAAATAACCACATCGTTCCCGATTTCTTTGGCATATTCTTCTGATAAATAAACCGAACGATACCCCACTGATGCCCTCATTTGCGCCCGATGAAGAACAAATGGTGGGATCCAAGCCATTCTACCAGGAGGAAGCAAAGACAGGCGATTTTCCAGTGAAATCCGTATACACCCTTGTTGTGTAAACAAAAGCTGTCCCATTTCATGTCTATGAAAACCTGAGTCATGCTGCCCCATTTTTGCTGCAATTCCCAATACTGGGGCGTGGTACCAGTGAGTTTGAAATTCATCTGTTTGATTTAACCAAGCCATAATGTCTCTTTTTTGATATTTATAGTCTTTATTATTGTAATAAGACAATAAAAATAACACTAAACTGCCTGCTATTAAATAGTTGTATCCGATTAGCCCCTTTATTTTTAGTAGATTGGCAGGAAAAAGTATGAAACATCCTCTCTCATTATGGCTTGCTGTTGCCTTAATGATGTTTCCTCAAATTGTGGAAACCATATACAGCCCCGCTCTCACTGATATCGCCAGTGCTTTCTCAGTAAATGCGGAACAAGCTTCACAAACACTGTCGCTTTATTTCTTTGCTTTTGCATTAGGCGTGGTGTTTTGGGGACGAATGTGTGACACCTTAGGGCGCCGCCCGACTATTTTGGCGGGTTTATTGATTTATGGTATTGCCTCTGTTGGCGCGTTATTTGTCACACATTTTTATTTATTATTATTAATGAGAATGTTGTCAGCATTTGGCGCTGCCGTAGGTTCAATTGGCACACAAACTACCATGCGTGATAGCTACCAAGGCCATGAATTAGCGAAAGTTTTTTCTATTATGGGAGTTGCTTTAGCAATTAGCCCTGCGTTGGGAATGTTATCTGGTGCTGGGTTAGCCAATTTTGGTGGCTATCGTGCCGTTTTTATCGGCTTAGCGATTTTAGCAGCGGTGCTTTTTCTCTGGTCCGTCTGTCGCTTACCTGAGACCAAGCCTGAAAACGTGACACAAGTCTCATTTATTGAGACATTTTTACGCATGATTGCGGATAAAGAAATTATTAGAAATGTGATCTTGATTGCATTTTTCAACATTAATTTATTTAGCTATTATCAGCTGGCACCTTTCAGTTTTGAACAATTAATGCTCACTCAACAACAGTTTGGATTAACTGGGATATTATTAGCACTTGGGGTCGGTTTAGGTTCGATATCAAATCGCTATTTATTGGCTAAAAAACACACATCTGAACAACTTGTTAAGCTATCGAGTATCATTTCTTTAGTTAGTGGCTGCTTAGTTTTTGCTCTAATGGATTCTATTTGGTTTGTTTTACCGGTTATTGGTGTCGTTATTGGTTACGGGATTGCGATTCCGAACATACTTGCCCATGCATTAAACCGTTATAGCGACCGAAAAGGCACCGCCGGAGCAATTTTAGGTTTATTTTACTACATCGGACTCGCCATCGGTCTAATGGTCGCTGGTTGGAGCCAACACTTAGGTTTAGTACTAACTATTTCGGGTTTGGTGTTGGTTTTTGCGTCACTAAGGTGGAGTAGCCAAGTACACTAAATAGATTTAGAGAAGCCCTTTTAGGTAGCTGTACAGCTAAAATAATGCCTGCTTGAGCCTATGGTCGACCAATAATTCAGAGACACGGATAACTTTTCTTCGGTTTCTAGAAGGATAACGTTACCGTGTCTATACATATACTTTGAAAGCGCTTTTTCTTAAAAATAAACGACATTCCCAAGATGAGCAAACCAAACTACGATAAGCCCTGTAAATTCTAATATACATAGAAACAAACTATGCAACTAATTACTTCAAACATACACTAGTAGCATGATAAATAAAGGTATTGTATTAGTGAGTTGGCTATTACGCTGTGGTGAGTTATCACACAACGCTGTTTATTGACCGTATCTAAAAATACCAGTTTTGAGGCTACAATGGAGCATCGTAGTGATGACTTTCCGCAATTAATGGCGTGGTTTCTAATTGCTTGGAATGCTTTGTTACGGTGTATAAACTCGTCATTCGGTGCCTTCCTCATCAATGGAGGTATTCAAAATTTACTGAAATACATGACAAGATTATTGGTACTTTCACTGAAAGAGAACATTATATTTAACCAAATCAACATATTTAATACACGACCAGCTAGGTGAGATTCACCGGACGCTTACTTA
Source organism: Providencia hangzhouensis (assembly GCF_029193595.2). Classification (NCBI taxonomy): domain Bacteria; kingdom Pseudomonadati; phylum Pseudomonadota; class Gammaproteobacteria; order Enterobacterales; family Morganellaceae; genus Providencia; species Providencia hangzhouensis. Next base: position 3,365,036 of record NZ_CP135052.1, read on the forward strand.
TAAACCTAAATCAAGACTTTAGTAGAGACTTTACCAATGCCCTGAAGCACCGCCACCACCGCTAGAACCGCCTCCCCCACCGCTTGATGAACTTGATGAGCTAGATGAGCTAGATGAGCTTGATGAACTGAAATCGTGACTGGAAGTAAAATTAGAAGCATGTTTATGGGATGTGTTTACTGAATATGAAGGTTGATAAAAAGGTGAACCAAATCGACTGAACTCACAAATCGCTTTCCATTCTTTTCTCTGCTGTCGATAAATAGGAAATAAGATATTGATGCCAATAAACAACACGGTTAATGAAATAAGGTTAAAGAATAATGATAACACCACCATCAGTAATAAGATAAAAGGGTTAACAATACCATTAAGAATTATTTGTGTATAAAAAATGACAACGACTGAACAAAACACTACAGGGAAATACAGCGAAAATGATGTTGGAAAATAGAATGAGTAATTCAGATAATTTTTTAACCGTTTTAGCTGATTTGCACCTATCTTATATCCTCGCTTTTCTGAATTTTTCTTTTTTTTACCTGACTGCGCTATCACTTGATTAATTTTTCTTTTCAATTTTTTCGTTGAAAATACAAGCTGAAAACAATAAATTAGCCCTAATATTATCACATAAATTAAAATAAAATGTGTTTGTAATATTTTAAGAGGAATAAGATCTGTCAAAGAATTCGTTGAGCTTATTGGTCTATCATTAGCTACATGAATGGCATTTATAATCCCTTGCTCAATACCCGTATAATAGTTTTCTGCTCTAAAATACGGCAACATATTTTTTCGAATAATTCTCCCAGCAAGAACATCGGTAAATGTCCCCTCATAGCCGTACCCGACTTCAAAGCGAACACTGCGGTCATTTATTGCCACAACAAGCAGTAATCCATTATCAAGCCCCTTTTTACCTATCCCCCATTGATTAAAAACACGATTTGCGAAAGTTTCGATATTTTCACTCCCAGTAGTCGGAACGATATAAACAACAAATTGTGAACCATCATTCCGATTATTTTCAAAATTAATCAATAAATTATTTAGCGTTTTGAATTGCTGCGCCGTTAATAAATTTGCACGATCAATGACCCTATCTATTTTTAATGGGGGTGTATTATTCACTGATGCGCTCGCAATAGCACTAAATAAAAGCAAGGAAAATAAAATATTACGTATCATGAGTTAAAATCCACCGTTGGTGTTCTTTTGATTTCATGCCCATTCTCAACGTTAAAATTAATTTTTTTATCATACCCCATAAATTCCGCAATTAAGTTATAGGGGAATTGCCTAATTTGAGTATTATAATGGCGTACCGCCTCTATATACCGCCCTCTCGCAACTGAAATACGATTTTCAGCTCCCTCCAACTGTACCATCAGGTCTTGATAGAGTGAATTTGCTTTCAATTCAGGGTAATTTTCTGAAATGACTAACAGACGTGATAGAGATTGCCCTAAATTATCTTGAGCTTTTTGATAGCTCGCAGAAATTTCAGGATCATCAAACACGCGACCATCCACATTAATTTTCCCGACAGACGCTCTCGCCTTTACAATTTCTTGTAACACATTGCTTTCATGACTTGAATATCCCTTAACTGTACTGACCAGATTAGGGATCAAATCAAATCGACGCTGATATTGGTTTAATAATTCTGACGCTGCCGCAGAGACTAACTCATCATTTTTTTGGATTGTATTGTAAGAATTAACTAACAGAGTAAAAATTACAACTATCACTAATACCAAACAGATCGCTAACTTGCGCATTAAATATCCTTATATTAACCACTTAATGTTAATATTGACTATCTGGTGTAACACTAACTTCTTTACTATCATCAATCCTAGCGGATTCAATCATTATCCATCAGAACATCGTATCTTCTAACCAATTTTTACCGTTGAATTACCCATTAATACGCCACCGCAACTTACTGTATCACCTGTTCTGGCCGCAGGCTTACCATCAATAAATACACTACTTGAACCACCAACGATAGTTCTTGAATGCCCACCGTGAGGCGCTAATGCGTCTCCTTGCCGAGCAACCGCCTTACCATCGACTTTTACTGTTGGAGAACCTGTAATTACTTGAGTAGGGCCATGTTTCCCATGGCCTGTATCAGAATCACCAATAAGGATAATGTTTGGCATAATAGTACCCGACTATATGACCGGAATGAATTTTCCATTTACTAAAGAAAATATTGGGGAATGTACTCCAATAATTTTTCTATTTGCATCGTTAAAATAGCTATATGAAATAGGTGAATAATCAAAATCTTCTTTATAAACCAACTTTACCATTTTCCCATCATTCATAACTAAGGGTTCAAAATTATCCCAAGTAATTGGGATCATTGCGAATGCCTTCTGATTAAAATCAGCAGCTATTTCACGTGATTCAAGTTGTTCGTCAATCGTCCCTCCGGTTGTTTCTACCCAAGTTTTTAGTGAAGGAGCCAATATGTGTTTTATTTTTGATAAATCTTTTTGATTAAAAGCAGCCCAGAGTTCTAAATATGCGTCTTGTAACAATTTGCGTTGTTCTGGGGTATCTTGGTACCTTTCAGCGTTTACCCATTCCCATTCGGGTACTCCCATTACATTTATTTTTTTATTAAATTGGAATACTGTCATATCATGAGGATATTCATTGGGCCGAATATTCTGGCGTATTCTATTCTGATGTACTTTTTCTGTATTGGGGGCTTGAATCAATTTTTTCTCTACGTGTCTGTCCAGAGCATCACCTTGATACGCTTCTGGCTCACCTTTTTCATTAATTTTAACCAGTAGCGTTGTTAATGGAATAATATCGCCATTATCCGTTATTTTATTGACCGTAATCTCACATTTTGCATTCGGATTAAATTGATTGAGTTTATCTTTTGGTACCTCTTTAGTTGAAAACCAATTTGGTGATGCCATCTCAATGCTAATAGTATTCTCACCATTACGCATCATTATCATCGAGTTTGTGCTTGTCGTACCAAAACCTAATCCGCCACTCACAAGACCTGAGCGGTTATTAGTTCCACTTACCCCATTGGTTTTAACATCACAAAATGCGTATTTCATATCGACAGAAGTACGAATAAGAAAATCATTATCATCGGCATAACTCATAGACATATTTCCTAATATTAAGATTGTCGTCATACACAGTAAGTTGCTTAGTTTCATCATTAACCTTTTTCAAAAGTATTTTTTATAGCCGTGCCTGCTATGGATGTCGGTACGGCATTGACTGCTGAAGTAAACGCGGCTAGTTCCGGTCGTTGTCTTTCAGGTACTTTTCTAACTTGCCCCGCTAAATTAAAACGAATATCTGACTCGGTAGGCGTTAAAGGGTCTGCAAATTGGTAGATAGTCCAATCTGCGTCGAGTGGAGCACCCTCATAAAAAGCACTATCATCTTTTTTGGTTCGAAGAGAAATATCTGCCGTAAATTGAAATTTCAGCACAATACCATCATGACAAAGGACTAAGTCTATTCCATCATCATGGGCATCTAAAGCAAGTGCACCTTTTGTTTCGAATCGTAGATGAAATTCAAAACACGCCTCTAAAAAAAGGACATTGGCTTTGATATAAGCACCCGCATCGGCTTTAAAGCCTATCTCAAACTTATTATCACCATCAAATGCAAACTCTTGTTGCTTGTCAGGAGTTTGAGCCATCCCCACAAAACAGTGAACAGCAAAAGAGAAAGTAATATCAATATTAATACCCGCACTAAATTTATCTTTACCTTTTTTCCTTTCTTCTAAAGCTTCACGTAACTTACTTATACCGCTGCTCAAGGCTTTGCCACCATAAAGCGCAAGTACCTGCAAAACATCAATATTAAATGACCCGCCCCAAAAAGGCTTCCCTTCTAATGCACAAACTAATCGAGCTGAATCACGCTGAGTTACATTCTCCATAAAGAAGGTTAATCCAATCTCGATATCTGAAAAATCGAAAGAGAAAATAGGATATTTATCGGCGAAAGGGGTCAATTTACCTTTTTGCTGATATAACAATTTTGTTTCGATATCATTAATAATTTGACTGACTTTCAATATACCTGACAAGTCATCAAGAAACGTTTTTGTTTCGCTTATTTGCTTAATAGGCGTTAAATTATAGGGATGCCCTGCTAGCTCATAAAAAAAGCCGACATCAATACCTAGTGAGGTCGTTTTGACAAATGGGATCGGCGCTAATGTCCAGCCTTTATGGTACTTATTCAGCTTCTTCGGTAACGTATTTTCCCCTGGCCCGCCCTTGAGTCGTTCTGACTTTAATTTACTAATTTGCTTATCCCTTCGCTCTTTATCATTCGCTTCTCGAGTTTGAAAGGAGTAACTAAAATTGACAGAGAACCCAAACTTCACCGAAGGAATTACATCAAAAGTCCAATCTTGTTTCGTACCAAGGCAATTAGTCGCTGTAATATTGTATCGTCTAGGCGACTTGAATGCGTCAATGGGCGCCAGCATATTGACAAAGGTATTGAGTAAATTACTTGCGCTAAAAGTCCCCGCATCACGACTTGCATTATAGGAAACCGAAACCGATTGAGATGAACCCAAACTCAATGCTTGTTCATAGTTCTTTGAAGTGAGTATCGCGTTATGTTGAGCATTATTATGTTTCTTATCATTGAGCAGGATTTCTAACGGAACCCCCTCGCCCTCATCAATCACTATTTCCGGTGATATAACATCCTCGCCCCGCCACTCTAAAATCACCTTATCCTTTGAGGTGTCTTTGACAAGTAAATCCAGATAACAAGGTTCCGGTATGTCACATGTTTGCGTTGCACACCCTACTTTAGGTGATATTAATTTATCACTCATTATCCATTTTCCTTTGCTAAGTCTGGCAACATATTTAAGATACGATTAGCCAAACGATATACTCGATAATTTCCGGAACCCGTTTCATCAGCTAAAGACACGCGCCATTCTTCTGGAACATCCTCAATTCGATAAATTTGGTATAATGCCAGCATATAGGCAATTAACTGATAGGAATGTTTGTCATCGATTCTGTGCTGCTGACAAAATGACGACAAATCACTCGCTAATTGCCAATTTTGCCGCCAAGTGGTTTCACCATAACGCTCTTGTATTTTTTGTGCTCTCGGTGCTGGTCGTTCAAACGCACTGACAACCCAATCCTCTAATGAAAAATCCATTTGTGATTGATAACTCATACTTTTGGCGTGAATAAAAAAGTAAATTAACTGGTCTAAAAATTGGCGTTCAAAAACGAGATTTACTGCATCATATTGAATGGGGGTAAAACGCATCAGCTTGCCCCCGAGCTTCGCATTATCCGGAAATCCGCGGCGCTCACGCTCAAAGCGGGAAGCGGTTTCCTCTCCCCATAACAACGTCTTCAGCTGCGTGATAGGACCTAAAAATACATGCAATCGCCAATTATCAAAGGTTCCAAGCACATCCCACACATTGCGAGGGTCATAAAAACGCCAAAAGACCGGCTTTTCTTGTCCCGGTATCATCACCATCAAGTATTTGCGCAGATGCTGACGTAACTCACGCATGGTTGCGTTCGTATAAACATAAATTCCCCAAGGCGTCTCTCGCGTACTTAACCAGCGTTGCACCTCTTCGGTCACTTCCACTAAATAGGGCGCTAATGACACAATTTCAGGTTGAATCGGTTCGCTGTATAAGCAACTCGCCGGCGGTTCGTGCTCGGCGAACAAATTAAAGACATCGGGCTCGGAAGCTGCATCGATAATGGCATAGCACGTTTCAGGTTTAACCATTTTCCGCCTCCTCTTGCCCTTCCTTCATGGGACAATGCGCCACAAAGGCCGCGCCACTGCTCGCAGCGGCTTTAAGTACCGCAGGGTTAGTCGCTTGCAGGATATCCCCAGGGCTTCCCCCTGAATTTAAGTTTATCGCCGGTCCTTTAATATCCACGCCACCGCTGTGAACAACGACAAAGCTTCCGCCCACTTTTAACGTGATTTTGCTGCTGCTTTGTAAGGTAATATCCCCTTGTGCATTCACGCTGACCACACCTTGTATTGCCTTAACCAAATCCCCCTCAACCGAAAGGTGTTGGTCTCCCTCAACTTTGTCTTGATAGTTACCGGTTGTTTTGTGCGCTTGATTACCTTCAACCGTCACGGTCCGATTACTGGCAACAACCAGTTCATCGTTATGACCAATACTGGTTGTCCGGTCGTAATTAATCCGTTCACCCCGTGAGTTCAGCACATTGATGGCCAAATTCTTTTGCGCATGGAGATAGATTTCTTCTTGGCCTGCCTCATCTTCAAAACGCAACTCATTAAAGCCATCCCCTTTGTGGGTTTTGGTGCGAAACGTCGTGCGCGTTTTGTGTTTCGGTAAATCAATTGGCGGCCGATTACGGCCATTATAAGTACAGCCCGTAATGATGGGTTTATCTATATCATTGTTAAGATAGGAAATAATTACTTCCTGCCCAATTCTGGGGATGGACATAAACCCAAAGCCATCGCCGTTCCAACCGTGGGCGACTCGCACCCAACAAGACGCGCTATGGTCAGGTTTGCCGCGCCTGTCCCAATGGAAATAGACCGTAACCGCCCCTTGAGAGTTGGTATAGATTTCTTCACCCGGTGGCCCGACAACGGTAGCCAGCTCATCCCCATCCGCTGTAGGTTTATACCGATAGGGCGGTCGCCACTCTTGAGTACTGGGGATAAAGGACAGCTGGTTACTCAGTTGGGTGCCTTCACCGCCACTGTTATCAGCAAGAGGTTGCACACCGTGATGGGATACGCTAATCACTTGCCACGTCGTATTCATTCGAGGACTAGGATGGTTTGATAGGCTAAAGATGCGTCCCGGTGCTAACTCAATGCAGTTAGTCGTCGCCGTTCCTACTTGCCGCTGGTTTTGTGATTGCTCGTAGCGAATTTGGTTGAAGGGCTGCCCCTCGGCATCTTCTTGAAAGCGACCATAGCTTTCAAATACTTCATGTTGTTGATGAACTTCCCCCGTGACTTGGTGGCTCAGTGGGTAAGAGGGGCGAAGTTGGTTGTAGTCTTTATCCACGCGGATATCGCTGCACAACTGCTCGGCATAGCGCCATGTGGTGGCGGTGCTGTCGGTGATATCCGTTTCAGATTGCGGATTATAGGTGAGCGATATCCCCGCTTTCATGCCTAAATGACGGTCACTGTAAAACAGTTGTGGGCCTTCTTCGAACCAGTAATTAATCCCTTCTTCGGCAGCGAGGCGGCACCAGAACTCATACATCGTTTCACGCTTTTGGGTGATATACTCGCGTTTTAGATGCTCTTCAGGGTGGTAAAACTGCTTATCAAATTTGATGTGAGACTCGCTTAATAGCGTCTCAAGAATGTTCGGCACCGTCATATTTTGGAAAATGCGGCTGTCTTGCTTAAGCGTCATCACCCACATTTCAGGGCGTATCACAAAGTGATACCAGGTTTTCACACCATCCGTATTGCCTTGCTCTGCACCCGCTAAGATACCTTGTACCCTGCGAAGAATTTTTCCATCTCGCTTTACAGTCAACGAGGAGGCCACACCCAGCACCGTTTGAAAATCAATCTCGGGTAACGGGCTGACCGCCTGAATCGACAGTGAAAAGAGCTGGGAAAGCCCTTCTTGCAAATCAAACTGGGTCACTTGAAAGGTATTTTCAGGTAACCCACCAATGGTACAGGTGAATACTAATCCCGTCCCCATTTCGCCACTCATAATACGGTCTAGCAGTTGACCATGGGCTTCTTGCAAGGCTTGGTCCTGTGCATAGGTTCTGCCACCCGCATACCCACCACCGTGAATAAGTGGGTTATTTTCGGGGCTGCCAAGTCGTTTGTTTTTATTGGGGTCTGTCCAAGACATGGGGGTTTCCTCTACAGGAGAAAAAGCGAAAAATGCAAACGAGCCTCGAGAGGCTCGCTAAATTCGAACTTACGCTTCGAGCGGTGCGCGCCAGTCATCGGCACCGGATGTGCCTGCAACGGTGTGTTCCCAATCGATTTTGCGGTAAGACAGAGACACTTCGATTAACTGTGTAAAGTCCGCTTTCGCCGGGTCTTGGCAGTGCGGCATTTGGCAATCGATATTGACGATAGTCGCATCAGTTAACGTGGTGGTGAAGAAATGCTCTTGCTTGCCTTCAACCGATGTGCGGTACCATTTCAGTTCCACTTTCGGCAGCATTTCGCCAGACGCTAATGCGTTATACAGCAGCGGAACGGCTTTATTTAACGCCACGGTAAAACGGAACGGCTTGTGCGCACGTTGGCCTGAAGGTTGGCCGGATTGTGGGTCTGTCGGTACAGTCACAACGTGAGAAAACTCTTGCACTAACATTTGGTCTTCATGACCTTGTACATAAATATTACCGACAGAATCGGCAGTAAATGCACCGGCAGTGATGTTACCTTGGGTTTTTCCTTCAATGGAAATATAACATGGAGTTGGCATAGCGATATCCTTTATCCAGAATGACAAATTGGGTTAAGTCGACATAATTATCGATTAATTTCCGTCATCTCAGCCCGTGCGCACGGTAAGATTTGAGTTAAGGATAATAAAAGCTTATGAATGGACTGTAAACCGGAGGGCCAGTTTGTATCTCTCTAGGATAAGTGACTTAGCGTAAACGGGTTGAAATATCGCTATATAATTCCGGAAAAACACCAAAAACGAATCATAACAAAATAATCATCGAACAAAAAATAGACCAAATTGCGATTAGCCCAGTAAGTTCTAATGTACATAGAAATAAACTATGTTACTAAATATTTCAACTTAAGAAGTTATCGCAACTACATGATTCAAAACAAATAAAATAGAGAATTTAAGCTACCCTCTACTAGCAGTGAAATTATCACCCCAATTCAGCAGTGTATTTAGCTACCCAATGTGCAATTACAAGTTATTAATATCGATAGGTGTGCTAACCAACTATAAATTTTGCATTTTTACTGTGTGGTATAGGAGCGGTACAATAGTTTAGTAAGAAAGCACTATATTAAAGAATAATATTAAAAGAAAAATAGGAGGATACTTTATCTAACCATATGAGAAGTATCGGCCATATTGATAATACGTTCAAATATCAAACTAAATCTTAGGTACATACATATTAAGTGAAACCAACACTGCCACCGCTCGAATAAAACGAAAATTTAATTCTATAAATATATTATTAATCCATCTTCTATGTTTTTCGAATCACAGCTAGGCGGCAAGAGAGCAAAGCCCTAGGAGCATACATAAGTATGTGACTAGGGTTCGTGAATGCAGCCAACAACGCTTTGATGTAAAAGGCAACTAAAATTTAATTCTATAAATATATTATTAATCCATCTTCTATGCTTTTCGAATCACAGCTAGGCGGCAAGAGAGCAAATCCCTAGGAGCATACATAAGTATGTGACTAGGATTCGTGAATGCAGCCAACAACGCTTTGATGCAAAAGGCAACGAAAATTTAATTCTATAAATATATTATTAATCCATCTTCTATGCTTTTCGAATCACAGCTAGGCGGCAAGAGAGCGAAGCCCTAGGAGCATACATAAGTATGTGACTAGGGTTCGTGAATGCAGCCAACAACGCTGTGGTTTGAAAGGCGACGAAGATTAGGCAGGGTTATCGATATCGACAAACTCTGCATCTAACCCCTGCTCATCGACTAACCACTGAGTCAACGCCTTGATCCCATAACGCTCTGTTGCGTGATGCCCTGCACTGTAGAAATGGATACCCATTTCTCTTGCTATATGAATGGTTTGCTCGGAAACCTCCCCTGTTACAAAGGCATCTACGCCAAATTCTGCCGCTTGTAGGATGAAACCTTGCCCTCCACCTGTACACCATGCAATTTGGCGAATTTCTTCTTTTGCATTATCACCACAATGAAGAACTTTACGGCCAAGGCGAGTTTCTAAACGAGACGTTAATTCTGAAGGTGTAATAGGTTGATCAAAAAAACCAAATGGCATTAATGGGTCGATTTGGCCGTTCACCTGCACCCCCATAATATAAGCAAGCTGGGTATTATTACCTAACTGGTGATGTGCATCTAATGGGAGGTGATAACCATACAGGTTTATATCATTCGCTAATAATGTTTTTAAGCGATTTCTCTTCATGCCTTTGATAATGGCTGGCTCATTTTTCCAAAAATAGCCATGATGAACAATGACGGCATCAGCTTTCTTTTCAACAGCAACATCCAGCAATGCTTGGCAAGCTGTCACCCCTGTGATGATTTTATGTACATGGGGCCGCCCTTCAACTTGCAATCCATTCGGTGCAAAATCTTGGAACTCACTAACTTTCAATTCGTCATTAATGATTTCTTCTAATCTTAAATTATGCATTATGTTGTCCTTTTTACTGCACAGCTAAACGGTTTATCCACCAGTTTGAACGTAATTGACTGATAATCAATAAGCATAAACGGAAACATAATTTTTTTCTGTGTTATTTAGAACAAATCGAGGGCATTAATCGAGAAAAACCCAAGTGGATAGTAAATGCAAGTAAGAAAATAAAAAAACAAAACCCCCACAATTCAACATTGTAGGGGTTATTACTCGCCATTAAGTACTAAATTAGCGGTGACTTTCCAGCGTTGTCTCTGAACGTTCTAGCCAAACCGGTTTATCACTGGTTTTTGCCCAAACTTTATGTAAATGGCTATAAAACTTTGCTCTTTTTGGATAAAAAACCATAACCGGAAACGCAATAATGCCAGCTGTTACAGCAGCAGTGCGGCGTGCAAGTACCTGATTACGGGAATATTCGCGATATGTGGACATCGGTATCCTCCTTCAGTTGCCACTTTATTTGTCGATTCCAGCTTTGCTCTACCATTCCCCATTAACACACATTTCCCATTAACACAGTAGTAAAGAGCGACTAAAACCGAACAGATAATATGAAATATATTGACTGTAGATAGGATATCGCAAATTGTGTAATAAAACTACTCATCTGACCACTTAATGTGTAAATTTTTCTAAAAAATCTGTTCATTCCGTATTTTTATTACATTTTTTAACCAATAAATGTTTTATTTGTACATTTAAATTACAATTATTTAACAAGTAAATTAATAAAACCACACGCCACTTTCTCTATTAAGCACTCTCTTCTTGCTCGATAAATAACCATTTTTATACTTTTTTTACATCCTACCCGTGATTTTTATCAGCTTCTTTACAACGAACTCTTTAGCCTTATCTCATGGAAATAATAAGGAGAAAATACTGTGTCATTACTTTCCATTATTGGGGCAGTTCTCGTTGTTTTACTGCTGGCGTATCTGATTTATGCCCTGCTTAACGCGGAGGATTTCTGATATGACTACCACTACATTGCTATTTTTAGGTAGTTTTTTACTGATCTTATTCATCTTAGCAAAACCTTTAGGTAACGGTATTGCTCGGCTAATCGACAATGATATACCTCGTCGGTTAGCAAGCAGTGAGTCCTTACTTTGGCGCCTTGCTAGGGTCAAACAACCAGGGCGTGAAATGGCTGAGATGAATTGGCGACAATATGCCTTAGCGATTGTATTATTTAATCTTTTAGGCTTTGTTTTATTATTCGTTATTTTAATCTGCCAAGGCCGTTTGCCCCTTAACCCTCAACACTTTGAAGGGATGAGCTGGGACTTAGCCTTTAATACCGCGGTTAGTTTTGTTACTAATACTAACTGGCAAGCCTATAGCGGCGAAAATACATTAAGCTATTTAAGCCAAATGGCAGGGCTGACTGTACAAAACTTTCTTTCCGCAGCGACAGGCCTTGCTGTGGCCTTCGCAATTATTCGTGCTTTTTCACACCATGGCAGTAAAACTGTCGGTAATGCGTGGTTAGATATTTACCGCATTACTGTGTATTTGCTCTTCCCTTTAGCGATTATTTTTGCGCTATTTTTTGTCAGCCAAGGTGTGATCCAAAATTTTTCCAATTATTTACTTATTCATCCTTTAGATAGCAGTGAACAGCTATTACCGATGGGGCCAGTTGCGTCCCAAGAAGCAATAAAATTGCTCGGCACAAATGGTGGCGGGTTCTTCGGCTCTAATTCATCGCACCCTTTTGAAAACCCAACTGCACTGAGTAATTTTGTGCAAATGTTAGCGATTTTCCTAATCCCTACTGCACTTTGCTTTGCCTTTGGTCGTGTCGTTGGTAACAACAAGCAAGGCCATACCTTACTCTGGGTTATGGGGATCATTTTTGTGGTTGCTGCCATAGTCGTAGTTAAAGCGGAATATGTGGGAAACCCATTTTTAGCCGAACTGCATGCCACTAGCTCTGCCAATATGGAAGGAAAAGAGAGTCGTTTTGGGATTGTCGGCTCCGCTTTGTTTGCCGTCGTCACCACCGCAGCCTCTTGTGGAGCGGTTAACGCCATGCATGACTCCTTTACTGCAATGGGTGGAATGGTGCCGATGTGGTTAATGCAAATTGGTGAAGTGGTATTTGGCGGTGTCGGTTCCGGTTTATACGGCATGTTGCTGTTTGTGTTACTCGCCGTTTTCCTTGCTGGCTTGATGATTGGCCGTACACCTGAATACCTCGGTAAAAAAATCGAAGTTCGGGAAATGAAAATGGTCGCACTGGCGATTTTAGTCACCCCAACCTTAGTACTACTTGGTACAACTATTTCATTAATGACCGAAGCTGGGCGTGCAGGGATTTTAAATCCAGGCGCGCATGGGTTTAGTGAAGTGCTATATGCCTTTTCTTCTGCCGCCAATAATAATGGTAGCGCTTTTGCAGGGCTCAGCACGAATACGCCGTTCTACAATGTGCTACTTGCAATAGCCATGTTTATTGGTCGTTTTGGTGTGATCCTTCCCGTCTTAGCGATTGCAGGCTCAATGGCCAATAAAAAACCACAAGCCCAAAGCCATGCTACTTTACCCACAACAGGCCCTTTATTCATTGGGTTACTGATTTTCACTGTGCTTCTCATTGGTGCCCTAACCTTTGTACCAGCCCTTGCTTTAGGTCCAATTGCTGAACAATTACACATTGGTTTTGCGGGATGATAAGGAGGAAAATATGAACAATAAAAATATTAAATTATTCGATAATAAGCTAATCAAGCAGTCTATTTTTGAGTCTATCAAAAAATGCACCCCGCAAGCGCAATGGCGTAACCCAGTGATGTTTGTAGTCTTTATTGGCAGTATTATCACTACGTTACTTTGGTTAGCCATGGTAATGGATTACACACTAGGTAGTGCTTGGTTCAGTGGAATGATCACCCTTTGGCTGTGGTTTACGGTTATTTTTGCCAACTTTGCGGAAGCACTCGCTGAAGGGCGTAGCAAAGCACAAGCCCAAAGCTTAAAAGGCGTAAAGCAACAAAGTAGCGCAACGCGTTTAGCGTCTGCTTCGCTGGATGCCAATCAAGAAATAGTGAATTCAGATCAGTTACGTAAAGGCGATATTGTGTTGATCCGTGCTGGAGATACCATTCCTTGCGATGGGGAAGTCATCGAAGGCGGCGCCTCTGTGGATGAAAGCGCAATTACAGGGGAATCAGCTCCAGTGATCCGTGAATCTGGTGGTGATTTTTCCTCTGTAACAGGGGGAACTCGCGTACTTTCCGATTGGCTGATCGTGGAATGTACGGTCAACCCCGGTGAAACCTTCTTAGATAGAATGATTTCCATGGTTGAAGGTGCGCAACGCCGTAAAACACCCAATGAAATCGCACTCACCATTTTGTTAACTGCATTAACGATCATTTTCGTCCTTGTCTGTGCAACTTTGTACCCCTTTACCTCTTTTGCCGCAGATTATGCCGGTGCTGGCGATGCAGTTTCTATTTTAGTGTTGATTGCCCTATTAGTTTGTTTAATCCCAACCACCATTGGTGGCTTGCTTTCGTCTATCGGTGTAGCAGGGATGAGCCGCATGCTAGGAGCCAATGTTATTGCCACCAGCGGGCGTGCCGTAGAAGCTGCGGGAGACGTTGACGTTCTATTACTCGATAAAACAGGGACAATTACACTGGGAAACCGCCAAGCCTCCGAGTTTTTACCGCTAACGGGTATCACTGAACAGCAACTGGCTGATGCAGCACAATTATCTTCTTTAGCCGATGAAACACCAGAAGGCCGCAGTATTGTGATACTGGCAAAACAAAAATTCAATTTACGTGAAAGAGATATTCATGCCCTGAATGCGACTTTTGTTCCTTTTTCTGCAATGACGCGTATGAGTGGAGTCAATATTGGCGAACGGATGATCCGCAAAGGCTCTGCGGATGCGATCCGTCGTTATATTGAAGCTAACCACGGTAAATTCCCAGTAGAAGCCGATCAACTGGTCGAAAAAGTTGCTCATTTGGGAGGAACCCCACTCGTTGTCGTTGATAACCAAACTGTATTAGGGGTTGTGGCACTCAAAGATATCGTTAAAGGTGGAATGAAAGAGCGTTTTGCTCAAATGCGCAGTATGGGCATAAAGACCGTGATGATCACGGGAGATAACCATTTAACCGCCGCTGCTATTGCGGCAGAGGCTGGGGTTGATGATTTCCTTGCTGAAGCCACACCGGAAGCCAAACTGGCGTTGATCCGCCAATATCAATCTGAAGGCCGCTTAGTTGCCATGACAGGTGACGGCACCAACGATGCGCCAGCACTGGCGCAAGCGGATGTCGCAGTGGCAATGAACTCTGGCACCCAAGCGGCAAAAGAAGCCGGTAACATGGTTGATTTAGACTCTAACCCAACCAAATTAATCGAAGTCGTGCATATTGGTAAACAAATGTTGATGACTCGCGGCTCATTAACCACCTTCAGTATTGCCAATGATATTGCTAAATATTTTGCCATTATCCCTGCAGCTTTTGCGGTGACATGGCCACAATTAAATGCATTAAATATTATGCAATTACATTCACCTGCGTCCGCTATCCTTTCTGCGGTTATCTTCAACGCATTGATTATTATCTTCTTGATCCCTTTAGCCATTAAAGGTGTCCATTATCGCCCAATGAGTTCCCAATCATTATTGCAACGTAATTTAGGCATTTATGGCTTAGGCGGGTTAATTGTGCCATTCGTTGGGATCAAACTGATTGATCTGCTTATTAGTTTTTTTGGAATATAAGGAGTTGATTATGAATATGATCCGTTCGTCGATTATCATGTTACTAGTACTCACCATTTTTACCGGTATTGCTTACCCATTAATGGTAACTGGTCTCGCTAACATCTTTTTTCCATGGCAGGCTCACGGCTCTCTACTTATGCAAGATGAACGTACTGTTGGCTCAGCCTTGATCGGGCAAAATGTGGGTGATGTCCGCTATTTTCACGGTCGCCCCTCTGCGACGGTTGATAGCCCCTACAACGCATTAGCTTCTGGCGGAAGTAATTTAGCGGTCAGTAACCCGTTATTACAACAAACGATGATTGAGCGTAACGAACAACTGCGCGCAGCAAACCCCGATGCAGATAACGCCACCCCAGTGGATTTACTCACGGCGTCTGCCAGCGGCTTAGACCCCAATATTTCTATTGATGCAGCATTATACCAAGCTCCACGCATTGCAAAAAGCAGGCAAATTCCTTTGGATGCGGTAAAATCATTGATAGAAACACATACTGAACAGGCGCTGTTACCCTTTTTAGGCGAATCAGTCATTAATGTGCTAAAACTGAACCTAGCACTTGATGAATATCAACAACAAATAAACAGTCAAACTCACTAGGGGCTGTGATGAACAATCAGGAACCTATTCGCCCTAACCCCGATGAACTCTTGGTCAAAGCCAATGAAATTGGGCGTGGCAAATTAAAGATTTTTTTCGGTGCCTGTGCAGGTGTTGGAAAAACGTATGCCATGCTGCAAGAAGCGCAAAGGCTTAGAGCCCAAGGGCTAGATGTTCTGGTTGGCGTGGTAGAAACCCATGAAAGAGAAGAAACAGCCGCGTTACTTGACGGCCTTTCTCTGTTACCACCCAGACGCATTACCCATCACGGCCGCCGCCTAAATGGCTTCGATATTGATGCTGCAATTGCTAGGCATCCTGCCATAATTTTAATGGATGAATTAGCATTTAGTAATCCTAATGGCAGCCGACACCCTAAACGTTGGCAAGATGTCGAAGAGTTACTTGATGCTGGAATTGATGTACTGACGACCATCAACGTTCAGCACATTGAAAGCCTGAATGATATTGTTGGAAGCATTACAGGTATTCGAGTCCGTGAAACGGTTCCAGACCATATTTTTGATGCCGCTGACGAAGTGGTGTTAGTCGACCTTCCCCCTGACGACCTACGGCAACGTCTTAAAGAAGGTAAGGTATACATACCAGGGCAAGCCGAACGCGCCATTGAGCATTTTTTCCGCAAAGGAAATTTAATTGCACTTCGTGAACTCGCACTTCGTCGCACTGCCGACCGAGTTGATGACCAAATGCGTGAATTTCGTGGCGGTAAAGGCCAAGCGCCCGTATGGCACACTCGCGATGGGCTATTGTTATGCGTTGGCCATAATACGGGAAATGAAAAGTTAGTTCGTACCGCGGCTCGGCTTGCCGCAAAATTCGGTAGTGTCTGGCATGCTGTTTATGTTGAAACCCCTTCGCTTCATCAGCTACCTGAAACACAGCGTAGAGCTATCTTAAAAGCATTGCGACTTGCTCAAGACTTAGGGGCAGAAACAGCGACCTTATCAGATCCTTCTGAAGAAAAAGCCATATTGCGTTACGCACGAGAACATAATTTAGGGAAGATATTAATTGGCCGACGTAATAAAACAAATAAATGGTTTAAGTTCAATTTACGCCCCGGTTTTGCCGATCGCCTAGGTAAGCTCGGCCCAGATCTAGACCTAGTGATCGTCGCACTTGAAGAAAAAAGTGAGTGGGACAAAGAACCCGAAAGAAAACCGTTCTCTGAAAAATGGCGATCGGATATGAATGGCTATTTAATGGCCATTGTGATGTGCGCCGCTATCACCTTATTTTCACGTACCTTTTTATTGGCCCTCGATAAAGCCAACCTCGTGACACTCTATCTATTAGGTGTCGTGTTAATCGCATTATTTTATGGTCGACGCCCCTCTGTCTTTGCCGCCTTGGTTAACGTGATCAGTTTTGACCTGTTCTTTGTTCAACCCCATTTTTCCCTTGCTATCATGGATATGCAATATTTAGTCACTTTTACGGTGATGCTAATTGTTGGGGTTGTTGTGGGGAATTTAACTGCGGGTATGCGCTACCAAGCTCGTATTGCTCGGTATCGCGAACAACGGACCCGTCATTTATATGAAATGACAAAAGAATTAGGCCAAGCCATCACCACTGATGATATTGGAAAAACAGGGTACCATTTTCTCAATAATGCCTTCCAAGCCAAAAGTTGCTTATTATTACCTGATGAGGATGGGCAATTAACACCGTTGCAATGTGATGGCTACACGGCAATGCAAATTGATAAAGCCATTGCTAAGTGGAGTTTTGATAAACGCCAGCCAGCCGGTGCTGGTACGGATACTTTGCCAAGTGTTCCTTATCAATTACAACCTATCACTACTGCCGACCAAACCCTTGCCGTTCTTGCCATTGAGCCAAGAAACATGCGCCAGTTATTGATCCCAGAGCAGCAACGCATGCTGCAAACCTTTACGGGGCTGATTGCAAGCTCGCTTGCTCGTCTACAATTGACCAAACAAGCTGAATTAGCCAAATTAAACATTGAACGTGAACAACTGAGAAACTCGTTACTTGCCGCACTTTCCCATGATCTAAAAACGCCACTTACCGTTTTGTTCGGGCAAACTGAAATTTTAATGTTGAACTTATCAGCGGAAAATTCACCATTAACAGAGCAAGTCAACCAAATGCGCCAACAAGTACTAAGCACCTCTCGCTTAGTTAATAATTTACTGGATATGGCTCGTTTGCAATCTGGCAGCATTCAACCCAACTTAGCGTGGGAATCACTACAAGAAATTACCAGTAGTGCCGTTAGAACCTTAGATTACACCTTACACAGTCACCCTTTAGAGATTGATATTCCAGCAGATTTATTGCTTTATTGTGATGCCAATTTGATTGAACGAGTGCTAATCAATCTCTTAGAAAATGCCGTAAAATATAGCAATAACAATACCCCGATTGGTATTCGAGCCGCAGTTGAAGGGCAAAAAATTCATATTGAAATATGGGATGCCAGCAATGCGATCCCAAACGGGCAAGAAAAAACCATTTTTGATAAATTTTCTCGGGCACAAAAAGAATCAGCAATCCCAGGCGTTGGCTTAGGGCTTGCCATTTGTCGTGCCATTATTCAATTGCATGAAGGCGAAATTTGGGCGCAAAACAATAATAAAGGTGGAGCCAGTTTCCATTTTGTTTTACCTTTAAAGCAACTGCCTGATATTGAGGCAGAGATATAGAAGGACCCTCGATATTGTGAGTACTAACCATCAAATACTGGTTATTGAAGATGAAAAAGAAATCCGTCGCTTTGTTCGTTTAGCGTTGGAGGGTGAAGGCTGGAAAGTGTTTGAAGCCGAAAATTACCACCGCGGCCTAATCGAATCGGGTACTCGGCAACCTGATTTATTGATTTTAGACCTTGGCTTGCCCGATGGTGATGGGCTTGATTTAATTCGTGACCTACGTCAGTGGAGCAGTATTCCGATTATTGTTTTATCCGCTCGCGAAGAAGAATCACAGAAAGTGGCTGCATTGGATGCAGGCGCTGATGACTACCTCACAAAACCCTTTGGGATTAGCGAATTACTGGCTCGTGTTAGGGTTGCTTTACGGCGTTTCGGCAAATCCACCCAAGAAAACTCAAAATGCCAGTTTGGGGATATCACTATCGATTTTATTAATCGAATTGTTACCAAGCAAGGTGAAGAGCTCCACCTTACCCCGATTGAGTTCCGTTTACTCAGTGAACTCGTGGCTAATAGCGGTAAAGTATTAACTCAACGGCATTTATTACTGCAAGTTTGGGGGCCTAATTATGTGGAACATAATCATTACTTACGCATCTATATGGGCCACCTACGGCAAAAATTGGAAAATGACCCTGCTCGCCCTATTCACTTATTAACCGAAACAGGGATTGGTTATCGGTTTATGCCCTAATGGATTACCATTCATTGAATTCTAGGAATCTTACCGATAGTTTAAATTAAAAGGCTGCCTATAATTTACTCACCTTTTTTCTATGGAGAGAAATTCGTGCAGTCACTCACAGCCCAACTATCAAACCGTTTTTCATCTGCTTTAGTACTTTTTTTAAGCGTTTTTGTTACCACCCAAGCACTTGCGCTAAGCCCTGAAGAAAAAGTTCGTACTGAATCATTACTAGCAGAGCTTGGTAAGCAACAGAACCTTACTTTTACTCGTAACGGAACTGAACATTCTGCTGCCGACGCAGAATCTCACTTACGTTTAAAACTACGTAAAACAGAAAAACGTCTCAAAACTACAGAACAATTTATTGATAATGTTGCCTCAAAATCGTCCATTACTGGCGAAGAGTACCAAGTCAAAGATGCACAAGGTAATGTGATCCCAGCCAATAAATATTTGCATGGTTTACTGAAAGACAAAGTGGATAACAAATCTGAGTAAATTCTGTAGGTTCTGTTGATTACTATAAAAAACGCTGGCAAATAAATGTCAGCGTTTTTTTGTTCTAATATTCGATCTAGCCCCTAAATAATTTGTACCACAGGTAGGCGGCAAATTAAGTTATCCCGTGAGCATACATAAGTATGTGACTCGGGTAACTTAATGAAGCCAATACCCCTGTGGCACAAAGAATGACAGGGACATCAAGTTAAGAGTTCTCAATCTTAGCCCAAGTATCACGCAACCCCACCGTCCGATTAAAGACTAAATGATCTGCACTACTTAGCTTATTATCCGCGCAGAAATACCCTTCACGCTCAAACTGATACGCTTTTTCTGCCTCTGCATTTTTCAGGCTTGGCTCAACAAAACCATGACGAATAATTAACGATTCAGGATTGATAACGGATAAGAAATCGTCTTCTGCACCTGGGTTTGGCACAGTGAATAAACGGTCATACAGACGAATTTCTGCAGGTAATGCATGCGCTACGCTAACCCAATGAATAACGCCTTTCACTTTACGGCCATCTGCTGGATCTTTATTTAATGTGCCTGCATCATAAGTACAGTAAATGGTTGTAATATTACCATCCGCATCTTTTTCAACACGCTCTGCTTTAATGATATATGCATTACGCAAACGAACTTCTTTGCCTAATACTAAACGCTTATATTGGCGATTTGCTTCTTCACGGAAGTCCGCACGGTCAATATAAATTTCGTTACTAAATGGCACTTGGCGCGTTCCCATCTCCGGTTTATTTGGATGGTTTGGCGCTGTTAAAATCTCTTCACCAGCAGGCATGTTTTCAATGACAACACGAACTGGGTCGATAACCGCCATAGCACGTGGTGCTGACTCATTTAGATCATCACGAATACAGGACTCTAAAGAGGCCATTTCGACGTTGTTATCTTGCTTCGTCACACCAATACGTTGGCAAAATTCACGAATAGATGCTGCGGTATAACCACGACGACGCAAACCTGAAATGGTTAACATCCGTGGGTCATCCCAACCATTTACGTGTTTTTCGGTCACTAATTGGTTCAGTTTACGCTTAGACATCACCGTATATTCCAGATTCAGACGAGAAAACTCATACTGACGAGGGTGACAGTCAATCGTGATATTATCTAAAACCCAATCATATAAACGGCGATTGTCTTGGAATTCTAAGGTACATAAAGAGTGAGTAATGCCTTCTAATGCATCAGAAATACAATGCGTGAAGTCATACATTGGATAAATACACCATTTATTGCCAGATTGGTGATGTTCCGCAAATTTAATACGATATAAAACTGGGTCGCGCATCACCATAAATGGCGAAGCCATATCGATTTTCGCGCGTAAACACGCTTTTCCTTCTTCGAAGCCGCCCGCACGCATTTTTTCGAATAGTGCTAAGTTGTCTTCAATTAGGCGCTCACGGTATGGGCTATTTTTACCAGGCTCTTTGAGTGTCCCACGATATTCGCGAATTTCGTCTGGGCTGAGCTCATCAACGTAAGCTAAGCCTTTTTTGATCAACTCGATCGCGTATTGATACAAAGTATCAAAGTAGTCAGAGGAATAACGAACATCGCCGCTCCACTCAAAACCAAGCCATTTAACGTCTTCTTGAATAGAGTTAACGTATTCGACATCTTCTTTTACAGGATTTGTATCATCAAAACGTAAGTTACATTGGCCCTGATAATCCTTGGCAATGCCAAAATTCAAGCAGATTGATTTCGCATGACCAATATGTAAATAGCCATTCGGTTCAGGTGGAAAACGCGTATGCACTGACGTGTGTTTTCCAGTCGCCAGATCTTCATCTATGATCTGACGGATAAAATTTGTTGGGCGAGCATCTGCCTCATTCATTGTCATCATTCCTCAATGCCAAAAGCGCGCAAAAGCGTATAGTAATTAAATATATTCTACCATAATCAATCAGGAAACAACCGTTTGATTGCGCCAAGTGCAGCAAAAGCGATGATCAGAAGGAATTTAGGGTAAAAACCTCATCTTTACCCACCGATATACGCGATTCTAAGCCAGTATCATGACGGCTAAAACGACGAGTAACAGTAACGGATAGCTTTGGGCATGACGTTTATCGCTCAGGTAAGGCATTAATAAAGAAGCAAAACGGATCCCTAACCACGATGTCACAATTAAAATTAATGCCCCTTTGATATAGATCATCCCCAGAAACCCTGCTCCGAGATCAATGTGCTTATCAATAGCGAAATAAAAATAGGTTAATGTGCCCGTGATTGCCATTGGTAATGTCAATGGGTTCGCAAATGCGGCTGCTTGGATCATACTGGCACCACGGCGCCGCATTAGTGGAACAGTCATCACACTGCCGCCAACACCTAAAAATGCCGCCACCGCACCAATCACCACGCCAATCGGGGTATCGGCAAAAATACCGCCACGGGAGGCTTGTATACCTATAGATTCTGTTTTCATAAAACCGGGACGAATAAAGCAATCTAAAATAGTGATAATTAAATAACCAATAAATATCCAACGAATTAATGCACTATCTACGGATAGCGCCACTATTGCCCCTAGAATTCCGCCAATTGAAATAGGGATAATAAAAGGGCGAATAATTGGCCAACTCAGGTTGCCTTTAAGGTAATGAGCACGACTCGAAAGCGTCGATGAAAAGATCATCACACAGGTTGATGTTGCCACCGCAATTTGCATTGCCACACTGCCTGCATCGCTTTGCGGCCCCCACACTAAGGTAATCAAGGCATATAACAGTGGAACCGTAATAAAACCGCCACCGAAGCCGAATAGTGCGGTGGTGATCCCCGAAATAAAGCCAAATAAACACAGAAGCAGTTCCACAGATAACCCCTCTCAGTAATTGAGAAAATATTTTATCGATGAAAAAAGCCCCTTGCTTATGCAAATTTGACAACCTTGTTTGAGATTTCGCCAATGTTATTAACAAATGCAACTTTTTTAACACAGAAAATTAAAGTATTCTTTGTACTATACTTTTAACTTATTATTTATAATGACCTTTCACACTAGTCATAAAATAAAACTTTACTAAATCAACCAATCGCATCTTTCTCTTTCTGATTTCCTCTATGTTTTTTTAGGTATGTTTCTATTTGTTTTTCTACTTTATCATTACATTCTTTAACCCAAATACGATTATTAGGATCCTGTTGTTTACATTTATCACCCTCATTTGATATTTTGAGTAAATCAACATAGGTATCAAAATTCTTGAGGTAATATGCATCTTGCCCCTTTGGATTATCTCTTGCTACCATTTCTAAGTAGTATTTTGCTTTATTAAAGTCCTGAGGGATCCCGCCGAGTCCATGTAAATAAATCGTCGAAAGATTTTTTCCTGCTACAAGTACCTTATTACCATAAAGGTGATAAGCGCGTTTATAATATAAAATTGCTTCTGACATATTTTTTTTCGAGCCTTCATTACCATGCTGATGGTTTACCCCTGTAAATAACAGAGCTAACCCATTATTAGAATTAATTTCTAATACTCTCTTCAAAAAGAAATTTGCCAGTGCACACTCTTCTTTTGCAGCTTTCACATTATGTAAATGCTTAAAATCGGTGCAACCAATTCTGAAAAAAGAAAATAAGGCATAATTATCATCTTCATTATTGTTTTTTAATGCCCGATGATATAACTCAACCACTTGTTGTTGGTTTTTGGGATAAGGAACTCGCTTAGGTAGGTCTGGATCATAACGAAGTTCTGTTTCATTATATTCAATGGTATATAGACGATCCCTCACAGTTGGAATTAAAGGAGGATTTATATTTCCCCCCCAAGTTGGAGTCCCGATCATGAACGCTCCTATAACGATAAACCATGAAATCAACCTCACGAAATTTCTCCTAAATCATAAGCCGAGAGTGAAGTTATAAGTATTTCACTAATTCAGTAATATTACATATTTCTTATGTTTTTGTTTTAGATAAATATTAATTTGTATAAAACAAGTAAATTAAATTATTTACTAATAATTTATAAATATAGATAATTACCATTCATCTCGATAATCGAATGAAACTTGATAATCATATTTACTAAATTCAATGTTATGTTTTATATGATTTTGAAGATTAGAAACCCAGTCAGAAACCATATCAAAACAACCATTATTAATAATATTTTCCTCAGGATTAATGGTTTCCTCTATAATGCTATCATTATCGCCTAGATCTAGAGAATACTCTTCACCAACATATTCCTCTGTTTGTTTATCAAACCAAACCAAATGAATTTTTAATCCCATTTCTTTCTCCTTATAGATACTTTTTTATAATTATTTTAGGCGCTTTAATTTTAATTATTCGCGTATTTTAGAAAAAACACCTCCCCACAAAGCTAACAATTAATTATATTTTCTTTATAAACTAAACTCAATTGATAGTGATTATCATTATTTGTTATACCCTGTATGATTATCTTTTTCTTATTTAACCACCATAAAATAAATATCCTCCGGCATAGCCGGAGGTTTTTAATATGCGCCTATAAGGCTTTGTTACCAGCCGCGCCCTAACAGGCGCATAACGGCCCTGACATTTGCATCTATGGATTACTTACGGCCCGTAAACGGGCTGCCCGGATAGGGGATCGACAATTGCTCTCCCAATTTATCCTGTTCTAACTGATGTTTTATATATTCTTGTATTCGTTTCGTATTCTTTCCTACCGTATCAACATAGTACCCTCTGCACCAAAACTCTCTATTTCGATATTTAAACTTTAAATCCCCAAATTGCTCATAAAGCATTAGGCTACTTTTTCCTTTTAAATACCCCATAAAGCTCGAAACACTCATCTTGGGTGGGATTTCTAGAAGCATGTGTATATGGTCAACACAACATTCTGCCTCCACTATCCTGACATTTTTCCACTCACACAATTTCCTTAAAATACTACCTATCGCCCTACGTTTTTCACCGTAGAAAACTTGCCTTCTATACTTTGGGGCAAAAACAATGTGATATTTACAATTCCATCGTGTATGCGCTAAGCTCTTTTCGTCCCCATTGGGACCCCCTTTTGATTTTTTGTTTGACTCTTGCAGTTGCCAGACCGCAAGGTGTTTTAACAAATCAAAAGGGGTTTTAATATCTTATTCAAAGCTGAAAGCTTTACGGAACCCCCAGCCTAGCTGGGGGTTTTCTATGCACAACAAAAGGGTGGCCTAAGCCACCCTCTTACTAACTTATAATATTAAACTGAACTATTTCAGAACATTATAAATAACCGTTTCGCCTGCTTTTACTTCACCGTCAACTAAAATCTCGACGCCAGCAAAATCATCGATATTACTAATGATGACAGGGCTAATCATTGATTTGGCATTAGCTTCAAGGAACGCGAGGTCGAGGTTCAGAATTGGTGTTCCAGCAGTCACTTCCGCACCTTCTTCCACTAAACGTGCACAACCTTCACCTTTCAGTGCAACAGTATCAATACCCATATGAACTATGAGCTCAACACCGTTTTCTGTTTCAAGGCAGAATGCGTGGTTAGTTTCGAAAATTTTCACCACCGTACCTGATGCCGGCGCTAGCACTTCGCTGCTTGTTGGTTTGATGGCAATACCATCGCCCACAATGCGGCTAGAAAACGCTTCATCTGGCACATCGTCAAGGGAGAACACTTGACCACTGACTGGCGCAACCAGAGATAAAATCACATTACCTTTTGTTTTCGCAGGCTCTGCGGCTTTTTTCTCTTCTGGTGCAGCTACCGGAGCAGCTCCTGCGATAGGGCCTTTTGCAATCACTTCAGTCATCGCTTTTGCCACCAATTCAGCACGTGTACCGACAATCACTTGCACATTTTGTTTGCTTAAGCGGATAACACCTGAAGCGCCTAAACGTTTTGTCATGGCGTCATTAACAATCGCTGAATCTTTAACGCCTAAACGTAAACGTGTAATACAGGCATCAATACTGACGATGTTGTCACTACCACCAACCGCTGCAACATATTGGCGAGCTTCTTTTTGAATATCGCTGTCACTGTTATCGGCAGGACTAATGCTTTCGTCATAACCATCAATCGTTTCATCACCTGCGCTCTCTTCACGGCCTGGTGTTAACAGGTTGAATTTACGGATCATGAAACGGAAAATGACATAATAAATGCAGAAGAAGACTAAACCTTGGACAATCAACATATACCACTGAACGGCTAATGGGTTACGTGACTGCAATAGCATATCGACTAAACCTGCGCTGAAGCCGAATCCGGAGATCCACTCCATCGTCGCTGCAATATAAACAGAGATACCCGTTAATAATGCGTGGATTACGTACAGAATTGGTGCCACGAACATGAAAGAGAATTCGAGTGGTTCAGTGATACCTGTAAAGAATGCCGCAAACGCACCGGCAATCATAATACCAGCAACTTTCGCTTTATTTTCTGGACGTGCGCAGTGGTAAATCGCTAATGCCGCGCCCGGCAGACCAAACATCATAATTGGGAAGAAACCAGCTTGGTAGCGACCTGTAATACCTACCGTTGCCAGACCTGCATCAATTGACTTAGCGCCGCCTAAGAAGTTTGGAATATCATTGATTCCTGCAACGTCAAACCAGAACACCGAATTGAGTGCGTGATGCAGACCGACAGGAATTAATAAACGGTTGAAGAAGGCGTAAATACCCGCACCCACAGAACCTAAGTCTTTAATGCTTTCACCGAAAGAGACTAAACCGTTGTAAACCACCGGCCAGACATACATCAGTATGAAGGCTAAGATGATCATTAAGAACGAGGTCAAAATCGGTACGAGACGACGGCCGCTAAAGAAAGACAACGCTTTGGGTAGCTCTACGCCACTATAACGGTTGTACAATTCAGCTGATAGAACCCCAACTAAGATACCCACGAACTGGTTATTAATTTTACCGAATGCCGCAGGAACGCTTTCCAGCGGAACATTCATGATCATGGAATAAGATGCAGGCGAACACAGTGTTGTCACCACTAAAAAGCCGACAAAACCGGTCAGTGCAGCCGCACCGTCCTTATCTTTTGACATCCCATAAGCAACACCAATAGCAAATAGCACGGACATATTATCGATAATAGCCGCACCCGATTTAATCAGTAACGCCGCGATTGCACTATTGGCTCCCCAACCATCTGGGTCAATCCAATAGCCAATCCC
This sequence comes from Providencia hangzhouensis, assembly GCF_029193595.2. Lineage (NCBI taxonomy): Bacteria > Pseudomonadati > Pseudomonadota > Gammaproteobacteria > Enterobacterales > Morganellaceae > Providencia > Providencia hangzhouensis. Next base: position 3,391,890 of record NZ_CP135052.1, read on the forward strand.
CATCAGGATTGCTGCGGCTGGTAGTACAGCAACTGGCACCATAAGTGCCCTACCAATCCGCTGTAAGTAGCTAAGAATATTCACAAACTCCCCCTTTATCGCCCTATTTTTGCCCCATTTACGGGATCTTATTGTTCACACACCTAAATCATAATTTAGGTTATTGAGAGTATCAATTTTATAGTCTAAATTAATTGTTTCGCGATGCAAAATAAATAGGTTCGATTTGTGATAAATGTCAACGAAAGAGTTACCGATATGACTAAATTACTAGCTATTATCGAAAACTTATTTTATGATTAAAAATAACTTATTTATGTTATTAACCTGTATATTCTCAGCGCGTTTAAAATGCAGGTGTAGCCGTTAAAACGGCACTGTGTACCAACACCAGCGCGTAATAAATTTGTAGTATAACGAGTATTCCTATATCTAATGAATAACATCAGGGATACATATATACATGAAAGATTTCACAGACTTATTAGAGGTAATTGAGACATGAGGCTAATTCCACTTAACAATGCGCATGATGTCGGCATTTGGTCCGCACAGTATATTGCTGACAAAATTAACGCATTCAACCCAACTGCTGATCGCCCTTTCGTTCTTGGGTTACCAACAGGCGGCACTCCTCTTGCCACTTATAAGGCATTGATTGCTTTATATAACGCAGGAAAAGTCAGTTTTAAGCATGTGGTAACATTTAATATGGATGAGTATATTGGTATTCCCGCTAATCATCCTCAAAGCTATCACACATTTATGCATGATAATTTCTTTAACCACATCGACATTCAAGCGCAAAATATCAATTTACTGAATGGTAATGCCCCTGATGTTGATGCGGAATGCCAACGTTATGAAGATAAAATTAAATCTTACGGCAAAATTAATTTATTTATGGGCGGCGTAGGTAACGACGGTCACATTGCTTTTAATGAACCCGGTTCTTCATTGAACTCTCGTACCCGCATTAAGACATTAACACCAGAAACGCGCCAAGCTAACTCACGTTTCTTTGATAATGATATCAATCAAGTACCAAAATTCGCTTTAACTGTGGGTGTAGCCACATTAATGGATGCTGAAGAGTTAATGGTACTCGCTACGGGTGCGAATAAAGCGAACGCAGTTCATGCAGCAGTTGAAGGTTCAATTAACCATATGTGGACAGTGAGCTGCGTGCAAATGCACCCAAAAGCACTGGTCGTTTGTGATGAACCAGCAACACTCGAATTAAAAGTTAAAACGCTTAAATATTTCAAACAGCTAGAATCTGAAATTATTGAAAAGTTTAACTAAGATTATGTTTATCAATCACCCGGTCAGCGAAGGCTGATCGGTGACCCACCTTCCAGAGGTCAGGAGTTTTAAGCCATGTATGCATTAACAAATTGCATTATTTATACAGGTCATGAAAGACTGGATAACCATGCGGTCGTCATTGATGGTGAAATCATCAAAGATGTTTGTCCTGTCTCTGAATTACCTTCCCATATTCCACAGCATGACCTACAAGGTGCAATCTTATCCGCTGGGTTTATTGACCTGCAAGTCAACGGCTGTGGTGGTGTCCAATTCAATGATAATAAAGAAAATGTCACATTGAAGAATTTGGATATCATGCAAAAAGCCAATGAGCGTACAGGGTGTACCAGTTACCTGCCAACGCTGATTACTTGCTCTGACGAATTAATGAAGCATGGTATTGAGGTCATGACAGAGTACTTAAAAGACCACAAGAACCAAGCTCTAGGACTTCATTTAGAAGGCCCATATATTAATGTTATCAAAAAAGGTACGCATAACCCTGAATTTATCCGCCAACCATCCGCTCAGATGATTGATTATTTAGCCGCTCATGCAGACGCTATCACTAAAATTACTTTAGCGCCTGAAATGGTAGAACTTGATTACATTCACCAATTGAAAGATTCCGGCATTGTTATTTCTGCTGGACATTCAAATGCGACGTATGAAGAAGCCAAACTGGGTTTTAAAGCCGGAATTCGCTTTTCAACGCACCTTTTTAACGCCATGCCATATATTTCAGGCCGTGGCCCAGGTTTAGTTGGCGCTATTTATGACACTCCTGAAGTATATGCGGGAATTATCGCTGATGGCTTGCATGTCCAGTGGGCAAACATTCGTAATAGCAAACACTTAAAAGGTGATAAATTAATTTTAGTGACTGATGCCACAGCGCCCGCAGGAATAGATCCTCAAACTGGTGAAATGGATCATTTTATCTTCGCAGGTAAAACCATATACTACCGCGATGGATTATGTGTAGATGAAAATGGCACACTCAGCGGCTCATCACTCACAATGATAGAAGCAGTGAGAAACAGTGTAGAGTACGTGGGTATCCCATTAGATGAAACACTGAGAATGGCAACGCTCTACCCCGCAAGAGCCATCGGAGTTGATGAGACCTTAGGGTCTATTGCTCCGGGTAAAATTGCGAATTTAACCGCGTTTAACCACGACTTCGACGTCCTTGCAACCTATGTTAACGGAGCCGAAGTCTACAAAAAATGAGTAACTAGCTAATGAATCAAAGCCACTCGCTGAAGCAAATTGGTAATATTGATCTCGTCAAACAACTAAATAGCGCTGTCGTCTATAGTTTAATTGACCAACATGGCCCGATATCAAGAATTCAAATCGCGGAGCAAAGCCAACTTGCCCCAGCCAGTGTGACTAAAATCACTCGCCAGTTACTCGAACGTGGTTTAATTAAAGAAGTTGACCAACAGGCCTCCACTGGGGGCCGTCGTGCTATATCTATTGTTTCTGAGCACAAAAATTTTCATACGATTGGCGTCCGCTTAGGCCGCTATGATGCCACCATCGCCTTATACGACTTAGGTGGCAAAATGATCGTCGATGCTCATTACCCTATCACAGAGCCTTCTCAGCAAGCCGTAGAACAAAAACTGATTGCTGCCCTTGAAGACTTTATCGAACACAATCAGAAACGCTTAAAAGAGTTGATCGCGATTTCTATTATTCTCCCTGGGTTAGTTAACCCAAACAGTGGTATTGTTTACTACATGCCGCATATCAAGGTCGATAATTGGCATCTCATCGACAACTTGCAAGCACACTTTAAAATTACCTGTTACGCAGGGCACGATATTCGCAGCCTAGCCCTCGCTGAGAGCTATTTTGGTGCAACTCGTGATTGCGAAGACTCACTGCTCGTTCGTATCCACAGAGGCGCAGGGGCAGGCTTAGTCATCAATAAAGAGATATTGCTCAACCACCGAGGTAACCTCGGAGAAATCGGCCATATCCAAGTTGACCCCCTTGGCGAACTTTGCCACTGTGGTAATTTTGGTTGTTTAGAAACCATTGCCTCAAACCAAGCGATTGAAGCCCGCGTAAAACAGCGTTTAGAACAAGGCTATTCAAGTTCCCTTACATTGGAAATTTGTACGATTTCCCATATTTGCCAAGCCGCTAATAAGGGAGACCCACTTGCTACGGAAGTTATCCAACACGTTGGTCGGCAAATCGGTAAAGCGATTGCAATCTCTATAAACTTATTTAACCCTGAAAAAGTCGTTATTGCAGGGGATATCACGGAAGCAGAACAAATTCTGATACCCGCGATTCAAAGCTGTATTGACACACAAGCCTTAAAAGGATTTAGGGACAATCTCCCCATTGTTACATCGCAGTTGGTTCATAATTCGGCAATAGGCGCTTTCGCACTCACTAAACGTGCGATGCTTAATGGTGAATTATTACAAAAATTGTTTGAAAGCTAATTTTTGGAGTTATTTTCTTTAAAGCAGGTTGAGATACCTGCTTTTTTATTAGCTATAAACTGAATTCTTCGTTTCATGAGTCATTTTTAAAACACTTCACACTCTTTCAGCTATCCTCCTCTTACAAATTCTTGGACTCTTTCGATGTTTTATTTCGCTTCATCACCAAATTACATTTATCTAGCAGGTAAGACAAAAGTGATTTTTTTCAAATATGGGCTTGTTTTTTGCTGGCTTTATCGACAAAATGATTATTCATCAAACAAACAGACACATTTTCTGAAAAATAGTGCAAAAAGCTGTTGACTGTCGTGTCTGTAATTAGCATAATGCGCCCCGCAACGCCGACGAAGGTTATGCAAAAAAAGATGGCTATGTAGCTCAGCTGGTTAGAGCACAACACTCATAATGTTGGGGTCACAGGTTCGAATCCCGTCATAGCCACCATTATTTTGCGGGAGTGGCGAAATTGGTAGACGCACCAGATTTAGGTTCTGGCGCCGCAAGGTGTGCAAGTTCAAGTCTTGTCTCCCGCACCATTTTCCTTCTCGGTAGCATTGAATTTAAGATTGGGGTATCGCCAAGCGGTAAGGCACCAGGTTTTGATCCTGGCATTCCCAGGTTCGAATCCTGGTACCCCAGCCATCTTAAAACAATCAATAGTAGAATTCCCGGATGGGGTATCGCCAAGCGGTAAGGCACCAGGTTTTGATCCTGGCATTCCCAGGTTCGAATCCTGGTACCCCAGCCATCTACTATCCTACCTATAGTTGCACAATTCATTTTAAAGAAATCATATATGGCTATGTAGCTCAGTTGGTTAGAGCACAACACTCATAATGTTGGGGTCACAGGTTCGAATCCCGTCGTAGCTACCATTTCTTTTGTTGGGGTATCGCCAAGCGGTAAGGCACCAGGTTTTGATCCTGGCATTCCCAGGTTCGAATCCTGGTACCCCAGCCATTCTCTTTTCAACATCGCTTAAATTAACTCCCTGCTCTATCTTACTATGCTTAGGCAGTCTTAATTTTACTTATCGATTTTATTGATAAATTAAATAAAAAATAACAAATTAGCAGATAACTCCATTTTTTAAGCAGTAAAGTATCCCTCTCTACTGTTTTCTATATTTACATCCCTATTTTTAGTTTAAATGATTACTTTTTGGTCATTTGCTTATTTATTTAATCCTAATATTACCGATTAACCAATAGCTTAATCGTTTAAAGTGATGTTAAAGCAACATTTACCTCATAAAATTTACGTTTGCATAACTTTTCTATCAAATGTGTGACTTCAATCATTTCTATATAACCATCGAAAGTGGTAATCTGCGCTCGAATTGTAGTTAGGTATGATTATTACCAGTTAAATTATTATCAACCTCTGGTACTAATAAACTCAGTCCCTTCTTCCATTCCAACTAAATTAGTTCTCAGAAACTCTAATAAAAGTTTTAAACCTAATAATTATAAATTGCCAAACGCAACATTTTTACAGAGAAAATTTATGCGAAACATGATAAAGCAACCCATATATAAGATCTTATATGTTCAGGTGATCGTAGCCATCGTTCTGGGTATAGCACTTGGCCACTTTTTTCCCGACATTGGAGAGTCATTAAAACCGCTTGGTGATGCATTCATCAAAATCGTTAAAATGATTATCGCGCCAGTTATCTTCTTAACGGTTGTCACTGGTATTTCAGGCATGTCAAACATGAAGGCAGTGGGCAGTGTCGCAGGTAAAGCGATGTTGTACTTCATCACTTTTTCAACCATTGCATTAATTATTGGTCTTATTATTGCCAATATCATTCGCCCAGGCTCTGGCCTGAATATTGACCCTGCAACCTTAGACAGCACTAAAGTTGCTACTTACGTTGAAAAAGCCCACGAGTCTTCAATTGTTGGCTTTTTGATGAATATCATCCCCGATACCGTCATTAGTCCATTAGTAAATGGAAATATTCTGCAAGTTCTATTTATTGCGGTTATTTTTGGGTTAGCGCTAGCTGCAACGGGTAAACACGGCGAGCCTATCGTTAAGTTACTGCAAAACTTTTCTGAACCTGTGTTCAAAATGGTTGCGATGCTCATGAAACTCGCGCCTATTGGGGCATTTGGGGCAATGGCCTTTACCATTGGTAAGTATGGGATTTCATCTATTGGCAACTTAATGATGCTGATAATGACTTTCTACATTACATCCGTTCTATTTGTGTTGTTAGTGTTAGGAGCAGTTGCTAAGTACAACGGTTTCTCCATCATTGCGCTAATTAAATATATCAAAGACGAGCTCTGGTTAGTTTTAGGTACCTCTTCTTCCGAAGCCGCACTGCCAAGCTTAATGCGCAAAATGGAGCATGCAGGGTGTGAAAAATCAGTTGTCGGGTTAGTTATCCCAACAGGTTATTCATTCAATCTTGATGGTACGAATATTTATATGACCATGGCTGCATTATTCATTGCTCAAGCTACCAATATTGAATTGACGATTTGGGAGCAAATTTCGCTGTTGCTCGTTGCAATGATTAGCTCTAAAGGTGCTGCTGGCGTTACTGGTGCGGGTTTCATTACATTAGCGGCAACCTTAATGGTTGTTCCAAGTATTCCTGTTGCAGGTATGGCCTTAATCCTTGGTATTGACCGCTTTATGTCTGAATGCCGTGCTTTAACTAACTTAGTGGGTAACGCGTGTGCGTGTATCGTTGTTGCACGTTGGGAAAAAGAACTGGATACCGAAAAACTGGCTCATGCGTTTTCAGCAAAAAATGAAACATTGGATTCTGTGATTACTGAAGATGACAGCATCAATACAGACACAAGTAATATTCAACCGGTTGATTTAGCTAATAATAAATAGCACTAACTTCTTCACTTAATAATAAATAGGCCGCTAATTAGCAGCCTATTTATTATATTCAAGATAATTTCTATAAACCTAACGCATACTTCAACGCCAGCTTTTTCGCTTCTCCAGCACGCTGTGCCGCCATCAACCCAAGATTCCTAAATATTTTTAATCCTGGTAAGTTTTCACTAAATGCCATGTAAAAAACATCCATCCCAGCTTGCATAATTAAATTATCAGGCAAACGACGTCGTTGGTAACGTTTCAATACATCAAGGGAACTCCAAGGTTGTATATATTCACGCGCGTAAATTACTTCTTTCAAAAGAGCATCAACATCTCGATAGCCTAAATTCACACCCTGCCCCGCTAATGGGTTGATAGTATGGGCTGCATCGCCAATCAATGCTAACCCATCCATCACATAGCGGCTTGCATGATGACGAGTCAGTGGAAATGCCCCTGACGCAATTGCGATAACAGGCCCTAAACGTTCAGGAAAGGCTTCGGATATTGCTCCCGTCAATTGTTCCATTGACATACCTTGTAAACGTCTAATCTTTGCGGGACTGTCATACCAGACTAATGAGGCCCAATTATCATACAGAGGTAAAAATGCCCTTGGCCCTGATGGAAAAAACTGCTGCCATGTTTTATCTTGCTGAGGTTGCTGTGTTTGAATGCTAATCAACATACATGACTGGCGATATTGCCAGCCGCGGCTACCAATTCCTGCCATTGTACGGACTTGCGAATTAGCGCCATCGGCTCCGACCACAAGCTTAGCTTGTAAAGTACGGCCATCATCTAATGCTAACATCCATTCTTTTTGCTGCTTAGGTTGGTATAAATTGATGAGTTTCGCCGGGCAAACAAGGTCTAGATTGCTGTATTTTTCACATTCTTGCCATAACGCAAGCTGTAGTACTCTGTTTTCTACCATAAACCCAAGTTCAGGTAGCCCAAGGCTTTTAGCATCAAAAATCACATTGCTATCTGGTTCTTCCCATGTTTCTAACTGGCGATATGGGGCACTTCGCATTGCCTTAACATGTTGCCAAGCCCCTAATTGCTCCAACAATTCAACAGAAGCGCGGCTAATCGCAGAAATACGAACATCAGGGGCACTTTGTGGGTCAAAGGCCACAGGTTGTGCTTTTTCAAGCAAAGCAACTCGCATGCCTTCTTGAGCAAAGCCCAATGCTGCTGCCGCGCCAGTCATACCCGCACCAACGACGACAACATCATAAGATTCGATTAATTTATTCATACGTTCGCTACTATTTACTGTTTAATAAAGGTTACTGTTTAATAAAGGTTATTGTTTGATAACAGTGACCACGTTGATAAAGGTATTGTACCGAAAAATGAGGGTTCTCACAGGAAATATAGGCATTGAAGTCTTAGAGGTCATTCATTCCTCCACCTTAATAACCTTACAAATAGTATATTTTGCTGAAAACACTTTGATTTGCACAAAAAACAACCACAATTTTACAACATCCTCTGGTCACTGATGCCGCAAATGAATACAATACGTGCTAATTTTAAAACAATAGGCAAATTGCCTGCCCTTAGATTTCGTGTAGTGATATCATTTTAATTATCTTTGCATTTATCCCATCATACAATGATGTCCTTAATCAAAATGCATGCGAGTTCCCAAAAATATAAAGGGTAGGACTTTGGATTTACAACGCGTTTCGGAGTCCATTACACTAGCCGCTTCGAAAACACCGGATATACGACATGTCGACGAATAAAAAGCTATATATTAAAACTTGGGGTTGCCAAATGAATGAGTATGACTCATCCAAAATGGTTTCTTTATTAGAAAATACCCATGGTTATCAACTCACTGAAGTTGCAGAAGAAGCAGACTTATTACTGCTTAATACCTGTTCCATTCGTGAAAAAGCACAAGAAAAAGTCTTCCATCAGCTTGGTCGTTGGAAGTTTTTTAAAGATAAAAACCCTGACATCATCATTGGTGTAGGCGGCTGTGTTGCTTCGCAAGAAGGGGATTTTATTCGCCAACGTGCGCCAAGCGTTGACATCGTTTTCGGCCCGCAAACTTTGCACCGTTTGCCTGAGATGATTAATCAAGTTCAAGGTACGCGTAGCCCTGTTATCGATATCAGTTTCCCTGAAATTGAAAAATTTGACCGCTTACCAGAACCTCGCGCTGAAGGCCCGACCGCATTCGTTTCCATTATGGAAGGCTGTAACAAGTATTGCACTTTCTGCGTAGTGCCTTATACCCGTGGTGAAGAGGTTAGCCGCCCTTGTGATGATATTCTTTTTGAAATCGCACAGTTAGCCGCACAAGGTGTACGTGAAGTTAACTTACTGGGCCAAAACGTGAATGCATACCGTGGTGAAACCTTTGATGGTGAAATTTGCTCATTTGCAGAATTACTGCGTTTAGTCGCGGCTATTGATGGCATCGACCGTGTCCGCTTTACCACTAGCCACCCAATTGAATTTACTGACGATATCATCGAAGTTTACCGCGATACCCCTGAATTAGTCAGTTTCTTGCATCTACCCGTGCAAAGTGGCTCAGACCGCGTTCTAACAATGATGAAACGCGCTCATACCGCACTTGAATATAAAGCCATTATTCGCAAACTGCGTGAAGCACGCCCTGGTATTCTAATCAGTTCAGACTTTATCGTGGGCTTCCCCGGTGAAACAACCGAAGACTTCGAAAAAACCATGAAACTGATTGCAGACGTGAACTTTGACATGAGCTACAGCTTTGTCTATTCCGCGCGTCCAGGCACCCCAGCTGCGGATTTACCTGATGATGTAACCGAAGATGAGAAAAAACAGCGTCTATACTTACTGCAACAGCGTATTAATCAGCAAGCATTAAGCTTCAGCCGCCAAATGGTGGGAACCGTTCAACGTATCTTAGTTGAAGGAACATCGCGTAAAAACGTCATGGAGCTGTCTGGACGTACTGAAAATAACCGTGTTGTGAACTTTGAAGGCACACCGGATATGATCGGTAAATTTGTGGATGTCGAAATTGTGGATGTTTATACCAACTCATTGCGCGGTAAAGTCATTCGTACAGAAGATCAAATGGGTCTTCGCGTTCATGAATCACCAGAGTCTGTTATTGCACGTACTCGTAAAGAAGATGAGCTAGGTGTTGGCAGCTTTCAACCCTAAGCCACAACCATAGGATATTCAGTGACCGAGACAAAAAATTTGCAAATCGCAACACAAGAAATCTTTCTAGAACCCGCAGATAACCAGCGTTTAATGAGCCTCTGCGGGCCATTTGACGATAATATCAAGCAGCTAGAACGCCGCCTTGCTATCGAAATTAATCGCCGCGATAACCGTTTTAAGTTATCGGGTAAGCCGCTGAATGTTCAAGCGGCGAGCAAAATTTTACGTCAACTGTATGTCGATACCGCGCCTGTGCGCGGTGTTATCCCTGATATCGACCCTGAAAATATTCACTTAGCCATTCTGGATAGCCGTGTTTTAGAGCAATCTGCCGATAGCGTTCCTGACTACGGTAAAGCGGTGAATATTAAGACTAAACGTGGTGTGATCAAACCACGCACTCCAAATCAAGCGCAATATATCGCCAATATTTTAGACCATGATATTACATTTGGCATTGGCCCTGCAGGAACTGGGAAAACCTATTTAGCGGTAGCCGCGGCGGTAGATGCGTTAGAGCGCCAAGAGGTTCGCCGTATTTTGCTAACCCGTCCTGCGGTTGAAGCAGGTGAGAAACTTGGTTTTTTACCTGGGGATCTCAGCCAAAAAGTCGACCCTTATCTACGCCCACTTTATGATGCGCTATTCGAAATGTTAGGCTTTGAAAAAGTTGAAAAGCTGATTGAGCGTAATGTTATCGAAGTCGCACCGCTGGCCTATATGCGTGGCCGTACCTTGAATGATGCTTTTATTATTTTAGATGAGAGCCAAAACACCACCATCGAACAGATGAAGATGTTTTTAACTCGTATTGGTTTTAATTCCAAAGCGGTTGTGACGGGTGATATTACTCAGGTTGACTTACCTCGCGGGAGTAAATCAGGGTTACGTCATGCCATTGAAGTGCTTTCCGAAGTCGATGATTTAAGCTTCAATTTCTTCCACAGTGAAGACGTAGTTCGCCATCCAGTCGTTGCAAAAGTTGTCATGGCTTATGAGGCTTGGGAAGAACAAGACAATAAACGTCGCCAGCAGTTACGTGAAGAAAAAGAACAACAAAAGCAATTTGAAAAGCAGGAAAATCTATAAATGAGTGACATTATTCTCGATTTACAAATTGCGTGTGAAAACCCTAATGGCTTGCCTTCGGAAGCCGAGTTTCAGCGTTGGTTAGCGGCTGTTTTGCCTAAATTTCAAGCACTAAGTGAAGTCACTATTCGGGTAGTTGATGAACAGGAAAGCCATCACTTAAATTTAACCTATCGCGGCAAAGACAAACCGACTAACGTGTTGTCATTCCCCTTTGAGGCTCCACCAGAAATTGAACTGCCTTTGCTTGGTGATTTAATTATTTGCCGCCAAGTCGTTGAGCAAGAAGCTATTGACCAACAAAAAACAGCAGAAGAGCACTGGGCTCATATGGTCGTTCATGGTTGCCTTCATCTTTTAGGCTATGATCATATTGAAGATGATGAAGCGGAAGAAATGGAAGGTTTAGAAACTGAAATTCTGGCTGAGTTGGGCTATGAAGACCCATATCTTGCAGAAAAAGAGTGACCTAACTATAATTTTTTGAGATATCTTTGTCAAAGAAAGTATTATTTTACAAAAAATTGACGGTTATTTTGCAGATAAACCGTCAATTTTGTGCTAAAAAAGAATGTAGTAAACTGTTTTTATTAACTAACCTAAGCTCCAAATACTTTGACTTGGGCTACTTTTGGTACCAAGTGCGGCCAACAACGCTGCGGTTCGAGATACGACGAGTGAATACTCTAAATAATTCGAATTGCAGCTAGGCGGCCAGCGAGGATATCTCGATGAGCATACATTAGTATGTGATTCGAGTAGCCGAGTGCAGCCAACAACGCTGCGGTTCGAGATACGACGAGTAAATACTCTAAATAATTCGAATTGCAGCTAGGCGGCCAGTGAGGATATCTCGATGAGCATACATAAGTATGTGATTCGAGTAGCCGAGTGCAGCCAACAACGCTGCGGTTCGAGATACGACGAGTAAATACTCTAAATAATTCGAATTGCAGCTAGGCGGCCAGTGAGGATATCTCGATGAGCATACATAAGTATGTGATTCGAGTAGCCGAGTGCAGCCAACAACGCTGCGGTTCGAAGTATGACGAGTATTTTTTGAGGAAAAAAAAATTAACCGCCATGAGCGACGATAACTCTTCGAGTAGCGATAACCCTGGTCCTAAGAAAGGGTTCTTTGCACTGTTAAATCACCTATTCCATGGTGAACCTAAAAATCGTGATGATTTGGTCGAATTAATCCGCGACTCTGAACAGAACGATTTGATCGATCCTGACACCCGCGAAATGCTTGAAGGGGTAATGGATATTGCGGATCAGCGTGTGCGCGACATTATGATCCCGCGTTCCCAAATTGTTACCTTAAAACGTAACCAAACGCTTGATGAGTGCCTTGATGTCATTATTGACTCTGCTCACTCACGCTTCCCTGTTATTAGTGAAGATAAAGACCATATCGAAGGGTTATTAATGGCAAAAGATTTACTGCCATTTATGCGTACTGACGCTGAGCCTTTTAGTATCGATAAGGTATTACGCCAAGCGGTTGTTGTCCCTGAAAGTAAGCGAGTAGACAGACTACTCAAAGAATTCCGCTCTCAACGCTACCATATGGCTATCGTTATCGATGAGTTTGGTGGTGTTTCTGGTCTAGTGACTATTGAAGATATTTTAGAGCTCATCGTGGGCGAAATTGAAGACGAATACGACGACCAAGACGATGTTGATATTCGTCAACTTAGCCGCCATTCTTATTCTGTGCGCGCCCTTACGCAGATTGAAGATTTCAATGAAGCCTTTGGGACTCATTTTAGTGACGAAGAGGTTGATACGGTCGGTGGCCTCGTTATGCAAGCCTTCGGTCATCTACCTTCTCGTGGTGAAACCATCACAATTGACAACTATCAATTTAAAGTTGCGATGGCAGATAGTCGCCGGATCCTTCTGCTTCACGTGAAAATTCCAGACGACGCGCCAGTTCCAACTTTGGAAGAAGAACAGACTTAATGAACTCAACGTCTATTTATCAAAGTCAGCGGTTGCGGTTACTGCTGGCTTTAATTTTCGGAGCCAGTGGAACGCTGGCTTTTTCGCCTTTTGACATCTGGCCTGCCGCACTTCTTTCTATCCTTTTTCTCCAATTACTGACCTTGCAGCGCACAGCCAAGCAATCTTTTGCTATCGGTTTCGCTTGGGGATTTGGCTTATTCGGTAGTGGCGTTAACTGGGTTTACGTCAGTATCGCGGATTTTGGGGGGATGCCAGGGCCTGTTAACGTCTTTATTGTCATTCTTTTGGCAGCATACCTTTCCCTTTATACAGGGCTTTTTGGGGCATTGATGGCTAAATTTGCCCCACATGCCAATATTTGGCGTTTAGTATTTCTTGCTCCTGCCCTGTGGCAAGTCACTGAGTTTTTACGTGGTTGGGTTCTCACTGGTTTCCCATGGCTGCAATTTGGCTACAGCCAAATTGATGGCCCCATGAAATCGCTCGCTCCAATATTCGGCGTCGAAATGATCACATTGCTATTATTTAGCATTAGTGGTTTGTTAGCGCTCGCTATCCTACGTCGTAGCTTTATTGCATTAGCCACAGCGGTAGTTTTACTGTTTGCCCCATTAGTTGCCAAAAATATTCAGTGGTTTACCCCGCTTGAAGACAACAAAATGCAGGTGGCATTAGTTCAAGGTAATATCCCGCAATCAATGAAATGGGAAGCCAGTTTTTTACAGAAAACCAAAGATACCTATATGGAGTTATCTCGTCCTTATATTGGTAAAGCATCGCTAATTATCTGGCCTGAATCTGCCGTACCTTCTGTTGAACTGGATAACCAAGCATGGCTAAAATCCCTCGACCGGCTGTTAGCGGCTTCGAACACTCAATTAATCACAGGGATCGTTGATGCAAGGCCAATGGATGGGGAATATGAGTTCTTTAATACGATTATTGTATTAGGGGATAAAAACCCGTATCTCTACCCATCAAAAAACCGTTATAACAAACATCATTTAGTGCCATTTGGGGAGTTTGTTCCATTAGAAGATATCCTGCGCCCTATTGCACCGTTTTTTAACTTACCGATGTCTGGATTCAGCCGTGGTGATTACCAACAAGCCCAACTCGCTGTAGGGAATATTCACCTCACTGCCGCTATTTGTTATGAAATTATCTTAGGTACACAGGTCAGAGATAATTTTAAACCTGATAGCGACTACTTACTTACTGTTTCAAATGATGCGTGGTTTGGCCAATCTATCGGCCCATGGCAGCATTTCCAAATGGCACGTATGCGTTCGTTAGAATTGGGACGCCCATTATTACGTTCCACTAATAACGGGATAACTGCAGTGATCCGTGCGGATGGTTCAATACAAGATATGCTACCACAATTTAAAACAGCAACTCTTTCCACTGAAGTCACACCGACAACAGGGCTAACCCCTTACGCACGTTGGAGTAATCATCCAATGTGGGGAATCGCCATTATGTTTGGTATTCTTGGTTTTGCTATGAATAGACGTCAAAAGTAACGATGTTGACCCCACCTCGGTACCTGTAAATGAGGTGGGGAAATTAGCTAAGCAACCAATAACCCCTGTGTGTCCGCAATCTTCACCGTCACAATACAACCTGAATTGAATTGTAAGAAATCATCTTCAATGCCATCAGAAAAAATAACGCCGTTATCTGGCATTAATGACTCAACAGCTAACGGGCTACTCGGCTCAATCGTGCCAAATACCCATCTGGTTCCTGTAGTTTTACTTAAAAACGGCTCCCTAACACTAAATTGTAATTTACTTTCCCCCCAACCAAATCCTTTTGCCAACGGGTGAGTACTTACTCCCATAATGGCCTGTGCTCCCGCTAAAATAGATTGAAACCACCCCGTTGACCCAAGTCCTGTGGATATAATTATTCCAGAAGATGATTGAAACTCTTGTTCCCCATTCCAGTTCAATAAATAGCGTGCCGAAGTGTGGCTTTTCGGGCCAATGAATAAATCGTTTACCGCTAATAGTGATTGCCCATCATTGGTTGTAGCTTGTGCAAAAGTCACTATTTTTTGCTCTATTTTTCCTTTTAAGGTATTTATCACGACTTCCTGCAATTGGCCTATTTCAAAAGGAAGTAGTTGGCCATCCCACCTTTTAGGATCAGGATTAATAGCAATAACTGGCTGTCCATTTAAGTATTTCAAGGTATTCGCCACTAAACCATCTTGGCCAATAACAACAACAATATCGTGTTTAGAAAATTGGTAACTAGGCAATAATTTTCGTTCCAATAATTGAAATCTACCCAATGATTTCAATACCGATTCGGCTTGCACTAATTGGCGCTGATATAAATCATGCTCATTTAAATAATCGCTCACTTCAACATGGTTATGCTCCAAGTAAAATTTGGCTTGAGGCCAGGTGTTAAAGCGTTCAATCAATTCCTGTAAACGCGTTTTACGCATGACTAATACAAATCGCACGTCATTATTCCTTTGCATTATTTACCTCCTTTTTTCATTAACTGGCTAAATAAATCAGGCGATATATTGAGCTCACCAATTTTTCCAGCATTTTGTGCCAATGATTCGAATGCCATCGCCATCAACTGCTCAGGTCCCATTTTAGCCAACGCTAACGCTTTTAAGTTTTCAACGGGTAATTGGCTATAAGCTTTCATTTTAGATTCAATGGAATAAGCATCTGCATCAGACTGTATACGCTGGTTTTCAACACTAAGCGCAACCAGCTCATTGCGTTTTGCCTCTGCACTTACTTGTGCAATTAACTCTTCTTGCTCTATTTCGGCTCGCTCTCGCAATATTTTTCGCTCATTATCAAGACGAGCCTCTTCAATTTGTTGTTCTTTGGCCTGAACAGATAAATCTGTTTCTAATTCAGCTTCTTTAATTGTTCGCTCTTGTTCTACAGAAAACTTACGTCTTGCATAAATGGCATCATCAGCCTCTTTCAGTATGGATTCTCTCGCTTGTGCTTCTAACGCTTTGAGCGTTTCAGGTAATGGTGCGATGGCAGAAATAGAAACATCCAAAATTTCAATTCCCAGTGACTCAATAACCGCCTGCTCTGCTAATTGCTGGTTTACCAAAATCACTAATGATTGACTAATTAGTAATGCATCTCGCAATGAAGTAGTTTGTATTTTGGCTTGAATCACTGTTTGAGCTGCTCGCACTACTCGGTCACTTAATTTAAGGGGATCTTCAGAAGAGTAGCTTTTCCCATCCTTAGATAAATTAAAATTTAAGACGTCCGCGGTTTTTTCCGGCTGCTTTACCTGAAAAGAAATTTGCCCCTGGATACGTAAACTTTGGAAATCAGACGTTTGTAAATTAAAAATAAATGGGGCTTCTTGGGCATTTAATGGAAGTGCCGCAATGGATGTTTTATCGGAGTTATACCAAAAACTGAGCCCCTTACCTTGCTTACGCACTTTCCCATTCACCGATTGAATAACAAAAGTTGATGAGTCTGCTTTGAAATATTTAAAGTTAATCATAGTGGATTCCTCATTATTGTCTTTATGACCTTAATTAATTATTGTCTTATAGACAAAAACAAGTCAAGCATTAAATGTCTTAATGACAATAACTATTTTTACCTGTATGATCTAACCCTAAACTTCATCTTTAGCGATAAGTGGTAACAATATGAATGAAAAAGAGTTTCTTGCTAGTTATGACAGAAAAGATTATTTATCGCCTTTACTCACTGTCGATGCTGTTTTGTTTACTTACCATGAAAACACGTTGAAGGTATTACTGGTTGAGCGAGCAAGTTTCCCTGAAAAAGGAAAATGGGGCTTACCGGGAGGATTTATTGATGAGCAAAATGATCAAACCTTAGAAGAGACTGTTTTACGTAAACTAAAAGAAAAAACAGGAGTTATTCCTCCTTATGTTGAGCAGCTTTGTACAGAAGGAAATCACCAACGAGATCCTCGAGGCTGGTCTGTCACTGTTTGCTATACAGCTCTAATTGCTTACCAAGCCTGCGAAGCCCATATTGATACCGTGGATTCTGTAAAATGGGTCTCTATTGATGAAATTGAACAACTGACTCTTGCGTTCGACCACCTCAAACTTTATCAACACGCGAGAGAACGCCTAAAGCAAAAATCACTCTATTCGATAGTTCCAGGTTTTGCATTACCTGACGTTTTTACCTTAGCAGAGCTACAGCATGTCCATGAAGTTTTGATTGGTAAGCCTTTGCAAAATAAATCGTTTAGGCGCCGACTCGAACAAGCTGATTTGTTAATTGATACCGGAGAGAAACGCCACGAGCGCGGCCGACCCGCTAATTTGTATCGTTTAAAACCACAATCAGCGGACTACCGTTTTATTCGTAATTTAGAATTCTAATCATTGATATGCCTGATAAATAAATATTATCAGGCGTTCTAATGAATACTATTGGCAAATCGCAGGGGTAACAATATAGGTAAAAATAAGTTTGTTAGACTTATGATAATTATGCGTAATGCCTTCAGGGAACATTTCATGCAAAATATCCATACCTGCATTTTTACCGCAGTAGTTGCGATTTAAAATCTCACGCATATTTTGCTGCCAGCTATCACCTTCCAATATATTGTCAGGGATCCCTTTGATAGTGTATTGGTAAAATAACATGCCATTTTTAGCAGTCACTTCCGTCAATAGTGTTACGTCATCAATCAGCATAGGTAATGATTCCGCCATGTCAGATAGAAAAATGCCCCGTAACATCGTTGGGTCATCATCTCCTTTTGCATTAAACGCATTGATTTTATCTTCTGTTGAATTGGCTTTTATTTCATCATAACGCTGTTCTATTTCTGAATTTTTGATTGTTCCTGATGGTTCTTTCGTGGTCGTTTTTTCTTCCACATCAGGGGAGCATCCCGTGATTAATACCGCGCCTAAAAATAATCCAACCACTTTTTTAAATATCGCCATCCCATTCACCTATTTTATTATTTATATAGCCGAATGAGTTTATCATAGTGATAAATTAAACTTATAGGCAGAAAAATCCCCTTTTTAAGCCAAAGGGGATGATAGAAAAATTAAAACGATGCCAACCACATACGCATTTTTAGGCCATAAGAGCTAGTCCAACCCGATGTAAAGCTGACTAATTCACCGTTATCAATTACCATAAATGTGGGAGTTGCGCTGACCCCAACCGCATTGGAAAGCTGACCGCTGGTATCGTTAATCACAGGAAACGTTAATTCCTTGTTTTCCATTCCCTTGATTAAGCGAGATGTTTCACCTGAACGTATCGCGACCGAAATAATTGGCATACCTGATTGGCTTAACTCTGATACCGTTGGCGAAGTCAAATTACATACCCCACACCAAGTTGCCCAAAAATACACTAGAATCGGTTTTTCTTTACTTAACTCAGCTAATGAAACGCTCTCACCATTCACTAGAGTGTGCTGCTCCAATAATACGGGCGCAAGGGTTTGTGGTTTGCGCCATAAATCCATCACCGTAAAGGCAATAAATAAAATAATTGCCAAAACAATAATTTCTTTAGACCACTTTTTTATTTTATTCATATAGTTACTTACCTATTTGTTATCAAATAGTACAAATCAAAGATGTAAGAAACCAAAACATCCACTTAAAATGAATGCTTTAGCATTTAATTAAATATTTTTTTCCTATCCTCTAATTTTAGAGTTTGGATTGTTTAATCTTTATCCTCTAATTCTAGAGTTTGGATTATTTAATCTTTATCCTCTAAATAATTCGCGTTGTGGCTAGGCGGCGAGTGAAACTAAGCCCTAGGAGCATACATAAGTATGTGACTAGGGTTAGTAAGCGAAGCCAACAACGCCACAGCACGAAGTATGACGAGGATTATTTGAGCTTAGCGAGCTGCTCCTTCACTACCGCCTCAAACTGCTGTGCATCAATAGCACCTGGGATCATTTCATCACCCACCAATGTTGCTGGGGTACCATTCACACCCAATTTTTCTGCCAATATCATATTGGTACGAATACCATCGCGGCTCTTATCACTCGCTTTTAGCTTATCGTTGCCAGTGGCTTTGAGAGCATCTTTGATATTTGCATCTGATAGCATGCCCTGTTTTTGCATAAATTTATGGTGTAAAGCTTCAAATGCTTTCGGGTCTTCTTGCCACAGTGTCATGGTTAACTGAGCTGAATCCATTGAAGTCTGGCCTTTAAATGGTAAGTATTTAATTACCACAGCCACATCATCAGGGTATTTTTTCACAAGATCCATCAGTTGTGGGTCGAAACGCTTACAGAATGGGCAGTTAAAATCAGTAAAGTTAACCAAAACTAACTTGGCATCTTTTTTACCGATACGCGGGCTGGTTGGGTCATTGAATAAAGCATCGTGCTCCGCTTTTAACGTTTCTTTCATTTGGGCTTGTTGTTTTTCCCCTTGTTTGGCTTGCAGGGCAACGATAGCTTCTTCGAGAATTTCTGGGTTTTCAACCAAAGTATCACGCACTAATTTACGCACTTGTGCTTCTTGGTCTGCACTCAAAGGTGCCGCCTGTGCTACTGATCCAATCATTAGTGACGAAAATAAAACAGCTAAAATTGTTTTTTTCATTTTGTGGCTCCTTTGGCCTGATTCATAACGGATATTAGCGATTCACGATCAAGTATCGTTGAAAGTACTTCGCCTTCGGCCAAGTTAGGGCCATAGATTTGATTAAATGGAACAGCGACCTGCCCACGTTTTTGTAAAAATGCTGTAATTTCAGGTGAAGGCTTCGTCCAATCACCACGTAAAGCAACAACATCAGGTTCACTAAGCAGCTGTTGAATATCATCTCTTAGCAATACATTGTATTTATTTGCCTTACAGGTTACGCACCATTCCGCGGTAACATCAATAAATACGCGTTTATTATCCGCTAGCGCATCAGCAATTGCCTGTTCAGTTAGCGGTTGCCAATTCACCGTATCTTTAACGAGAGAGCGGCTACCAGAGTGCTGTTCTTGCGTCATCCAAACAAATCCACCAGCAAAAACAGCGAATAATATAAATGGCAAGATAGCTGCTCTTACACCACGTTTTATCGCGATAAAGACCACTAATAACACTAAGAAAATGACAGCAATCGAGGTCGAAGTAGAGACACCAAAATGCGGAATTAATAAACTAATTAGCCATAAGCTGGAAACTAGCATCATGACTCCAAGTATTGCACGCAATTTGAGCATCCACATACCCGGTTTTGGTAACAACCTCGCAATAGCAGGAAAAGCGGCAATTAATAGCCAAGGCAAACTCATTCCGACACCTAATGCCGTGAAGATCAACCACAACTCTTCCATTGGCGCTGCCAGTGCAAAGGCCACGGCTGTGCCCAAAAATGGTGCAGAACAAGGCGTTGCCAACAATGTCGCGAGTACCCCTTGCCAGAAATGACCACTATTGCCATGACCACCTGCGGTCGCCAAGCGTGTATTAGCCTTACTGCCAAGGTTGATTTCGAATAAACCAAATAAATTTGCAGTAAATAACGCCGTTACCACCACCATAAAGCCGATAAACCACGGGTTTTGGAACTGAATACCCCAGCCAACGGCTTGCTGACCGACCCGCAGTAAGGTCATCAGTAAGGCGAGTAACCAGAAGGAAACCAAAATCCCTGAAGAAGACAGTAAAAATTGACGACGAATGGTTTTCTGCTCACCTTGCGGAACCATTAAGACTGAGCCCAGTTTCATGGCGAGTACAGGAAGAACGCATGGCATTAGATTAAGGATCAAGCCACCTAAAAGTGCAAATAACACTACTTGCCATAAAGAAGCACCGCTCACTTTTGACGCTATTGTGCCAGTAAATGTGCTAACTTGATGGCTAATTTGCTGGGAAATGTCACCATCAGAAACCACAAAAGAAATGGTTTTTCCGGTTAAATCAGGAGACTCGCCCCCCCAATCATCACCAACATCTATTGTTGCTGTTAAATGTTCTCCTGATGTTTCTATTACAGGTACGCCTAACGCCGCCCCTTCAACCACATCAGTGAAAATGTTCGGTTGTTCCCACGAGTTCCCTGTGTTTTTTTGTAATTCAATGATTAGCTTATCATTAGCAAAACCAACTTTGGTTTGCTCAACTAAACCACTTGATGGTGGAACCGCACCTTTGGCTTGGTTAAACGCCCAAGTAAAGTCAGCAGGAACAGGTTCTGTTAAATCGAGCTCAAATGGGTAATCGGTTAAAATACAAACATTACTACATGTTGATAATGTTAACGTTCCTGCCAGTTTGTCCAACTTCTCATTACTTGTTACTGTTATGGGGAAAACCACATCGCCCATATAACCTTGAGTTGAAACACCCGCGACATCAAAGCGCCCTGGTGTTGGCCATTGCCAATCCGTTGATTCAACAGGTGACGACCATACGATTTCAGGCGCTACTCCGCCTTCGCCTGGCGAGCGCCAATAGGTTTTCCACCCCTCATCAAGTTTCACATCAAGCAAAACCTCAATTTTGCCATTTTCCTGTGCTGAACTTAATAACCTGACCTGCGCATGCCGTGGAGTGTTGTCATTCATCCACCCCGTATTCGCAGGTTGCAACCACCCCGTATCTGCAGCGTATAAACTGCTCGAAAATAGTGCAAAAAATATAAAAAATGAATTAATTAAAAAACGCATTGTTTCCTCCAGAATAAATTACACAAACGAATCCCTATTCGTTGTGTGTTAATTCCGAAGATTACAAAATTGTAAGTGTCTTCTGACTCTTGGAGGGGCATGCTTCTCTTCATTATTTGCTCTAGATATAAATAGATTAGTACAAAATAAAGTTAGCGCAGCCAAAGTAAGGAACATAAAGAAGAATGGTTCAAGCACAGCAGGTAACAAAGTCATTAATGACTTGGCGCTAAGTTCACAACTAGAAAGATGTGTACTACTGCTATCACCTTGTTTTACTTGTGATTGTTCGATATAGGAAAGGTTAGCTCCAGTATTAATTTGCACTTGAGCTAAGACATCTGGCACAAAAAAATTGGCGAGCAGACGCTCTCCGACGGCGCGTTGATTCATACAAATCAATACCATCAGACAGGCGAATATCACTAATCCTTTACCTAATTTTAAATGCCTGTTCATGCGCACCTTGGTATAACTTCCTGAAATAATACTAATTATGCGACTTTGATAACCATAACGATAAAAACCAGTCTTTGATTAATACCGTTACACCGTCTATAAGTTAAATAGAGGTTACATCTTACACAGCAAAATATTCCGTACAAGTGTCATCAGCTAACTTTACAAATATTATTCTCTTCCCAATGAACAAAAATGCAGTTCCATCAAAACTAGGCACGTAAATTGCTTTATCCAATATATGACATGAAATGAAGATAGATTGCACCTTAACAGTGCGTGACTATCAGTTTAGGACAATATTAAGTGGCAAATCACCATGTTAGTGCGGTAATTCAAAAATTACCCAAATAATATGCGAGACAGCTCCCGAAATTGAAACAATTTGTTTTCATTAATTAACAAATTTAATTACTTTTTAACAACAATAAAACATATAGCGGATAATCGCGGTATTGTCTAAATCTGCGAAATATTTGCAAACACAACACTACAAAACCACAGTAATTCAGGCGTTATCTCGTGATGACCCCTTAAAATTACAACGGGTTTACACCGATGTTCTAAAGGAGTTGTAATTATGCGTATAAGTAAACTTGTATTATCGATGATGATTTTAGGTGCAACCTGCGCAGTCCAAGCAGAAGAATTAAACGGCACTCTGAAAAAAATCAAAGACAACGGTGTAATAGTTGTTGGTCATCGTGAATCATCCGTACCGTTCTCTTACTATGATAATAGCCAGAAAGTGGTTGGTTACTCGCAGGATTATTCAAATGCCATTGTTGATGCAGTGAAGAAAAAATTAAACATGCCTGATCTGCAAGTCAAACTCATTCCCATTACATCACAAAACCGTATTCCACTCCTGCAAAATGGCACATTTGATTTTGAATGTGGTTCAACAACCAATAACGTAGAAAGACAAAAACAAGCAGCTTTCTCTAACACTATCTTTGTGGTCGGGACACGCTTACTCACCAAAGGTGATTCCGGTGTAAAAGACTTTGCTGACTTAGCCGGTAAAAATGTTGTCGTGACCTCAGGTACGACTTCTGAAATTCTGTTGAATCAGTTGAATGATGAAAAAAATATGAAAATGCGCATTATCAGCGCGAAAGACCATGGTGACTCATTCCGTACCTTGGAGTCAGGCCGTGCTGTTGCCTTTATGATGGATGATGCATTGTTAGCGGGTGAGCGAGCAAAAGCGAAAAAACCGGATATCTGGGAAATCGTTGGCAAACCGCAAACTGAAGAAGCTTATGGCTGTATGTTGCGTAAAGATGATCCTCAATTTAAAGCACTTATCGACGAAACCATTGCGAATGCACAGACCTCGGGGGTCGCAGAGAAATCCTTTGACCGCTGGTTCAATCAGCCTATTCCACCAAAAAATCTGAACCTGAAATTTACTTTGTCCGATGAAATGAAAGCCTTATTTAAAGAACCAAATGACAAAGCATTAAACTAATAAAAAGACAAACAGGGTATTACTGAAGTAAGAATTGCAAGGCGGTCGTTCCCCGCCTTGCATCCTCTCTTACGACAGTATTCGGGAATTACATTGCCCACAGGAAGTCAATATTATGTCTATTAACTGGAATTGGGGGATTTTCCTTCAGGAAGCCCCATTTGGGAATACCACCTACTTAGGGTGGTTAATATCTGGCCTCGAAGTCACCGTAACACTTTCTATTTGCGCTTGGATTATTGCATTTCTAGTCGGTTCATTCTTCGGTATTTTACGTACAGTACCTAACCGTTTTTTAGCTTTTTTAGGTACCGCATACGTAGAATTATTCCGTAACGTGCCGCTTATTGTACAATTTTTTACTTGGTATTTAGTTATTCCAGAACTTCTCCCGCGTTCAATCGGGGATTGGTTTAAAATGGATTTAGATCCTAACTATCAATTCTTTATTTCCTCAATGCTTTGCCTTGGGTTATTCACCGCAGCGCGGATGACTGAGCAAGTGCGCGCAGCCATTCAGTCACTACCTAGAGGGCAAAAAAGTGCCGCACTCGCAATGGGGCTGACTTTGCCACAAACCTATCGCTACGTTCTATTACCCAATGCCTATCGGGTTATTTTGCCACCAATGACGTCAGAAATGTTGAACTTGGTTAAAAACTCAGCCATTGCGTCAACCATTGGCTTAGTCGATATGGCAGCACAAGCTGGAAAGCTATTGGACTATTCTGCTCACGCGTGGGAATCATTTACCGCCATTACGTTAGCTTATGTCGGTATTAACGTCATTATTATGATTCTGATGACGTTATTAGAGCGCAAAGTTCGCTTACCTGGCACTCTTGGAGGGCGGTAAAATGATGTATGAATTTGACTGGAGCTCAATTGCTCCGAGTATGCCCTTTTTAATCGATGGCTTTATTGTCACAGCAAAAATCACACTAACCGCGATAGTGGTCGGAATTTTGTGGGGTACCGTCCTTGCCGTGATGCGGTTATCCACATTCAAACCAATTAGCTGGTTTGCGGCCTTGTATGTGAATACATTCCGTTCTATTCCGTTGGTTATGGTTTTACTGTGGTTTTACTTAATCGTACCTAGCTTATTACAAAATGTTCTAGGCTTATCACCAAAAAATGATATTCGTTTAATTTCTGCAATGATAGCCTTCTCTCTTTTTGAAGCGGCCTATTACTCTGAGATTATTCGTGCTGGTATTCAAAGTATTTCACGAGGACAAGCCTCTGCGGCGTTAGCTTTGGGAATGACAAATATGCAAACTATGCGGCTCGTGGTGTTACCGCAAGCCTTTAAAGCCATGGTGCCGTTGTTGTTAACTCAAGGGATTGTGCTGTTCCAAGACTCATCCCTCGTGTATGTGCTCAGTTTGACAGACTTTTTCCGTACCGCCACCAATATTGGTGAGCGTGATGGGACACAAGTAGAGATGGTACTGTTTGCGGGTCTGGTGTACTTTATTGTCAGTTTTGGCGCTTCTATGTTAGTGAATTATCTTAAGAAAAGGACTGTTTCATGATAACCCTGAAAAATGTATCCAAATGGTATGGCCAATTTCAGGTGCTTACAGACTGCACAACTGAAGTTAAAAAAGGTGAGGTTGTGGTTGTGTGCGGGCCATCTGGTTCTGGTAAATCCACATTAATAAAAACAGTGAATGGTTTAGAGCCGATTCAACAGGGTGAGATTTTTGTGAATGATATTCAAGTTAATAACAAAAAAACTGACCTTGCAAAACTTCGCTCTAAAGTTGGGATGGTATTCCAACACTTCGAGCTATTTCCTCATTTGTCGATTATTGAAAATTTGACATTAGCGCAAGTTAAGGTATTAAACCGCGATAAAAAAGAAGCGGAAGCAAAAGGTTTGAAATTATTGGAACGCGTAGGTTTATCCAGCCATGCCAATAAATTTCCAGCTCAGCTTTCAGGTGGGCAACAACAGCGTGTCGCTATCGCTCGAGCACTGTGTATGGATCCTATCGCTATGCTATTTGATGAACCTACTTCAGCGCTAGACCCAGAAATGATCAACGAAGTGCTTGATGTTATGGTTGAATTAGCCAATGAAGGCATGACCATGATGGTGGTTACCCATGAAATGGGATTCGCCAAAAAAGTGGCTAATCGTGTTATTTTTATGGATGAAGGCAAGATAGTTGAAGACAGTAAAAAAGAAGACTTTTTTGCTAACCCACAATCTGACCGTGCAAAAGATTTTCTCGCAAAAATCCTCCATTAATATTCGAGAGGGAGCTCATTAGCTCCCTCGTCTTATCACTGTGCTATTAGCAAATAAATCAACAGCAACAACCTGAATTCGAAATAGATCAATAAACCACTACCATTTAACAAACTTTTTAGTTAAGTTGTTTGGTTATCAGCGTAAAATATCCTGATCCGTTCCCCGAAAAGCAATATCCAGCCTCCCTCGTAGGTTCAGCTAATCAACTATTGTTGTTTTCGGTGTAGATCCGCTATGCTATGCGATCTCAATTAAGAAAGACATTCACGCTACAGATGTAGCATTTATTCACCATAGGATTATCGGTGCCATGCAAGAACAATATCGTCCAGAAGATATAGAGCCTAAAGTACAGCGTCACTGGGATGAAAAAGCAACTTTCAAAGTGACTGAAGACAACAGCAAAGAAAAATACTACTGCCTGTCCATGCTACCTTACCCTTCTGGTCGACTACACATGGGCCACGTACGTAACTACACCATGGGTGACGTTATCTCTCGTTACCAACGTTTGTTGGGGAAAAACGTTCTCCAACCAATTGGTTGGGATGCGTTTGGTCTGCCTGCTGAAGGTGCTGCGGTTAAAAATAATACTGCTCCTGCGCCTTGGACTTATGCCAATATCGATTACATGAAAAACCAGCTGAAAATGCTCGGTTTCGGTTACGATTGGGATCGCGAAGTCACGACTTGTACCCCTGAATATTACCGTTGGGAACAATGGTTCTTCACTAAATTGTATGAAAAAGGTTTAGTGTACAAAAAAACCTCTGCGGTTAACTGGTGCCCACATGACTTAACTGTTTTGGCGAATGAACAAGTGGTTGATGGCTGCTGCTGGCGTTGTGACACCCCTGTTGAGCGCAAAGAAATCCCACAGTGGTTTATTAAAATTACCGACTACGCAGAAGAGCTGCTCAACGACCTTGACAAATTAGATGACTGGCCAGAGCAAGTCAAAACCATGCAGCGCAACTGGATCGGTCGTTCCGAAGGGACTGAGATCACGTTCAATGTTGCAGACCGTGATGAAACCTTAACAGTCTATACCACTCGCCCTGATACTTTTATGGGGGCAACTTATGTGGCTGTTGCCGCAGGTCACCCTCTGGCTAAAGAAGCCGCGACAAATAACCCTGAATTAGCCCAATTTATTGATGAGTGCCGTAATACCAAAACTGCGGAAGCAGATATGGCGACCATGGATAAAAAAGGTATGGCAACCGGTTTATTCGTTATTCATCCATTAACCCAAGAAAAGCTGCCAATTTGGGTCGCGAACTTTGTCTTAATGGAGTACGGTACTGGTGCTGTTATGGCCGTTCCTGCCCATGACCAACGTGACTGGGAATTCGCTCACAAATATAACTTACCCATCAAAGCGGTTATTGCCGATGCTAATGGCAATGAGCCTGATTTATCCCAAGAAGCGATGACCGAAAAAAATGCACTGATTAACTCAGGTGAATTCAGTGGGTTAGACCACCAAGCTGGCTTCAATGCCATTTCAGACAAACTCGTCGCGCTAGGTGCAGGTCAACGTAAAGTAAACTACCGCTTACGTGACTGGGGTGTTTCACGTCAACGTTACTGGGGTGCACCAATCCCAATGGCAACATTGGAAGATGGTACTGTCGTTCCTGTTCCTGAAGACCAGTTACCTGTCATTTTGCCAGAAGATGTTGTGATGAACGGCATTACCAGCCCGATTAAAGCTGACCCTGAGTGGGCAAAAATGACCATTAACGGTCAACCGGCATTACGTGAAACTGATACTTTCGATACCTTCATGGAATCGTCTTGGTACTATGCACGTTATACCTGCCCGCAATATGACGACGGCATGTTAGACCCCGAGGCAGCAAATTACTGGTTACCGGTTGACCAATATATTGGTGGTATCGAACACGCCATCATGCACTTAATGTATTTCCGCTTCTTCCATAAGTTGATGCGCGATGCAGGGTTAGTCAACTCAGATGAACCAGCAAAACGCTTACTGTGCCAAGGCATGGTGCTTGCTGATGCATTCTATTATACCGGCAGCGATGGCCAGCGTGTTTGGGTTTCTCCAGCAGACGCCATTGTTGAACGTGACGACAAAAACCGTATTACTAAAGCCGTAGATAATGAAGGCCATGAACTGGTGTATACCGGTATGAGCAAAATGTCTAAGTCGAAAAACAACGGTATTGACCCACAATTAATGGTCGAAAAATACGGTGCAGACACTGTTCGTCTGTTTATGATGTTCGCTGCTCCACCAGAGTTAACCCTTGAGTGGCAAGAATCCAGCGTTGAAGGTGCTAACCGCTTCGTGCGTCGCGTTTGGCGTTTAGTACACGAGCACTCACAAAAAGGTGCAACTTCGCCTTTAGATATCAGCGCATTGACGCCAGAGCAAAAAGATTTACGTCGTGATTTGCATAAAACAATCGCGAAAGTCTCTGATGATTTCAGCCGTCGTTATGCATTCAACACTGCTATTGCTGCTATCATGGAATTCATGAACAAATTGGTTCGTGCGCCACAAGAAACGGAACAAGACCGTGCATTAGTTCAAGAGTCTCTTGAGGCTATCACGCTGATGTTATCACCAATCATTCCACATGCTTGCTTTGAAATGTGGAAAGCGCTCGGTCACCAAACAGACATCGATTTCGCACAATGGCCTGTTGCTGATGAAAAAGCCATGATTGACGATACCAAACTGGTTGTCGTTCAAGTTAATGGTAAGGTTCGTGGTCGTATCACCGTTCCGGCTGATGCAAACCAAGAATTTGTCCTAGATATGGCAAAAAATGAACCGAGCGTAGCGAAATACCTTGAAGGTGTTGGCATTCGCAAAGTAATCTATGTCCCAGGCAAATTGCTAAACCTTGTTGTAGGTTAATATTAGGTTGTTGGCTGATAAGGAGGCCAGGTGCGTTATCTGATAACTTTATTTTTGAGCCTGGCGGTGCTAGTCACCGCAGGTTGCGGTTTTCGTCTTCAAGGAACAACACAAATTCCTGAGGAACTGAGAACTTTGCAACTAAGTTCAAGTGATCCATATGGCTACCTTACAAGGGCGCTTAGGGAGCAACTGCGGCTCAATAATGTAACCATTCTCGAAACTGGAAGAGCCGGTGTTCCCATTTTGAAAGTTCTGAGTTCTAATGAAAACACTGAAACTGTGTCCGTTTATCAAGATGGTAAAGCGGCAGAAAAACAATTAACACTGGTAATGAATGTGCAAGTGTTAATGCCTGATGGCGCTATCTATCCTTTACAGAGCCGTGTTGAACGCACTTTCTTCGACAACCCTTTAGAAGCACTGGCGAAAGATGCTGAAAAAGAAATTGTAAGGCAAGAAATGCAAGAACAAGCTGCACGCAATATTGTACGTAAATTATTGCTTGTTCATTCAGCAGAACTTGAAAAAGCAAAAAACCAAGCGGCTGATACGAATACTCAACCATAATGACACGTATCTACCCTGAACAGCTGGCCTCTTCGTTACAAGAGTCTCTAAGAGGCCGCTATTTAATTTGGGGCAATGAGCCCCTTCTTCTTCAAGAAAGCCAAGATGCCATCCGCAAAGCAGCACAAGAACAAGGCTTTGAAGAGCATTTTTCGTTTTCTCTAGAGCAACATACTGATTGGGATGAGATATTTAGCCTCTGCCAAGCTCTCAGCCTATTTGCTAGCCGTCAAACTCTCACGCTGTTATTGCCTGAAAATGGCCCTAACGCTGCCATGGCTGAAAAGCTGAACCAACTGGCGCAATTACTGCATTCAGATCTCCTGCTTGTGTTACGTGGTCATAAGCTCACTAAAGCACAAGAAAACAGTGCTTGGTTTAAAGCAATTAGCCAAGATGCTATTTATATCAGTTGCCTAACGCCTGAATATCAGCGGTTACCACAATGGGTATCTAAACGCGCCTACAGTATGAGGCTTTCATTAGAAACCGAAGCTAACCAACTACTTTGTTACTGTTATGAAGGGAATTTACTTGGTTTAGCGCAAGCACTTGAGCGGCTGTCTCTTCTTTATCCAGATGGTAAACTCACCTATCCTCGGGTTGAGAGTGCCGTTAATGATTCTGCACATTTTACTCCCTACCATTGGGTTGATGCCCTATTGGCCGGTAAATCCCGCCGTTCATGGCATATTTTAGAGCAATTGCAGCAAGAAGATATTGAGCCTGTTATTTTATTGCGATCAATCCAGCGCGATCTAATGTTGCTTATTACATTAAAACGCCAGTCGGCAACAACCACGTTAAAGACATTATTTGATCAACACAAAGTATGGCAAAACCGCCGGGGTGTGCTCACGGAAGCCTTACAACGTTTAACATTGCATCAATTACAATCTGCATTAATGTTATTAACACAAGCAGAAATCAATATTAAACAAGATTTTAGCCATTCTCCATGGCCTGACCTGCAGTCACTGTCTATGCTATTATGTGGTAAAGCATTTGCAGAGAATTTTATTCATGAGTAACTCATTTTCAAAACAACATAACTTACTCGCATTATTCGGTGGAACGTTCGACCCCATTCACTTTGGCCATTTACGTCCAGTTCAAGCACTTGCTCAACAAGTTGGGCTGGAAAAAGTTATTTTGTTACCTAACCACGTTCCTCCCCATCGTCCACAACCAGAAGCGACGCCATCACAACGTTTAGAAATGGTGAAACTCGCAATTCAAAATGCGCCTTTATTTGCTATCGATACGCGTGAATTAGAGAAAAACAGCCCTTCTTACACGATAGAAACACTGGTTGAATTACGCCAAGAAATTGGGCCAGAAAAACCTCTGGCGTTTATTATTGGTCAAGATTCCTTATTGTCGATTAATAAATGGCACGGCTGGGAGCAAATACTTGATAACTGTCATTTATTGGTTTGTTCCCGACCGGGATATGCTACACAGTTTGCCGATCCTAAAATGCAAAACTGGCTGTTAGAACATCAAACAACAGACCCTATTGCCTTAAACCAAGTGGCGAATGGGTATATTTTTATTGGAGATACCCCACTGGTAAATATCTCAGCAACAGAGATCCGCGAAAAATTAAATTCAGGCGACTCTTGTCACGATTTAATTCCAGATGCAGTTCTGCAATATATTCATCAACATCATCTTTACCAGCAATAAGGGAGCTCCCTTATTGAACAACTATTCGGATATGGCTCAAAAATGACTTGCTCTATTAAATAGTTGTCTGGGTATTGAATAAGCAATTGTTTCATCATCTCTAACGGCCTGTTTAACGGTAAATTCCCCGCTAAATAGTCGTTAATCAGCCATAATAAGCGTTTTTTCTCATCCTTCGTGGCTTTGTGTTTGAAATAACCTTGCATATGGCTCAGCGCATTAACTTCCGTATTTCTTGCTGGCACTGTCGCCAATATTTCCATTAAACAAGCTTTATATTGATTAAAAAAACACACGAGGTCGGTACTGCTTTTAATACTCGCCACTAAACGCCCTGTATACTGATAGCCAACAGGGGAATACGCCATGATGAGATATTTGTGGCAGCTATGAAATTGAATAATGTTGTGATGTGTTAACTCGTTGTATAAGCCATCTAACCTTTGTAACGTATACAATTTCGTCAAAAAGCAGTCCCAGAACGTTGTATCTTGTAGTTTATTACTGGTTAATATTGGA
This sequence comes from Providencia hangzhouensis, assembly GCF_029193595.2. Classification (NCBI taxonomy): domain Bacteria; kingdom Pseudomonadati; phylum Pseudomonadota; class Gammaproteobacteria; order Enterobacterales; family Morganellaceae; genus Providencia; species Providencia hangzhouensis. Next base: position 3,423,305 of record NZ_CP135052.1, read on the forward strand.
ATGTTAGCAGGGAATAGCCCCTGTAATTCAGGGAGTTGCTGCCCAAAGCAAATAATACCATTAACTTTGTTTTGCCTGTCCTCATGGGAAAAATCCGTGATAAATTCAACCATGGAACTCACTTGTCGATGAATATTAACAGGAAGATGATTAATCCCTTCAAATATAAAAACTTTTGGCTTAATTATTTGCATAATACCTATCTCATCCTAAAATGTTTTTCAGGAGTACAGTTTCTAGAGTTATTTTGTAAAGTTAACACAAACTTCTTGCTCAAATGTACGGATATCCCTATAAATTTCACTCCACAATGAATAAAAAATAATTTAGCCGATTTTTCTTAAAATCTAGGGTAAAATAACAAGGCTGTTAATGTGTTTGATTCGTTATCAGCCATTATTTTATCTACAAACTACAAACAGTGTTTAACGTGATATTCTGTTTATTTGAATAAAAGGTGAACCTTTTGCAAGGAACTGAACTCCAACAATTTATTATCGATCAGCTTGATGATGCTAAAGCAGAAGATATCATTACTATCGATGTTCAAGGGAAATCAAGTATTACCGATCAGATGATCATCTGTACAGGGACATCAAGCCGCCATTTGATGTCAGTCGCTGACAGATTAATCGAAGCTTGCCGCAAAAATGGTTTAATGCCATTGGGTGTTGAAGGGCAAGGCATTTCTGATTGGATTGTCGTCGACCTTGGCGATGCCATTGTTCATATTATGCAAGAAGAAAGTCGTCGTATGTATGAATTAGAAAAGCTTTGGAGCTGAGTTTGAAATTACAGCTCATCGCCGTTGGAACAAAAATGCCGGACTGGGTCCAGACCGGCTTTATGGATTACCTCCACCGTTTTCCTAAAGATATGCCATTTGAATTAACGGAAATTCCAGCAGGAAAACGCGGGAAAAATGCAGATATAAAGCGCATTCTAGAAAAAGAAGGCGAATTAATGCTCGCAGCTGTAGGTAAAGGAAATCGCATCGTCACTTTGGATATTCCAGGGGATCGTTGGGATACCCCAAAACTTGCCGTACAGCTCGATAAATGGAAACAAGATGGTCGTAATGTTAGTTTATTAATCGGTGGTCCCGAGGGTCTTTCACCGGCTTGCAAAGCAGCCGCGGAGCAAAGCTGGTCGCTTTCACCACTTACGCTGCCCCATCCACTGGTTCGTGTCCTTGTTGCTGAAAGTCTTTATCGCGCATGGAGTATTACGACTAACCACCCTTATCACAGGGAATAGTCAGGTTTAAATATGTTCAAAATGGCAATGGGATGAAAACACAACGCACCCCTTTTCGCGACCATACCGCTGAATCAGTTTTGTTTATCCGCCGAGCGCTTATCGCCTTCGGTGTGATTGTCATTTTAACATCTATTCTTGTGACGAATTTGTATCACTTACAAATTGTCCGTCATGAAGATTACCAAACGCGGTCAAACGATAACAGAATCAAATTGGTGCCTATTGCACCAAGCCGTGGGATTATTTATGACCGTCGAGGAACCCAACTCGCACTTAATAGCACGTTTTACCAGTTAGAAATCGTGCCCGAAAAAGTCAGTAATCTACAAGAAACTTTAGATAATCTTCGCAGCGTGGTCGATTTAACTGACGAAGACATCACTAATTTTGAAAAAGAGCGTAAGCGCTCACGTCGGTTTACCTCTATTGCACTAAAAACACAGCTTAACGAAGTCCAAGTCGCTCGTTTTGCTGTTAACCAGTACCGTTTTCCTGGTTTAGAGGTCAAAAGCTACCAACGTCGTTCTTACCCATACGGTTCTGCACTAACCCATGTGATTGGCTATGTGGCAAAAATTAATGACAAAGATGTTGAACGTCTTGATAAAGAAGGTTTATTACCCAATTATGCCGCTAGCCACGATATCGGTAAATTAGGTATTGAACGTTATTATGAAGACATCTTACACGGCAAAACAGGTTATGAAGAAGTTGAAGTGAATAGCCGAGGTCGTGTTATTCGCCAACTTCATGAACAACCACCGCAAGCGGGTCGAGATATCTACCTTACCATTGACCTCGAATTACAGATCTATATCGAAAAACTGTTAACCACTAGCCGTGCTGCCGTTGTCGTCACTGACCCACGTAATGGCGAAATTTTGGCTCTGGTGTCTAATCCAAGTTATGACTCTAACTTGTTTGTTAACGGTATCTCAAATAAAGATTATCAAGCGTTATTAAATAACCCTGATAGGCCGTTGATTAACCGGACAACTCAAGGGCTTTATCCCCCTGCATCAACAGTAAAACCCTTTATTTCTGTCGCCGCATTGAGTGAAAAAGTAATCACGCCAAATACGACTATTTTTGATCCTGGTTGGTGGCAATTACCGGGTTCAGAAAAACGCTACCGCGACTGGAAGCGTTGGGGACACGGTAAACTTAACGTATCGAAATCTATTATTGAATCTGCGGATACCTTCTTCTACCAAGTCGCTTATGATATGGGAATTGATCGTATTTCTGAATGGATGAGCCGTTTTGGTTTTGGCGATTATACGGGTATTGACCTGGCTGAAGAGCGTTCTGGCATCATGCCAACCCGTGAATGGAAACAAAAACGCTATAAAAAACCTTGGTATCAAGGTGATACGATCCCTGTTGGGATAGGACAAGGCTATTGGACAGCAACTCCAATTCAAATGTCAAAAGCATTGATGACATTAATAAATGATGGTCAAGTTAAGACACCTCATTTACTCTACGGCACAAAGTTGGGTAATGCCATGGTGCCTTATGAAGACAAAGAAACCAAACAAATTGGCGATATTAACTCAGGTTTTTGGGAACTAGCTAAGCATGGAATGTACGGTGTAGCCAATGCACCAAATGGTACTGGCCGCCGCAGTTTCATTGGCACACCATATAAAGCTGCAGCAAAATCCGGTACCGCACAAGTCTTCAGCTATGAAACCTATAATGCCAGTAAGCTGGCAGAGCACTTGCGCGACCACAAGTTAATGATTGCTTATGCTCCGTATGATAAACCCACTATTGCCGTTGCGATTATTTTAGAAAATGGGGGCGTAGGCCCAGCAGTCGGTGATATTGTGCGGCAAATATTTGACCACGTTCTTCTTGGTGATAACCGAACCGAAGTCGCAGTGTCAGCAACCAATGCAGGAGAAGATCGCTGATGCGCAATTCTATGAATAACAATGAGCTATAAAGAATATGACAGACGATAAGAAAAAAATTTCGTTATCCACACGTCTGCATATAGATGTGCCTATGCTGCTAATTATTATCGCGTTGCTTGCATACAGCGCATTTATTATGTGGAGTGCCAGCGGCCAAGATCCTGAAATGATGGAGCGTAAATTAGGGCAGATAGCGACAGGCTTCGTCGTCATGATAGTGATGGCGCAGATCCCCCCTAGAATGTATGAAAATTGGGCACCTCACCTGTTTATCTTCTGCGTTATTTTACTGGTTTTTGTTGATGTCTTTGGGCAGATAAGTAAAGGGGCTCAGCGTTGGCTAGACTTAGGGTTCATTCGGTTCCAACCCTCTGAAATTGCAAAAATTGCCGTCCCTTTAATGGTCGCTCGTTTTATGAACCGAGACCTATGCCCTCCTTCATTCAAAAATACCGTAATTGCACTAGTATTGATTTTTGTACCCACATTATTGGTGGCGGCGCAACCAGACCTTGGTACTTCAATTTTAGTTGCAGCTTCAGGCTTGTTCGTTTTGTTCCTTGCAGGAATGAGTTGGCGGCTTATTACTGTTGCAGCGATTGCGCTCGCGGCCTTCATTCCCCTGCTGTGGTTCTTTTTAATGCATGGCTACCAAAGGGCCCGTGTCATGATGTTATTAGACCCAGAAACTGACCCATTAGGGGCTGGTTACCATATTATCCAGTCAAAAATTGCAATTGGTTCTGGTGGGTTAATGGGGAAAGGTTGGCTACATGGCACGCAATCACAGCTTGAATTTTTGCCAGAAAGACATACCGACTTTATTTTTGCTGTGTTAGCAGAGGAACTTGGCTTAGTTGGGGTGCTCATTTTACTTGGCCTATACCTTTTACTGATTATTCGCGGGCTTTATATTGCTGCTAGCGCACAAAATACCTTTGGTCGAGTTATGGTTGGCGGCTTGATCTTAATCCTTTTTGTCTATGTATTTGTGAATATCGGTATGGTCAGTGGTATATTACCTGTGGTTGGTGTTCCCCTCCCTTTAGTGAGTTATGGGGGCTCCGCATTGATTGTTTTAATGGCTGGATTCGGTATTATCATGTCGATACATACACACCGAAAATTCCTTTCTAAAAGTTTATAAAATGAGGCTTAGTATGCGTTTACAATGGATAATGCTTGGCGTCACAGCCGCGCTACTCAGTGGCTGTGTGACAGATGAAGTTAAACAACCAGCCCAAGTGCCAACCAATGTACCCACTCAAGATGTATTAGGTGCAGAGCCTCATTATGAGCCGTATCATCCAACCGCAAATAATGATTACTCACGTAATGGTCAACAATACCAAATCGTACGTGACCCATCACAATTTAGCCAAGTGGGTTATGCATCTATTTATGGTGCTGAGTCTGCAGGTAATATGACTGCGATTGGGGAACGCGTTAACCCAGTAGAATTAACAGCGGCTCACCCGACTTTGCCAATCCCAAGTTATGTACGTATCACCAATATGATGAATGGCCGCATGATGGTTGTTCGTGTTAATGACCGCGGGCCTTATGTTCCAGGTAAAAGTATTGCTGTTTCAAGAGCTACCGCTGACCGCCTGAATTTAATGCCTACGACAAAAATTAAAATTGATGCCATTCAAGTTGCCCAAGATGGCTCCTTATCAGGGACAGGAACAGTAGGTTCTAACTTTGTGAAACAGAGCTATGCTTTACCGGGACGCCCACAATTAGGTTCTGGCCCAATGGGCACCCCTGTGATGGAAAACTTGCCAACTCCGGAAAATACATTGCCAGTTCAGCAGCCCAAAGAACCGATGCAGCCTACTATGCCAGACATGAGCCTGCAAACACCAACACCGCCACCTGCAACCGTTGCAGCTGAAGAACCGGTTCCAGAGCGTGGTTTTCTTGTTCAAGCAGGTGCCATTAGTAGCCAAGCCAACGCGCAAAATATGCTGAATGAGTTGAAAACACAATTTAATGTTCCAGGCCGTCTACAACCCTATAATGGTATTTACCGAGTACAGCTAGGGCCATTTAGTACAAGGCAACAAGCTGTTGAGGTTCAAGGCCGTTTACAGTCTGAAAAAAACCAATCGTCAATGGTCGTTGCGCCATAGAGCTATGTAACTTTAGGTTGCTCAATCATATTTTGGGCAACCTAAATACAGGCAATATTCAACTGACAAAAAAAATCATTGGTACAGCGCAAAAGTCACTTTTTCCTTATCCCGTTCTTTTGCTAAACTGCGCCTCCTTGTGTTAACCGAATTTCGGATGTAATGGTAAAACCATGAATAATGTCGCTCCATCACGCATCGTGCGTCATACTGTGCTGGGTTCCGCACTCCTTCTTATGACTGCTAACATTGCGAACGCTAATGAAACCTTCCCAAATACATCAATTCCTGCAGCACCCGCTATTGATGCAGAAGCTTATATCTTAATTGATTATAATTCAGGCAAAGTTCTCGCTGAAAGTAATGCTGACCAACGCCGTGATCCGGCGAGTTTGACAAAAATGATGACCAGCTATGTTATCGGTCAGGCAATTAAGTCAGGCAAAATTGGTGAAAATGATATTGTCACGGTTGGAAATGATGCGTGGGCTACTGGTAACCCAGTATTTAAAGGCTCATCATTGATGTTCTTAAAACCAGGCGATCGTGTTAGTGTTTCTCAGTTGACTCGTGGCATTAACTTGCAATCAGGTAATGATGCCTGTGTTGCAATGGCCGACTATATTGCGGGTGACCAAGCCAACTTTGTTCAGCTAATGAATGGTTACGTGAACAAATTAGGACTGAAAAATACCCATTTTCAAACTGTTCATGGGTTAGATGCTGAGGGCCAATATAGTTCAGCACGTGATATGGCTCTTATTGGGCAAGCGCTAGTACGTGATGTGCCTGAAGAATACGCAATTTATAAAGAGAAAGAGTTTACCTTTAACAACATCCGTCAAACAAACCGCAATGGGCTGTTGTGGGATAAAAGCTTAGCTGTTGATGGCATCAAAACAGGCCATACTAATGCCGCGGGCTATAACCTTGTCGCATCAGCAACTGAAGGTGACATGCGCCTGATCTCTGTTGTTATGGGGGGTAAAAGTAGCAAAGGCCGTGATGCCGAAAGTAAAAAATTACTCACTTACGGTTTCCGCTTTTATGAAACCGTTAAACCATTACAAGCCAATGTGGATTTTGCCAGTGTGCCAGTCTGGTTTGGTGATGAAAATGAAGTAAAATTAGGTGTGACCGAAGATTTATACCTCACTATCCCACGAGGCCGCTTAAAAGATTTAAAAGCCAGCTATGAATTAACGACAACTGAACTAGAAGCACCATTAACCAAAGGCCAACAAGTAGGGACAATTAGCTTCCAACTTGATGGTAAAATCATCGAACAGCACCCTTTAGCAGTGTTAAAAGATGTTGAAGAAGGTGGCTTTTTCAGTCGGTTAATTGACTACATAAAATTACTCTTTCATCGCTGGTTTGGTTAAGACTTGAAACTAAAATAAGTCGTCCCCATATAGTAAATATCGAAATAGATAAGTACCGAAATGTTTGTTGGATGAATACATCTCATTGGCTGGTTTAATACCAGCCAATCTTTTTCAGCCAGCAGCCCAATTTAAAAATTAGGAGTGCCCATGAAAACGAAATTAGGTGAACTGCTTGAGTTCCCATGCCCATTAACCTACAAAGTGATGGGCTTGGCACAGCCTGAACTGGTTGATCAAGTGATTGAAGTGGTACAGCGTCATGCGCCAGGTGACTATAGCCCAGACGTAAAACCAAGTAGCAAAGGCAATTATCACTCAGTTTCTATTACTATCAATGCAACTCATATTGAACAAGTTGAAACCTTGTATACTGAGTTAGGTGCATTAGAGTTAGTGAAAGTTGTACTTTAAACAACAAGTTATCAAAGGCCGAATAGTCTACTGTTATTCGGCCTTTTTCATTTTTATGCCCTACGTTAAAATGCAATATATTCACTCCTAAATAACATTTGTTTCCAATCTAAATCACATTTTATGCAAGCATCCAGTCGTATGTTAACTTGAAGTATGGCAAACATAGGCGTTATACTGCCCGCAACGATAAAGACAACGTGGACACCTAAATTTTGTCAGATAGATGTATAACCATACGCCAACTTGGCCTTGCTCCTTATCAAACTGTTTCTGATGCGATGCACCAATTCACAGAACACCGTACGCCAGAAACCCATGATGAAATTTGGCTAGTTGAACATCCTCGCGTATTTACCCAAGGCCAAGCCGGAAAAGCGGAGCACGTTCTTGCCCCTGGTGATATCCCTGTTATCCAAAGTGATAGAGGCGGCCAAGTTACCTATCATGGGCCAGGGCAACAAGTGATGTATGTTATGCTCGATCTAAAACGCAATAAAATTGGTGTTCGTGAGCTAGTTACCGCATTAGAAAATACCGTCGTAAATACCCTTGCCCATTTTAATATTGCAGCGTATCCTCGCCCTGATGCTCCCGGTGTCTATGTTAATGGCGACAAAATTTGCTCCCTCGGATTACGCATAAGGAAAGGCTGTTCTTTTCATGGGCTCGCATTGAATATTGATATGGATCTTGAACCCTTTAATCGTATTAATCCTTGTGGTTACAGTGAATTAAAGATGACTCAAATGAGTAATCTTGCTCCCAAAGTATCAGTTTCCGATGTTCAGCCTGTGCTAATTCGCCAATTCTGTGACACACTAGGATTTCATATTGTTCAATAATAATGCTATAATTTTTTAACATTTTTAAAAAATATTTTAATGAATGGATAACAGTCTCCATTCGGTTTTATTTAGAATTATCACTTATCCATCAGCATAAAAGATAACTGGAACCGTCATATTATGAGTAAACCAATTCAGATAGAACGCGGAATTAAATATCGTGACGCCGACAAAATGGCGCTGATCCCTGTCAAAAACGTTGTGACTGAACGAGAAGAAATTCTACGTAAACCTGACTGGATGAAAATTAGGCTTCCTGCTGATTCCACTCGTATTCAAGGCATTAAAGCAGCCATGCGCAAAAATGGCTTACACTCTGTATGTGAAGAGGCATCATGCCCTAACCTTTCTGAGTGTTTTAACCATGGTACCGCGACCTTTATGATTTTGGGCGCTATTTGTACCCGCCGCTGCCCATTCTGTGATGTTGCCCATGGTCGCCCAAATGCACCAGATGCCAACGAGCCCGAAAAATTAGCGCAAACTATTAAAGATATGGCGCTACGCTATGTCGTCATTACGTCTGTTGACCGTGATGACCTACGTGATGGCGGAGCACAGCATTTTGCTGATTGCATTAGTGCTATTCGTGAAAAAAGCCCATCAATTAAAATTGAAACGCTGGTTCCTGACTTCCGCGGCCGTATGGATCGCGCATTAGAGATTTTAACCGCAACACCACCTGATGTGTTTAACCATAATCTTGAAAATGTGCCACGTGTTTACCGCCAAGTTCGCCCTGGCGCTAACTATGAATGGTCTTTAAAATTACTCGAAAAATTTAAAGAAGCACATCCAAATATCCCAACTAAATCGGGGTTAATGGTCGGTCTTGGTGAAACCAATGAAGAAATTATCGAGGTTATGCGCGACTTACGTCGTCATGGTGTAACGATGCTTACACTAGGCCAATACTTACAACCAAGTCGCCATCACTTACCCGTCAAACGCTATGTCAGCCCAGCTGAGTTCGATGAAATGAAAGAAGAAGCCATGGCAATGGGCTTCACTCACGCAGCCTGTGGCCCATTCGTTCGCTCTTCTTATCATGCCGATTTACAAGCTAAAGGCGAAGAAGTTAAATAATCTCAACTGTTTAATTTATAGATAATTTATAGATGAAAAGGTCTGGTTTATATCAGGCCTTTTTTATTTTTATAGATAAAAAAACTCGCCCTAGCTATCTAGGGCGAGTTTTCAGCTGTTCGTTTTAATCTTAATTATAAAAATTACAGAGGAATAACGTTAGCAGCAGATGGGCCTTTAGCACCTTCAGTAATTTCAAATTCCACTTTTTGGCCTTCAGCTAAGGTTTTGAAACCATCGCCCATAATCGCAGAAAAGTGAACAAATACATCTTTGCTACCATCTTCTGGAGTGATAAAACCAAAACCTTTAGATTCGTTGAACCACTTAACGTTACCTTTAACTTTAGACATCAAATATTACCTTTAAAATAAAATAGACACACCATCTGTATCAAGCTCAGTACATCAGATTTCTCAGTTACTTGTCTACAACCTAGATCACGAAAATGGACTAAAAAGATAAAAAAATATTATTTATCGATAGAATAGGTTCTGATTTCGACAATAATTCTTATCAATAGTAATTATTACAACCAATAGTATTACCTATAACTAATTATTTAGTGTTTACTTCTCATGCAAAAGTAACCAATCTTTAATATCTAAGCCCCCTGTATACCCCACTAATTTTCCATCATGCCCAAGTACGCGATGACAAGGAACAATTAATGAGATTGGATTACGTGAGTTTGCCATACCGACCGCACGACAATAATTTACGGAGCCTAACTTTAACGCCAAATCTTTATAGCTCCATCGCTCCCCGTAAGGGATCCCACAAAGATGTTTCCACACTTTTTTCTGAAATTCTGTTCCTTGTGGATTTAATGCAACCGTAAAAACGGTTCTTTTATGATTAAAGTATTCCTTTAATTCTTTCACACAAAGCTTGGAGTGCTCATTCTTCGTTTCTTTTTCTGTTTTTTCATCCACAAAATAGAGGCTCGTTATTCCGTCATCATCAGCCGTAATATGTATCCACGGTTTAGGAAATTTATCCGGTGTTGCTAAATATTGATGGTACATAGTATCTCCTCAAAAGGACTCAATTACCTGATTGTATATACAGTTATAGAGTAAATTATTTCCACTTTGCAATGATCTTTTTTCTTAGAGAGTCTATCTGAATCATCCAATACCATACTTTTTTATTTTCAATGTTAATAACCACCTAGCTAATAATTAGAATAATTATCATTCAATATTTTCTATTCACTACATATTGTGTGGTTGATAAGTTAAAAATCTATATATAGTATTTATATGTCACGCACCTTATTTTTACTACTATTAAACATTCAAAAGGTAAATAACATGGCTGAGATTACCATTTATAGTAAACCTAACTGCGTTCAGTGTAATGCAACTTATCAAGCCTTAGATCGCAAATCTATTTCCTACCAAATCATTGACCTTACTGAAGACAGCCAAGCTCTTGAATTAGTCAGAAAATTAGGCTACCAGCAAGTTCCTGTTGTTATTGCGGGAGACAAACATTGGGCAGGTTTTCGACCAGACATGATTAGCTTATTAGCCGCTTAGGTGGTGTTATGAAAACGGAATCACTCATCTATTTTTCAAGTCGCTCAGGAAATTGCCATCGCTTTATTGAAAAGCTAGGTGTCCCAGCAACGCGGTTGCCTATTGGAAGCCACGAAAATAGTCTAATTGCGACAAAACCTTATGTTTTATTACTGCCGACCTACGGTGGTGGTGGTAGCAAAGGTGCTGTCCCAAAAGAGGTGATCCAATTTCTTAATATTGAAGTCAACCGCACACTTATCCGCGGTGTTATTGCTGCGGGTAATACCAATTTTGGTGATGCCTATGCGATAGCTGGAAATATCATTGCGCAAAAATGCCATGTCCCCTACCTATATCGTTTTGAACTTCTTGGTACTGATAAAGATGTTCAGTCCGTTCAACAAGGCCTAAAAACGTTTTGGCAACGTACAAACAACTAGAGTTATTCCAAATGGATAAAATGCAAAATATATCAGATGTGGATTATCATGCGCTCAATGCGATGTTGAATTTATATGATAATGAAGGCCGTATTCAATTTGATAAAGACAAAGAAGCGGCTCACCACTATTTTCGACAGCATGTGAACCAAAACACCGTATTTTTCCATGATTTAAAAGAAAAATTAGACTTTTTAGTACAAGAAAATTATTACGAAAACAGTGTATTAGAACAATATGACTTTGAATTTATCAAAGCACTATTTAAACAGGCATACGCTCATAAATTCCGTTTTCAAACGTTTCTCGGTGCCTTTAAATATTACACGAGCTATACGCTGAAAACTTTTGATGGCAAACGCTATCTCGAACGCTATGAAGATCGCGTTTGTATGGTTGCTTTAACGCTTGCGCAAGGGAGTGAATCTCTTGCTAAATTGTATGTCGATGAAATTATTACAGGTCGTTTCCAACCTGCAACTCCCACCTTCCTTAACTGCGGTAAAAAACAACGCGGTGAGCTAATCTCTTGTTTTCTTTTAAGAATCGAAGACAACATGGAATCTATTGGCCGCTCTGTGAATTCGGCTTTGCAGCTATCCAAACGAGGTGGCGGAGTCGCCTTTCTAATGACCAATTTGCGGGAACAAGGCGCCCCAATAAAACTGATTGAAAACCAGTCTTCTGGTGTTGTTCCTGTCATGAAAATGTTAGAAGATGCATTTTCTTATGCCAACCAATTAGGTGCAAGGCAAGGCGCCGGTGCCGTCTATTTGCATGCTCATCACCCTGATATTATGCGTTTTCTTGATACTAAGCGTGAAAATGCAGATGAAAAAATACGGATTAAAACACTTTCTTTAGGGGTCGTTATCCCCGATATTACTTTCCAGCTAGCGAAAGATAACCAGGACATGTATTTGTTCTCTCCTTATGATACTGAGCGCATCTATGGGGTTCCTATGTCTGAAATTAGCGTTACAGACAAATACCATGAGATGGTCAATAACAAAGCGATAAAAAAATACAAAATTAATGCTCGGGAGTTTTTCCAAACTTTAGCTGAGATCCAGTTTGAATCTGGATATCCGTATATTTTATTTGAAGATACTGCCAACCGAGCTAACCCTATTGCAGGACGCATTAATATGAGCAATCTATGCTCAGAAATACTACAAGTTAATCGCCCTAGCATTTATGAAGACGATTTGAGCTATCAACAAATTGGTAAAGATATTAGCTGTAATTTAGGCTCCATGAATATCGCTAAAACAATGGATTCACCGGATTTCGCCCAATCAATAGCTGCAGCTGTTAGAGCATTGAGCGCGGTTTCAGATATGAGCGATATTCGCTCAGTCCCTTCCATTGCTGAAGGTAACCGACAATCGCATGCGATTGGGTTAGGTCAAATGAATTTACATGGCTACTTGGCAAGGGAGCATATTTATTACGGCTCAGAAGAAGCGCTCGATTTCACCAATATCTATTTTTATGCGGTCACCTATTACGCATTAAAAACTTCAAACCAATTAGCCATCGAAAGAAAAACTGCATTTGTTGGTTTTGAACATTCAAGCTATGCCTCTGGTGATTATTTTGATAAATATATCAACAATATTTGGCTACCAAAAACACAAACCGTTCAGGAATTATTCCGACGTTCGGGTATCGAAATTCCAACTCGTGAAGATTGGCAAGCTTTAAAGCAGTCTGTCATTACCTATGGGATTTATAACCAAAACTTGCAAGCGATACCTCCTACAGGGTCTATTTCTTATATCAATAATTCAACATCAAGTATTCACCCGATTGTTTCACGAATTGAAATTCGTAAAGAAGGTAAAATTGGTCGTGTCTACTACCCTGCTCCTTTCATGACGAATGAAAACTTAGAATATTACCAAGATGCTTACCAAATCGGCCCTGAAAAAATTATTGATACTTATGCCATGGCAACTCAGCACGTTGACCAAGGTTTATCTTTGACTCTATTTTTTAAAGATGATGCCACCACACGAGATATTAACCGAGCGCAAATATATGCCTGGCGAAAAGGAATCAAGACATTGTATTACATCCGATTACGCCAAACTGCCCTCGAAGGAACTGAAGTCGAAGGCTGTGTATCTTGCACTTTGTAATAGGAATATATTATGACCACCAGCACATCTAACACACCAGTAAAAGCCATTAACTGGAACCGTATTCAGGATGATAAAGACTTAGAAGTATGGAACCGATTAACGAGCAATTTTTGGCTTCCAGAAAAAGTGCCATTATCTAATGATATTCCGTCTTGGAATACCCTAACTGCTGCAGAAAAACAGCTGACGATACGTGTATTTACCGGTCTTACACTACTAGATACGATTCAAAATACGGTGGGTGCGCCTTGCTTAATGCCAGATGCTCAAACTCCCCATGAAGAAGCGGTTTTGTCGAATATTAGCTTTATGGAAGCAGTACATGCTCGCTCTTATAGTTCAATATTTTCAACACTCTGTTCAACGGTTGATGTCGATGATGCATACCGCTGGAGTGAAGAAAACAATGCATTACAAAATAAAGCTAAGATTATCCTGTCTTACTATTGTGATTCACACCCTTTAAAGAAAAAAATCGCAAGTGTCTTTTTAGAATCATTTCTATTTTATTCAGGTTTTTATTTACCAATGTATTGGTCAAGTAGAGGAAAATTAACCAATACCGCAGATCTTATACGCTTAATTATTCGTGATGAAGCCATACATGGCTATTATATTGGCTATAAATTTCAAAAGTCATTAGCACAATATGATGAGAATACTCAGAAAAAAATTAAGGATTTTGCTTTTTCATTATTATTCGATTTATATGAAAATGAAGTGAAATATACACAAGAACTTTATGACACAGTGGGTTGGTCAGAAGATGTCAAAAAATTTCTTCATTATAATGCGAATAAAGCATTAATGAATTTAGGTTATGAAGCTTTATTTCCTGATACGGTCACCGATGTCAGTGCTGCGATATTATCTGCCTTATCTCCTGATGCAAATGAAAATCATGATTTCTTTTCGGGCTCTGGTTCATCTTATATTATTGGTAAAGCAGTCAGTACCGAAGATGATGACTGGGACTTTTAACCAAAGCTTTAATTTAGCTTATTGATAGATACCACTCCAACAAAAAACCATACCATGATGAATTATAATGACTTTATTTATCATGGTATTTTTTAGCTCAAAAAACAGACTGATTCATTCGTTTTTTATATGTATATCTGTTTAATTACTCATTTTTAATGAGTTAATCTGGCCGTTAATTTCAATTCAATCAAGTTTTACTTCATTTTATATTAATTTAATTAATGAATAAGCTGTTAAATTCAATTTTTTTACCTATTAAACCAGCATCTACCCAGCTAAAAATCGAATAAATTCAGCTGCCCCCATATTAATAAAAGCAAAGTGAACTATTTTTAAATAAATTCAACTTCACCAGTAAGTTAACTTTGATATGGAAATCATAAAATTACCATCCTATAGCTCAATGAGGCTTTTATTAATATTAATAAAATCACTTTTTACCTCTAATTTTTTTGATTAATTATACTTAACCTAGGGTTGTCAGCTGATTTTATTATGCTAGGGTTTATTGCTTGCAAATTTTATTAATAACTCAAACGGAGAAATTTGAATTTAATCCATAATTAGCTAATCAATTAAACTAAATACAGGAATCTATGCCCTAATAATTTTCAAAGGATAATCATAGTTAGGAAATATAGTGTTAACTATCACTATAGAATTCATCACACTCAATATGGGTAATTCATCTTCCTTATTGATTGAAAATTGGGTAAATAATATATGGCAACAAAATTACAAGTTAAAAACTTATATAAAATATTTGGGGACAATCCTGCTCAAGCATTTAAGCTATTAGAATCAGGTATGAATAAAGATGATATCTTTGAAAAAACAGGCCTAACCGTAGGTGTTCAAGATGTTAATCTGACGATTGAAGAAGGCGAAATCTTTGTTGTCATGGGACTTTCTGGCTCAGGAAAATCTACCTTGGTGCGCCTCCTCAATCGCCTGATAGAACCTACTAGCGGGCAAGTCATGATCGATGGAGAGGATATTTCCAATATCTCTGACAAAGCATTGCGCGAAGTTAGGCGAACAAAAATTAGTATGGTGTTTCAATCCTTTGCATTGATGCCACATATGAACGTCATTGATAACACCGCTTTTGGTATGGAACTTTCTGGCATTCCAAAAGAAGAGCGCCATAAGAAAGCCATGAATGCGCTTGAACAAGTTAATCTTGAAAAATGGGCTAATTCATACCCAGATGAGCTCTCGGGTGGGATGCGCCAGCGTATCGGGTTAGCCAGAGCGCTAGCCAATGACCCTGATATTCTGTTAATGGACGAAGCGTTCTCAGCCCTTGACCCATTAATTCGTACTGAAATGCAAGATGAACTGCTCTCCTTACAAGGGGATAAACAACGCACTATTGTCTTTATTTCTCATGATCTTGATGAAGCCATGAGAATTGGTGACCGCATTGCCATTATGCAAGGAGGCGTTGTCGTTCAAGTTGGTACGCCTGATGAAATCCTCAATAATCCAGCGAATGATTATGTTAAAACCTTTTTCCGCGGTGTGGATATCAGCCAAGTATTCAGCGCTAAGGACATCGCACGTAGGCGGCCAAATGCCCTATTGCATATCGCACCGGGCTTTGGTCCCCGCTCCGCGCTAAAAGTCCTTAACGATGAAGATCGCTATCACGGCTATTTAATTTCTCGAGGACATACCTTTGCCGGTGTGGTTTCTGTTGAATCCTTAGAAAAAGCGCTTCATGAAAAAGCAGGTATTGAAGCCGCAATTTTAACTGATATCGAACCAATTCAAGGTGATACATCCTTAAATGAAGTTATTTCTACAGTAGCCCAAGCCCCTTGCGCCGTTCCGGTTATTAACGAAAAAAACCGGTATTTGGGCGTGATTTCAAAAGGAATGCTGTTACAAGCGCTGGATAAGGAGACACCAAATGAGTAAGCAAAATCAAGAAGCTACGACTAACCAGCAAGATCCATGGGCTGATACTGAAGTCACTGAGACACCAACACAAGGTACTGAAAATACACCAGCTGATGACCCATGGGCAGCGACAAGCTCTAGCGAGACAAATACCTCTGCGGATGATCCTTGGGGCAATGCATCAGACACAACAACACCTGCTGATACCAGTTCGAGTGATTGGCTTGATGCCGCCCCAACTGATAGCATCGTGCCCGATCAGTTTAATATTATGGACCCCTTCCAACACACACTGATCCCCCTTGATTCATGGGTTACGCATGCTATCGATTGGATTGTTCTCAACTTTCGTCCTGTATTCCAAGGAATACGCGCTCCCATTGATTTCATTCTGAGCGGGTTTGAACAATTTCTTACATCACTACCAGCTCCTGTTGCCATTATTATTTTCGCATTACTCACTTGGCAATTAGCCGGACGCGCAATGGGTGTGGCCACATTTATTTCGATGATAGCCATCGGGGCGATTGGTGCTTGGTCAGAAGCGATGGTGACACTATCTCTAGTGCTCACATCTTTACTGTTTTGTATTGTGATAGGACTACCACTGGGTATTTGGTTGGCACGTAGTGATAGAGCCGCTAAGATTATTCGCCCATTACTTGATGCGATGCAAACCACACCTGCATTCGTCTATTTAGTCCCGATTGTTATGTTATTTGGTATCGGTAATGTACCCGGTGTCGTCGTCACCATTATATTTGCTTTACCGCCAATCATTCGTTTGACCATTTTAGGGATCAAACAAGTCCCAGCTGACTTAATTGAAGCCGCTGAATCATTCGGTGCAAGCCCTCGCCAAATGCTGTTTAAAGTGCAATTGCCATTGGCAATGCCAACCATTATGGCCGGGGTGAACCAAACCTTGATGTTAGCACTGTCGATGGTCGTTATCGCCTCAATGATTGCAGTCGGAGGCTTAGGCCAGATGGTCTTACGGGGTATTGGCCGCCTTGATATGGGTCTCGCGTCTGTCGGAGGGGTCGGTATTGTTATTCTGGCTATCATCTTAGACCGTTTTACCCAATCTTTAGGGCAAGATACTCGCGGCAAAACATCATGTCGTTGGTATCAAAAAGGCCCTATTGGGCTAGTCATGCGCCCATTTTGTAAAAAAAACCATTAATCAGAACATCCTCCATTCACCTAAGTGCCACTCACGTGGCACCTAACTTGGCTCTTAACTTTAAAGCCAAGCTCGCTGCGAAAAAACAGAGGGAACAATATAATGAAACATAAAATCATTCTTGCATCTGCACTAACAGCCATGTTTACCGTCCCATTTGCAGGTGCTAACGACCTGCCAGGTAAAGGGGTAAAAATTAACCCTGTGCAAAGTACGATCAGTGAGGAGACATTCCAAACACTGATTGTTGCGAAAGCCCTTGAAGAACTCGGCTATGATGTCCAACCGATCAAAGAAGTCGACTATAATGTTGCTTACGCATCAATTGCGAACGGTGATGCGACTTACTTAGCCACCAGCTGGGTTCCTTTACATAATGCGCAATATGACGCCGCTGGCGGTGATAATGTGTTCTATCGTCAAGGTAATTATGTTGTCAATGCAGCTCAAGGCTACCTCATCGACAAAAAAACCGCTGAAAAATACAAGATTACCAATGTTGAACAACTCAAAGACCCTAAAATTGCCAAACTCTTTGATTCAAATGGTAATGGTAAAGCGGATTTAACGGGATGTAACCCAGGTTGGGGCTGTGAAGCAGCCATCAATAACCATTTAAAAGCCTATGACTTAGAAAAAACGGTTGACCATAACCAAGGGAACTACGCGGCAATGATGGCAGATACCATTACCCGATATAAAGAAGGTAAGCCTATTTTATATTATACGTGGACGCCTTATTGGATAAGTGATGTCCTCAAGCCGGGCCGTGATGTAGTTTGGTTAGAAGTGCCATTCTCATCAATGCCAAACGGTGAAAAAACAGACACCACATTACCTAACGGAAAAAACTATGGTTTCCCACCAAATACCATGCATATCGTCGCCAATCAAAAATGGGCTGCAGATAACCCTGCTGCAGCAAAATTATTTGAAGTAATGAAACTACCTATTGCCGATATTAATGCGCAAAACTTAAGAATGCATAATGGTGAAGCATCTCAATCGGATATTCAGCGCCACACAAATGCTTGGATCAAAGCCCATCAATCCACTTTTGATGGCTGGGTAAAAGAAGCACAAGAAGCCGCTAAGTAAGTATAAACAGCTCGATTAAGTCACCTTAGCCACCCTAGCCGGTGGCTTTTTTACATCAATGACAAAAAGAAATAAACCAAGGTAATAAATTTTGTTTATAGTAGTCGCCTAGCTAATAATAGGTAATCCTCATGAAACAGACCCAAACTGCAGAGCTAACAACGGGCCTCACTATTTTAATGGCCATTGCCACAGGTCTTGTCGTTGCCAGTAATTACTATGCTCAACCGCTTTTAGACACCATTGCGGGGCAGTTTAATTTAACCACTAATATGGCTGGGTTTATTGTCACCGCGGCCCAACTGGGCTATGCGGCAGGTTTACTTTTTTTAGTCCCGTTGGGAGATTTGTTTGAACGCAAGCGTTTAATTTTAACGATGACCTTTCTTTCGGCATTAGGGCTATTAATTACAGCGCTTTCAAATAATATTTGGCAAATCCTTTTAGGTACCGCCCTTACTGGACTATTTTCAGTTGTTGCACAAGTCCTGATCCCACTAGCAGCATCTATTGCTAAGCCTCATAAACGTGGTAAAGCGGTAGGAATGATTATGAGTGGGTTATTGCTGGGCATTTTACTTGCAAGAACGGTTTCAGGTGCTGTTGCTATGGTCGGTGGCTGGAGAGCGATCTATTGGGTGGCCTTTGCATTATTGATGCTGTTAATGATTGTTCTAGCCATTAAACTCCCCCGTTACCATCAAAAAGCTAACTTAAACTACTTCCAGCTCATTGGTTCTATTGGCCGGTTATTTTTCGGCACTCCAGTGCTTGCGGTACGCGCTTCTCTCGGTGCATTATCATTTGCCAATTTTGGTTTACTGTGGACCGCAATGGCTTTCTTATTAGCCAGTCCGCCATTCAATTATTCCGAAGGGACTATAGGTTTATTTGGCTTAGTCGGTGCCGCAGGTGCCATTATGGCCTCCCAAGCAGGGCATCTTGTCGATAAAGGCAAAGGAAAGCTCATTACAACTATTGGGTTGGTGTTATTACTATTATCCTGGATACCCATCGGTTTAGCGAAATATTCCCTGGTCGCATTTATCATTGGTATTTTGGTGCTAGACCTTGCAGTACAAGCCGTCCATGTCACCAGTCAGAGTACGTTATATCGAATATTACCTGAAGCTCGTAACCGCCTAACGGCAGGCTATATGACCAGCTATTTCATTGGGGGCGCACTAGGATCTCTACTTTCAGGCTATGCCTATGAACACGCGGGTTGGGAGGGAGTTGCGATTGCAGGTGCAATCTTAACCACTCTAAGTTTAATTATTTGGGCTATCGGTATTCGCTATGATCCCATCATCACCACAACTGATGACTAAACATAACTGATATCTGTATCAATACATTTTATGATGAAAATTTTCGAGATCACATAAACATATAAAATCTCATAATACATTAAACTTATGTGACTCAATTTTACCCATCAAATCTGTTGAATATTGAATAAATAAACAGTTCATCATAAGGCCAATAATTATCAACTGTGATAGTAAACAAAGTAAATATTAGGGAATGACACAGTTAAACAAATACAATGACTCTATGAAAAGGTAGTATAACTGTTAATAAATCAAATTATTGCTATATCAGATAATGTTTAAATTATACAAAAATAAGTAATTACACCTATCCATTAAAAATATCTATCTAAGTTGTAATTATTGGGTAACAAAAAAAATGGTATTGAGTTAATGTCGTGTGATTATATATTGTTTTGTATGATTGAAATTAGCCTTTAATTAAGCATTGGCTTGGTTGTTTTATAACCAAAAATGACACTATCAGTGTAAAAAGGTCAGCCTGCTATACAAAAATAGGTAAATTACATTCATAAAATTTATGAATCATGTATCATTATCAAAATAAAATCGGCGATATTAATTAAGTATAATTGCTAATTCTATCTTTTAATATACCATTTAGGTGGTTGATGACAGTTGTAATCTTACCAACTGAAACTAATAAGGTATCCCAATAATGGAAAGTTCATTTACACCAACTGAAGAGCTACTCAATGCTCGTGTAGAACAACAAGATTCACATGAAAGTCCTATTCCGTATCAAGAAATCCTACTGACACGCCTATGCATGCATGTTCATGGGAAGTTACTTGAAACACGAAATAATATGTTAAGGTCTCAAGGTATTAATGAAACCCTGTTTATGGCACTTATGATCCTTGATACAAAAGACTCCCGCAGTATTCAGCCATCTGAACTCAGTGCGGCTCTTGGTTCCTCACGAACCAATGCAACACGAATTGCAGATGAACTGGAAAAAAATGGTTGGATTGAGCGCAAAGAAAGTCACAACGATAGACGTTGCCTTCATCTACACCTCACAGAAAAAGGGACGGAATTTTTAAATGGCCTATTACCACCTCAACACAGCGCATTAATTGATATTTGGTCTGTTTTAGATGCTGATGAGAAACAACAGCTTAACACGCTGATGCGTAAATTACTGACAAAACTGGATACTATAAAAGATTGACCATAAAATTTGTAAGGTTAATGTATTTGAGCCATTCTTAAGCTCAAAGGTGAAAAAAAACTTTTCAGCCCATAATATTTCATTATCCTTTCACCCTTATGCTTTACGATATCCCATCAAACAGCAAAATCATTTGTAGTCTCAGTTTCCAGTGGTTATTACCTAACTACTGGAAACAACCGTGATCCTTATCCAGAGAAGTGGAGAAATACGAGTATGAGTTCCCCTGAGGAAATGCAACAAACGCAAACTCCCCAACGAAATAAAAAAAGGCAACGTAAAAGTGCGCTTATCTTGTTGACTCTATTATTTATTATTATAGGCGTTGGCTGGGGGGCCTACTGGTATCTCGTTCTTCGTCACTATGAATCAACGGATAATGCTTATGTCGCGGGAAACCAAGTACAAATACAATCCCAAGTTTCCGGCAGCGTGATGACTGTCAATGTGGACAACACAGATTTCGTGACAAGTGGAACTGTTTTGGTTGAACTGGACCCACGTGATGCTGAATTAGCTCTCGATAAAGCAAAAACAGAATTAGCCAACAGTGTGCGTCAAACCCGCCAGCACATGGTCAACAGCCGCCAGCTACAAGCCAATATTGAGGTCAAACGTTCTGAATTAAACCGGTTGCAAAATGATTTAAAACGTCGAGAAGTTTTAGGTAGTAGCCATGTCATTGGTAAAGAAGAACTACAACACGCAAGAGAAGCTGTCGTCAGTGCTAAAGCGGCATTAGACATGGCAATAGAACAATATAATGCTAATCAAGCCATAGTGTTAAATAGCTCAATTGAAAAACAACCCGCAGTAGAGCAAGCAGCAACACAAGTTCGAAACGCTTGGCTCACCTTGCAACGGACGAAAATCGTCAGCCCTGTTGATGGCTATGTTTCACGCCGCAGTGTACAAGTGGGTTCACAAATCACCCCTTCAACCCCATTAATGGCCATCGTTCCTTCCAATGGTATGTGGATTGATGCGAACTTTAAAGAAACACAACTTGCGGATATGCGTATCGGCCAACCTGCGAAAGTCATTACTGATTTTTACGGTAAAGATATCGTATTTAACGGTACTGTTGTGGGACTTGATATGGGAACAGGTAGCGCGTTCTCTTTATTACCCGCACAAAATGCCAGTGGTAACTGGATCAAAGTGGTCCAACGCCTACCCGTACGTATTGCCTTAAATGAAAACCAACTTGAAGAACACCCATTACGTATCGGTTTATCCACCGAAGTTACGGTTGATACATTAGATAAAAATGGCAAAGTGCTTTCTAAAGGGATGCGTGATACCCCTGCTTACCATACTGCTGCATTAGCTGTAGATATGTCTCCTGCGGACAAAATAGTTACTGAGATAATTAATAATAACCTAGGAAATAAATAGTGGGGGTGCAATCGTGACGACAGCACCTTTAACGGGATCAAAACTCGCATGGATGACAATTGCTCTTTCATTGGCAACATTTATGCAAGTTCTTGATTCCACCATTGCTAACGTAGCTATTCCAACCATTGCAGGAAACTTGGGGGCATCCAACTCGCAAGGAACATGGGTAATAACCTCTTTCGGCGTTGCCAATGCCATCTCCATCCCCATCACTGGTTGGCTAGCCCGTAGGATAGGTGAAGTCAGGCTATTTTTATGGTCTACAGGCTTATTCGCTTTAACTTCATGGCTATGCGGTATTTCTGGCAGCTTAGAGATGCTGATCTTATTCCGAGTTTTACAAGGTTTAGTCGCAGGACCACTCATTCCTTTATCTCAAAGCCTACTGCTTAACAATTATCCTCCAGCCAAACGCAATATGGCCCTCGCCCTTTGGTCAATGACTATCGTTATTGCTCCGATTTGCGGACCGATTCTTGGTGGTTATATTAGTGATAACTACCATTGGGGCTGGATATTTTTTATCAATGTACCATTTAGTATTGCGATCATTTTTGCCATCATGCGCACCTTAAAAGGCCGTGAAACTAAAATATCTATTCAGCGCATTGATACTATTGGTTTAGTGCTATTGGTTGTTGGTATTGGTGCTTTACAGATTATGCTTGACCAAGGCAAAGAGCTGGATTGGTTTAACTCGACTGAAATTATCGTCCTGACCGTTATTGCTGTTGTCGCTATTGCCTTTTTAATTGTATGGGAACTCACCGATGACCATCCCGTCATCGACTTATCCCTATTTAAAGAACGCAATTTTACGATTGGCTGTTTGTCCTTAAGCCTTGCTTACATGCTCTATTTTGGAACGATTGTACTACTGCCGCAATTGCTACAAGAAGTTTATGGCTATACCGCAACATGGGCTGGGTTAGCCTCTGCACCTGTAGGATTATTACCGCTATTGATTACGCCAATTATAGGGCGTTTTGGTAACCGAATTGATATGCGTTATTTAGTTACATTCAGCTTTATTATCTATGCTGTTTGCTACTATTGGCGTGCTTATACTTTCGAACCTGGGATGAGTTTTGCCGAAGCTGCTTGGCCGCAATTTGTGCAAGGTTTAGCCATCGCTTGTTTCTTTATGCCTTTGACAACCATTACATTATCTGGCCTGCCGCCAGAAAAAATGGCCTCTGCATCGAGTTTATCTAACTTTACTCGTACCCTAGCTGGAGCCATTGGGACATCAATCACCACAACAATGTGGACCCAAAGAGAGTCAATGCATCATGAAAACCTCGCTGAATTTGTTAACCCATATAACCCAAATGCCCAACAGATGTACAGTGAACTGGCGAAAATAGGCATGAATGAGCAGCAAAGTGCGGCCTATCTTGCTAAAACGATTACTGACCAAGGACTGATTATGTCAGCAAATGAGATATTCTGGCTCTCAGCTGGAATTTTTATCCTACTGATGGTCATTGTCTGGTTCGCTAAGCCACCATTTGGGGCAGGTTCAAAAGACGGTGGTGGTGCTCATTAATTAGCCCAACCCAGTGAATAACTTGGTGATAGATATAAAAAAGCCATACATAGCGGGAATACATCCTTTTATGTATGGTCTTATTTTTCTGATAAAGCGTAGGTGGTTATTTAACTTGGTTTTGTTGCCACCACTGGGCTAACATAATTCCTGTTGCAACAGAGACATTCAAGCTTTCCACTTTACCTGTTCCACCGATATAGAGACTCATATCGCCTTGATCCCACGTACTATCACTTAAACCATCACTCTCTTGGCCTAAAACTAAGACCATTTTGGCCGGTAACTTCGCTTTTGCGAGATCTTGACTGCCTTTATGGCTAGAAGTCGTCACAATGGTATAACCCGCTTTGCGGAATTTATCCAAAGTATCTGTCAATCCATCTGCATCAATCGCTTTAATGTGTTCAGCACCACCTTCTGCAGTGCGAATTGCCGCCCCAGACTCTAGCATGCCTGCATCCTGCAAAATCACACCTTTGATACCGAAATGCGCACAGCTACGCATAATTCCGCCCAGATTATGTGGATTTCCCACATCTTCCAGTGCTAATACGCAGTCATTACCTGCCGCTTGCTGCAAGTAAGCATCAGCACTCATTCCACCGCGTTTTTTAATGATAAAACAGACACCACCATGATGTTCAGTTCCGGATGCTTTCGATAACTCTTCGTCATCAACAACGTGGTAAGCTTTGCGATTTGCCGCCATCCATTTTAACGCATCACGAAAACGCGGTGTGACAGATTGCAAGAACCATGCGCGAACAATCGCATCAGGGCGGTTTTTAAACATGGCTTGGCAGGCATTCTCACCGTAGATACGAGTTTCTTCTTGGCGCTGCTTACGCAATTGTTCAGGGTCAATCTGGCTCTTACCAACAATTCCGCCATGGTCATTCGTTAACTCTTCGCTATCTGGCTTAGAAACAGTGCGCCATGGCGAACGCTCGCGAGGTGCTTCATTACGGTTATCAGAGCGACGACCTTCACGCCCACCTTCAGGGCGGCTTGAGCGACCACCACGATCTTGACGGGCACCATCTCGTCTATCACCACCACGCTTGTCATTACCGCGCCTATCATCACGGCCACCGCCTCGGCGTTTATCATTACCTTTATTGTTGTCCTGCTCTTCACTGCGGACATACATCACTTTTACTTTGCCGTTTTTACCACTAAAATCATTCGAGTCGTTCATCACTATCCCCTACACTAAGCTATGGCGCGAAGATTACATGATGTTGCATGGCTACGCTACCGATTCGCACTATTATCTCATCTAAAAGTTATTGAATATACTTCTATCGTATAGAAATCGTTTTGCGTACAATATGCGCCTTAATTTTAGGCCTAAAAAATATAATTCAACATGACTTCGAATGCCGTTTATCACCTGCGTCAACAGCGCCTCGCATTATCGACTAAACCGTTTAGGGCACGAGGCTGCCGAGTAAAACGTTGCCAATATTGTTTGTTACCTAACCCACAATGCCTATGCCAAGACACCATATCATCACAAGCAAAAAGCCAATTTTGCTTGATTATGTTTGATGGTGAGGTATTTAAGCCAAGTAATACAGGAAAGTTGATTGCGGATGTTTTGCCCGACACTTTGGCCTTTCAATGGTCAAGAACAGAGCCTGATACGCAGCTATTGGCGGCACTGCAAGACACCACAAGGCAGCCTTACCTTATTTTTCCAGAAAGCTACGCTCAAAATGAACGCATCGTGGTCAATGAACCGACTTTGTCGGATAAACCCGCTTTATTTATTTTACTCGATGGGACCTGGCCTGAAGCACGCAAAATGTTTCGAAAAAGCCCTTATCTTAATGATATTCCAATGCTTTCAATTAATACCAAAGCAAGAACTGACTACTTACTCCGTACGCCATCAAGGGAAGAACAACATTGTACCGCCGAAGTTGCAGCTACCGTTTTAGAATTAGCGGGAGATTTAGACGCTTCACAACAACTCTTTAGCCACTTCAATCTTTTCCGTCAAAAATACCTTGAAGGGAAACCGCATCACCCTATTGCACAAAAGCTACTTACCGAATCCCACCTCTAACTATTTATTGGTACTGTTTTTCTCTTTCTTTTCGAGCCCAGTACCATTAAATGACAACTTTTAGATCGTCGTGCTGATAAAACGTGAACGTGCTTGTATAAATTAATTAAACTCACCAGATAAACTAGCGCAATCTCAAAGATAAGGCATAGTATTCATAAGTATCACTCAGCCACTTTTTATCTATTGAACGCTTATCTCGTTCAACAAAGCAAAGGGTTATCAACCATGGGTTTAGTCAGTCAGTTAGAATCTTTATTCCGGCCAAAGTCTATCGTTGTCGTGGGAGCATCTGAAAACCCGAGCCGCGCAGGTTCGGTGATGATGAAAAACCTACTTACCAGCGGTTTTAAAGGTCCTATTTTACCTGTTAATCCAAACCGAAACTCTGTCCTCGGCGTACTTGCTTATCCTTCTATAGATAAATTACCGCTCAAACCTGATCTTGCCGTTATCTGTACCCATTACTCACGTAATATCTCCTGTTTACAGCAATTAGGGGAAGCTGGCTGTAAAGTGGTTATTATTTTGTCATCCCCTTCAATTCAGTTTAATGAATTAAAAAAAGTCGCCCAGCAATATCAAATTCGCCTATTAGGCCCGAATAGCCTAGGTTTTCTCGCACCATGGCAAGGTTTGAATGCGAGTTTTTCTCCAATACCAATCTTAAAAGGAAAACTCGCTTTTATCTCTCAATCTGCTGCTGTATCGAATACCGTTCTGGATTGGGCAAGGCACCGAGACATCGGTTTTTCTTATTTTATTGCCCTTGGTGATAGCATCGATATAGATATTGACGATTTACTCGATTACTTAGCGCGTGACAGCAAAACCAGCGCTATTTTGCTGTACCTTGAGAGCATTAGTGATGCACGACGTTTCTTATCATCATCTCGCAGTGCCTCACGCAATAAACCTATATTAGTGATAAAAAGTGGTCGAACCCGCAAAGCACAAAAACTACTGGGCGATAAACCTAGCCTAGATGCCGCTTACGATGCTGCTATCCAGCGTGCAGGTCTTCTTCGCGTGCAAGATACTCACGAAATGTTTTCTGCGGTTGAGACATTAAGCTATATGACTCCATTACGCGGTGAGCGTCTTTCAATCATGAGTAATGGTTCTGCCCCAGCCGCGATGGCATTAGACGAACTTCTCTTACGTAATGGTAAACTTGCAACGTTAAGTGTTGAAACAGAAAATGAATTAAGTTCACTATTACCTCTTGATTTATCGACACAAAATCCGATTGACTTAGGAGATGATTCCACCGTTGAGCGCTATATCAATGTACTGAACAAAATGCTCGATAGCCATGACCATGACGCTTTGTTACTTATCCACACTCCCAGTGCGATAACTGAAAGTAAAACCATGGCAGAAAAAATTATTAAAACTATTAAGCAACACCCACGCGGAAAGTGGCTAACCATTTTAACCAACTGGTGTGGAGAATATTCCTCTCAAGAATCTCGTCGCCTATTTAGTGAAGCTGGGATCCCTACCTACCGCACTCCAGAAGGGGCAATCACAGCGTATATGCATATGGTGGAATATCGCCGTAACCAAAAACAATTAAAAGAAACGCCAGCCCTTCCAGTAGGTATCACCGCTAATACGCAACAGGCTCATGAATATATTCAGCAAGCATTAGAAAATAATAAGCTCCACTTGGATACTCATGAAGTTCAGCCAATTTTAAAAGCCTACGGGTTAAATAGCTTACCCACCTGGATTGCACATTCGAGCAATGAAGCCATTGAAATCGCAGAGAAAATTGGTTACCCCGTTGCTTTAAAACTACGTTCTCCCGATATTGTACACAAGTCAGAAGTACAAGGGGTCATGCTCTATTTACGCAATGCTAAAGAGGTAGAAGATGCAGCTAAAGCGATTATGGAACGAGTTTCAACAAATTTCCCTAATGCACGAATTGAAGGTCTACTAGTACAAAGTATGGCTAATCGAGCAGGTGCTCAAGAGCTCAGGATCGCTGTTGAACTAGACCCTGTCTTTGGCCCTCTTATCATGTTAGGAGAAGGTGGTATTGAGTGGCAACAAGAGAGCCAAGCTGCTGTAGCTCTTCCTCCGCTAAATATGGCTTTAGCTCGCTACCTAGTTATTAATGCTATTAAAGGTTATAAAATAAAATCCCGAAGTGCTTTAGAACCATTAAACATCATAGGGTTATCTGCTTTATTAGTACGAGTTTCAAATTTAATTATTGATTGCCCAAATATTACAAGGTTAGATATTCATCCATTGCTCGCCTCAGGGGATGAATTTACTTTACTTGATGTCTCCATGGCATTAAGCCCAACAGATGATGCGACAACATCAAGACTGGCAATTCGCCCTTATCCTAGTGAGCTAGAAGAAACAATTCATTTAAAAGAAGATCTTACCTGCTTACTACGACCGATCCTCCCTGAAGATGAACCTTTGCTAAAATCCTTTATAGAGCAAGTGACTAAAGAGGATCTTTATTATCGCTACTTTAGCGAGATCAGCGAATTTACCCACGATGATCTTGCCAATATGACACAGATTGATTATGACCGTGAAATGGCTTTCGTTGCGGTAAAAAACCCCAATACTACGCCTGAAATTATTGGCGTCACGCGAGCAATGGCTGATCCTGATAACCAAGAGGCTGAATTTGCAGTACTGGTTCGCTCTGATATGAAAGGGCAAACGCTCGGTTATCAACTTATGCAAAAGTTACTTAACTATACGCGAAGCCACGGCATTAAAAAGCTAACAGCCATAACTATGCCTGAAAACCGCAATATGATAAGCCTAGCTAAAAAACTTGGTTTTGAGATTGACGTTCAATTTGAAGATGGAGTCGTTAATCTGACACTTCACTTATAGAAATATCTAAGGACACGGCTTAACTTGTATAGTAATTAAACAAGTCGTCAATTTATACTAAATGGTTTAGCTAAATATGCTATCATCCATAGATCATTCGCTTAAAAATGTGCGCAAAGCGAGTTGCTATTAGACTAATAAGAGAAAATTTACACTGTGATGTTGTCAAAATTAAAACAAGCAAAACATCAACAATATTTGTTAAGTTTACCAAAACTCTCTCAAGAAATTGCTGATGTAAAAACGCTATATAAGACAGAAGATTTTCGTGATGAACTGCTTAAACAAATTTCTCAGGCTCAAAATACTATCTACATAACGGCTTTGTATTTAGAGAAAGACGATGCAGGTAAAGACGTACTTCATGCTTTATACGCTGCAAAACAAGCT
The DNA here is from genome assembly GCF_029193595.2 of Providencia hangzhouensis. Taxonomy (NCBI): domain Bacteria; kingdom Pseudomonadati; phylum Pseudomonadota; class Gammaproteobacteria; order Enterobacterales; family Morganellaceae; genus Providencia; species Providencia hangzhouensis. The sequence goes on from NZ_CP135052.1 coordinate 3,452,437, forward strand.
AATACATCATTGGATATCAAAATTCTCGTAGACTGGCACCGTGCTCAGCGAGGTCGCATAGGGGTTGCAGCAAACGCCACTAATGCCGATTGGTATTATGATGTTGCAAAACATTACCCTGAAATTGAAATCCCTATCTACGGCATCCCTGTAAATACACGGGAAGCTCTGGGTGTTTTGCATCTAAAAGGCTTTTTATTTGATGATACTCTGCTCTATAGCGGGGCTAGTATTAATGACGTCTATTTACAACGTCATAGTAAATACCGTTACGACCGCTATCACCTGATCAAAAATAGCCAACTTACCGCATCAATGAAAAAATTTATTGATGACGCATTACTACAAGCTGATGCCATTCATTTATTAAATACGCCAACTCGACCAAAAACAGCTGAGTTTAAGCATTTAATTAAACAATTTCGTTTGGGCTTACGGGGAGCGTCCTATCAATTTTCAGGGAATGCAACTAATGATGAGCTGTCCGTCACTCCCTTTGTTGGTCTCGGTAAGAAAAACGATTTAAACCGTGTTATCACTCATTTAATGGGTGCAACAAACAATAAACTAACAATCTGTACGCCTTATTTTAATTTGCCTGCGGTGTTAGTTAGGGTTATTAGTCGGTTACTGCGTGATGGCAAACAAGTAGAAATTATCATTGGTGACAAAACTGCCAACGACTTCTATATCCCACCTGAAGAGCCATTTAAAATTATTGGTGCATTGCCATACCTTTATGAGATCAACTTGCGCCGTTTTGTTAGTCGCTTGCAACGCTTTATTGATAACCAGCAGTTAACAGTAAGGCTCTGGAAAGACGCAGACAATACCTATCACCTAAAGGGGATGTGGGTTGATAATCACTGGCAATTGATCACGGGTAACAACTTAAACCCACGCGCTTGGGGGTTAGATCTTGAAAACGCAGTATTAATTCACGATCCAAAACAACAGCTGCAAGAGCAACGCAATCACGAGCTAGAGTGCATTCGAACTCATACTAAGGTTGTTAGCCATTTTCGTGAACTGGATAGCATCCAAACCTATCCTGTTAAAGTGAAGAAATTAATCCGACGACTACGTCGAATACGAGTCGATCGCTTAATTAGCCGCATCCTTTAGAATTTAAACAAAGCGTCACTCCGGTGGCGCTTTTACTTTGCTACTTTAATTTTTTAGGTATCTTACCAAAAATGTTTAAATCACTGATCATTAGCTTACTTATATTCATTTCAACAGGATGTACTGGTTTTCATTGGGCTAATGATAATTGGCAAGGTAAAGATAAAGCGCAGCATTTTGCATTTTCAGCCGCGATGGCTGCGGCTGGTAATGCTTATGCAGATAAACAAAACATGCAACACCGCGATGCTGCAATATTTGGTATTCTATTTTCAGTTTCTCTTGGCGCAGCAAAAGAGCTTTATGACAGCAGGCCTAATGGTACTGGGTGGAGTTGGCATGATTTTGCCTATGATGTTGCAGGGTCAATAGCAGGTTATAGTTTATATCAGTCCTTAAAGTAACCCACGCCCTTCTTTCCCATTTTTACATTCCTCTCCTATTTTTAATATTTCGCTCACCATCGAAGTATCTATAAATTAAACCGTTATAGTTGAGCTTCTACATTAAGGAGAGTTTTATGATTGCCGTAATTTTTGAAGCCATCCCAATACCAGTGCAAAAAGAGCGTTATTTTGAATTGGCAGCCAAACTTAAATCTGAACTTATGCACATTGACGGGTTTATTGCTGTCGAACGCTTTCAATCTATTACAACAGAAGGAAAAATTCTCTCACTTTCATGGTGGGAAACAGAAGAAGCAGTAAAACAATGGAAAAACCATTTCATGCATATCGATGCACAAGTTGAAGGACAACAAACCATTTTTTCCCATTATCGAATTCGAGTTGCCCATACCTTAAAGGATTACTCATTCAATAACGAGGATAGCTTTGATGTATGATATTCATGTGATTATTGAAAACCAAGTGGGTGCTTTAGCACTATTGGCAACCACATTAGGGAAACATGGTATTGGCCTTGAAGGTGGTGGCGTTTTTTCTATCGAAGAAAAAAGTCATGCTCACTTTCTTGTTACCCAGCCAGAAAAAGCACGAGATGCCTTAACTACTGAGGGTTTACAGGTTGAAAGTATCATACAACCAGTGATCCGCAAATTAAAACAAGAACGTCCTGGCGAACTTGGAGAAATTGTTTCTCAACTCGCACTTCACCAAATTAATATCCTTGTTCAATACAGCGACCACAATAACAGGTTAATATTAATAACAGACAACAATATATTAGCCGCTGAAGTAACAAAGAAGTGGGAAAGCCAACCATGATACCAAGCAAAAATAGTATTCCCATTGAAGAAAAAGAGCCATTAGAACAATCTATCGCAAAAGTTGCCTCTGCGATTGCTGACCCTTCAAGGGTCAGCATTTTGTGTGCATTAATGGATGGCAGGGCTTGGACAGCAACAGAATTAAGCGTAGCTGCAAATATAGCCCCATCAACAACGAGTGCACACTTAACTAAACTTTTAAACAGCCACTTAATTAGTTGCCTATCTCAAGGAAGACACCGTTATTATAGGCTTGCAAGCACAGACATTGCCGAATTATTAGAAACATTAATGGGGGTATCCATGAAATTGGAGTACACCCCACCTATAACAACACCTATTCATCTGCGAAAGGCACGTACTTGCTATGATCACTTAGCGGGAGAAATTGCCGTTCAGATCTACGAATTTATGGATAAAAATGGCTGGTTTACAGCTAGAGAAAATAAATTATCAATGATTGGTGCCAATCAATTTAAAAAATTAGGCATCGACATTGATCCTAATACAAAACGAAAAATAGCATATGCTTGTTTGGATTGGAGTGAAAGACGTATGCACCTAGGGGGACTAGCAGGAACCTTACTATTGAAATTTTTTGCAGAAAAAGAATGGATAGAGAAAACAAAAGGTTATCGAGAAATTACTTTTACTACCTACGGTAAGAAAGCTTTAAAGCGTATTTTTAATATTAATATAGCTTAACCCCCCAACAAAATAACGAACACCCCTAGAACGATTTGATAATATACTTACCAAGCTAATTACTAATTAAAAGCAGACGTAAAACTGTATTTCTCCAAACAATGCCCCAAGTCACCTACAATAGGTTATTATCCATAAAATCCAGTATGTTAGTAATACAAAAAAGCCTCGTGATTTTTATCACGAGGCTTTGATAAGTGGCGGAACGGACGGGACTCGAACCCGCGACCCCCTGCGTGACAGGCAGGTATTCTAACCAACTGAACTACCGCTCCACTTATTCTTTTGCCTTTCGGCTGTTTACTGCTTATTGAGCAATAAACCTTTAATTAATGTCTGGCAGTTCCCTACTCTCACATGGGGAGACCCCACACTACCATCGGCGCTACGGCGTTTCACTGCTGAGTTCGGCATGGGGTCAGGTGGGACCACCGCGCTATTGCCGCCAGACAAATTCTGTTTTGTTCCCGTTTAGTTTTTTCTTCACTAAACCAGAACCTCAATCTCAAACAAGCTGCGTGTCCTTCACCTTTCGGCTTCTCACTTCTCGAAAACAACTCTATCTCTCTAAAACACCTTCGGTGTTGTCAGGTTAAGCCTCACGGTTCATTAGTATTGGTTAGCTCAACGTATCGCTACGCTTACACACCCAACCTATCAACGTCTTAGTCTTAAACGTTCCTTTAGGACCCTTAAAGAGTCAGGGAAGACTCATCTCAAGGCAAGTTTCCCGCTTAGATGCTTTCAGCGGTTATCTCTTCCGCACTTAGCTACCGGGCAATGCCATTGGCATGACAACCCGAACACCAGTGGTGCGTCCACTCCGGTCCTCTCGTACTAGGAGCAGCCCCTTTCAATCTTCCAACGCCCACGGCAGATAGGGACCGAACTGTCTCACGACGTTCTAAACCCAGCTCGCGTACCACTTTAAACGGCGAACAGCCGTACCCTTGGGACCTACTTCAGCCCCAGGATGTGATGAGCCGACATCGAGGTGCCAAACACCGCCGTCGATATGAACTCTTGGGCGGTATCAGCCTGTTATCCCCGGAGTACCTTTTATCCGTTGAGCGATGGCCCTTCCATTCAGAACCACCGGATCACTAAGACCTACTTTCGTACCTGCTCGAGCCGTCACTCTCGCAGTCAAGCTGGCTTATGCCTTTGCACTAACCGCATGATGTCCGACCATGCTTAGCCAACCTTCGTGCTCCTCCGTTACTCTTTGGGAGGAGACCGCCCCAGTCAAACTACCCACCAGACACTGTCCGCACCCCAGATAATGGGGCAACGTTAGAACATCAAACATTAAAGGGTGGTATTTCAAGGTTGGCTCCACGCAGACTGGCGTCCACGCTTCAAAGCCTCCCACCTATCCTACACATCAAGGCTCAATGTTCAGTGTCAAGCTATAGTAAAGGTTCACGGGGTCTTTCCGTCTTGCCGCGGGTACACTGCATCTTCACAGCGAGTTCAATTTCACTGAGTCTCGGGTGGAGACAGCCTGGCCATCATTACGCCATTCGTGCAGGTCGGAACTTACCCGACAAGGAATTTCGCTACCTTAGGACCGTTATAGTTACGGCCGCCGTTTACTGGGGCTTCGATCAAGAGCTTCTCCTTACGGATAACCCCATCAATTAACCTTCCAGCACCGGGCAGGCGTCACACCGTATACGTCCACTTTCGTGTTTGCACAGTGCTGTGTTTTTAATAAACAGTTGCAGCCAGCTGGTATCTGCGACTGGCTTCAGCTCCATGAGTAAATCACTTCACCTAATGCCAGCGTGCCTTCTCCCGAAGTTACGGCACCATTTTGCCTAGTTCCTTCACCCGAGTTCTCTCAAGCGCCTGAGTATTCTCTACCTGACCACCTGTGTCGGTTTGGGGTACGATTAATGATAATCTAGAGCTTAGAGGCTTTTCCTGGAAGCGGGGCATGAGCTACTTCATCACCGTAGTGACTCGTCATCGGACCTCAGCATATAGTGAACCGGATTTGCCTAATTCACCTGCCTACATCCTTAAACCGGGACAACCGTCGCCCGGATAGCCTAGCCTTCTCCGTCCCCCCATCGCAATTATCACCAGTACGGGAATATTAACCCGTTTCCCATCGACTACGCATTTCTGCCTCGCCTTAGGGGTCGACTCACCCTGCCCCGATTAACGTTGGACAGGAACCCTTGGTCTTCCGGCGTGCGGGTTTTTCACCCGCATTATCGTTACTTATGTCAGCATTCGCACTTCTGATACCTCCAGCATGCCTCACAGCACACCTTCACAGGCTTACAGAACGCTCCCCTACCCAACAATATCTAAATATCGCTGCCGCAGCTTCGGTGCATAGTTTAGCCCCGTTACATCTTCCGCGCAGGCCGACTCGACCAGTGAGCTATTACGCTTTCTTTAAATGATGGCTGCTTCTAAGCCAACATCCTGGCTGTCTGAGCCTTCCCACTTCGTTTCCCACTTAACTATGACTTTGGGACCTTAGCTGGCGGTCTGGGTTGTTTCCCTCTTCACGACGAACGTTAGCACCCGCCGTGTGTCTCCCGTGATAACATTCTTCGGTATTCGTAGTTTGCATCGAGTTGGTAAGTCGGGATGACCCCCTAGTCGAAACAGTGCTCTACCCCCGAAGATGAGTTCACGAGGCGCTACCTAAATAGCTTTCGGGGAGAACCAGCTATCTCCCGGTTTGATTGGCCTTTCACCCCCAGCCACAAGTCATCCGCTAATTTTTCAACATTAGTCGGTTCGGTCCTCCAGTTAGTGTTACCCAACCTTCAACCTGCCCATGGCTAGATCACCGGGTTTCGGGTCTATACCCTGCAACTTATTCGCCCAGTTAAGACTCGGTTTCCCTACGGCTCCCCTATACGGTTAACCTTGCTACAGAATATAAGTCGCTGACCCATTATACAAAAGGTACGCAGTCACACCCTAAAGGTGCTCCCACTGCTTGTACGTACACGGTTTCAGGTTCTATTTCACTCCCCTCGCCGGGGTTCTTTTCGCCTTTCCCTCACGGTACTGGTTCACTATCGGTCAATCAGGAGTATTTAGCCTTGGAGGATGGTCCCCCCATATTCAGACAGGATAACACGTGTCCCGCCCTACTCGTCGAGTTCACAACACTAACACCTTCGGATACGGGGCTATCACCCTTTACTGCCGGACTTTCCAGACCGTTCTCCTGATGCTAATGCTGATTAAGACTCTGGGCTGCTCCCCGTTCGCTCGCCGCTACTAGGGGAATCTCGGTTGATTTCTTTTCCTCGGGGTACTGAGATGTTTCAGTTCCCCCGGTTCGCTTCGTTTGACTATGTATTCATCAAACGATAGTGCAACGAATTGCACTGGGTTTCCCCATTCGGAAATCGTCGGTTGTAACGGTTCATATCACCTTACCGACGCTTATCGCAGATTAGCACGTCCTTCATCGCCTCTGATTGCCTAGGCATCCACCGTGTACGCTTAGTCGCTTAACCTCACAACCCGAAATTGTTTCAACGTTCACATTACTGTCATGGCTGTGCGTGGTGAACTTCTTCGTTGGGCAGTGCTCGCAATGCTCACGTACCTAAGTACGCTGCGCTTGCTGTGCGCTGTCCGCCTTGAATTTCACACTGCTCGCGCATGCCGCTCGAGTTTGTGACCGAAAATTTCAGGTCTGAAATTTTGAGAGACTCTCACATTGTTTAAGCGATAAACAATGTGCGTTGTTTTCAATTTTCAGCTTGTTCCAGATTGTTAAAGAGCATAATTATTCGCAATAGACTATTACTAATCTATTCTGAATAATCAGAAAAATTATGGTGGAGCTAAGCGGGATCGAACCGCTGACCTCCTGCGTGCAAGGCAGGCGCTCTCCCAGCTGAGCTATAGCCCCATAAAGGTATTTTCGGTATCAATTAATCTCTTTATAAGATTTTCTTATTCGGAGGTCTTTTTTCTTAGGCAAGGCGTGGATTAGCGAAGTTTACTTTTGGGTAAACGAGCTGAGCCATAACGCAGCATAAGAGAAAAGTGGTAGGCCTGAGTGGACTTGAACCACCGACCTCACCCTTATCAGGGGTGCGCTCTAACCACCTGAGCTACAAGCCTATCGATACCGCTACTCTATTTCATCAGACAATCTGTGTGAGCACTTCACAAAAACACTTCAATGGTAAGGAGGTGATCCAACCGCAGGTTCCCCTACGGTTACCTTGTTACGACTTCACCCCAGTCATGAATCACAAAGTGGTAAGCGCCCTCCCGAAGGTTAAGCTACCTACTTCTTTTGCAACCCACTCCCATGGTGTGACGGGCGGTGTGTACAAGGCCCGGGAACGTATTCACCGTAGCATTCTGATCTACGATTACTAGCGATTCCGACTTCATGGAGTCGAGTTGCAGACTCCAATCCGGACTACGACGTACTTTATGAGTTCCGCTTGCTCTCGCGAGGTCGCTTCTCTTTGTATACGCCATTGTAGCACGTGTGTAGCCCTACTCGTAAGGGCCATGATGACTTGACGTCATCCCCACCTTCCTCCGGTTTATCACCGGCAGTCTCCTTTGAGTTCCCGACCGAATCGCTGGCAACAAAGGATAAGGGTTGCGCTCGTTGCGGGACTTAACCCAACATTTCACAACACGAGCTGACGACAGCCATGCAGCACCTGTCTCAGAGTTCCCGAAGGCACCAAAGCATCTCTGCTAAGTTCTCTGGATGTCAAGAGTAGGTAAGGTTCTTCGCGTTGCATCGAATTAAACCACATGCTCCACCGCTTGTGCGGGCCCCCGTCAATTCATTTGAGTTTTAACCTTGCGGCCGTACTCCCCAGGCGGTCGATTTAACGCGTTAGCTCCGAAAGCCACTCCTCTAGGGAACAACCTTCAAATCGACATCGTTTACAGCGTGGACTACCAGGGTATCTAATCCTGTTTGCTCCCCACGCTTTCGCACCTGAGCGTCAGTCTTTGTCCAGGGGGCCGCCTTCGCCACCGGTATTCCTCCACATCTCTACGCATTTCACCGCTACACATGGAATTCTACCCCCCTCTACAAGACTCTAGCTGACCAGTCTTAGATGCCATTCCCAGGTTAAGCCCGGGGATTTCACATCTAACTTAATCAACCGCCTGCGTGCGCTTTACGCCCAGTAATTCCGATTAACGCTTGCACCCTCCGTATTACCGCGGCTGCTGGCACGGAGTTAGCCGGTGCTTCTTCTGTCGGTAACGTCAATCGCTGATGATATTAGCATCAACGCCTTCCTCCCGACTGAAAGTACTTTACAACCCTAGGGCCTTCTTCATACACGCGGCATGGCTGCATCAGGCTTGCGCCCATTGTGCAATATTCCCCACTGCTGCCTCCCGTAGGAGTCTGGGCCGTGTCTCAGTCCCAGTGTGGCTGATCATCCTCTCAGACCAGCTAGGGATCGTCGCCTAGGTGAGCCATTACCTCACCTACTAGCTAATCCCATATGGGTTCATCCGATAGCGCAAGGACCGAAGTTCCCCTGCTTTGCTCCTGAGAGATTATGCGGTATTAGCTACCGTTTCCAGTAGTTATCCCCCTCTATCGGGCAGATCCCCATACATTACTCACCCGTCCGCCGCTCGTCAGCGAGAAGCAAGCTTCCCCTGTTACCGCTCGACTTGCATGTGTTAGGCCTGCCGCCAGCGTTCAATCTGAGCCATGATCAAACTCTTCAATTAAAAGTAGCTTGATGCTCAAAGAATGTTTACTGTCGTATGTCTTCTTGCGAAAACATATTACCTATTAGTTCATATATATGAATTAACGTGTTAGTCACTCTTCAAGACTTAAAATCAAATATTTTTTTGATAGTGTCCTGTGAGTGCCCACACAGATTGTCTGATAAATTGTTAAAGAGCGTTGCAGCTTTTCTTTATGAAAACCAACCTTTCGGTCGTTGCTGCGAGGAGGCGTATATTACGTTTTCCTCCGTGAGAGTCAAGCAATTTTTTGCTTTTTCTTTTTCAGAATCTCTCGCTGCCGTTTCAGTGTTCATCGCGCTTTGCGTTGTCTTGTTCCCGGTCAGTGGTGGCGCATTATAGGGAGTCAGAAAAATCTGGCAAGTGTTTTTTTACATTTTTTTTCTAACTGCCTATTTACCACCCAAAAAGGCTACTTTTTGATTCTTTTTAGCGTTTCTGGCAACTCTGCGATACTGTTAATAACAATATCTGCATTATTGATTGCTTCATCGGTGACTGGCTCGCCACTTTTCACTAATACAGTTGTACCGACTTTAGCGGCTTTACCTGCCAACATATCAGCAAGTTTATCACCCACCATAATAGATGATGCCATATCTATTTTTAAAAAAGCCTGCGCGTCTAGTAGCATTCCTGGCTTTGGTTTACGGCAATTACAGTCTTGGCGATATTCTTCTACTGTAGCCTCAGTATGATGAGGACAAAAATAAATACCGTCTAAGTCGATACCGCGATCTGCTAATGACCAATCCATCCATTCTGTGAGTTGCATAAACTGGTCTTCTGTATAAATTCCCCGACCAATACCTGACTGGTTAGTTACAATAACTAATGCATAACCCATCTTTTTTAATTCGAGCATCGCTTCAATTGACCCTTCGATAAATTCGAAATCATCAATTTTATGTACATAACCATGATCGATATTAATTGTTCCATCTCTATCTAAAAAGACTGCTGGGATCCCGTTACTCACCTGTTTACTCCTAAAATTTAGTATCTTTTTAGTATCTCATGAAAAGAAATAAAAGGAGAATAGAATAAATAGAACAATCTTTATTGACTTAGACGTCTAGACGCCTTAACATCCAACCTTATTAGATACACTATCTAAAAACAATTCAGATAAAGTTAGAAACTATAAATGATAAAGCTCTCAAATATTAATAAAGTTTTCCAGCAAGGAAGCCGTAACATTCAAGCGCTTACTGATATTAGCTTGCATGTGCCTGCTGGTCAGATCTATGGCGTTATTGGTGCTTCAGGTGCGGGTAAAAGTACGCTTATTCGTTGCGTGAATATGCTTGAACGCCCAACTTCAGGCCAAGTTATTGTTGATGGACAAGATTTAACATCAATGACTGAAAAAACGTTGACGAGAGCACGTCGCGGCATTGGCATGATTTTCCAGCATTTTAACCTGTTATCTTCACGTACCGTCTTTGATAACGTTGCTCTCCCCTTGGAACTTGATAATACGCCTAAAGAAAAAATTATAGAGCGTGTAAGTGAATTACTCGATTTAGTTGGGTTAACTGAAAAGAAAGATGCATACCCAGCAAACCTTTCGGGCGGACAAAAGCAACGTGTTGCTATAGCTCGCGCATTAGCTAATTCACCAAAAGTATTGCTATGTGATGAAGCGACAAGTGCGTTAGACCCCGCAACAACCCGTTCAATTTTAGAATTATTAAAAGATATTAACCGTCGATTAGGCTTAACTATCTTATTAATTACCCACGAAATGGATGTTGTAAAACGTATTTGTGATCAAGTAGCTGTAATAAGTGGCGGTCAATTAATTGAGCAAGACAAAGTGAGTGAAGTATTCTCTCACCCGAAAACACCTGTCGCTCAAGCGTTTATTCAATCAACATTAGTTGTTGATATTCCAGATGATTATAAAGAACGATTAAAAACGGAGCCAGGTAAGGACTTATCACCATTACTCAAGCTCGAATTTACAGGGCAGTCTGTTGATGCACCTTTAATTTCAATGGCTGTACGCAAATTTGATATTGATATTAATATTTTAAGTTCACAAATTGACTACGCCGGCGGCGTGAAATTTGGTGTGATGCTCGCAGAGCTACATGGCATCAATGGTGGGGTTGAATCCACAATTGCATTTTTAAAAGAGCATCATGTGAAAGTAGAGGTTTTGGGTTATGTCTGAGAGAATGATTTACCTGCTGATTAACGGCACAATTGACACTATCACAATGACCTTTGTTTCCGGCTTTTTGGGTTTTGTTTTAGGTTTACCATTAGGTGTATTGCTCTATATTACACGCAAAGACCAAGTAATGGAGAATGTAGGGCTATATCGTGCTCTTGCAGTTGTAGTAAACATTTTCCGCTCAGTGCCATTTATTATTTTACTGGTGTGGATTATTCCATTAACTTCGTTTCTTGTTGGAACGACTATTGGTTTAAAAGCGGCAATCGTTCCTTTAACAATTGGCGCTGCGCCGTTTATTGCTCGCATGGTTGAAAATGCGTTATTAGAAATTCCAAGTGGTTTAATTGAATCAGCCCGTGCGATGGGAGCGACTCCGCTTCAGATTATTCGTAAGATTTTGATCCCTGAAGCATTGCCAAGTTTAATTAATGCAGCCACTATCACGTTAATTATGTTAGTCGGATATTCTGCAATGGGTGGTGCAGTTGGTGCCGGTGGTTTAGGTCAAATCGCACTACAATATGGTTATCAAACTTATAACCCTGTTGTGATGAATACTGTTATTGTTCTCCTCGTCATTTTAGTAAACCTAATTCAGTTTGGTGGCGAGTATTTAATGAAAAAAGTTTCACATCGATAGTTAGTAAAATAGCTGCGCCGTTAAGGTGCTTATAAAGTCCGTTTTAAAGGGGTAAACCAATGTCTATTAAATTAAAATCTATCGCAGTTGTCGGCGCGCTATTAGGCACACTCGTTCTCACTGGTTGTGGTGAAAAAGAGAAAGATGCCAACAGCATCAAAGTTGGTGTGATCATGGGCAAAGAATTAGAAGTTGCTGAAGTCGCACAGAAAGTTGCTAAAGAAAAGTACGGTTTAAATGTTGAGCTCGTTTCATTTAATGACTTCGTTTTACCTAATGAAGCATTAAGTAAAGGCGATATCGATGCGAACGCATTCCAACACAAGCCTTATCTTGATCAACAAATTAAAGATCGTAACTACAAATTAGTTCCTGTTGGAAATACCTTTATTTATCCAATTGCGGCTTACTCTAAAAAAATTAAGTCGGTAGATGAACTCGCTGATGGCTCTCAAATTGCGTTACCAAATGACCCAACTAACTTAGGCCGTTCATTGCTGTTATTACAACAACAAGGTTTAATTAAATTAAAAGATGGTACTGGCTTAATGCCAACTGTTTTAGATGTGGTTGAAAACCCGAAAGACCTGAAATTTGTTGAGTTAGAAGCGCCTCAATTACCTCGTGCTTTAGATGACCAAAAAATTGCATTAGCGATTATCAATACGACTTGGGCAAGTAGTGCTACACCTAAATTAACACCTGCAAAAGATGGTTTATTTGTTGAAGATAAAGATTCTCCGTACGTAAATATTATTGTTGCTCGTGAAGATAATAAAGATAGTGAGAACGTGAAAAAATTTATTCAGGCATATCAATCAGATGAAGTAGCAAACAAAGCTAATGAAGTCTTCGATGGTGGTGCAGTTAAAGGTTGGTAATCTTTTTTATTATTTAAAAAACGATTAAAATACTAGACGGCTTAACGCCGTCTAGTATTTTTTGTAATTTATAGACTATAAAAACAACGCAGCATTATTTTGAATCAGATAAGAAAGGTATAACTTATGAGACTGTTATTGCTCACTTTGGTAACATTTGTGTTAGCCGGGTGTGGAATTAACCAATACACGAGTCCAGGGCAAAATAAAGGTTTCACTAGTATGAAATTGTCTAAACCTGTACCGAAAGTAACAGAGCCAGACACAGCAAACGTTAAATTAATGAATAGCCCAGAAGAATTATTAGGGATGCCTTTCAAAGATTTAGGTGTTGTTTCTGGGGAATCTTGTCGAGAAAGCGTTCAAAGCCCTCCGGCAAATTTGAATACCGCAAAAAACAGTATGTTAACACAAGCTGCCTATATTGCGGCTGATGCCGTACTTTTACACCAGTGCCAAACCATGACCTCTCCAGGTTGTTATCAGGCAACTATCTGTGAAGGCAGTGCATTACAAATTGTTGAATAAATATCTTATGCAACCTTTTCAGTTTAATGTTATTGGGCACATTGAATCACCTTATAAAGAAAAGTTTGCAATCCCTCGCCAACCTGGACTTGTTCAGGGGGGTGCGGGACGCTTACATCTGCATTCTCCATTCAACGACCCCAATGCGGTGCGAGGACTCAGTCAATTTAGCCATGTTTGGGTTCTATTCGTTTTTCATCAAACAATGAAAAATGGCTGGAAACCGCTAGTGCGCCCTCCAAGACTAGGTGGCAATGATAAAATGGGTGTTTTCGCAACCCGTTCAACATTTAGACCAAACCCAATAGGCATGTCTCTTGTTGAATTACATGGAATAACAATAGAAAACAGTCAAGTGATCCTTGAGCTTGGTAGCCTTGATTTAGTAGATGGCACCCCTGTTATCGATATAAAACCATACTTACCCTTTGCTGAGGCAATACCAACCGCAACTGCAGGGTACGCACAGGACATACCTTCAGATGATATGCAGGTTATATTTACCCCAGAAATAGAAACTGAATTAGATGATTATCAAAATCACTACCCAGGTATTAAACAATTTATTTCACAAGTTTTAATGCAAGACCCTCGCCCCGCATATAAGAAACAATCTACTGAAACACGTGACTATGCAGTCCATTTATTAGATTTTAATATTCGCTGGCGGGTAATTGATGGTGTGACTGAAGTATTCGCTATCGAACCATACGAAAAATCACGTTAACCCCTTTTGGCAAGCCTCCGTCACTGGTAGACTAGCTCACTATATACCTTGGCAAATAAGTCGTTTGCCATAACTTGTTGTTCTAATGGAACCTATACAATGCGTACTAGCAAATATCTGCTCTCAACTCTAAAAGAGACCCCTGCGGATGCAGAAGTTATCAGCCATCAGCTGATGCTGCGTGCAGGAATGATCCGTAAACTTGCTTCCGGTCTGTATGACTGGTTACCCACTGGTGTTCGTGTTCTGCGTAAAGTAGAAACCATCGTCCGTGAAGAAATGGAAAATGCAGGCGCTATCGAGGTATCTTTACCCGTCGTTCAGCCTGCAGATTTATGGCAAGAAAGTGGACGTTGGGAACAGTATGGTCCTGAATTGCTGCGTTTTGTTGACCGTGGTGAGCGCCCGTTTGTTCTCGGCCCGACCCATGAAGAAGTGATCACAGATTTAGTCCGTAACGAAATCACCTCTTACAAGCAATTGCCATTGAATTTATTCCAAATTCAAACCAAATTCCGTGATGAAGTTCGCCCACGTTTTGGCGTGATGCGCTCGCGTGAATTTATTATGAAAGATGCATACTCTTTCCACACTAGCCAAGAATCATTGCAAGAAACCTATGATGCGATGTACGAAGCCTACAGCAAAATTTTCACGCGTATTGGCTTTGATTTTCGTGCCGTTCAAGCTGACACCGGCTCTATCGGCGGTAGCGCATCCCACGAATTCCAAGTATTAGCAAAAAATGGTGAAGATGACGTTATTTTCTCTACCGAATCTGATTATGCCGCTAACATTGAATTCGCAGAAGCATTAGCACCAACAACGCCACGTTGCGCTCCAACAGAAGAGATGCGTCTTGTTGATACGCCTAATGCAAAAACAATCGCAGAACTCGTTGAGCAATTCAATTTACCTGTTGAAAAAACTGTTAAGACATTGATTGTTCATGCGAAAAAAGATTCAGGTCACACGCTCGTCGCTTTATTAATTCGAGGCGACCATGAGTTAAATGAAATCAAAGCAGAAAAACACCCATTAGTGGCCAGCCCATTAGAATTCGCCACGGAAGCTGAAATCAGAAATGCAGTGAATGCTGGCCCAGGCTCTTTAGGCCCAGTCAATATGCCACTACCGATTGTTATCGACCGTAGCGTTGCAGTAATGAGCGACTTTGGTGCAGGCGCAAATATTGATGGTAAACACTATTTTGGCATCAACTGGGAACGTGATTTGGCGTTACCAGAAGCTTTTGATTTACGCAACGTTGTTGAAGGAGACCCAAGCCCAGATGGTAAAGGTGTACTGCAAATTAAACGTGGTATCGAAGTTGGCCATATTTTCCAATTAGGTACTAAGTACTCAGAAGCAATGAAAGCTTCAGTCCAAAATGAAGATGGACATAACCAAATCGTCACCATGGGCTGTTATGGCATTGGTGTAACGCGTATTGTTGCCGCTGCTATTGAACAAAGCCATGATGACCGCGGAATTATTTGGCCGGATGCAATTGCTCCGTTCCAAGTGGCTATTTTACCAATGAATATGCACAAATCTTATCGTGTTAAAGAAGTTGCAGAAAAACTTTACGCTGACTTAAAAGCAAATGGTATTGATGTGATTTTCGATGACCGTAAAGAGCGCCCAGGCGTGATGTTTGCCGATATGGAGCTGATTGGTGTTCCATACACTATCGTTATTGGTGACCGTAACTTAGACAACAACCAAATTGAATATAAATCACGCCGTAGTGATGATAAAGAATTGGTTGGCTTAGAAAATGTTATTAGCTTCCTAAAAGGAAAGCTCGGTAAATAAAATAAGTTAAAAGCTAGAAAATAAAGCCCAAATTTCGGTTATTTGAATTTGGGCTTCTTTTTTTAGATGTCTCGGTACGAACCAATCTTAAAACCATCCGCCAAAATCTGTGATTTTAAATTTTCAGATGTTAATACTTCCAATTCATTTAAACGTGGATAAGCATAGTTACTTTTTAATAGCGCATTATCAATAAAAGCAGGATGGCTCATAACTTCAATAGAATTATTACCTTGTGCTTTAGCTTCATTAATAATCTTCAAAAATAACGCTTCTGAGATTTGATCACCATAAAACTCACTACTAAAACAGTCAGTGCTTGGCACTTGATATGATAATGGCGGCCAATTTTTCTCTAATTGGCGATCAACACGTAATGCAATACCCTTTTCTTGGGCGAAAGCAACTACAATTGGAAAAATACCCTCAATCATATGAACATGATGATGGCTATCGATATGGCTCGGTTTTTGACCAAAAATTTCGATAAATTTTTGATATTGCAAATTTAGTTCTTGTTCAATCTCAATCAATGGTAAATCATTAATATCAATATTCCAAAGCCATTTACCCAACAGCCCATCACGGCTGAGAGTAGGCATTGATGAGAAAGGCTTCCCAGCCGTTAAAACAAAATGCATCCCCACTGCCAGATTCGGATTCTCTTGGCTTAATTTAGCCGCATGGGATATTGCAGGCATATTCATCATCGCGCTTGTTGAATGAACAACTCCATTACGATGAGATTCAATGATGCCGTAATTAACGGCCTCGCAGAGTCCAAAATCATCGGCATTTACAATAAGTAATACAGCCATATGCTCTCCCTTGACACTATAAGCTATTTGGCTAATTAACCTTCTTGCTCAAGCTGTTGTATTGCTTTAGCGAAGTTCGGTAGGTGTTTTTTATGGGCGATAAGTAATTCCTTAGAAATTAAACGCGCATCGTTATCAGAATGAATTAATGGGTTTAGATTCATCGCCAATAAAACATCATTAAACTGACCATTTACTGCAGCTTGGCTAGTGGTAATTTCAAAAGTTTTTAAGGTATAAATTAAACCAAGTACTTTATCATCAAAATGCTTTACTCGTGGGTGCGGTTTTGCGCCATCACGACCTAATAAGCATGTCATTTCGACTGTCCAGTCTTCAGGAATATTATCAATATGCCCATGATGTGGAATATTAACATAGTGCTCCGTTTGTTTGTCATTGTATATTGCATTGATGACTTCACAAGCGGCATCTGAATAATAAGCTCCACCTCTTAATTCAAGCTCTTTAGGTTTTACATCTAATGTTGGATTTTTATATAGTTCAAAGAGTTGATGCTCAACTTTTTGCACGACTTGAGCCCTAGCCCCCCCTTTATAATACTCGCCAAGCTCAATCGCTAGCATTTCCTTAGGTTTAAAATAGTACAATAAATAAGAGCATGGGATCAGATTTAATCCACGAATTAATCCTTCATCAAAAGCAAGGTCTGTAATATTTTTAACTGAATTTGCGCTTAATGTTCCAGAGACAATCCCTTCTAATAACTCATTAAACCGTGATGAACCATTTACAATAACGTCTTTGATAAAAACCATATGATTTAAACCAAATAAGTCGATAGATAATTCATCGCTATCAGATAGTTTCAAAACATCGGTAATAAACATTTTCATACCGATAGGTATATTACAAACACCAATAAAACGTTTGAAGTTAGTGTGGCGATAAACAGCTTCAGTTACCATACCTGCGGGGTTGGTGAAATTAATTACCCAAGCATTCGGGCAAATTTCTTCGACATCTTTAATAATATCAAAAATCACAGGTATTGTTCGCAGCCCTTTGAATAAGCCACCAGCACCATTAGTTTCTTGCCCCAAATAACCATGTTTTAAGGGGATTGATTCATCTAACGCACGTGCTTTTAATTGCCCAACTCTTAATTGAGTCGTCACGAAATCAGCGTCTTTTAATGCTTCTCGCCTATCAAGCGTTTTAAATATCTTGAGTGATATATTGGCATGTTTAACCATGCGCTCGCATAAATTATAGATAATATCTAATTTTTCTTTACCTTCATCAACATCCACTAACCATAATTCAGTAATAGGTAACTCATGGTAACGTTTAATAAAACCTTCTAGTAATTCAGGAGTGTAGCTACTCCCACCACCAATGGTGACAACTTTTAATTTCTGATTCTGAGTCATATTAACCTCATTGTACCTTTATAATAGACATAGAAAAGCACACCATCTTTATAGAAAAAGATGGATATGCTTGAGACGCTTAGAAATGGGAAGATTATTTAGGTAATAATTTAACCTACCATTTTTTGTTCAACACTAAATAGATTTTTTCTGTAATCACTTGGTGTTAATGAAGTTAGCTCTTTAAATTTTTTAACAAATAAACTTGGACTGCTATAACCGGATTCAAAAGCAATATCCGTAATTGAATAATTAGTTATTTCGAGTTGCTTTTTAGCAAAATTAATTCTGATATCATTAATAATCTGCATTGGCGTTTTGCCATAATAGCGTTTTGTTGCCCGAGTTAAGTACTCTTGTGATTTTCCCGTTATCGAAATCATATTTTGTAGAGCACTTTCACTAAACATAGCGATATCATGCATTTCTTCCAATGTATTTTTTAACCATTGAGGGGCATCATCTCGCATACTTTTTTCACGATAATGGCGTAATCGATTTACGACATTAAATGTAACTAACTCAATAAATTCATTAAATTCACTATCACGAAAATTTAATGATGCAATCACGGACTCTATATAAGCCATAAATTCATTTTTTAATTGATAGCCTTGCGATGCAACAAAATAACTTGGTAATAGTGGTAAATAATGTTTATCAAAAAATGATTTACTAATTCCAACATTGAGTATCCGTGTAGGCCCAAAATCATAAGAGCTTTCATGATGCGACCCTATTGGGAGAAAAATAAAATCTCCCCGCTCTAATAAAACTTTTTTCCCATTAATTATTTGATAACAACGCCCCGTTAGAACAATCATATATTCATAATAATCATGTTGATGCAGTCCACTTGCACTCTCAACTTTATTATAAATAAAGACATGAAAGGTTTTATTATTAAAAAGTTCACTTTCTTGAACGAGTTTAATTTCAGCATTAGTGTCGGTTCTATTCATCAGTGCCTGCATCATGGCTCCCTCTCTAATGGTTTAATTTTTCATGTAACTCAATTAACTCTGTAATTAATTCACGGGCTAACATGGCATTCATTAAATGATCTTGTGCATGAACCAGAACTAAGCTAACTTTGATTCGTCCTTCACCCATATCACTTTCAATCAATTGAGTTTGCACTTTATGCGCCTCATTCAGCGAAGAGTGCGATTGTGCCATTAAACTTTTTGCCGTCACAAAATCACCTTCTTTCGCCTTTTTTAATGCGGTATAAGCCAAGCTTCTTGCTTGCCCTGCATTAATAATCAGCCCCATGACAACTTCTTCAAGTTCATCCATAGTCGCATTTTCTTGGATATCATTAAGTTCAAACATACTTTTATCTCTATTTTGATGGGAGGAGCAAACTCCCCCTATTTTAAAACTTAAGTGCGTTAGCAATATCTTCTTCACTCTCTTCTTCATCGATTGTGTTTTGTGCTTTATTAGAAATCACAACGAACGGAAGATAAACGAGTACAGCCACACCAAGGTTAAATAATGCAAGTAGTAAGGCAGCGATACTACCATTAGTATTGAAGAATGCAGCCAGACCCGTCGGCATTGTCCATGGTGCGATATTCGTCACTGGTGGGATAATCCCTAAATAATAAGCCGCGACCATTATTCCTGCCAATAAAGGCTGAATAAGAATAAATGGAATAAACATAACCGGGTTCATAATGATCGGTAGACCAAAAATAATCGGCTCATTAATTTGGAAAATACCTGCCGGTAATGCTAATTTTGCAACCTGACGATGGTCGGCACGACGTGATGCGATAAAAATAGCGATAATTAATCCTAATGTAGCGCCCGTTCCACCTAAGAATACATAGGAGTCAAGCATCGGTTTTGCCCACATATGGAAGGATTTGCCCGCAGCAATCGCAGCATCAACTGAACCATACTCTGCATATAAAGACACGTTTTCTAATGCCCACGGTGTCATTATACCGCTGTCTAATGCGGTTAATGCGAGAGAACCATGGATACCAAAGAACCATAATAGAGAGGTAAATACAACATATGCCCAGCCAACAACATTCCCCATAGAAGCAAGTGGTGTGGATACTGTGTCCATAATGATTTGATGGAAATTACTACTAATACCGCTTAGCGCCCACGACACAATTCCCATAATTGATAAGATGATAAAACCAGGAATAAGTGCAGAGAATGAACGAGATACGGATGGTGGTACGCTATCTGGTAATCTAATCACCCAATTACGGCGAACAATAAAAGTGAACATTTCAGCAACGACTAACCCTAGAATGATCCCTGAAATGATATTAGCCCCACCGAGCCAATTAGCACCAACGGCATAAGCACCATTGACGTCATATGGTGTGACTGTCATAAAAGAAGCAACAGCTAACAAACCAGCAGCAAGTGGATCAACCTTACGTTCTTCCGCCAGTGCCATCGCAATAAAAAAAGGTGCCATTAAGGACATAATTCCCAATGTCCCGTTATAAACGTTTCCACCAATGGCTTTAAAACCATTTAGTGTTTCTATCGTTGAAGGCTCTAGTCTAACCCCCAAAGAATAGAAAAATGACCCTGTATCAAAACTCAGAAAAACATTATTAATTAACACAAACATTGCCCCAACTAAGGTCAGAGGCATAATTCGAATAAAACCATTCTTTATTGCATTAACATGAGGTTGCTTTCCCAATCTAACAGCGAATGGAAGGAGTACCTTTTCAAGCGAAGTGATAAAAAGACTCATAAAAATACCCTCAATTTTTTGAGTATGCTCCATTCTTAACTAATTACGTTATGTTAATAACGTTAATGTTGATGGAGTTATTATGTTGTAGAGGTTGTAAATAGCTTTTTGGTATTAGCTTGCAGTTTGTTTTTTTATAATTGCAACGGCAGCTTTTAGTACACCGAGCCCATCCACTTTTCCGTACAAAAGTGAATCAATAACTTCAACTGGCTTGTTAGGTAATAATTTTTGGATATCCGATAACATCCAAGCAATTTGCGGGCCGAGTAATATCACATCCGCATCTACACCTTTTTCTGAAGCTAAGCTTTCAGGGAAGGCCTCTATATTGACAGGTACATCGTATTTTTCTGCTTGCTGTCTCATTTTGTTAACTAGCAGTGAGGTAGACATTCCTGCAGAACAAAATAGATAAATATTTTTCTTATTCATTCCTTATCCTTTGATTCGTTCTATTTTTTATTACCGCTATAACTTATAAGTTTTCTTATAGACTTATCATCTAACCCAACCCTACACACTAAAGCAATTAATTATCTCTAGTTGAATTGAGTATACTGCCTTCCCAGCATTTTCGATAATTCAAACTAACCAACAATTGTCTCCCATTGACCAACAGCCATGACAACCCTCACATTTATATAAATATTTTGCGTCAATAAAAAAGTTATATTGATATCAAATAATGATAAGAAAAAAATTAAAGATGGGTAATACGGCGTTTTAATTGGTAATTTATAGCCCAAAAAGAAAAAGACCCACTTCAGTTGAAGTGGGTCTTCTTAAGAAAGAAAAAAGTACGAATTAGTTGCAAGAAGCAGATTTGTCGAACTTAATTGCACCTGTTGGGACTAATGCGGAATCAAACTGGCCATCTTCCATTGAAGGACGAATGGTATAATAACCTTCAATTTCAGCATAGACAGGTGTACCACCATCTACCCCAGTTTCTCCATACGCTTTTTCTAATTCAACACCAGAAACAGCGTATTGGCGACCACTATCGCACTCTTTGAAAACAGCTGCATCAGCCATATAGCGGTACTGCCCCACTTTTTTACTTGGCTTAACTTGGTCTAACGTATAATTCATCTGTGTTTCAATCGGGTTACCGTCTAAATCCAGCAAGGTCACTGATTGACCATCTGCTGATTGGGCAAAATAAGTACTTTCACCTTTAGGATTAGTTGCTCGTAGTTTATTATTTTCTATATCCCATTTACCAGTATCATGGAAAGCTGTATCACCATCTTTCGTTCCTAAGTAAACGAGCTGTTCAACATAACTACCATCTTGGTTAACTAACAATGTCGCCTCAATACCAGAGCAATCCGCGCAAGGTAAAACCCCTGTATAGACTTTATCGACTGGTGCTGCATCAATATTTTTTGTCGCACTCTGGCAGCCAGCTAACGTAATACTTCCAACCGCCATTAAGACTAACATTAGTGATTTTTTCATTATAATTCCCTTAAAACCATGTGTTTTAACTTGTTAACCAATATAAACATCATAGCATTTCATCTAATAAAAATATGTCAAACATAAGAAAATTCGGACATTACTGATAAAATACGTTGTGTATTGATTTAGTGAATAAGAATTGTCTTTTTCCCTGCGCTGTGATTATAGTTATTAAAGTTACTGTGCTATTATCGTACTAAGCACATTTTTGCTTAGTACAACATGTTCAAGGCGGCAATAACCGCCACTAACACAGTGGTGAGGGAATATGTCTACAGATACTGAATATCAACCTATCAATTGTGATGATTACGAATATCTAGAAATCGCATGCCAACGTCAGCTAAAGTTGCAAATAATACTTAATGACGGCGTGAATATTGAGGGGAAGGCCAGTGATTTACTCCTACGAAAAAAAGTTGAGTACCTGATTGTTGAGACACATGATGGAACCAAGGAGTTAAGATTGGATTGCATAATTTCCTTCAGTCATCCTGAAATCGGCACAATTGTTGTCGACCACTCTCACTAATACTCACGATTTTGAGTCCTTCTATAGCCCCTTATGGTAATCACAGTCATAAGGGGCTTCTCATTAATTTAATACCTTAAATTCACCCTCTTTTTGCCAATCGATGGCAATACCCAGAGACGCTTCATCAACCACCCCCTCAGGGGTAATAAAGCACCCTACTGCGGTAATTAGCTGGTCGTTATAATAAATTAATGGCACTCTTTCTCTCATCCATGGAGCTACGCCTAATTCTTGCCAGATCTTCTTACTGCTTCTGGAACGATGGCGTCCTACTATTTTCAATGTGCCTTGCAGCCCAAAACGGATTGTCACATTTTCATGCGAAAGTGGTGGCCGTATTTGCCCCTCTCCTTCCATAACTTGTAATACTCCTAAGGATTCAGGTAACTCAAAAACCTCAGGAAAAGCCCATTCAAACTGTTTATTTAATAGACTATTAATGCGCTTAACAACCCACAATGCGCCTTGATAACGACGAATTTCAAATTGCCCTAAGCGGCAAATAGGGTCTGCATCATGCCGAGCTAACGCGACTTCTTGCCAAATACGTTCCAATTGGTTAAATGGCGGCATTGGCAATTGGTGCAAACCAACCCAACGACGAATTAAAGCATTACGTTTGGAAGATGAACACCCTTGCAAATCATCTATAAATAGGCCCCCTCGGTAATCCATCATACCTTCAAGGGTATCTTTTAATAACTCATCGAGTAATGATTCTTGCTCAGCACATAGCGCTGCACTGCGCGCGACAGCATGAGAAAAATGTGGCCAGCGCTCAGCCAAAGTTGGCATAATATGAAGACGTAAAAAATTTCTATCGTAACGGTCATCTTGGTTACTATCGTCCTCAACCCACGACAATTGTTGCTCTTGCATATAAGCTTCTAGCGCTATACGGGGTGTTGAAAGTAATGGGCGTAATAGCCATGTTGAACCGCAACACGCTGAAAAACTCAATAATTCAGGCATTGAAGACAACCCTGCTGGCCCACTACCACGCTTTAACGCTAACATGAAAGTTTCTGCTTGGTCATCAAGATGTTGAGCCGTAACTAATACCTCGCCTTCTTGTAATTCTTCTCGGTAAGCCTGATAACGAGCTTCTCGTGCTGCTGCTTCAATACCTTTTTGGCTTGAATCAACCACGACATGTCGGCAAATAAAAGGAATGTCCCATTGTGAACATAATTGAGCACAATGCTGCTCCCATTCGTTTGCTTTTCTATTCAAGCCATGATGAATATGAATAGCACGAATTTCTAGTGAAGGAAGCCGTTGTTGCCGAATAAGATAAAGTGCATGTAATAAAACCGTAGAGTCAATACCACCACTGAATCCCACTAGAATTTTTTGAATACCACTTATTTTATTAAGAACTTGTTCAACAATTACTTGCGAATGCTGCGCCATTTATTCGCCCTTCTTACGACTTCTGGCTTTGGCTTTTTGCGCCAACACACAGAACACCAGAAATAATTACCAGTAATACCCCAATTGCATACGCAATTTCAAAAACATCATTTAAGATTAACACTAACCAGAGTACCGATAATACGGGAGATAAAAATACCACAGAAGCTATTTTCGCTGAATGACCTGTATTCATCGCCTTAAACCACAAAATATAAGACACCCCATTGATTAAAATGCCATTAACCAATGTTGGCCAAAAAGCTGCTTTTGAAGGTAACTGCATTTCACTAAATAGTATCAGTAAGGCAAAAGAAGTTAGCGTTGAAAAAATAAATAACCACACAGTACTAATATAGGGGTCTATCGAATATTGGCGAGAAAAAACTGACATTAGTGCAAAGCAAAATGCACCACTAAAAACCAGTAATAACGCTGTTGGGTTTTCAACATGTAGCTGTGTAATTTGCCCTTTAGTAAAAGTAATAATCACCGCAATAAAACCAACTATGATGCCAATTATTTGTCTTCCAGCTAATTTATCTTTTAGCAATACTACTGATAACAAGATAATAACTAATGGCCAGCTATATTGAATGACCAATACGGCGATACCATTTTCAATGGAATATCCGTAATACAGTAACAAGTAGAATAAACAATCAAGAAAACCAAGAACAAAGACTTTGATTAGTACATCTCTTGGCAAGATAAACAGTTTTGTCAGCCGATACCCAGAAGCAAGTGCAACAATAATTACAGATATCGCTGAAATTAAGTTTGACCAAAAAAGGAATTGGAAGCTATCCATACCTTCTTGCCCAAAACGAGAGACAATAGGAATAAAGCTCCATATCAATACGCAAGTAAAAGCATATAGCAAATAATTATATTGTCGCACCCTAGTTCCTATCTATTATTATTTTCAGCAGATGAATAATTTAAATCAAAACACTCTGTTATCATTAAAAATGACTAGCTTAAAAATAAAAAAACGGGAGCTGGCAAAAAGCAAACTCCCGTTTTTATTAACGATTAGCGGTTAATAATTAGCAATAACCATAGTCCATCAGACGCTGATAGCGGCGGTTTTTCAACGCTTCGGCATCTAATGCATCTAATTCGTTTAAGTCCTCATTCAGGCGTGCTTTTAGCTGTTCCGCAATTTCATCATAATTACGATGTGCACCGCCTAATGGCTCAGGAATAACATTATCAATTAATTTCAGTTCTTTAAGACGTGGAGCCGTAATCCCCATCGCCTCTGCTGCTAGTGGTGCTTTATCTGCACTTTTCCATAGAATAGAAGCACAGCCTTCTGGTGAAATAACAGAATAAGTACTGTATTGCAGCATATTGACTTTATCACCAACACCGATGGCAAGAGCACCGCCAGAGCCACCTTCACCAATAACAGTACAAATGACTGGGACAGATAAACGTGACATTTCACGTAAATTACGTGCGATAGCCTCTGACTGACCACGCTCTTCAGCACCAACGCCCGGATAAGCCCCAGGAGTATCAATAAAGGTAATAATAGGCAAGTTAAAACGCTCAGCCAGTTCCATCAGACGCAATGCCTTACGGTAACCTTCTGGGGCTGGCATACCAAAATTACGACGGATTTTTTCTTTTGTCTCACGCCCTTTCTGATGCCCAATAATCATAACTGGGCGACCATCTAAACGCGCCATTCCACCCACAATGGCTTTATCATCTGCATAAGCACGATCACCTGCTAATTCTTGGAAATCAGTAAAAATGCGAGAAATATAATCCAATGTATATGGACGACGTGGATGACGAGCGAGTTTAGCGATTTGCCAAGCTCCTAGATCAGAGAAAATTTTACGTGTCAGTTCAACACTTTTTTCACGTAAACGAGCAACCTCTTCATCTAGGTTGACTTCTAAGTTGTTATCTTGACGGCTAACCGCTGTTAGAGAATCAATTTTCGCCTCTAATTCCGCGATTGGCTGTTCAAAATCAAGAAAATCCAGACTCATAATATTCCTATTTTAGTCAAATTCTAATTCTACCTGCTCACTACCCAGCAGAGTTCGAAGATCGTTCAGAAGGGGATCCACTGGCGTCACACGCCAAACAACACCAAATTTAAGCTTGGCTCTGGCATCATCCTTCTGGTAATACAGATGAACCGGGATCGTTCCTGAACGATGAGGTTCAAGAGTACTGCGAAGCCGGTTCAGCAATTGATCGTTAATTTGTTTATCTGACAGTGAAATTGCAAGTCCTCGTGCATATTTCTCCCTTGCTTCACTAATATCCATTAACTCACGCACTGTCATTTTATTACCACCATTGAAATCATCAAAGCTGACCTGACCGGTGGCTATCAGGATATTGTCTTTTTCCAACATATGTTGGTATTTATCGAGTGCATCTGAAAATAACATAATATCCAGACGACCGGAACGATCATCAAGCGTACAAATACCTATTCTATTTCCACGCTTGGTTGTAATGACTTTAGCTGAAAGTACTAAACCTACCACAGTTGTCACTTGACCACGAGGGGTGGGGTTCACATCTTTTAATCTAAGCCCATTAGTATAGCGCTCTATTTCGCTCAAGTATCGCGTTATTGGATGCCCTGTTAAATATAAACCAAGCGTTTCGCGTTCACCATCCAATACCACCTGCTCTGGCCATTTAGGCACACTGGCGTATGAACTTTCAACTTGTTCAGGTGCTTCCGCTAATACACCAAACATATCTGCTTGGCCTATTGCCTCTGCTTTAGCGTGTTGGTCAGCCGCTTTTAATGCATCTTCAAGGGAAGACATCAATGCCGCACGGTGAGGGCCTAATCGGTCAAATGCCCCTGCCATGATAAGCTTTTCCATCACACGACGATTAATTTTTTTAATATCGACTCGCGCACAAAGGTCAAAAATCTCTTTAAATATCCCGCCTTGTTGACGCGCTTCAACAATCGCCTCAATCGGGCCTTCACCGACCCCTTTAATTGCACCAATACCGTAAACTATCTCACCTTCATCATTCACATGGAAGTGATAAAGCCCACTATTGATATCTGGTGGCAATACTTTTAAGCCCATTCGCCAACATTCATCAACTAAACCGACCACTTTTTCCGTGTTGTCCATATCAGCGGTCATTACAGCAGCCATAAATTCAGCGGGATAGTGAGCTTTTAACCATAATGTTTGATAAGAAACCAAAGCATAAGCTGCTGAGTGCGATTTATTAAACCCATAACCGGCAAATTTCTCTACCAAGTCAAAGATTTTCATTGATAACTCGCCGTCTACCCCGTTTTTGATTGCTCCTTCTTCAAAAACAGAACGCTGCTTCGCCATTTCTTCAGGTTTCTTTTTCCCCATCGCACGACGCAGCATATCTGCACCGCCAAGCGTGTAACCGGCTAAAACCTGAGCAATTTGCATAACCTGTTCTTGGTATAAAATAATACCATATGTGGGCTCTAGAACAGGTTTTAATGATTCATGTTGCCATTGTACATCTGGATACGAAATTTCTTCACGACCATGCTTACGGTCAATAAAGTTATCTACCATGCCTGATTGTAATGGCCCGGGGCGGAATAATGCTACCAGAGCGATCATATCCTCAAAGCAGTCGGGACGTAATCGCTTAATTAAGTCCTTCATTCCACGGGATTCCAACTGGAATACTGCCGTGGTTTCTGAGCGCTGCAGCATATCAAAGCTTTTTTGATCGTGCAGCGGAATCGCCGCAATATCAACCGGCTCTAAGTTTTTCTTAGCACGGCGCGCGTTGATCATTTCCAACGCCCAGTTAATGATCGTCAACGTCCGTAAGCCGAGGAAGTCAAACTTCACTAGCCCTGCATATTCGACATCGTTTTTATCGAATTGCGTGACGGGGTTATTACCTTCCGCATCACAATACAGTGGCGCAAAGTCAGTAATTTTAGTTGGAGCGATAACCACCCCACCCGCATGTTTACCGGCATTTCGAGTGACCCCTTCGAGTTTACGCGCCATATCGATAAGCGCTTTAACCTCTTCATCAGCTTCATAAATTTCAGGGAGCTGTGGCTCTGCTTCGAATGCTTTTTCTAGTGTCATACCGGGATCTGGCGGCACTAATTTAGAAATTCTATCAACAAAACCATATGGGTGCCCAAGTACACGCCCCACGTCGCGGATAACCGCTTTTGCCGCCATCGTACCAAAGGTAATGATTTGTGAAACGGCATCACGCCCATACATTTGGGCTACGTGATCAATGACTTGGTCGCGTTTTTCCATGCAGAAATCGACGTCAAAGTCAGGCATCGAAACACGCTCAGGGTTCAAGAAACGCTCAAATAGTAAATCGAACTCCAACGGGTCAAGGTCAGTAATTTTGAGTGCGTAGGCAACAAGGGAACCTGCCCCCGAACCTCGTCCAGGCCCAACGGGTACGCCGTTATCCTTCGACCATTGGATAAACTCCATAACTATCAAGAAGTAGCCAGGGAAACCCATTTGGTTGATTACGTTGAGTTCGATATCTAAACGTTCATCATACTCAGGACGTCTTTCTGCCCTGATTTTTTCATCAGGAAACAGAAATTCTAAACGCTCTTCGAGCCCTTCTTTAGAGCGCATAACTAAAAAGTCTTCTGTTTTCATATCCCCTGTTGGGAATTGAGGTAAGAAGTATTCACCTAAACGGATCGTCACATTACAACGCTTAGCAATCTCTACACTGTTTTCTAGCGCTTCAGGGATGTCAGCAAACAGCTCACACATCTCTTCTTCGGAACGTAAATATTGCTGAGGGCTATAATTTTTAGGCCTTTTTGGATCTGCTAATGTAAAACCATCATGGATAGCAACACGTATTTCATGAGCGTCAAAATCACTACTTTCAATGAAACAAACATCATTCGTTGCAACGACAGGTAGGCCTTTTTTAGTCGCTAACTCGACAGCCGCATGTAGATAACTTTCTTCATCAGGCCGGCCTGTTCTGACTAACTCTAAATAGTAGCTATCTGGGAAATGAGTTTCATAGAATGCAAGGCACTCATCCACTAAGGATTGGTTTCCCCTTAATAGAAATTGCCCGACATCCCCTTTACGGCCACCGGACAGCAGAATCAAGCCGTCTTTGTGCTTGGCCAGCCATTCTCGTTTTATCGTTGGCCCAACCGCACCATAGCCCTTTTGGTATGCTTCAGAAATTAGTAAGGTAAGGTTTTGATAGCCTTCATTATTACGTGCTAAAACAGTTAGGTGAGATATTTCATCACCTAATAATTCACTTTCCACATAAAAATCAGCGCCAATAATGGGTTTGATTCCTGCACCATGCGCTGCACCATAAAACCGGACTAACCCGCAAAGGTTAGTAAAATCGGTGATCGCGAATGCAGGCATACCCATTGAAGCCACTTTTTTAACCAGTGGCCCTGTTTTGGCTAGCCCATCAATCATGGAATAGTCACTGTGAACACGTAAATGAATAAAACGAGGTGATGCCATCGACCTAATACCTACTTATTGCTGTCTAAAGCTCTTCTCACAGGAGCAAAGCTTTTACGATGGAATTCGGTTGCACCATACTGCGCCAATTTTTCTAAATGATACGCGGTTGGGTAGCCTTTATGCTTCGCAAAACCATATTCAGGAAAAGCTTTGTCCAACTCAACCATTTCCCTATCCCTAATCACTTTAGCTAAAATGGATGCTGCGCTAATTTCTTGTACTAGGCTGTCGCCCTTAATTACTGCTTGTGAAGGCATTGGCAATTCAGGACAACGGTTACCATCAATTAAAACATACTCAGGAATAATGGATAAACCGGCAACAGCGCGCTGCATAGCTAACATAGTTGCATGTAATATATTTATATTATCAATTTCTTCTGGTTCTGCGCGACCAATACACCAACACAATGCTTTTTCTTGAATTTCATCAAATAATTTCTCACGTTTTTTTTCGGTGAGTTTTTTTGAGTCTGCCAACCCTATAATAGGGTTATTGGGATCAAGAATCACCGCTGCTGTCACTACAGCTCCGACTAATGGGCCTCGACCCACTTCGTCAACACCCGCGATTAAATTTGCTTTTGGATAGATAAATTCCATTAATTTTTGACCATATCTAATACAGCTTCAGCAGCTTGTTTATCTGCGTCACAACGAATAAGCTGATGTAATTGTAAAAAAGTTTCTTTCAGGTTTTCAACCCGCTCGCCACCCTCTAGGAGTGGAAGCAACTGCTGTGCGAGTTTATCAGGCTGGCAATCCTCTTGTAGTAACTCTTTGACAATCTCTTTTCCTGCTAACAAATTAGGCAAAGAAACATACGGCGTTTTCACTAACCGTTTTGCCAACCAGAAGGTGAAAGGTTTCATACGATACCCCACCACCATTGGGCATTTTGTTAGCATACATTCAAGTGCTGCCGTTCCTGATGCTAATAAAGTCGCATCTGCTGCAATCATTGCATCACGAGCTTGGCCATCTAAAGTATGAATTTGCAGTTCAGGCGTAGTATTTTGCTTTATCTCATCAAACTGCTGGCGGCGTTTTTCATTCACCAACGGCACCACAATATGTAAATCCGGGATATTACGCTGTAATATTTTCGCTGTATTGAGAAAATCTGCGCTTAGCATTTCGACTTCTGAATGACGACTTCCTGGCAGTAAGGCTAAACATTTAACATGCTCAGGAATATTCAGCCGATGTCGAGCGGCTTGTTTATCAGGGTGTAATGGAATGGCATCCGCCATTGTGTGCCCGATAAAACGGCAAGGAACATTAAAACGATCATAAAAGGCTTTTTCAAAAGGTAAGAAAGCTAATACTAAATTCGTTGAACGACCGATTTTAAATACCCGTTTTTGACGCCATGCCCAAACTGATGGGCTAACATAATGAATGGTTTTAATCCCTTTCGATTTTAAGCGCCCCTCAAGGGTAATATTAAAATCAGGGGCATCAATTCCAACAAAAACATCTGGCTGTAATTCGGTAAAACGCTGGGTTAGATCCTTACGGATGGATAATAACCGAGGTAGGCGGCCGAGGACTTCAACGATACCCATGACGGCAAGCTCTTCCATTTCATACCAAGCTTCACAACCTTCGGCTTGCATTAAAGGACCAGCAACACCAACAAAGCGAGCATCTGGTATTTGCTCTTTAAGTGCACGGATAAGCCCTGCACCGAGAATATCACCAGATGTTTCTCCGGCAACAAGGCCAATAGTAAGTGGGCGGCTATTATTCACCGAAATTCGCTCCTTATTAAAGGCCTCGATTCATTAATACTAGATTAACGAATAATACCACGTTTAGACTGCGCTGAATCCTCTAAGAAATCACTAAACACTTTAACGTGCTCATTCGCTTTTGCCGCTTCTGCGATTTCTTCACGAGCTTCTTCTAACGATTTACCTGAACGATATAACACCTTGTATGCATTACGAATAGCATGTAGTGATTCTTTTTCAAAACCACGGCGTTTTAGACCTTCAAGATTTAAACCAAATGGTGTCGCGTGGTTACCTTGTGCAATGACATAAGGCGGCACATCTTGTGCAACACCAGAGCAGCCACCGACCATAACATGAGCACCAATTTTACAAAACTGGTGAACTGCGGTCATCCCACCAATAATGGCATAATCACCAAGTGTTACATGACCACCTAGAGTACCGTTATTTGCAATAATACAACGGTTTCCAATGATACAATCATGAGCAATATGCACATTCACCATCAGTAAGTTATCATTGCCCACTTTTGTCAGGCCAACATCTTGAACAGTACCACGGTGAATGGTTACGCTTTCACGAATACGGTTTCTGTCCCCGATTTCAACTCGCGTTGGTTCGCCTTGGTATTTTAGATCTTGATTAATCTCACCAATGGAAGCGAACTGGAAAATCACATTGTCACGACCAATTTTTGTATGGCCATTAACGACAACATGAGATTTCAGTTCAGTGCCTTCACCAATTTCAACATTCGCGCCAATATAACAAAAAGGGCCAATATGAACATTGGCACCGATGATAGCTCCATCTTCTACGATAGAGGATGGATGAATATAGGCTGTTTTATCAATCATAT
This sequence comes from Providencia hangzhouensis, assembly GCF_029193595.2. NCBI lineage: Bacteria > Pseudomonadati > Pseudomonadota > Gammaproteobacteria > Enterobacterales > Morganellaceae > Providencia > Providencia hangzhouensis. The sequence goes on from NZ_CP135052.1 coordinate 3,484,478, forward strand.
CAGACCTCACGACGACGGGCGCACATCATTTCTGCTTCGCAGGCCACTTCTCCATCAACTTTAGCAACACCTTTAAAACGTGCAACTCCGCGACGTTCTTTGATAAATTCTACTTCTAAGACCATTTGGTCTCCTGGTAGAACGGGACGTTTAAAACGCGCATTGTCTATCGCTGCAAAATAGTACAACTCACCCGGCTCTAATTTTCCAACGCTTTTAAACGCAAGAATTCCTGTCGCTTGCGCCATGGCTTCTAAAATCAATACACCAGGGAAAATAGGTTTACTAGGGAAGTGTCCTTGGAAAAATGGCTCGTTAAATGACACATTTTTCACTGCACGTAATGATTTGCCTTTTTCAAAATCCAATACACGGTCAACCAGAAGGAATGGGTAACGGTGCGGAAGCAGTTCTAAGATTTCTTCTATATTCAGAGTATGATTATCACTCATCGAAATACTCTTCCTGTCTATTAATACGGTTTAATTAATGAATCGGCCTGCTTTAACCTTAAATTAGGTTAACTGGCAGGCCGGAAAACGTAACTCAGATAACTATTTTAGCCTGAATTACAAAATGATTACTGTTTTTTTTGATTTTGGCTATCTAATTCACGCTCAACATGTTTCAGTCGCTTATTTATCTCATTGATATTTAAGACTAAAGCAGCTGTTTTACGCCAAGTTTTATTAGGCTGTAAAGGAATCCCTGAAGAATATACTCCTGGTTCAGTGATAGGTCTCATGACCATCCCCATTCCTGTTACTGTGACCTTATCGCAAATTTCCATATGGCCATTGATGACACTGGCACCACCAATCATACAGTAACGGCCGATTTTTAAACTACCAGCCATGATAACACCACCAGCAACTGCGGTATTATCACCAATTATGACATTGTGTGCAATTTGGCACTGGTTATCGATAATAACCCCATTGCCAATTACTGTGTTATCTAAAGCACCTCGGTCAATGGTTGTACTCGCACCGATCTCAACACGATCGCCGATGATCACTGTGCCTAATTGAGGAATTTTGATCCAATTACCACGATCATTCGCATAGCCGAAACCATCAGAGCCAATGACTGTGCCAGATTGAACTAAACAGTGTTCGCCAATCTCAACATTGTGGTATACGCTGACATTCGCCCACAAACGGGTTCCTGTACCAATACGCGTATTTTTGCCCACAAAACAACCTGCGCCAATCACCACATTATCGCCAAGCTCAACACCACTTTCGATAACGGCATTTGCGCCAATTGCGACATTCTTACCAAGTTTTGCATCATCAGCAATTACCGCTGATGCATGGATATCTTCAGCTGGGCTTGGCGTTGTATCCATAATTTGAGCCATGCGTGCATAAGCAAGGTATGGGTTATCCACTACCAGAGCAGCCACTTTGCATGCTTCAAGATCTTTTGCTGTGAGAACCACCGCTGCAGCTTGGCAATCTGCCAATTTGTCACTATAACGGCTGTCAGATAGAAAAGTAATCTGTTGATTATTCGCTGAATGCATTGGAGCAATACCGGTGATGGTAATATCACCATCACCGTGTAATTGCGCATTCAACTGCTGAGCAAGGTCAGCCAATCGAATTGAAGACATCTATTATTTAACCTGTTTTTGAACCTGACTTGTAATGTCAACGCTATCTTTTGCATAAGCAACTGCATTTGCATCGATAACGACATCATAGCCTTCTTTAGCTGCAACAGCCTTAATAGAGTTCTGAATACGAGTTAAAATTTTAGTACGCTCTTCGCCTTGGCGACGACGGTTGTCTTCTTCAAATTTTTGAGCTTTTTCAGCGAATTGATCACGTTTAGTCATGAGTTCAGATTCAAGCTTTTCGCGCTCACTTTGTTTCATTGTTGCACCATCACGACGCAATTTTTCAACACGAGTTTGCAAATCTTTTTCTAGATTTTGTAACTCAGTCGCACGACTTTTGAATTCACTTTCAAGCTGTTTAGCAACGGCTTCACGCGCTGGCATATTTTGGAAAATTTCACCAACATTGACGATAGCGATTTTCTCAGCATAAGCCCCCGCAGACATTGCTAAAGCAATACTCACACCCGCTGCACACAACAATTTTTTCACACTAAACTCCTTAACCCATACGTATGGCTGGAAATTTCGGTTGCTCCCACAAAAACATGGGAGCCTTCATAGATAGAAACTGGAATAGATTACCACGTTCTACCAATATTAAATTGGAACTGTTCTGATTTATCCCCTTCGTAGTCCTTAATCGGCTGCGCATAAGAGAAGACCAGTGGTCCAAGTGGAGACATCCATTGTAAAGCCACACCCGCAGAAGCTCGGATATTGCTTGCCTTACCATAGTCAGGCATACCTTCGCGCCAAGCCGCAGGAATACTGTTCCAATTAGTGTCCCATACCGTACCTGCATCAACAAAGAGAGAGGTACGAACGGAGTTCGAATACTTTTCGTCAATAAATGGAGTCGGAGTGATTAACTCAAATGATGCCGCGTACATCGCATTACCACCGACCGCATCACTTGATGGGCTTCCAGGCTCTGGGCCATCTTTTCCATTAATTTTCTTCAAATAAACCGCTTTTGGACCGATATTATTCGAACGGAAACCACGAATAGTGCTTGAACCACCCGCATAGAAGTTTTCATAGAATGGCATTTGTTTACTGCCAATACCATCACCATAACCTGCTTGTGCACGCCCCAGAACTACCCAAGTTTCGTCTTCGTCCAGTGGATAATACTGCGCTGTATCAAAGCGTAGTTTATAGTATTCGTTATCAGAACCAGGAATTGTCACTTTACCCGATACGTTCGTTTTATTACCCGATGTCGGGAAGAAACCACGGTTTAACGAGTTATAAGTCCAACCTAAGTTAAGTGTGAAGTCATCCGCATCAAAGCTTTCTTTATTACGTCCGTTCTCTGTAACTGGTGGATTTTTACCCATAGAATCAAGGTAATCCCACATGGCAGCTTGAGCACGCATATCCGAAAGTCGGTTATGAACATAACCCGCACCGACGCGGAAAGAGTTATTTTCATTAAATGGGAAGCTTAAGAAACTGTCTAGGCCATACGTTTTGTTGTTATAGCCTGATAGATCCGCATCTTTCGCACTAAAGTCGTTATAGAAAATACGGCCGCCTAAGCTCACACCATTAACGGTGAAGTACGGGTCAGTAAATGAGAATTCAACGTTAGTTGAGTAGTCATTTTTACTTGCGTTAATACCAACTGCGTTACCTGTACCTAACCAGTTATCTTGTGTAACCCCAACTTGGAAGCTCACACCACTTTCAGTACCAAAACCGATACCAAAGTTCATTGAACCAGTATTACGCTCTTTAACCTTGTAGATAACATCTACTTGGTCAGGGCTACCAGGTACACGTTGAGTCTCTACATCAACAGTTTCGAAATAACCTGTACGATTCAGACGTTCTTTACCTAGTTCAACTAAATCATTTCCGAGCCATGCACCTTCCATTTGGCGCATTTCACGGCGTAAAACAGTATCTTTACTGGTGTCATTGCCTTGGAAACGAATCTCACGCACATAGAAACGGTTACCTGCATCAATATTTAAGTGCAATTTAACTGTTTTATCTGCATCGTTGATTTCAGGTTGTGTCATTACTCGAGGATATGCATAACCATAGCGGCCAAACATATCTTTGATTTTGTTTTCCATACTTGTCACTTGAGCACCGTTATATAATTCTCCCGGTGTAATAGTGATAAGCTCTTGGATTTCAGTTAAATGATCAGCCGTATTACCATTAACTTCGACACCCGATATTTTATATTGGTCGCCTTCAGTAATGTTAATAGTAATATAAATACCTTTTTTGTCTGGGGTCAGACTGACTTGCGTGGAGTCTATATTAAAACGCGCATAACCACGATCAAGATAAAAACTGCGCAGAGTTTCTAAGTCACCCGCCAGTTTTTGCTTCTGATATTTCTGGTCAGCAGCGAGGTTCCACCAAGGAACATCATCACGCAATTGCAGCTTATTAACTAATTCTGCTGTAGTGTAATTTTTATTACCTACAATATTAATTTGCTGAATTTGAGCTGAAACACCTTCAGAGAAAACAAATTTTAAATCCACACGGTTACGTGGCAAAGGCGTTACAACAGCTTTTACTGTTGCATTATATTTACCAACGCTATAGTAAAAGTCTTCTAAACCTTTTTCGATATTTGCAATTGTCGTGCGGTCGAGTGCCTCACCAACGCGGATATTTGAAGCTTCCAAGTTCTGCTTGAGCATATCATCTTTAACAGACTTATTGCCTGTAAAGGTGATACTTGCAATCGTTGGCCGCTCTTTAACTTGAACGATCAGCGTGTTTCCATCACGCAGGACCCTAACATCTTCGAAGTTACCGGTTGAAAATAGGGAACGAATCGAACGGCTGATATCATCGTTATCAACTGAATCGCCAACCCTAACTGGCATGTTCAATAATGCTGCACCAACGGCGACGCGTTGTAGACCTTCGAAACGAATGTCTTTAACTACGAATCCGTCTGAACCGTATGCAGTGGCGCTGCCGAAAAGCAGCGACGCTATGAGCAACTTTTTCATCGCCATCGTTGTTATGCGTATTCCTTACTGGTCCCCAGCTTACAAAAATTAGAAGCGAGAGAAATCATTAAAAAGTGCAAGTCCCATTAACAGAATCAATGCCATTGCACCTATCCGAAAACTAAAGTCTTGTACTCGCTCAGACACCGGACTTCCTTTAATTTTTTCAATTAATAAGAAGAGCAAGTGCCCCCCATCTAAAACAGGCAATGGAAACAGATTGATGATACCTAAATTGACGCTAATAAGCGCAATAAACATCAAATAATATACCAAGCCTGACTCGGCGGATACCCCCGCACCTTTAGCGATAGATATCGGACCGCTTAAGTTATTGAGTTTGACATCCCCAACAACCAGTTTACCCATCATATTGACCGTCAACTTCATTAACTGCCACGTCTTATCACTGGCTTGGTAAAACGCAGAAAATGGCCCATATTGTTGCACCATCTTATATTCATCTGCTAACGGTAACACTGAAAGTTCTACGCCTGCAAACCCAATTTTCTCCCCACGCGGCCCATCTTGGCTATCAGGGGTCAACGTGAGTGAAATCAATTGCTGCGACCGTTGCACTTCAAGTTTTAACGGGACGCCCGGGTTATTACGAATAATTCGTGTAACGGGATCCCACAGGCCCAGAACTTCCCCGTTAACACTCACTATTCTATCGCCTTTCTGCAAACCTGCCCGTTCACCAGCTAACCCTTGCGTTACTTTTTGGATAACAGGGTCAATTCTTGCAGAGACAGGCATTATACCTACCGACAAAATTGGATCTTGTTTCTCTGGATCAAACTGCCAAGTGGTTAAATCAACCGTTTTAGTAATCGGTTCATTATAACCACTGGGTAATACTTGTGCTGTCAGTTCACGGTCACCGATTTTACCGACCAATGCTAAACGAACTGAATTCCAATCAGGAGTTTCGATGCCATCAATAGATTTTAGTTCCATTTTTGGTTCAAAATTTGCAATTGCCGCAATAGAGCCTGGCTTTACGTCTTCAATGACAGGTTTCACAGAAGGAACACCAATCATAAAGACTATCCAATAGACAACAATTGCTAATAAAAAGTTCGCGATTGGCCCTGCACCAATAATGGCAGCTCGTTGACCGGCAGTTTTATTGTTAAACGCTTGATGGCGACGTTCAGGAGAAACGCTACCAACTCGCTCATCAAGCATTTTGACATAACCCCCTAACGGGATTATCGCCAAAACAAATTCGGTACCATTCTTATCGACTTTGCGCCATAAGGTTTTGCCGAACCCTATAGAAAAGCGCTCAACATAAACACCACAGCGGCGAGCAACCCAGTAATGGCCGAACTCGTGTACTGTAATTAGCACACCTATTGCGATAATAAAGGCAACTAAACTCCAAATAAATCCCATGTATCTTCCTAAAGACCAAAACCGTTAAAAATTAACAAATTTAGCCCAGCAAAAACTGGGATTGCTGCTGTTAGGCTATCAATACGATCCAAGATACCGCCATGCCCTGGAATTAAATGACTACTATCTTTAATACCTGATTGACGCTTAAACATACTCTCGGTTAAATCACCAAACACAGATACTACAACAACAATAATTGAAGTCACTAGCAAATAATCAGGCATCACGGGGATTGGCGCAAAGGCGCTAAATAACCATGAAATAATCCCAGCAGTTATAAGGCCACCCACCAAGCCTTCCCATGTTTTACCAGGAGATACCTTCGGTGCCATTTTGTTGCGCCCGATAGTACGACCAAATGCATAGGCGCCTGAATCAGCCCCCCAAACTAGCAACATGACATACAATAACCACCAAGCTCCAAAGAATGTATCGCTTTGATAACCAACGGTTCTTAAAACCATCATTCCACAATAAAATGGGATAATCGTTAACACGCCAAATAATAAGCGAATAACAACTGATTTGCCCCAAGAAGCGGAGGCGGGATAGGTAACAACTAAAATAATCGCTATCCCCCACCAAATAAGGCCAGCCCATAAACCATACAAAATCATAGGCTCAGAGGAGAACTGATTTATATCGGAAATAGAAAATTGCATTGCAAGTAATATTGCAGCAAAAACAACCGCTAAGCCTATGCGCTTAGCTTGAGAGTGCCAGCCGACAAATTGTGCCCATTCCCAAGCACCTAAAGCACAAACCGCAATCACGACAAGCCCAAAATTCGCTGGGGAAAGTAAAAACAGCGCCGCAATAACAATCGGTATTAAAATTATCGCAGTAAGCAAACGATATTTCAGCACATCTTTCCCCTATTCTTTGCCCAGTTCATCATCTGATTCAGCTCCACCATAACGGCGCTCACGCTTACTAAAAGCATCAACTGCACTCTGAAACACCATTTCATCAAAATCTGGCCACAAAACGTTGGTGAAATAAAATTCCGCATATGCGACTTGCCATAATAGGAAGTTGCTTATGCGATGCTCTCCCCCAGTTCTTATGACTAAATCGACATTTTCTTGGTCATGCATACAAATATGGTTATCGATACTTTCTTCATTGATATCATCAATAGAAAGCTCACCACTTTGTACCTTTGCAAATACTTGTTTTACACTGTTACTAATATCCCAGCGGCCACCATAGTTCGCTGCAATATTCAGTTTTAGCCCAGTGTTGTTTTGCGTTAATGCTTCTGCCTTATCAATTCTTTTTCTGAGGCGTTCACTAAAACGGCTAATATCACCAATGACTTTTAGTTTTACATTGTTTTTATGTAGGTTCTTAACTTCATTATCAAGAGCAAAAACAAATAGTTCCATGAGAGAACTGACTTCTTTCTCTGGCCTTCTCCAGTTTTCACTGCTAAAAGCATACAATGTGAGCGAACTAATTTTATTTTTTACCGCAAAGCGCACAGAATTACGGACAGATTCAACGCCTGCCTTATGACCTGTAATTCTGAGCTTCCCTCTTTGTTTAGCCCATCGACCATTACCATCCATAATGATAGCAACATGCTTAGGCATCATTGAATCAGAGAGATTTTCACCACTAGAGTTCATTAAATATTAATCCTTGTGAGTACCACTTTGAGTATACAGACCAATAATAACTACTATTATTGAATTTGCTGATAAGACACATCCTTAAATCTCTAAGAGGTACTATGTTATTTTTCTTTTTTTAAACACATCACATATTAAAGAGTTATTATGGCTATCAGCAACTAAATAAAACACATACCAGCGTTAAATTGTCTGAGCGATTATTTTTTCTGCATTTTTACGCGCTCGTTCGTCGATTTCTAAGACCTCTTCAATCGAAACAGGTTCAGAAAAAACTTGGCTATCTAATACATTGCGATTAATTTTTGCTATATCCGTAAAGCGTATTTTGCCTTCGAGAAAAGCAGCAACTGTCATTTCATTCGCACCATTAAGTGCCGTCGTAGCGGCTTGCCCTTGGTGGCAGGCATCGATTGCGAGCTTCAAGCAAGGATAGCGTTGATAGTCAGGCTGAACAAATGTTAATGATGAAAGTGTTGCAAAATCAAGAGGTTTCGCACCAGACATGATACGCTGAGGATAAGCCATACTGTATGAAATTGGAGTGCGCATATCAGGTGTGCCCAGTTGTGCTATCACGCTGCCATCTTTATACCGAACCATGGAATGAATAACAGATTGAGGATGGATAATCACTTCCATTTGCTCGGCGCTCGCATTAAAAAAATAGCAAGCCTCGATATATTCTAGCCCCTTATTCATCATTGTCGCTGAATCGACTGATATTTTTCGCCCCATCGACCAATTTGGGTGGTTACATGCTTCATCAGGGGTCACATTATCAAGATGCGATAACGGTGTATCCCTAAATGGCCCACCTGATCCGGTTAAAACAATACTTGAGATACCGGAAGCTGATAAATCGGCAAAACCTAAATTCAGTTGAATAATTTCAGGTAAACTCTGGAAGATAGCATTGTGCTCGCTATCAATAGGAAATACTGTTGCATTGTGCTTACGAATCTCATTAAAGAATAAACGGCCACTAGTAATTAAAGACTCTTTATTCGCTAATAATATTCTTTTACCTTTGCGTATTGCCGCTAAAGTAGGAAGTAAACCGGCAACCCCAGTAATGGCTGACATAACTTGGTCAGCATCATCCAGACCAGCAAGGTCAATTGCAGCTTGTTTTCCTGACAAAACTTCAGTTTTACAATTATTCTCAGTTAAAATAGTTTTTAGCGCTTTTGCTGACGATTCATCCGCCATTGAGGCATATTTCGGATTAAACTCAAGGCACTGTTTCGCCATTTCAGTGACATTCTTTCCTGCCACTAGAGCAACGATTTGAAATTTTTCGGGATTTTGGCGAACAACAGAAAGTGTATTTGTACCAATTGAGCCTGTAGAACCTAGGATTGTCAGACATTTCATAGTGATTGAGTACTCTGTATTAATTCAATACTGAGATTATATCAGCTTAGAGGTTAGAAAGGATTTTTTAATAAGCTTGAAAAATAATAAAGCCACGCTAACGCACACTTTTACAGTTTGCATTGGTGGCTTTATTATTATGATGGATTAAAATTCCATCAACTCTGCTTCTTTTTGCGCTAATGCTTCATCAACTTTTTTGATGTAGCTATCAGTCAGCTTTTGGATATCATCTTGTGAACGACGCTCGTCATCTTCACTGATTTCTTTATCTTTCAGTAATGCTTTCACTTTGTCGTTAGCATCACGGCGAACGTTACGGACTGCGATACGGCCTTGCTCTGCATCACCACGAACCACTTTAATTAAGTCTTTACGACGCTCTTCCGTTAATGGAGGAAGTGGAACACGGATAACAGTACCCGCTGATGATGGGTTTAAGCCTAAATCAGATGCCATGATTGCTTTTTCAATCGCAGGTGACATGCTACGGTCAAAAACAGAAATAGCTAATGTGCGTGAATCTTCAACAGTGACGTTAGCTAATTGGCGCAAAGGTGTCGCTGAACCATAGTACTCAACAGTGATACCGTCTAATAGGCTTGGAGATGCACGGCCTGTGCGAACTTTACTAATTTGGCTTTTGAATGCTTCAAGGCTCTTTTCCATACGGTCTTGAGCATCTTTTTGGATTTCGTTAATCACGTTTTCAACCCTTAAGAACTGGTTATTAAAGGCCGCATGCGACCTCGCTTCAATTGTCTGAATTTATATTAGATAATACATTTAAACTCAGGTCATGTCTCTGAGTATTAATTGTGAGAAATCAGAGTTCCTTCATTTTCGCCCATAACAACGCGACGTAAAGCGCCCGGTTTATTCATATTGAATACGCGAATCGGTAAGTTATGGTCACGTGCTAATGTGAATGCCGCTAAATCCATCACTTTAAGTTCACGTTCCAAAACCTCTTGGTAACTCAGATTTTCATAAAGGACTGCGTCTGGGTCTTTAGCAGGGTCTGCTGAATACACACCATCAACTTTTGTCGCTTTTAACACGACATCCGCTTCAATTTCAATACCACGTAGGCATGCAGCGGAGTCTGTTGTAAAGAATGGGTTGCCTGTTCCTGCAGAAAAAATAACGACACGGCCGTGACGTAACAAGCTAATGGCCTCTGCCCAGCTATAGTTATCACAGACACCGTTAAGTGGGATCGCAGACATCAGTCTTGCATTCACATAGGCGCGATGTAATGCATCACGCATTGCGAGTCCGTTCATCACAGTTGCTAGCATCCCCATGTGGTCTCCTACAACACGGTTCATTCCAGCTTGTGCCAAACCAGCACCACGAAACAGGTTACCACCGCCAATAACCACACCGACCTGTATACCCAGTTCTATGAGTTCTTTAATTTCCTGAGCCATACGATCTAAAACGCTAGCATCGATACCAAAACCTTCTGCCCCTTGTAAGGCTTCGCCACTTAATTTAAGCAGAATACGCTGATAAACGGGTTTTGCATTGGTTGCCATGGTGTTCTGTCCTAACAGATATTTATTGGGGTAACACACGTAGAATTACAGTGTTCTACGTACCTAAATTTTGAATTAGTTTAAATATAATTTTTTTATACACAAGAATTCTAGCGCAATGCCTATGACGCTAACACCGCAGGGAATATACGTATATAAAACAGAGCCGCCAATTGGCGGCCCTTAGTTGATTACTTGCTCATTGCAGCAACTTCTGCTGCAAAGTCAGTTTCAACTTTCTCGATACCTTCACCTACTTCGAAACGAAGGAAACCAGAAACAGTAGCACCTTTCTCTTTCAGTAAGTCACCAACAGATTTGCTTGGGTCCATTACGAAAGGCTGGCCAGTCAGAGAGATTTCGCCAGTGAATTTGTTCATGCGACCGATAACCATTTTTTCAGCGATTTCGCGTGGTTTGCCAGATTGCATTGCGATGTCTAACTGGATTTGGTGCTCATGAGCAACAACATCAGCAGGAACATCATCTGGAGTCACATATTCAGGTTTGCTTGCAGCGATATGCATAGCGATGTGTTTCAGTAATTCTTCGTCAGCGCCTTCAGCCGCAACTAAAACACCAATACGAGCACCGTGCAGGTAGCTACCTACTTGTGCGCCTTCCAGGATAGCAACACGACGAATATTGATGTTTTCACCAATTTTCGCAACTAATGTTGTACGAGCTTCTTCGAATTTTGCTTTCAGCGCATCGATGTCAGCATTTTTGTCAGCAACAACAGAAGCCAAAACTTCTTTACCGAATGCTAAGAAGCCTGCGTCTTTAGCAACGAAGTCAGTTTCACAGTTCAGCTCAACCAGAGCACCTGTTTTACCACCGTTGAAAACTTCAGTCAGGATAACACCTTCAGCTGCAACGCGACCTGCTTTTTTAGCCGCTTTTGCTTGACCTGATTTACGCATGTTATCAATCGCTAATTCGATGTCGCCATTAGCTTCAACGAGTGCTTTTTTACATTCCATCATACCTGCGCCAGTACGTTCGCGCAGTTCTTTTACCAATGCAGCGGTAATTCCAGACATGTGATTTATTCCTCGATATTCCCCGTGGGAGTCTTCCCCACGTGGATAGTTCTGATTCATATATAAAAGGGGCCTAAATCAGGCCCCTTCTAACATATAGCAGTACCTGTATAGCAATACCTAAATAAGGGTTTGGGCCTTATTACTCAGCTTCTACTAAGCTTTCTTCTGCTTGAACAGCCAGATCTTGTGAACGACCTTCACGAACGGTGCTTGCTACAGCGCCCAGATACAGTTTGATTGCACGGATTGCATCATCGTTACCAGGGATAACGAAGTCGATACCGTCTGGATCAGAGTTAGTATCAACGATAGCAAATACTGGGATACCCAGGTTGTTTGCTTCTTTAATAGCAATGTGTTCGTGGTCTGCATCGATAACGAACAGAGCGTCAGGTAAACCGCCCATATCTTTGATACCGCCTAAGCTGTTTTCTAACTTACCAAGTTCACGAGTACGCATCAGCGCTTCTTTCTTAGTCAGTTTGTCGAAAGTACCGTCTTGTGATTGAACTTCTAAATCTTTCAGACGTTTGATTGACTGACGAACGGTTTTCCAGTTAGTCAACATTCCGCCTAACCAGCGGTGGTTAACGAAATACTGATCACAGCTGTTAGCAGCTTCTTGAACGGCTTCGCTTGCAGCACGTTTAGTACCGACAAACAGAATTTTGCCTTTACGAGAAGCAATTTTAGTCAACTCAGCCAGAGCTTCGTTGAACATTGGAACAGTTTTTTCCAGGTTGATGATATGAACTTTGTTACGCGCACCGAAAATGAAAGGTTTCATTTTTGGGTTCCAGTAACGAGTCTGGTGACCAAAGTGTACGCCTGCTTGTAACATATCGCGCATGGAAACAGTTGCCATTTAATACCTCTGTATTTAAGTAATTGGGGTTATGCCTCCACAAATCCCATGCTACCGACTCCAAAGCTGCGTTAAAACGCATAAGAGCACCCCGGTGCACGTGTCGATTTGTGTGTGTTATTACACAATTGAGTTTTAAGTTTCGCACATCCAATATTTTATCAACGACTTTATCTTGATGCCATAAAATGACATTTCGATGATGGTGATAAGAAATAAATGGATTGCCGGCGCGCTTTATACCATAAAACCAACCTAGAAGCCAACTTTTGTTGCTTTTTTCGCTCACAAAAATGCCTAAAAGTGGTTTTGATTTAAAGCCATTGACCTGAGCAATATTTAACCATTGCTCAGGTCAATTATAGACGCTATTCGGTAAGATAAAAAAGCCTTATTTTTGCAATACCTTCTAGATGGTCTTCGTTACTATTTTTTTGCATTTTGTGCTGTTGAAAGCTCAAAATGAACAAGCTCCACTCCTTTCCTTATCTACTATAAAGTGACTTCGACTTTCGAGTCCGCTCGATAGCTAGTTGGCAGAAAATGCGGTGGCTGTTACCATATATCTCATCGATGTAAAATGGGCTACCTATTTTCCCCCTCTTTTTTAACATGCCATCAAATTCAATGTTGGCATGAATGGACTAAATTCATGGCTATTATTATCAAAACTGAAGAAGATATTCAGAAAATGCGTGTTGCTGGCCGCTTAGCAGCAGAAGTGTTAGAAATGATTGCTCCGCACGTTGTGCCGGGAGTTAGTACGGGTGAATTAGATCGCCTATGTCATCAACATATTGTTGACGTACAGCAAGCTATCCCTGCGTGCCTGAATTATCACGGTTTTCCTAAATCTGTTTGTATTTCTGTCAATGATGTCATCTGCCACGGCATTCCTAGTGATGATAAAATCTTAAAAGATGGCGATATTGTTAATATTGACGTCACCGTTATTAAAGATGGTTTCCATGGCGATACCTCCAAAATGTTTATTGTTGGTAAACCAACCATTCAAGGTGAGCGCCTTTGCCAAGTCACACTAGACAGCTTATATTTAGCAATCCGAATGGTTAAACCGGGTATTCGCTTACGTACTTTAGGTAAAGCCATTCAAGAGTTTGTCGAAAAACAAGATTTCTCAGTTGTGCGTGAATATTGCGGCCACGGCATTGGCCAAGGTTTCCATGAAGAACCACAAGTTCTGCACTATGATGCTGACGACAGTGGCGTGGTTCTACAAAAAGGGATGACTTTTACCATTGAGCCTATGGTCAATACAGGCGATCACCGTATTCGCACCATGAAAGATGGCTGGACAGTTAAAACCAAAGACCGAGGTTGGTCTGCACAATATGAACACACGTTAGTTGTGACGGATAACGGCTGTGAAATCCTCACTCTACGTAAAGAAGAAGAGCCGTTTATCTCTGCAGTATTAGTTAACGAATAATCTTCTCCATTGAGCCTTCCTAACCGAAGGCTCTTCCTCTGTTCATTTTTATCAAAAAACCGTAAGCTGGTAGCTACCCCCCTATTGCTATCAATATGGAAAGATAAAGATGACTGTAAATTCAGCTTCCTACCTCCCCCCTAATCAATTTAGTACTCATGACCTTGAACTTAATTTATTAAGACAACATGTCGATGATTTCGATCAGTGGCTGGAAGAGGCTTTCAACCAAGGTAAAGATGTTGTCGACCTTATTCACTTGCGAAGTGATTACCTTGATGCGTTACTCACTCGATTATGGCAATCCTTTCAATTTGATAAGCAGCCTGATATGTCACTAATCGCCGTTGGGGGTTACGGGCGCCATGAACTACATCCACTTTCTGACATTGATATTTTAGTTTTAAGTAAAAACCAGCTTCCAGAACACATCGCTAGTGAAATTGGGCAATTTATCACTCTATTATGGGATTTGCGGTTTGATATCGGCCACAGCGTCCGTTCCCTCGCTGAATGCATTGAAGCCGGAAATGCAGATCTAACCACCGCGACTAATCTCATTGAATCACGGTTAATTTGTGGTGATGTCGCCCTGTTTTTACAATTACAAAAAACTATTTTTAGCGATGATTTTTGGCCTTCCGCGGTCTTTTTTGCTGCAAAAATTGAAGAACAACAAGAACGCCATCAACGCTACCATAGCACTAGCTATAATTTAGAACCCGATATTAAAAGTAGCCCTGGGGGATTACGGGATATCCATACCTTACTATGGGTCGGGCGGCGTCATTTTGGTGCAACCACCGTCGATGAAATGGTAGGTTTTGGTTTTCTCACTGAAGAAGAGCGCCAAGAACTCAAAGAGTGCCTAATATTTTTATGGAAAATTCGCTTTGCGCTCCATTTAGTGGTGAAACGTCATGATAATCGACTGCTATTTGACCGCCAGTTTAGTGTGGCTCGGTTACTGGGTTATGAAGGCGAAAAAAACCAACCCGTTGAACGAATGATGAAAGATTTCTATCGCGTCACTCGCCGTGTTCGGGAACTCAATCAAATGCTATTGCAGTTATTTGATGAAGCTATTTTAACGCTTAACCCCAACGAAAAGCCCCGTCCTATTGATTCTCTATTCCAATTACGCGGATCATTGATTGACGTTATTGATGAAGAGTTATTTATCAAGCAGCCAGCCGCTATTTTAAAAATGTTTTACCAAATGGCTCGCTACCCAAATATTACAGGGATCTATTCCACTACTTTACGGCAACTACGTTATGCGCGGCGCAACCTTTCAGTGCCATTATGTGAAATCCCTGAAGCCCGAAAACTGTTTATCAAAATTCTACGCCACCCTCGCGCCATCAAAGGTGCATTTGTCCCAATGCACCTTCATAGTGTACTGAGCGCTTATACCCCACTCTGGAGCAATATCGTTGGTCAAATGCAGTTCGACCTATTTCATGCATATACCGTTGATGAACACACTATTCGCGTACTGCAAAAAATTAATAGCTTTACGTTAGAAGAAAATCGTCGTGATCATCCACTGTGTGTCAGTGTTTATCCCAAATTATTGCAGCCTGAACTTTTACGATTAGCTGCCATTTTTCACGATATAGCTAAAGGCCGATCAGGAGATCATTCCGACCTTGGCTCTGATTTTGTTTATGATTTTGCCTTACTGCATGATTTTTCTGTCAAAGAAGCTGAATTAGCTTCATGGTTGGTTAAAAACCACTTATTGATGTCGGTGACAGCTCAACGGCGTGATATTCAAGACCCCGATGTTATTAAACAATTTGCAGGGGAAGTTAAAACTGTTTCACGGCTTAACTACTTGATGTGTTTAACGGTTGCAGACATTTGCGCGACAAATAGCACACTGTGGAATAGCTGGAAACAAAGTTTAATTCGTGAACTTTTTTTATCTACAGCGCATCAATTAAATCAAGGCATGCAGAGCACCCCTGACTTACGCGAACGCATTCGTCATCATCGTTATCAAGCTTTATCATTACTACGCCAATCATCAATTGATGAAGAAAAACTGCAGGGGTTATGGTCCCGCTGCCATGCCGATTATTTTTTACGTCATACGCCATCCCAATTAGCATGGCATGCTAAGCACTTACTAGCCCATGATTTGAGCCAGCCTTTGGTATTAATCAGCACACAACCTAAACATGGCGGAACAGAAATTTTTATTTGGTGCCATGATAAACCCCATTTATTTGCCGCTGTCGCCAGCGAATTGGATCGGCGAAATTTAAGCATTCACAGTGCTCAAATTTTTACTAACAAAGACAATATGGCCATGGATACCTTCGTCGTTCTTGAGCCTAACGGTAGTCCTCTGTCCAAAGACAGATACGACCACATCCGAAAAATGTTGTTATTAGCCGTTCAGCAACCAGAAATATCACTGCCTAAGCCACGTACTCTACCGTCAAAATTACGTCACTTTACCGTGCCAACAAAAGTCAATTTTCTACATTCCACCAACGACCGTCGCACCTATATGGAACTGTTCGCCTTAGATCAACCAGGTTTATTGGCTCGTATCGGTCATATTTTTGCTCAAATGGAAATTTCTCTATATGGCGCACGCATCACGACAATTGGCGAAAAAGTGGAAGATTTCTTTGTTTTAGCTGATAAGGAACACAAAGCGTTGACTAAAAATATGCAACAAGAGTTATCAGAAAGGTTGACAGAGGCCCTAAAATCGAAGGATAAAATATAGCGTCCATCACATTTTTATGGTGAACGTTCACTTTTTATAACATTCAAGAGGAAAATACAATCAATGCAGCATTTACAAGCGATCATTGAACAAGCGTTCGAAGAGCGAGCCAGTATCACACCAAATACGGTATCAAACTCAGTAAAACAAGCCGTGTTAGATACCATTGCATTACTCGATAGCGGAGAACTACGTGTAGCTGAGAAAATTGCCGGTGTTTGGGTTACCCATCAATGGCTGAAAAAAGCTGTTTTGTTATCATTTCGCATTCAAGATAACCAAGTGATTGACGGTGCAGAAAGCCGTTATTTCGATAAAGTTCCAATGAAATTTGCGGATTATGACCAAGCTCGCTTCGAAAAAGAAGGCTTCCGAGTTGTTCCTCCTGCCGCTGTTCGTAAAGGCGCTTATATCGCTAAAAATAGCGTATTAATGCCGTCATATGTCAATATTGGTGCTTACGTCGATGAAGGCACAATGGTAGATACATGGGCAACCGTTGGTTCATGTGCACAGATTGGTAAAAACGTGCATTTATCTGGTGGTGTAGGGATCGGTGGCGTATTAGAGCCATTGCAAGCTAGCCCAACAATTATTGAAGACAACTGCTTTATTGGTGCTCGTTCTGAAGTGGTCGAAGGGGTGATTGTTGAAGAGGGTTCCGTTATTTCAATGGGGGTTTATCTGGGGCAAAGCACCAAAATCTATGACCGTGAAACAGGTGAAATTCATTACGGCCGAGTCCCTGCTGGCTCCGTAGTTGTTTCAGGTAATTTGCCATCTAAAGATGGTCGCTACAGCCTGTATTGCGCCGTCATTGTAAAAAAAGTTGATGAGAAAACTCGCGGTAAAGTGGGTATTAATGAATTATTAAGAACGATTGATGAGTAATTAAACGCCTAAAATCTCACGCCAAACCTGTTACTGGTTTTTATAATAAACTTTTATAGTGAACCACTGTAATTAGGTTAAAAAACTAAAGCTATCCCGAATCGCATACCCCCGTATGCAACTCGGGTGGCCATATCAGTGTTACCTTTTAATATTAGCGCATTAATTGCAAAGAGAAGTTTGTCAATTTCTACAAATCGCGCATAATATGTCCGTGGCTTTTGCCGTTTACCTCTAATAAAACTGTATTATTTTATTTTTCATTATAATGATGCTGTTTGTGTAATAACATCATTATATCTATCACCCAAACGAATGGGATAGATAGCTTATTAACGAGAAATAGACCGATATTGTTACGGCCTGCTCACACTATCACTTTGTTCACCGACTCTGTCTCTACAGTAAAGCGAGCTAACATGTACGATAATTTGAAAAGTTTAGGCATCAGTAACCCTCAAGATATTGACCGCTACACCTTACGCCAAGAAGCGAATAATGACATTTTAAAAATTTATTTTCGCAAAGATAAAGGGGAGTTTTTCGCTAAAAGCGTAAAATTTAAATACCCACGCCAGCGTAAAACTATTGCGGATGGTAATAATAATTTCAAAGAAATTAATGAAATTAACACTAACCTACGTTACGCCATTGAAGAACTAGATCAAATTTGCCAAACAGATCAAACTGACATTGATTTAAAACACAAAATTCTCGATGACTTACGCCATCTTGAACATGTGGTTTCAAATAAGATCGCAGAAATTGAAGCAGATCTAGAAAAATTGACCCGTAAATAATTTACAGGTGAAATGATTAATTTACTGCGCCGTAGCACTGCCAATATTTATCATTAATATAGGTAATACTACGGTGCAGACATTTAAAGCAGCTCCGCCCATGCTTCAACCCAAGGCTTAGCAAACTCCTCAGGAACATCCACCTCAATTGCATCAATAAATAAAATATCGCCAATACGGGTCGCTGATTGTTCAGCTAACAGTTCATCGAAACGAATACCTGCGCCACAAAAACTTTCATAACTGCTATCACCTAAAGCAATTATTCCGTAACGTAAATCAGGTTGATAACCGACAACATCTTTGATTTCACTATATAACGGAGCGATGGTGTCAGGTATATCCCCTTGCCCTGTAGACGAAGTCACAATAAGTGCAATTTCATTACCTGAATTATAAAGTTGCCAATCGCTCAAGGTGGGCTCATCAAAAACAACCACTTCATGCCCTTGCTGCTCTAAAATTTCTTGTGCCGTTTCCGCAACAGCTAAAGAGTTACCATAGACAGTTCCAACAAAAATGCCTATTTTTGACATAACATTCCCTCTATTTCATAGTTAACTTGATGAGTTAATAACGTTTATCCCTAATTTTGCAACTGTATCTGACCATCCAAATTGCTCAATTAATGATAACCATTGTGTATCCCACGTAGCCACTAACGATATATTTTCTTTTGTTATTGGGTGATTTAAATTTAATAAGCTGGCATGTAACATCAGGCGAGACACTGAAAAATGCGTATTCACCCCTCGGTTTTGGCGTAAGTCTCCATGCTTGCTATCACCAATAATAGGGTGACGAAGATGAGACATATGCCTTCTCAATTGATGTTTACGGCCAGTTTCAGGTTTTAACTCAACTAAACTAAATCTTGATGTTTCATATCGCCCAATCGCAATAGCGCATTCAACTGTCGCTATCGGTTTACAGTGGGTAACGCATTCCTGTAAAACAGGTTCACGTGATGCATGTTTATCCGCAATTTTATCTAACTCTTCTAATAGCGGGTAATCGATGGTTTGCTCTTCGGTTAAATAACCGCGAACGACAGCGTGATACACTTTTTCTAACTGATGGTTTTCAAATTGAGCCGATAACAGCCTTGCGACGTCGCTCGATAACGCAAATAGTAATATACCTGATGTCGGCCTATCGAGGCGATGAATGGGGTAAACATACTGGCCAATTTGGTCACGTAGTGTCTGCATCACAAATACGGTTTCTTTACTGTCCAGCCAACTGCGATGCACTAACATACCAGCAGGCTTATTAACCGCTACCATATATTCATCGTGATAAATAATTTCCAGCATCAATAAATTACCCGCAGGTCTTGGTGGAGAAAAAACCATCTAACTCACGCAAATAATTGATAAGTAGAGTATATTGTTCTTCTTCATCATGCTTATACGCTTCTTCAAAATAAGGAGCGACCGCAAAATTAGTTGGCAGCGTAGCCCCTTGTTCAATTAACATTTGTAGACGAGGTATTAAAATCCACTGCAGCCACTCTATAGCCTCCATCGTATCAATACAAAAAGGCTCTACGCTGTTAAAAGCCTCGGGGGAAGGTGGCTGTTCATTCCAAAGAGATTTTAATTTCATTTCCTCTTCTAAGTGACGAAGTTTCTCAATAATACGTTGTTCAATATTCATACTTAAACTCATTTAGTGATGGCTGCAGCAAATATACGGTATTTTCTATCATAATTCTGTCGGATACATGGGGTTAAGCCTTAGCAAATACAAGTTTATTTATTTTGCATATTGATAATAATTATTATCGTAGCTATTAATCGAACAACTCATTTAATAAGATTCGTTTATGTTTTGTTGCAGATAGCACATGTAAGATTAAATGTTTTATCAATTTAGTACTTACAGAATAATTAACAACAAAATGGTTTATCTATGGGACGACTAAAACAGTGGCGTAAGGAAAATAAAGTCTGGAAAGCTTTAAACTCTAACTATATTGAATTAAAAAGAAAAATACGTATTTCAAAGCTACCTTCGTCACAATATCAGCATTATCAAGTTATGTGCCAAAACTACCGTAGTGCGCAATTTTCTTCAGTTATTGAAGGCGTTCCTCATTTTATCGAACGCCCTATAAATAAGTATCTACATAAAAGCTGGAGCGGAAAACAAAAATTATCAACCGCCAGCTACACGCTCAATTTAATTGAAAGTACATTCAAGCCCGAAGCTATTGAAGCTATGTTTTCTGCTAAGCGAGAAGGGCTTCTAGTGGCAAACATTGAATTAAAATCAGGGGAGCTTGCTCAATTAACATTGATTTACTCTCAATACCCTCGAGAAGGCGACCTCACTTTACACTTGAGAAATGAGACCGGTGACGATATTTATTTAATGAGTTTTTCCTTCGGCCCAGAAGGACAATTGTACGTGTGCTCTTTGCAAGGCCCTTCCACTGAACAAAGTGTCGATCAAGTTAGGTTGATAACTAAGCAAATGCACGGTATGAGGCCCAAAAATTTATTAATGTCAGCGGTTTATGCAATAGCAGCCTTCTTTGATGTAAAATCAATATTAGGAATTTCAAACCAGTGTCATATTAAGAGCCAGCATTTGAAATCAAGCTATGATACGTTTTGGCAAGAATGCGGTGCCACGAAAACACCTGATGGTTGGTTCCAATTACCTATTCAAGAACCCGTACGAGATATAGAGTCAGTGAAAAGCCAGCGTCGTGCTGAATTTCGCCGCCGAGAAGCGCTCCGAGATTCCATGACCCAAGATATTATTGCTTCGCTAACTAAAAATTCAATTAGATTAGAACATTGATTTAAATAAATTAAAGTATCTTTAATTTTTTCACATCACTCCGCTACAATAGGTATTAACTAAAAAAGCCAGTCAACCGAAGCTGACTGGCTCATACTTTAAAATTTACGCATCCTGCTAATGACTTCCCGTCATTCAACATCCTGTTGATTAAAACAAATTTATAGATTTATCACCTAATCGCGTTCCATCGCCTTGTTTTAAACAATTTTTACACCTCACATGAAGGTATAAAAAGCTAAACGAGTTTACCCTGTCCAGCGCGATAAGAATGCATTAAATCTATTAATGAAACAACCTAGCAAAATAAACAATAACACGGTAAAAATACGCAAAAAGTACAAACCATATAGTAACGCCATGAAATTAAAAGTTAAATAATTATCATTACAATATAAAGAACATTTTTTAAGAAATTACTTAGCTTAATTGTAGGCATTTACTTACACAAACCCGCTTAAAAACACTTACCCCTGAGGCTCAACAACAACCACTAGCTCATCGAGAAAACTTGTTAAATTCGAAGAAAGTACACGCCTTTCCTGACTACCAAATTTTTCTAATATAATTTCCCCCGTGAGATTACACATTGATATCATTTCAATCTCTGATTCCAACGTTGCAATGAATAGCGTGGGTGATAGTTTTAAACGCTTTTGAGTCACTAAATGACCAATTAAATTTTCTTGCAAACGGATGAAATCATCTTCATTCCACACCTGTACTAAACTCAACGTAATATCACGAAATGTGGCTTTCATATCGCCAGCAAGCTGTGCAGTATAAAAAACATGGATATCACCTTGTAAATTAATCTCCAATGCTGTCGCAACTTTATCTAAGCTCGCATCCTTTATTGGAAATGGTTGAGGTTCCCAGTAAACCCAGTTTTCACCTGTGCGGACAATACATGGCGATGGAATACCATATAAGTCTGTTGAGGCGGGAGGTAACCCCGTTTGTTGGTGCCATTGTGAAACATATTTCTGAGTAAAATTATGTAGTGCGGCAGAATGTGAAGTATTCATAATTATGTGTTTTTTGTCGTCAATTTAAAGAGAAAGGCGTCAATGTTGTCGATAAATGGTATTATGACAGAAGTTCACAGACGAAGAAAATATCCCAATTTTACCTATTAGCCTCATTTTCAGTTTATGAAGTATAAGGACCTATATGTCACACTACCAGAATAATCCCGCACTTAATAATTTAACTCTTGGAAAGAAAACGGATTATCATGATCAGTATGATGCCACATTATTACAAGCTGTCCCTCGTAGCTTAAATCGTGACCCTTTAGCCATTCACGCTAAAGCACTTCCATTTCACGGTGCTGACATTTGGACAATGTATGAGCTTTCATGGCTAAATCAGCGCGGTGTTCCCCAAGTAGCAATAGGCTCGATTAGTGTTGATGCAAATAGCGAAAACTTAATTGAATCTAAGAGCTTTAAGCTTTACCTAAATAGTTTTAACCAAACACGTTTTGAAACTTGGGAAAATGTGCGAAGCGCTTTGCAAAATGATTTAAGCCGCTGTGCTAATGGCCAAGTAAGCGTTACACTTCATAAATTAGAGCACTTTGCTCATCAACCTATCCAGCCATTACTTGGCGAATGTATTGATGAACAAGAGATTGATATTGATAATTATGAGTTTAATCGAGATTATTTGGCGAATAGCACCCAACAACAAGTTGTTGACGAAACGTTAGTGAGCCATTTATTAAAATCAAACTGTTTAATTACCAACCAACCTGACTGGGGCTCTGTGCAGATCCACTATTGTGGACCCAAAATTGATCGTGAAGCCTTATTACGCTACTTGGTCTCATTTCGCCATCATAATGAGTTTCACGAACAATGCGTTGAACGCATTTTCACTGATATTATGCAATTGTGTAAACCTGAAAAATTAAGTGTTTATGCACGCTATACTCGCCGTGGAGGGCTTGATATAAACCCATGGCGTAGTAATGAAGAATTTACGCCAGAACTAGGTCGTTTATCACGACAATAAGTATATATAGTTGAAAAGTAAGTGTAATTAATACATTTGCAGTACAATTCACATATCAAGAACCCATGGGGTAAAGGAGTACTACTTGATTACTCATATCAGTCCATTAGGATCTATGGATCTACTCTCTCAACTTGAAGTTGATATGCTAAAACGCACGGCCAGTAGCGATTTGTACCAATTATTTCGAAATTGTTCTTTAGCCGTTTTGCATTCAGGCAGCTTAACTGATAGCAGTAAAGAGCTATTAGAAAAAAGTAAAGATTTTGATATCAATGTATTACGCCGTGAGCGTGGCGTTAAGCTTGAACTTATCGACCCACCAGAAAAAGCTTTTGTTGATGGTAAAATTATTCGCACCTTACAAGCAAACCTATTTGCCGTATTGCGTGACATTCTATTCGTCCATGCGCAAATTACGCATGCCAAAGAACAATTTAATTTAGACCTCGAAAATGGCACACATATTACCAATATGATTTTCTCTATCTTGCGTAATGCCCGTGCCCTGCATATCGATGAAGACCCGAGTATGATTGTTTGCTGGGGCGGCCACTCAATTAATGAAATTGAGTACCAATATGGCCGTAAGGTAGGTAATGAGCTTGGGTTGCGTGAGCTAAATATCTGTACAGGCTGTGGCCCGGGTGCCATGGAAGCACCGATGAAAGGTGCAGCAGTTGGCCATGCACAACAACAATACAAAAATAGCCGTTTTATCGGCTTAACTGAGCCTTCAATTATCGCAGCTGAGCCACCAAACCCATTAGTGAACGAACTCATTATTATGCCTGATATCGAAAAACGTTTAGAGGCATTCGTTCGATTAGGTCATGGGATTATTATTTTCCCAGGAGGTGTCGGTACCGCCGAAGAGTTACTGTATTTATTGGGTATTTTAATGGACCCAGCCAACAGTGAACAAGTTCTACCACTGATTTTAACGGGCCCAAAAGAAAGTGCGGAATACTTTGAAGTATTAGACGACTTTATTCGACACACTTTAGGTGATGAAGCCAGTAAGCATTACCAAATTATTATTGATGATGCTCAAGAAGTCGCTCGTGTAATGAAACGCAGCATGCCACAAGTTAAAGAAAATCGCCGTAGCACAGGTGATGCCTATAGCTTCAACTGGTCAATTAAAATTGCTCACAATTTACAACATCCATTCGAACCAACGCATGAAAATATGGCATCACTGAACCTCCACCCAGGGCAAGCACCTGAGAAACTGGCTTCAGATTTACGCCGCGCTTTCTCCGGTATTGTGGCTGGTAACGTGAAGGAATTTGGTATGAAAGCCATCGAAAAATATGGGCCATTCAAAATTCACGGCGATAGTGAGCTAATGAAGCGTATGGATGTGTTATTACAAGGCTTCGTTGAGCAACATCGTATGAAATTACCGGGTGGTACGGCATACGAACCTTGCTATGAAATCGTGAAATAAGTAAATGATGGCGTATTTATGATCCACTTATTAATTATTGATGCATTAAACTTAATACGCCGTATCCACGCGGTGCAAGGAAGCCCGTGTGGAGAAACTTGTTTATCTGCAATATCGCAGTTGATCGCCCATACTGATGCCACGCACATTGTTGCAGTGTTTGATGAAGAAGGACGTCACCAAAGCTGGCGCCATGAAAAACTCCCCGATTATAAAGCGGGGCGACAACCTATGCCTGAAGATCTGCATGCTGAACTCCCCACCCTAATAGCCTTATTTAAAGAAAAAGGGGTTCACTGCTGGCAGTCTGAAGGGGATGAAGCCGATGATTTAGCCGCTACCTTAGCAACACGCATTGCGGGATCGGGGCACACAGTTACCATCGTATCCACAGACAAAGGTTACTGCCAACTACTTTCCCCTAACTTAAGAATTCGCGATTATTTTCAAAAGCGCTGGCTAGATATCCCTTTTATCGAAAAGGAATTTGGCGTTTCTCCTAATCAACTTCCTGATTATTGGGGGCTTGCAGGGATCAGTAGTAGTAAAGTTCCCGGTGTTGCAGGGATTGGTCCTAAAAGTGCCACGACACTATTGCAACAATATCACTCTATTGAAAATATATTTGCCAATTTAGATAACCTTGAAGAGAAATGGCAGAAAAAGCTCATCAATCAGCAGGAAATTGCATTGATTTGCCGAGATATTGCGACTTTAAGAACCGATATCGCGATACGAGGGAATCTGAATCAGTTGCGTTATGCACCCAACTAATAGAAAACAGAAAAGCCACTTAATGATGAAGTGGCTTTTTTATTGACTGATTCTATAAATTAATAATACTCACGTGCCATTGGATTTGCCGACCATATCCTCATCACATGTACAGTTACTTCTTCGCGGTCATGATAAAGCTGTTTCGCTTGAATCAACACATTAACGCCTTGCTCTTTAAGCTGTGCTTTCATCTTTTCTAAGATATGTGAAACTTCTTCATAGCGCTTTTTCATCGGCAATTTTAAGTTAAAAATGGCCTCTCGGCACCAACCTTGAGCAAGCCAATCAGTCATTAGCGCAGCAACTTTAGCTGGTTTTTCAACCATATCGCAGACTAACCAAGTAATATTATGGGAAGTAGGCTTAAATTTAAAACCATCTTCACGGTGATGCTTAACTTGCCCTGTATCCATAAGGCTTTCCGCCATTGGACCGTTATCTACAGCATCCACCATCATACTGCGTTTCACTAATTGATAAGTCCATCCCCCTGGGCATGCTCCAAGATCGACAGCTTTCATCCCACTAGCTAGACGTTCTTCCCATTCTTCATAAGGAATGAAGACGTGGAAAGCTTCCTCAAGTTTTAAGGTTGAACGGCTCGGTGCATCTGATGGGAATTTTAACCTTGGGATCCCCATATAGAAATTTGAACTATTATTGGTATACGAATACCCGGTATAGCAGCAACCAGGGGCAATAAAGAACACATGAATAACGGGTCGCTTAAAGTTTTCGATTGGCAATAAGATTTTTTCTTTACGTAATGCATTACGTAAAGGTACCGTAAACTTGCGGCAAAACTTCAAGAGTTCTTTCGATTCATTGGTATCAGCAACTTCAACACGGAGATCTCCTGCCCGCACAACTTGCTGACTCAATGCATTTACAATCGGGGTAATACGGTCTTCAGGCGGTAAATCCTTAAGTAAATCCCCTATTACAATCATTTGACGAGCAAAAATTAATTCTCGAAAAGGCAACGTTCGTGCGAGTTTGTCCGCATCTTCTGCTTGGTAGCACTCAAAAATAACATAACCACTGTTTTCTTTTACGCGGGCAAAACCATAAATTTCTTTTTGCCCTGCTTTATCTGTAATTTCTGCTGCACATTCTTTTTCAAAGCCTGGACGGCAATATAGTGCAATTTTATTACTCATTGCGTGACGCCGATTTCCTTAGACGCATAGCGCCAATAACCACTAACAGCCAACCAATTAGGAAACATACACCACCTATTGGCGTAAAATAAGAGAAGTATTTTACCTGCAATAGTGCCATACAATAAAGGCTACCGCTAAAAAGAAGTATCCCAACAGAGAAAAACACACCTGACCAATAGAACCACAGAATTATTTTACGTAATAAAATTGCCCCTAGCACCATTAGTGCAACAGTATGCAACATTTGATAACGTAGCCCTATTTCAATCCAGTCCATTTGATGGACACTCATAATTGACGATAACGCATGTGAACCAATAGCTCCAAAAGCAACAGTAAAGAAGCCACTAATTCCTGCAAAAATTAACATCAAACGACTATTCACAGTAACACCTTTTATTTAAATACTTGATTACTGAATAAGCGCCACATCTTGGTCACCCGTAATAAAACCTAATTTTTCTTGTTCACTTGCCGCCTGCCCAAGAATCCATTGGCGAAATGCAGCTATTTTGCCTAAATCTGCCTGATTTTCTTGGCAAACTAAGTAGAATGCATTTTTACTAACTAACACCTCACTAAAGGGACAAACTAAGCGCCCTGCGTCAATTTCATTTTTAGCCATAACATTATTCGTCAGTGCAACTCCCTGACCATGAACAGCAGCTTGAATAACCATCGCACTATGACTAAAAATGGGACCTTGCTGTACATTAACGACATTTTGTAACTCTAGTTGCTTAACATATGCTTGCCAGTCTCTTCGTGAAGAATCGTGAAGTAACGTATGTTTTGCTAAATCTTCAGGAATTTTTAGTTGGCTATCTCCAGTTAATAAAGATGGTGAACATACCGGCATTAAATATTCAGCATAAAGCCTATCTGTTCTTAGCCCTGGCCAATTACCTTTACCGTAGAAAATAGCGACATCAACGTCATCTGCCAATTTATCTTCTTCTCTATCTACAGCTTGGATCCGCACATCAATTCCTGGATAGGCCTGGTTAAAGCCTGAAAGCCTTGGCACCAGCCACTGAATCGCAAAACTTGGGGATAAACTAACCGTTAATGCTCCTTTTGCACTTCTGGCTTGTAACTTACGCGTTGCCTCGTTTAAAGAAGAGAAAATCTCTTTAATATCAAGGTAATAACTTTGACCTTCTTCTGTCAATAACAATGATCGGTTGCGCCGACGGAATAATTTCAGCCCAAGGAAATCTTCCAAACTTTTCATTTGGTGGCTAACGGCCGCTTGAGTTACAAATAATTCTTCTGCTGCCTTAGTAAAACTTAAATGACGAGCAGCAGCATCAAAGACTCTCAGTGCATTTAGGGGCGGTAATCTTTTAGACATAATCACTTCTACTTGGCATCTTGTTATGCATTAGTTTTTTTCATCCGAAGCATTATAATTTGTCCCTTGAGGATACGCTAGTAAATACCTATAGTATGCACACTTCCTAAGCCGGAACGAAAAGTTACAGAGTTTAGTTACTTTGAAACTTTTGGCTTTGTGGTTGTGATGTTGTGTTTGCAAGTTGTCTGGTTGAACCAGACCTTTGTAGCTTTAGCTACTGTTTTTTCACTTCCTGTACATTTACCCTGTCTGTCCATAGTGATTTTATATAGTGCACCGCCAACGCGCGGTGCTTTTTTTTACTCTTTTTTTAATGCTATTTCGGTATTTACTTAAGCAATTTAACTTAATAAATACAAATAACTATAGATAATTGTAAGTGTACCGAAAAAACTTTCAGTAAGATATTTAAGATAAATCTTGAAAATTATTTACTAAGTACTTAAAAAAATAAATTTATAAACAAAAGGCATTGCATTGCAACGCAAAACACTGAATCATCTTGAAACCACATCTAGAAGAATTGCTAACAATTAATACCAAACGTAACAAAATATTTCAATGGCTAGATTAAAAAATGATAAGTTTAAATTAATCAGAAAGTAACTATAAATGTACTAATAAATGTACAATCAACTAATACCGCACTCAGTAAAATCAAAACACATTGAAATTTTGACTAAAAAGAAAATACTCATGGATCATTTTAGCGCCACCACATTTCGCCTCACCTTCCCAGCGATAGACTCATCAACACTATTTTTTGATAGTGCGGCAACAGCATTAAAGCCTATCGCCATGATCAATGCATCTAATGACTATTATCGCTTGTCTGGCAGTTCGGTATATCGAGGGCAGTCATCTGAATCATTGAAATTAACACGTGATTATGAGCAGGGGCGAATCCGTGCTGCAAAATATATTCATGCTTCCAGTGAAAAAAATATTATTTGGACACGCGGAACAACTGAGTCAATTAATTTAATTACACAAGGTTATTTTCGCTCAACATTAAAACCTGACGATGAAATTATTGTCAGTGAAATAGAACATCATTCAAATTTATTACCTTGGATTATGCTTTCACAGCAAACTGGCGCAAAAATTATAAAATGGCCGGTTGAAAAGAACCTGACATTGAGTCTTGATGTACTCCAATCTAAATTATCTGAAAAAACGAAAGTCATCGCTATCACTCAAATGTCCAATGTAACTGGCTATCAACCCGATATACAAACGGTGACTCAGCTCGCTCACCAAGTAGGAGCTTTAGTCGTTGTTGATGGCGCACAAGGTGTCGTTCATAGCCCGATTAATGTCAGTGAGCTGAATATTGATTTCTATGCATTTTCAGCACATAAGTTATATGGGCCAACTGGGCTTGGAGTTTGCTACGCCAAAACAGAACTTTTAGAGCAAATGACCCCTTGGCATGGTGGAGGGAAAATGTTGACCCACGTCACATTTGACGATTTCACTCTTGCACCTATTCCACAACGATTCGAAGCAGGAACACCGAATATTGCAGGGGTAATTGCCTTTTCTGCTACCCTAGAGTGGCTGGAAGGAATAAATTTAACACTAGCAGAAACATATACTTGCTCACTAATCGAATATGCTACTAAAAAACTGTCGGCACTTCCCGGCTTTATTCGCTATAGTGTGCCTGATTCTCCTTTGCTATCATTTAACTTCAAAGATATTCACCATAGTGATCTGGGTGCCCTCTTGACCGAACAAAATATTGCATTACGCTATGGTCAACATTGCACCCAACCATTAATGGATGCATTAAATATCAGTGGCTGCTTGCGTATCTCAATGATGCCGTACAACAACCGGGAAGACGTCGATAAATTTATCGATGCAGTCACCGTTTCACTTTCTATACTCAATGAATAAATCAATAAAGGAAGCCTAATGACTTCGACTAACCATGAACTTGCTCCGCACCCATTCGGTACAGAGATTAAAATTCAAGAAATAGTTGAACAGTTTTCCACACATAAAGCATGGGAAGATAAATACCGTTTATTAATTCAATTTGCGAGAAAATTGCCGGCGCTGTCTGATGATGAAAAGCTGCAAACTCAAGAGGTTAAAGGCTGTGAAAACCGAGTTTGGATTGGAGCACTTCTCAATGATGATGAAACATTTCATTTTTATGGGGATAGTGAAGGCCGAGTGGTGAAAGGGTTATTTACCATTTTGTTAGCGGCAATAGAGCAAAAAACAGCGAAAGAAATCATGGAAATTGATTTTAATAGCTTATTAGCTCAAACCGGCTTACCTAGCCAGCTCAGCGAATCCCGCCAAAATGGTATTCAATCGCTCATTACGGCAATTCAAAATATTGCCAATGAAATGACACCTGCGTAATTCATTGAATGAGGCTATCTATCGCAATAGCCTCATTCACTTTACTGCTGTTCCATTTCCCGTTGTGATTTTGCTATCATCTTTTTAAGTGCATGTGAGACAGCAATAAACCCAAAACTGGCTGTAACCATAGTCACCGCACCAAAGCCTGAAGCGCAGTCCATACGCTTAGAGCCATCCGCAGTGCTTTTTGCCGCACACACAGTGCCATCACTTTGCGGATAAACAAGCTGTTCAGTAGAAAAAACACAGTCAATCCCGAGCTTTCCTTTGCCATTTTTAACAACGTTAAAATCGGATTTTAAGCGTTCCCGCAACTTAGCGGCTAAAGGGTCTTGAACCGTTTTAGCTAGGTCTGTCACTTGAATCTGTGTTGGGTCGATTTGTCCACCAGCCCCACCTGTGGTGATAATGGGTATTTTAAAGCGTCTACAATACGCTAACAACGCAGCTTTAGGCCTTACACTATCAATGGCATCAATGACATAATCAAACCCCGTGCTAAGGTAGTGAGCGACATTATCAACAGTAATAAAATCATCAATAACATTCACTACACATTCGGGGTTAATTTCTAAAATACGATTTTTCATCACATCAACTTTTGGTTGCCCAACTGTCGACTTGATGGCATGTAATTGGCGATTGGTATTAGTCACACAAATATCATCCATATCAATTAATGTGATATGCCCAATACCTGAACGAGCAAGCGCCTCCGCGGCCCACACGCCTACCCCACCAATGCCAATGACACAAATGTGGGAACGTGCAAAAAGATGAAGAGCATGTTGCCCATATAAACGCCCGATCCCAGCAAAACGCTGCATCCAAGCATCAGAAAGCTTAGCTTGCATAATAACGAACAACCTCAGTTAAAACTGTAACTACATTGAACCAAATAGCGGCTGGCTTTTTTTCAGCACCCAAACTCGCCCGTAATGGTTATAAAAACCGGCCATTTTTCCGGCTTCATGGCCTATACCGTGGTAAATATCAAAATGATGCCCTTTAATCGCACCACCAACATCCAAGGCTACCATCATACGCATTTCGTACTGCCCCGTAAATTTCCCATTATTATCTAACACAGGGATCTCCGCGAGTAAGGCTGTTCCCGGTGGAATGAGAGTTTTATCTGATGCAACAGATGCTTTAGCAATTAAAGGAACCGCACTTGCGCCTCTAACAGGGACAAATGATTGCGGTTTAAAAAATACAAATGACGGATTTTCTTCTAATAGCTGGCGAACTTCTTGCTCGCTATGCTGATTCGTCCAATCATGGATAGCTTGTAATGACATTTGGCTCAGAGGAACTTCACCGCGGTCTACCAGCACTTTTCCGATACTTTTATAGGCGTGACCATTTTTACCTGCATAACCAAAGAAATTCAGTGGGCTGCCATCCCCAAAATCAACATAACCACTTCCCTGAACTTCCATCATAAAATTTTCAACCGGCGAATTACTATAAGCTAAAATTAAATGATCACTCAGGGCACCATTATAAATCGCCGCTCGGCTAGGTAAGCGTGTTTTTCCTTTTGGCGGCATACCGTACAACGGATAAAGAAATTCACCTTGAGCCATACGGCGCGCCTCGATCACAGGTGTGTAATACCCTGTAAATTGTACGTTTCCATAATTATCAGCGCCTTCCATTTGGAAAGCGGTTAAATTGAAATTTGCCAATTGAGCCGGGTTCCCCCCCGCCATCAACCAGTTTTCTATAGCATGATAGGTATCGTTGTTATTTTTAAACAATCGCGGTGATGCATTTTTAATTTCATTAACTTGTTGATTAAAATCTGGCGCATTTATTGGTCGCCCCTGTACATTCACTTGATTTACTTTCTGTAAATCTTGCACTAAGCGACCATCTTTATATTGTTGGCCTTTATCCGTTGGATGGGTTTGGCATCCAGCTAATAAGGAAAGAAATACGCTGGTTACTAACCATTTTTTTACTATTTGTTTATTGACGATTTTTGTTAGCCCTATATTCATGCTCTACCACCCAAATAAATCCAACAATCCAATATGAAGCGCACAATAGCAAACCCAATTAGGGAATGAAACGTGTAAATATATTTAGTTAGGTTATTTTCCTCTCTCTACTCACTAAAGAGCAAAAAACAGCCAGACAGAACAGATTTTGTTCTGTAAATGCTAAATTTTGAAAAAAAAACACGAAAAAACTTGCATCAGATCTCATCCCGAGTATAGTGCCCGCATCGGACGCGGGGTGGAGCAGCTTGGTAGC
This sequence comes from Providencia hangzhouensis, assembly GCF_029193595.2. Classification (NCBI taxonomy): domain Bacteria; kingdom Pseudomonadati; phylum Pseudomonadota; class Gammaproteobacteria; order Enterobacterales; family Morganellaceae; genus Providencia; species Providencia hangzhouensis. The sequence continues at coordinate 3,517,070 of NZ_CP135052.1, forward strand.
TCGTCGGGCTCATAACCCGAAGGTCGTTGGTTCAAATCCAGCCCCCGCAACCAATTACTGATTAAATCAGTAAAGTAACAAAAAATCTGCAGTATAAAGTCGTAAAAATTCAGTCGCGGGATGGAGCAGCTTGGTAGCTCGTCGGGCTCATAACCCGAAGGTCGTTGGTTCAAATCCAGCTCCCGCAACCAATTTTTTACCTCTTCAGTCGCGGGGTGGAGCAGCATGGTAGCTCGTCGGGCTCATAACCCGAAGGTCGTTGGTTCAAATCCAGCCCCCGCAACCAATTCTTTCAAATGCCCTTTCTAATTCAATTACCTTTTTAGTACCACTATAATAAATTCTATTTTACCCATCGATAAAAACAAAAAAAGGCGACTCACACACGTTTATCACCTTTCTTTATTTTAATCTGATTTAAATTAATTAGTTGCGAATTGCTAATGCACCGCCATTACGGAAATAAGCTTTTACCCCTTCAAAAATGGATTCTGCCATTTGTTGTTGGAATTTAGCTGTTTTCAATTTCCGCTCTTCTTCTAAATTACTAATAAAAGCCGTTTCAACGAGAATTGATGGGATCTCTGGAGCCTTCAACACCGCGAACCCGGCTTGGTCAACTCTATTTTTATGCAACTTGTTAACTTTTCCCATCCGTTTTAGTACTTCATCACCAAATTTCAAACTGTCGTTAATCGTCGCTGTTTGCACGAGATCAAACATCGTATGGTCGAGATACACATCTCCACTTTTACTCACACCGCCCACTAAGTCCGCTTCGTTTTGTGTTTGTGCTAGGTAGCGAGCCGTATTACTGGTCGCACCTTTCGTTGATAGCGCAAAAACAGAAGAACCGCGGGCTGAACGGTTAGTAAATGCATCTGCATGAATTGAAACGAATAAATCAGCCTGCATTTTACGTGCTTTCGCCACTCGGACTTTTAACGGAATAAAGACATCTTCATTACGAGTCATATAGGAACGCATTTTAGGGTCTTTATCTATCAAAGCTTTTAAGCGCCGTGCGATCTGTAAAACCACATCTTTTTCACGTGTCTTATATTTGCCTATCGCACCAGGGTCTTCACCACCATGCCCTGGGTCGATCATAATAATAATGGGGCGATCCGTTCCTGCTTTTCCAGGCTTCTTCGCTTGAGCAGGCATGCTTTCCTCAAGATCACCTTTATTATAATCCTCAAGTAATGCCAATAGAGGATCATCATTGGTGTCAACACCTTTACCTGGATAAAAATCAAGAACTAAGCGGTGCTTAAATTCCGCAACAGGGGCCATCGAGAAGAATTGAGGACTAACTTTATTTTTAACTTCAAATACCAAGCGAACCGTTTTCGGATCAAATTGCCCAACTCTAACCAGTTTAAGGTAAGGATCACGTGTTTGAATTTGGGTTCCCATATCCTTTAATACATTATTTAACTGCACCCCTTCAAGATCGACCACAATACGCTCAGGGTTATTAAGCACAAACTGGCGGTACTTCAATGGAGTACTAGATTCCAATGTTACCCGGGTATAGCTGGATGCAGGCCAAATGCGCACAGCCACCACGCTGCTACTCGCAGAAAAACCGAATGGGCTAATGCTCAGTAACATAACTGCAGCTGCGCCCTGAATAAAACGACGCTTCGATGGGTTGTGATCTTGGTGACTCATCAATAATTCCGAACCTAGAACTGAAAAATAAAGTGATTTTAGGATAATTGCTAATAATTAGACTTGAAATACGCACTCTAACTAATCATTTGCACTCTGTCATTAAGAATATATCAAAGCATCTATAGAGTTACATTAATGAGTATAACCTAATCATACCGAGAGAAAATATTTGTGAGTGACTTTCTGTGTCAATTTTATGCAATTTAATTTTCGTAGAGTATATCTAGTTAAATTTAGAGATATGTAAACGATAAAAATAAAAATGTTACTTTTTTTATCCCATCTTTTACTTGATATTTCCCAACAAAAAGAATAAAAATACATTATTAACGAATAAAAATTCAATTAAGAGGGTTGTTATGAAAGAGCGCAGCACCGAGTTGGTTGATGAGTTTCGCCATTCGGTCCCTTATATAAACGCCCACCGCGGCAAAACATTCATTATTATGCTTGGTGGTGAAGCGATTGCGCATGAAAATTTTCCTAGCATTGTCAATGACATAGGATTATTGCATAGTTTAGGCATCCGAATTATTGTCGTTTATGGTGCTAGGCCTCAAATTGAGGATATCTTAGCTGAACACAAATATGATGCGGTTTATCATAAACATACTCGTGTAACAGATGCGAATACACTTGAATATGTAAAACAAGCTTCTGGAGCTTTACAATTAGATATCACGGCTCGGTTATCTATGAGCTTAGGTAATACCCCGCTTCAAGGCGCACATATTAATGTGGTTAGTGGTAATTTCGTTATTGCTCAACCTCTAGGGGTTGATGATGGCATTGATTATTGCCACAGCGGAAGAATCCGCCGTATTAATGAAGAAGCCATTAATAATCAGTTAGATAATGGTTCCATTGTGTTGATTGGGCCGGTTGCAGTCTCTGTCACAGGAGAAAGTTTTAATCTGACCTCTGAAGAAATTGCAACTCAATTAGCAGTAAAAATGAAAGCGGAAAAACTGATCGGTTTTTGCTCCTCACAAGGTGTAGTAGATAAAGAAGGCAATATTTTGTCTGAATTATTCCCAAATGAAGCAGAAAACCGTATTCAAGAGCTGGAATCTGAGGGCGATTACTACTCAGGAACCGTGCGTTTTCTACGTGGAGCCGCAAAAGCTTGTCGCCGGGGTGTCCGCCGTAGCCACCTATTGAGCTACCAAGAAAATGGTTCTTTAATTCAAGAATTATTCTCTCGCGATGGTATTGGTACCCAAATAGTCATGGAAAGCGCGGAACAAATCCGCCGTGCAAACATTAATGATATAGGTGGAATATTAGAACTTATTCGCCCATTAGAGCAGCAAGGGATTTTAGTTAGACGTTCACGTGAGCAATTAGAAATGGAAATTGATAAATTTACCATTATTGAACGTGATAACTTAGTCATCGCTTGCGCGGCGCTTTACCCTTACCCAGAAGAAAAATTAGGTGAAATGGCATGTGTCGCTGTTCATCCTGATTACCGTAGTTCATCTAGGGGAGAGGAGTTACTGCACCGTATTGCCGTACAAGCAAAACAATTTGGTTTAGACAAGCTATTTGTACTAACAACTCGTAGCATCCATTGGTTTCAAGAGCGTGGTTTTACCCCCGCGGAGATTGAGATGTTACCAATGAAAAAACAGGCTTTATATAACTACCAGCGCCGCTCTAAGATATTGATTTTAGATTTAAAAAACCAAGCTGATAAGTAAATATTAGAATATTCAAAATGATTGCTATTTAGTCAATTACTTTAACCCCAAACTATACAAGGATGCATAGTTTGGGCTATGGCTTTAACACAAATGAATAGCCACTAAGCTATCTGAATAACCCTTGCTTTCTCACACAAAGGAATGGAGTCTAAATGCGGTTGTATTGCAGCTTTCATCTCAGCGAAAGAAGTACCATAAAAATAAAATGCCGTTTCTGTCGGGCCATCCCAGACCCCATGAATACTCCCAATATCTTCCACTGCTTCATCTAGAGTATCGAATACTTCATTGATATCCCCATTTTCATAAACGTCATCAGCGAGCTCTGTCCCGTTGAAATAAATAGCCATACCTTCATCTGAGCCAAAATCGATTCGAACATCTTCGCCATGAATGAATAAACGAGAGCCCTTTGGAGCTAACATTGAAGAAAAAAGTTGAATAATTAAACTGATATTTTCGTCACTAGCTTCTTCAAGTGCTATTTCTATATCGCATTCTTGCGCTTCGCCATTATCACTTAATAATGTTCCACCACCTGTAACATGGATATTTTTACCCATGCTTTTCATGACTTCATTAAATGCATCTTCTAAATCACCACGCCTAATCGGTTCAAGTCTTGCATTTAATGTTACTGTAATTGCCGTCATTGCTTGCTGGTTATCCATCTCATTACCTTTACTTTTGGGTTAAATATTCACGTAACTTACATATAAACTAGTCACATTAATTGGGTCGCTAAACCACTTCGCCGCTTGGTTGGTGTTTCAACTGCTCGACGTAATACCTTTGGGCTGCCATAAAGAGATAGCTCTTTTTTAGCTCGAGTTATCGCCGTATACACAAGCTCACGGGTCATTACGGGAGAATATACATTTGGTAAAACTAATGCGGTATGAGCAAACTCCGAACCTTGTGATTTATGAACGGTCATTGCATAAGCTGTTTCATGTTGTGGAAGTCGGTTAGGTTGTACCCCACGAATAGTCCCATCTGGAAATTGAAAATAGGCTCTCAGTGTATTTTCTTCATCCGGTAAAATGATGCCTATATCCCCATTAAAGAGTCCTAATGGGCTGTCATTACGGCTAATCATAATTGGCCGGCCTGCATAGTGTTTATTCAATAAATTATATGGACGGTTTATTATCCCTTGCCTATGAAATAATTTTTCCAATTTATCGTTAAGGCCAATGACGCCAAAAGGGCCTTCTCGCAGAGCTGTTAGTACCCGATATTGGTTAAATTTTTTCAAAACTTGCTCAGGATCTTCTTTATTTTTAACCGCTAGTAGATATTCCTTATAATTTTCAGCGGCATCTAATAAAATTTTCGCGTAATCATCTGCGGTTTCTTGAATATAACTATGTACATCTGGCCGCTGCTGATTTAGTAACTGTTGAACTCTAGAAACATTACCTTCATTTACAGCAAAAGCGAGTTGGCCAATCCCTGAATCTGCCGAAAAACGGTAGCTTTTACGTAGCAGACATAGGCTATCACGAATAATTGGGCCGCTTGGTGATGCATAAGATTCAACTGAATGCCCTGTTAACTCCGAAAGTTGGGACGCTCTTTCTGCACTATAACCGTTATCAGCAAACTGACAGATATCCCCTAATACTGCCCCTGCCTCGACTGAGGCTAATTGGTCTTTATCACCTAGAAATATTAACTTTGCATTTTCAGGTAATGACTCAAGTAATTTGCTCATCATGGGTAAATCTACCATTGAGGCTTCATCAATAATCAATACATCAAGAGATAAACGATTATCTCGGTTATAGCGAAACTGCTGGCTCTCAGGTTGAGCCCCTAGTAAACGGTGCAATGTTTTTGCATGATTAGGCAAAACAGCACGTTCTTCATCGGTTAAAGGCATTTTTTTCATCGCCTCTCCGAGGGACTCCGTCAACCTAGCTGCAGCCTTACCGGTTGGAGCCGCCAACTCTATTCTAATTTTATGGTGATACTTAGTTTCAAGTTTAATTAATGCAGCAAGGATACGTGCAACTGTTGTGGTTTTTCCTGTTCCTGGCCCCCCTGATATAATTGACACCTTACTCGTTACAGCAACTGCTGCTGCAACTTTTTGCCAATCTATATCATCAGTAATGGGAAATAAGCTGTCTAGTACATTCTTAATTTGAACATTATTTTGCTTATCTATTAATGTATTAGAGAAAAATTTCGCAACATACTGCTCATATTGCCACATCCGTTGAAAATATAAGTATTCCCCTGAAAGCACCAAAGGAGAGATTTTGTTTTCTGTTGATAATGACACTGCATTTGCTTGTCTGAGCGTTTGATAGAGCTCTTGCTCACTCGGCTCTCCCATTTTTTGCCAAAACGCAGTTGCTAACTCTGGGTGCCTTCCCGCAAACAATTTGTCGGGGTCAACATCCGCCAGTGCTAGGCAAACGTGCCCAGCCATAGTTTCTGCGCTAAGGAGTGCTGCAATCATAAGTACTATAGGATACTTATCATCAGAAATGCTGTAAGCAAATTGCACATCTAGAGGTGTAAAGATATGCTTCTCAATAGCTTGATTAAATAGGGATTTCATTAAGTTGCTTCCCCTTGCTGAACATTTTTAAATAAGCTATCTAACGCTTCAATAAAAGGCTCTATAGGGCGATAAAAGAAAATGCCGTTACTTGAGTGAATATTATCTATGCCTCGTAAAAATAAATAATAAACGCCACCAAAATGAGTTTCATAATCATAATTAGGCATTCTTTGCTTGAGGTAACGATGTAACGCTAACGAATATAGTTGATATTGCAAATCATAGCGGTGGTCTATCATCGCTTCAGCCATGGCTTCTTGGGTATAAAAACTGGCATCTTTCCCTAAATAATTTGATTTATAATCAAGAAGATAAAATTTGCCTTTCCAGTAAAAGGTGAGGTCAATAAACCCCTTTAAAATACCTTGAACTCTCTCAAAATTTAGCGGAGGACAACGTTGTGATAATGGGTCATATTGGTGCGTTATCTTATCTAAATGACTGGCACTCAATAGGGAATCAATAGGGAGATAAAACTGCATTTCATCCAATTGGTCTTGAGCCTGTAATGCAGATAAACATAACCCGTCTTCTGATAGTGGTGCCTGTACAATTGCATTCAGCCATTCTTGCAGCATCGGTGCCCACTGTATGTCAAACCCTGAGGATTCAAGTTTTTCAGACAACCATTCTTGAGAAATATGCCCACTAAAATCAATCTCCTCCATCAAGTTATGCAAAAATGTTCCCGGTGATGCACCTTTAGGAAATTGATGAGGAGTTAGGATAAGAGGCTCGTCTTCCTGTTGCTCCACATCAACACTAGCCTCAATATCCATATTAGGGGCTAATGAATTAGCAAATTGCAATGCTGAAACTGATTCTTCTGCTTCAGTATGGCTTGAACCATAACTTAACCCCGAATAGCTGGTAACACGCCAGTGGTCATTAAAATGACGAATCACTGCTCTTGCCGATAAGTTTACGCTATCATTTTGTTCTAATAGCACGCGTTCCGACTTAGGTTGATTAATCACTGCAACATCAATAACGTCATTGCTAATTTCAGCTAGCATGTCGTTCAATAGTAGGCTATCTCCTGCTTGCCCTTTTTGGATGACGTAACCCAGCGCAGATAAGTGTAAATCGGTTTCACCACTTTTTTTTCTGTTACCTTTAATTAATGGTGCAATACCGACACTACAGTGATAGATAGCCCTTGTGAGTGCTACATATAATAAGCGTAGGTCTTCTGCTAGACGCTCTTCATCAGCTAGAGCAACATTTTCTTCACTATCGTTTAAATCTAGCCGTACTGCATAATCCGTTCTATCGTGATATAAACCTTTAGATTGGGGTAGAAAATTGCTCGCAAAAGGCAACCAAACAATCTTATATTCAAGGCCCTTAGATTTATGTATGGTACTGATCTGCACCAAATGTTTATCACTTTCAAGACGCATTTGTTGTACGTCAGATTGATGATCAGGATGGGCAATTTGTTGCGCTAGCCAACGTGTTAGTGTGTGCTCACCTTCAAGCTGTAATGACATTTCTTGTAACAGCTCACCAATATGCATCACATCCATTAAGCGACGCTCTCCATCAGCACCTGATAACAACGTTTCTGCAATTTGCCTCTGCGCCATGACCATTCTAAGCATGGGGAGCACGCCTCGTTTTTGCCACACCATGCCATAACGAGCAAATTCATCTACAATTTTTTCCCACGATTTTTCATCATGGTTTAGGTCATCAATTTGTTTAGCGGTTAAACCCAATATTCCTGTCGCCAATGCACTGCGCAAAACACGTTCTTTTTCCGGTGTTAAAACTGCCTGTAGTAACCACAGTAAATCTCTCGCTTCCGGTGTTGAAAATACACTTTCCCGATTAGATTGAAACACAGAAGGGATATTTAACCGATTTAAAGCATCACGAATCAATACAGCTTCACGTCGGCTACGAACCAACACAGTAATATCAGAAGCTTCTACAGGAGTATGTGCTCCTTTATTGTCAAAATAGCTACTACCCTGAAACCCGCCTTGTAAATATTGTGCGATTTGCGCTGCACATTGTGAAGCTGTTGCTTGTTCATATTCAGCAACTGAGACACCTTCTGCTTCCACTTGCCAAAATGTAAGTGCTTTGACCACTTCGCCATCATGAATAAGTTTTTTACCGCTATTTTGCTTAGCGAAATTAACGGGTTGAAAAGGAATTTGCTCAAAAATAAATGGTGACTGACAGCGGCCAAATAAGTGATTAATAGCTTCAACCATATTTTGCGATGAACGATAGTTAGTCTCTAATGTGTAGTGAGCACTAACTTCATTTTTTGCTTCGATATAGGTGAAAATATCTGCGCCCCGAAAAGCATATATAGCTTGTTTAGGGTCGCCGATGAAAAGTAATGCGCTGTCATTAACTTCCCGATAAATTCTTTGAAAAATACGGTATTGCTGTGCATCTGTATCTTGAAACTCATCTATCATCGCAACAGGAAAGCGTTGACTAATAGCTTGAGCTAAAAATTTCCCACTTTCTTGAGCAAGAGCACCGTCTAAACGGGTCAATAAATCATCAAACCCCATTTCACCACGATTATGTTTTTCATTAGTAATCGCTCCCCTCACCTCTGAAATGGCCAGTGGAATAACCAGATCTTTTAGAGTTAATGATTGAGAAAGTAGCTCATCTATACTTTGGAAAACAATATGTTCTGGCCCTAAGCCACTTTTTGATTTTTTATGTAATACCGTTTGTGAGAAACGTTCAAGATCTTTAGGAAGCTGATAATCTTCTGTTTTTTCTTGAGCCCATTCGCCTATTTTTATCAGCCATGTAGGTAGAAAACGAGTACTATAACTTCGTTTATCCACATCTGAATCAGCGATAAGCTTCTCAAAATCCGCTGAGTTTTCTAACCAGGCCGTTTTAACTGACTCAATTAACAAGATTAGCCGCTGATGCCGTTCTTCTAGAGTTTCTACTTGTTTCGGTTGGTTAATAATTAAAGGAATGTCACCCTGCAAGAAAGGTTTAATCTCCGAAAGTAATGCTTCAGGACTAGTCCACAGTGACTGAATGACTTTCGTCATGGAGTAATTCAGAGGATAAAAATGGCGGCGCCAAAAGTCTGCACAAGCTTGTTTTTGAATCGGAAATTCATCTTGAATCATTGTTTGTTCGAACAATACTCCCGACTCAAATGCATTATGAACTAGCATTCTTTGGCAAAAACCATGGATAGTATATATCGCGGCTTCATCCATTTGCCTTTCCGCTGCCTGCAACCATTGCGCAGCGAATTTTCTTTGGGATTCCCCCGAAAGCTCAGCTAATAATTCAAGATACTCAGGCTGCGACTCGAAACCAACGCCATTTCTTAAGCAAACTAAGCGCATATCATGAATACGTTGACGAATACGTCCCCGTAACTCATTCGTCGCAGCCTCAGTAAATGTTACAACTAAAATTTCTTCAACACTTAACGGCCTAGGAAACGCATTAACGCCTCCCAGACCTAATAAAAGCCGCAGATAAAGTATACCAATTGTATATGTTTTACCCGTTCCTGCAGATGCTTCAATTAACCGCTGCCCACGCAGAGGTAAGGAAAAAACATTCAGTAATTGGGACTCTACCTGCACTTTATTCACTCAGCATCTTCCTTTATTGGTAAAATCTTTTGCAACTGAGAAGCTGTTGGGTAAAGCACCCAATCTTTCAGATGAGCATACCCCACTTTAGTATCAACTCCTTGGCCTATAACTTGGGAGCTAACTGCTAACCCCTTATGCTTTATAACTGCATTTTCATAATACTCAATGACTTGTTCTTTCGTTGCTGTCCCTAAAGTTGCAATAACTTTTTCACGAGTATCAAAACTGAAAATATTTCTCGAAAAATCAGATGAATAACGGCCTACTTCCTCATAGAACGTTTGAGGTGGTTGATTCATCTCCGTGATAATGGATTGTTTATATTGATTAAATTCATCTATCGGCAGCTTTTTCAGTTTCTCTAATGCTTGAAGATAGAATTGTTGGTAACGAGTATTCAAGTAACTCGGTGTTTTGGCATTACTTTGAATTAAAAAGCCCATTCCCCACTGATCCCCCAGCCCTGCTTTAAAAGCAAATACTGCGTAACCCAGTTGCTCATTGGTTCTTAATTGGTCATAAAACCAAGGCTGAATTACCTTAGAAAGAATACCTGATAATACTGCGCCATCAATGCGGCTATAACCGTCTGGAATAAAGATTTCAGCAAGTGCATTATCTGAGCTATTCCCCTGTTTATGAAAATCTGCTAGGTAATTTTTGTCGATAACTACAATATCACCACGCCACCAATTGGTACCTTCGCTCTTTAATAATTGCTGTGCATCTTTAATAGTTTTAATGCTTTGCGACTCAGTCATATTACCAAAGACCAGCGCTTGTAATGCTGCACTCTTAACTATCATTTCACGGTAATTAGTGATGTCTTGCAATGAAATTTTATCTAGCTCGGCTAAACGCTGTTCTTGCTCAAAATAAGGTACACTATTAATACGCTGAAGCGGCTGCATGGCTAGTTCATAAGCTTTCGCATTATTAGCAACTTCAATTTGCTCTTTATACCAAGATTTTGCTTGAGCTAATTCTTGTTCCGTTGGCTCAAAATTCAGGTATAGCTTCGTCATGGATAAAAAGAGTTCAGGTAAATGTTGGGTGTAACCACTGGCATTTAATTGCAGACCAATTCCCTGAGAAACAGAGACAGACATACCAGCTACAGATGCCTGATATTGCAGTTCATCCATTTTCAATGAAGCGATATATTGTAATAAAGAGCCCGTTACTTGTTGCTTAGCATCTTTATCACCTTGGTTAGAACGTAATGATAAAGTGATACTCGCCTTTGGCTCATCTGCAAAATATTGACTTGGCATATATAACACTCGTGTATTGCCATCTTGATAGATGAATTCGGGGTGTTTATAAGCCTTATCAGTTTTAATTAGTGATAAATTATCAGCAATATAAGGGTTTAAAGCAGGCAATTTAAAATTCATTTTAGATTCTAAACTTGCCCAGGTTTTAAATTGTTTTGCTGTGATTTTATTGACCTGATACGGTGCATCGACAAAATAGGCTTTTTTGTTATTCGGTTCATTTGGACTAATAAACCAAATCCTCGCCTCTTGCGCAGTGAGCTCTGATAAACGCTGTTTAATCGCTTCAGGGTCATACTTATCTGCAATGTAATCTGAATCAAGAACATGATTAACAGGAACATCAATCATTTGGTCTGATAACCATTCAATGTAGTTCATATCCCTGACAATTGAACCATAACGGAATGATAAATTAAGAACTTTTGCTATTTCATCAAAGTAACTTTTATTGACCCCATCATTTTTAATTAACTCAAGATAAGAAAAGATAGCTGCAATAATTTCGTCTCTTTCTTGTAACCCTTTATCAGTCAATGTCACATAAATAGAGAATGAACCATAGTTTCTATCTAAATTTGGAGTGGCAGAGGCACTGATACCTTCAGCAAGCCCTTGCGATATTAACCAATCAGCCAATGTTCCGGGGCTTCTATTACCAATTAAGTAACTAATATAGTTGTCACTTTTACTGCGAAAATCTGCCATATTATTTTTAATACTGAATTCAATTTGTATGGCTTTTTGCGGTTGCGCTGGCACATAATGAATAATAATGCCTTTTTCATTATCCGTTACTGCTGGGATATTAACAGCGGGAACACTTGCGTTAAAATTAGGTATACGCCCAAATGTTTCCTGTGCAATATTCGCTAATGATTCGATAGATTGGTCGCCGTAAAGCACTGCATTCATTAGGTTTGCAGAATAATACTGCTTATAAAAACCCACAAGCTCATCTTGTAGTTTGCTATTAGGTTTATCTTTCAGAGTCTCTAAATTTCCCCCCGAAAAACGTGAGTTCGGGTGTAATGGGTTCAATGTTTCAGAACGTACTTGCCATATACGCATCCCGTCACGAGAACGTGCCATTGTAAGTTCTGCATTAACTGCATTACGTTCTCTGTCTGCATTAATCGGGTCTAAAAGTGGCTCAGCTAATGCATCTGCAAGCCTATCCGTCGCTTCTTTTAATGCACCATTTTCAACTTCAAAGTAATAAGCAGTACGATGAGAAGCGGTACTTGCATTATGGCTACCACCGTGTTTTTGCAAAAATTCAGAGAAACTACTTGGCTCTGGGTACTTTTTGGAACCCATTAAAACCATATGCTCTAAATAATGAGCCAGCCCTAATTGGCTATTTGGGTTTTCAATACTACCAACAGGTATCGATACCGCAGCCAATGATTTTGTTGCTTTGGCATCTGATACCAATAAAACCGTCATATCATTACTAAGTTTGATGGCTTTATATTCCCTAGGGTCTCTTTCACTTTTATTTACTGTTTCAGGCAAAACTTGCCAAAGTGGTTGCGCTGCTATTGCTTGACCACCGAAAAAAATTATCAGTAATAAAAATAGATGAGCGATATTTTTGGATAAATATTGCATCCTTTGTTGCTCTCCTGTCATTTCAAGTATTTTGTCATCGGTAATAAAAACCGTTGAGTGTTTGATAACAAAGATTTAATCATCGCATCATCAATGCTTCTACAAGTTCTTGACACATAATCGTCTTCCATCTCACCTTTTTGCATCTGACTTCCTTGTAAGCTTTGGAGCAAAGCAGATAATGCTTTTTGTTGAATTTCTTCACTCGAAAAATCGTACTGTTTTGTCTTTTTATCAAAGCAAGCTTTAACCCAACTCCAACCACTTTGAGAAAGAAGAATTAACGGGGAATTAAACCCTTCACAATATCCTACGACTAAATCTTGTAGATAAACCAATGCATCTTCTTTGCTAATAGCAGCAAACTGCCAAATACTATTATCTCTTCCTAGTGCAAGGCTTTCCCCTTCACCAATTTGCGAGTTAAATAGCAAATGTTCCACCCATAGCTGTACCCCATCATTAGCAGTTAAGTAAGCCGGGCGATATCGTACCATTCCTGTTTCATGAATATTTTTCAGTAAACCAGTAATTTTTATCCCATTTAACTGAAAATCTAATGGATAATCAAATAGCTGCATATCATATTCTTTAACTTTTTCAGCTAATGGCGATATCTCGTTCAACTGCTGTTCCCAAAAAAGTTGACCAAATTGCCTAGCAGGCAGCTGACCCGATGCTTTTAAAGCAGAATAAAAAGGCTCAATGTTCTTATCTTTGACAAGTAAATCTAAAATTTGATCATTAATTTTATATCGTTGTAATCTACCTAAGTTAAATGGCTCTTCTTCTGGCAGTTCGGTTTCTTCAATAGAAAAATGGACTTTCAAACGCTGTTGAAAAAATGCCCTGATAGGGTGACGATAAAATCGTAATAATTGCTCTAAAGAAATTTCAGTAATGGGCTCTCGAGTTTCAAGTATTGAACAAAATGGTTCATCAACTTTATTTGTTGTTTTTGCGGCAGGTAACCACTCACTCGCAAAACTCTGATAAGGCGTTTCAGGCAAGAAATTTTCTTTTGCGAATGGGACTCTATTATGCTGGATGACCAGATGCTCACTTAATCGTTTAGCGCTTTCATCAATAGTCAAAGTTTCATCACCAACTAAACAAAAGCTTTGGCAAATATAATCAATTAATTCAGTAACTAATACCGATGGATTACAAGGCTGATTATCACGAATAGAAAGCCCAATATAACTAACATAAAGTTGTTTAGATGCTGAATTTAATGCTTCTAAAAATAGGTATCTATCATCGTCCCGGCGTTTTCGGTCTCCACGAACAGGTTTTTCCGCCATCAAGTCAAATCCTAATGGTGGTATATTTCGTGGATAAGCACCATCATTCATACCCAGTAAGCAGACAACTTTAAATGGTACTGAACGCATTGGCATCAGAGTGCAAAAATTAACGGCTCCAGCCAAGAAACGTTGACTAATTTTTTCATCATCAAAGCGAACTGAAAGTTCATCACGAATTAAACGCAATGGAACTTGTTCTTCATATCCTGAAATTATCGCATTATCAATGATTTGATGCCACTGTTCTGTTAATAGTGCGAGAACAAGTTCAGTTTCCCCATCAACCATAAAGTAGCTATCAAGTAGTTGCTGACAAAGTTCTTTCCACTCTTCAAGTAGGCGTTCTTGTGCTAATAAAGAGCGCCATTCTCTTAGTGTATTAATTAATAGCGCTAATTTCCCGGCAAGCTGGGCGGCTAAGCCACTGCACTCATCATAAGGTAAAATACCATTCCACGGGCCATTTCTGCTATCCATTGCATAGCCAAGCAACATTCTACTTAAGCCAAATTCCCATGTATTTTGCCCTATCACTGGTAAAGCAAAAGAACGTACATTATCGTCATCAAGCCCCCAGCGGATCCCTGATTCATTAACCCAGCGGCGTAATAAACTTAACTCGCTTTCATCAATACCAAAACGTTGAGAAAAAGCAGAAACTTCAAGTAGGCTAAGAACTTGCTCCGTTGAAAAACGACTCTGAGGTAAGTCGAGTAGCATAATAAATGCTTGTAAAATTGGGTGAGCTTGCAGTGCTTTTCTATCTGAAATTGAAAATGGGATATAACGAGTTGATGCCGTATTACCAAAAACAGCCTGAATATAGGGTGCATAGCTGTCAATATCGGCCACCATGACTATCACATCACGCGGTGTTAGCGATGAATCTTGCTCAAAGAGAGAAAGCAAATGATCTTGTAATACTTCAACTTCCCGCTGTGCACTATGACATAAATGGAATGTTATCGAATCATCTAGCTCATTGATTGGTCGTTTACCAATACTCGTTTCATAATTTTCTAATGTTGTCCCTAATTGAGCATAGTTTTCGAGATCTAAAATATCCTGCTGAACATTCTCTAATAAATTGGCTCGTTCAGTATCAACATAGGCCGAAATTTCATTCGCATTATCGATTTGAGAAATAAAGTATAGGTTGTCTCTACCTAACCTTCCCCACGAGGCGAGTAGTGGATTTGCGATATCCTGTTCGCCATTTTCATTAAATAAATTAGGAATATGCTCTTCGAGTTTAAAGCGTGAAATTTCATGTTTATCAAGATAATGACGAAGTTTCCTTTGCTGCAACCTAGCTAAAAACGACGCGCTTTGAATGTCCCCCCAATAATAGCGACATGGGTTAGTGAACATTAAATGAACATCTGTATGTTCTGCTATTGCATTGATAGCTTGTAGATAAACAGGTGGAAGAGATGAGATACCGCAAATAAAAATACGCTTTGGCAGCAATTTTCCTAAATCAGGGTTCAATGATAATGTATCAATAAAATGTTGATATAAATTAGCTCGATGCCAAGGTGGCTGTTTTAGTTCATTTGAATATTCAACAAGGCACTGCCATAGACGTTTTTGCCATAGTTGATTTTCACTTAGCCCCTCTATTAGTTCATTTTTTTGCCATACTCCAACCCATTGTGGGCGATAAACCAAATATTGGTCAAATAAATCAGCAATCCTACCAGCAAGCTGATGAAGTTTACGTTTATCTGTATCTTCTTGAAGATAATGCTTTAAAGGTTCAAATTCTTCCTCATTAATGACAGTTGGCAATATTGTCATTAGTTTCCATGTCATAGCTTGCTTGGTATAAGCGCTTTCTTTTGGAATATCCGGTAAGACTCGCCTAAACATGTCCCAAATGAACGTTGCAGGTAAGGGATAGTTAATATTTGCAGCAATACCAAACTGCTTAGCAAGTTCGATTTGCAGCCATTGTGACATTCCGGGGCTTTGTACTAAAATTATTTCTTGCTCAAAAGGGTGAGAAAGTGGTTCATTTTTCATTAAATGAGTCATTAGATCTTTTAATAAATCTAATTGATTAGAATGATACACTTGGAACATAGTACTCTCCTGTTGAGCAATACCAACGGCTTAATGAAAATGGCTGTTTTTTTATCGTTAGCGATACCATTAACTCAGTACAGTTATAGGCTCGCGGTAAGCGAGTTGTTTGTATTTTCCACTCAGGGTAACGTAAATTTGGATCTATGGAAGAATTTTTCTCCTCTGATATTGGTTCCCCTAACATTGAGCTTTTCTCTAATGTACTATGTAACACTCTAATGGCCGAAGAATTCATATACAATTTATTAAAATTCAATATGATATATTGCGAATAGTTTACCAAAGCTACCAGTGAAATAGCAAAAATAACCACGCCAATCATTGCCTCTACTAATGCAAATCCTTGCTGCTTTGTTTTCATTAGCAAAATCCTTTTTTTATCACTGGGCAATAATCTAACCACCCTTTTTTACGAGAGAAAAACTGTTGCTTATTTGCATCCCATACTACCCATCGATAAACTTTAATATCATTCCCTAAGCGATAATGACTTTGCCCCGACAGCACGAAATCCGCCCCTTTGTAATGTTTTAAGCAACTTTTCCATTGTTGATTTTCCTCTTTCTGGCAAACCCAACGCTTTAATCCTCTATATTGACTATCCCAATGTAATGTTCCCCCCCAAGCAAGAGCTGACTCTGCTTTATTAAAAGCATCGAAATATTTAATTTCCTTATGCAACTCATCCCGAGCTCGTTCTTGGAAAAAATGCACCGATTTAATCAATAATGTGCCTATTGTGATAAAAATAATAACCATAAGTAGAGAAACGTTTCCCTGTTGTTGCTCTATATTCTTCATAGATTTCTAACTAAGACCGCTATTCGGTAATTAAATGTTTGATTAGGTAATAACTCTGTTTTAAGGCTTATTTCCATTTCAAGTAATTGGGTATTTTCCCGCCAATCAAATGCTAATTTTTTAACTTTGATTAACTTCTCATCAAATAATGATTGCCAACGAGTCCCATCACAATTTCGGACATTTCGATTGGACTCTAATTTTTCATTATTTAACCGATAACCAAAATAATCAGAATCTTTAGATTTGGATTTAATATCTTCCCACTTACCCGATAAATCTTGGTCATAAGCAAAAATAATGCACGAGTTATTCCCTTTGCTTAAAAATTTTGATGTGATTTTTAAAGGTTCTTCACCACAATTTAGGCTACTACAGTAACCTATCCTTCTAAAATCTTTTTCCATATTTATCAATGTTTGCCTTATATCCTTATCTATTTGGTATTGAATGTAAGTTCGATAGGTTTGTTTAAATAATGTAGGAATAGCACTCATCGCTGATACACAAACAATGCTACTGATAGCCATTGCCATTAATATTTCAATAAGTGTAAATCCCTGCTGTTTTTTTAATTTATCGTTATTTAAGGGGTTCAACATTTAGGTACCCCTGTCATTTTTTTATGACTACAGCTTCTAATACGGCCTAATGAAGAAATATAAATTGTGATTTGCTGATTCTGATTTTTTAGCTCTATACTAAAAGCACGGATCGTTCCCTGCTTACCATATAGCTGAATTGAAGTACGGCTTGCTTTACTAAGTTCTATTCCTTGGTGCCTTTTTGCTGTTAACTTACCAACCTCTTGCTTGCTGTTCGCATCTTTAACATCAAGCTGCCAATCATTTCTACCAGCCTTAACGGATAATATTTGATACCTATTTAAATAGACACCTTCTGTCATTTGGCTATAAATAAACTCAGATACTTGCCTAGCCGCATCGATTAACCGCTGCCTTTCTACTTGCTGTTGCCATTGATATAAACCAGAAAAAATAACAAAAGAACAAATAAATAAAACAATCATAATCTCAATTAAGGTGAAACCACGCTGCGTTGTATTTAATTCAACTTTCATTTTGTTGTGACCCCACTTTTTATATGCAAGACAGAGATTGCCAAAAAAAATCTGTCTAGCGAGGTTTGTCATTACAAACTGCATAACGCTTCGCAACAAAATAAATAAATGCATAACAATACAAGTCAATTTGCGAGCTGCTTCGCAAAGAAATAGTTAATTCAAAATAAATGCAAGAAAGTAAATTAATTATGAACCAAGATAAAATTCATTAAGAAAGATGGGATAGATAAAGGAGGGAGGTTGATGAAATGTAAAAACACAATACTAAGATGGCTTTTCGATAAAACCATCTTAGTAAACAATTTATTCGCTAATCAAACAGTAAACGGATATTTGATAGCCTCATGGCACTGGTACCCTTCGAGAGTAAAATCATCCGAAGTCACCCATGTTTCGAGGTCTTCTAATGTCTGAATTTTGGGGTTAATAAACAATGAAGGGGAAGCAAACGGCTCACGTTTTAGTTGGACATCACGCATTAAAGTCAGTTGGTTTTCATAAATATGTGCATTCACAATTTTATGGTAAGCCTTACCTGCTTTATGCCCTGTAATACGAGCCATAAGAGCGAGCAAAACAAAACATTGTACTTGGTTGAAATTTAAACCGAGCGGTACATCACAGCTACGTTGGTAAGATGTTAAATGTAAGGTATCACCTAACAATGAAAAAGTATGAGTATGCATGCAGGGACGCAAGCAACCCATTTCAAATTCACCAGGGTTATAGAAAGTGATAATTTCTGCGCGGTCATCAATTCCATTTTTTAAGTTATTGACGACTTTTTTCAGCTGATCTAAATGTGTTCCATCTGGGCGTTGCCATGAGCGCCCTTGAACACCATATACGCGGCCCATATCATCCTCACCTTTGCGATAAGGGTTATTCAGCCATGCTTGGTTCTCATTTGCATTGGCATTCCATGTATTACAACCAATTTCACGAAATTGAGCCGCATTGTCGTAGCCACGTAGATAACCAAGAAGCTCAGCTATCGCCGCTTTATAAAAGCTTTTACGAGTCGTAATCAAGGGGAATTGATTATTGCCCACATCATATTCAAGGTCAGCGTTAATAACGGTTAAACAACGAACGCCAGTTCGTTTATTTTCAACCCATTGCCCTTCATCAATAATACGTTGGCATAAATCAAGATACGGCTTCATAGTGACTCTCTTTTAAAAAAATAACTTAAGTGGCTAACCTTTGTCTCGTTGTACTTCATTGCTTTATTTACAAAATAGTTATATTCAACAGACTAAGTTAGCCCCAATAATTGTATTTATTAACTCTTTGTAGGCTCTTTTAGTGGCTTATGGGCTGGCACATTTTTGCCATATTTGTAAGCCCAAACAATCATCAGAACGCCAATAATAATCATCGGAATTGATAGAATTTGTCCCATACTAATACCACCAAATAAACCAAGCTGTGCGTCTGGTTGCCTAAAGAATTCAACAATAATCCTAAATGCACCATAACCAATCAAGAATAACCCAGAAACACTCCCCATTGGACGAGGTTTACGCACAAATAAGTTCAAAATAAGGAACAGAACAATTCCCTCTAAGAACATTTCATAAAGCTGTGATGGGTGTCTTGGTAGCACACCATACTGCTCTAATATGGGTAATAACGAAGGGTCCTGTGCGGCAAGTTGAATATCTTCACTGCGTGAATGTGGGAATAAAAATGCCCATGGCGTATCGAGTGTTACTCGTCCCCATAGCTCCCCATTAATAAAGTTCCCAATACGGCCCATGCCTAAGCCAAATGGGATCAATGGTGCAACAAAGTCAGATACTTGCAGGAAACGACGGCGAGTACGGTGAGCAAACCACATCATGGCACATATCACACCGATTAGGCCGCCATGGAAGGACATGCCACCATCCCAAACCTTAAATAGATATAAAGGATCATCAAGAAAAACAGGGAGATTATAAAAGAAAACGTAACCTAACCGACCACCGACAAATACGCCAACAAAGCCAACATACAGCAAGTTTTCTACTTCGTTTTTTGTCCAGCCACTATTGGGTTTTGCAGCGCGACGCCCTGCTAGCCAAAGGGCAAAAACAAAGCCAACAAGGTACATAAAGCCATACCAGTGTAACGATACTGGCCCAATCGAGAACATAACAGGATCTATTTCCGGAAATGCTAAGTAGTTGTTACTCATTGTTCCCCACTTTTTAATCATTAAGCCAACTACTCGTCGACTATTACGTATTCAACAGGCTTCAATTTGTGAAGCCCCTGAAGCATACAACAAAAAGTATAGTCATTTATACTTGATATTTTTCAAACTAAACCAAATTAAATACTTACATCTTGTTGTAAGTTAAATCCCACCACGTACAAAACCGCCTAAATGGTGTTGCTCCATAAATTCACTCGCCTCTAGCCTGACACTATCACTCGTTTCCGCAGACAATAACTTCGGTACTAACTGCGACATCAAGGCTGGGTCAAGCTGGCGGATTAAATATTTCATGCGAGGAACACTACGCCCACTCATACTTAAGGAGCGATATCCTAGAGCAATTAATACCATTGCGCTGAGTGGCTGCCCTGCCATTTCCCCACAAACACTTACAGGGAGCTGAAGGCGTTGGCACTCTTCACTTACTTTTGCTAAAAAGCGCACAATTGAGGGATGAAGATTATCATATAGCGCCGCTACATGGGTGTTATTACGGTCAACAGCAAGTAAATATTGTGTAAAGTCATTAGTCCCGATAGAGATAAAATCAACGCGTTTTTTTATTTCCGGTAATAGAAATAGCAAAGAAGGAACTTCAAGCATAATACCAATTTGGGGCATCTCAACTGGCATTTTTAATAAAAAACTCACTTCGTCCCTTGCTCTTTTTATCAGCAAAATTGCTTCGTCTATCTCATTAACACTGGTCACCATCGGTAATAAAATACGTAAATTACCTGAAAACATATTCGCCCGTAACATAGCCCTTAGCTGGATTAAAAAAATCTCGGGCTGGTCCAGCATGATGCGAATACCGCGCCAGCCTAAGCTTGGGTTTTCTTCGCTAATTGGCATGTATGGCAACTGTTTGTCCGCCCCTATATCAAGGGTTCTTAACACTACAGGCTTGGTAGGGAAAAGTTGTAAAACTTCTTTATAGAGTTGTTTTTGCTCATCTTCCGAGGGAAAACCATTGTGCAACATAAAAGGCAGTTCAGTACGATACAGGCCAACGCCATCAACCCCTGTGTTAATCTGTTGCTCGTAGCGCGGACTTAAACCTGCATTAAGGTAAATATGAACTTGTTCGCCGCCTTTAAGTGTTGCATCTTGTTCAAGAGTTCCTTCCGCTAAGCGACTAATAACATTTTCTTCTTCAATGATTTGCTGGTATTCCTGAACAATTAAATTTTCAGGTTCAATAAAGAGCTCACCACGGTAACCATCCAATATTAAATGGCGGTTATGTAATAACGAAGGCTCAATATCCGCCCCCATAATTGCAGGAATTCCCATAGCTCTGATTAAAATAGCTGAATGAGAATGCGTTGCTCCGTCACGCACAACCACACCGGCAAGTTGCTCAATAGGTAACTCCGCCAATACACTAGCACTTAATTCATCAGCAACTAAAATAAAACGTTCTGGCCATTGCTCATTTGCGGTAAGTGAATCATCAAGATGAAATAATAAGCGTTGACCTAATGCTTTTAAATCTGCCCCTCTTTCCCTTAAATAAAGGTCACGCAGGCGAGAAAACTGCTCTACATAATTTTCAATAACTGTTTTAACTGCCCATTCAGCAGTTGCGTTATCATTGATGGAGGCAAACAGATGTTTTTTTAGCTGCGGGTCACTCAGTAAATGATTATAGAGATCAAATATCGCCGCACTTTCTTTTGCCGAGCTCGCCATAAAACGTTTACTAATACGACGACATTCCGCTGTAGCACTTTCGAGGGCGGCGACAAGGCGTTGTTTTTCTTTGTCGATATCAATAGCGCTTGCTTGAAAAATACTATCTAAAGAAGGTTGGGAACTATCTTGCCATCCATAAGCCATTGCAATTCCTTGTGATACAGGAATCGCTTTAATTCTATTTTGCCGATATTGCCCAAAAATACCTTTTGCTTGTGCTTGCGACAAAATCACGGCGAGTTGCATCGACAACGTTACCATGAAAGATTCTTCGGTTTCATTAAACAGCCGTTTTTCCCGTTGCTGTACGACCAGCACGCCTAATAATTGGCGACGGTATACCACGGGAACACCTAAGAAAGCTTTTAATTGTTCTTCTTTAAGCTGAGGCAGGAATTTATATTGAGGATGTTCACGAATATCGGCTAGATTGAGCATCTCAGACTGGCGCCCTACGGCCCCTACGACACCTTCATCAAAACCTAGACGAATAGCAATCCCGCTAGGTTTTTTTAACCCGCGGGTTGCCATTAAGTAATAGCATTGGCGAGGGTGATCAGCTAAATAAATGGAACAAACGTCTGTTCTCATTGCTTTGCAGGTCTCATTCACCAACACTTCTAGCGCATCAGTCAAACTTGTCGCCATTGCAACTTTTTCGACAATTTCACGTAAACGCGTCAACATAGGCTACTTTGCTCCACGCCTACGGTTATTAAAAGAGGGCCGTTGTGGTAATTTTTGTTCCTGTAAAGGCATAACTACGGGAGCGAATTCTTTCATGACACGCCGATAAACCTCACGTTTAAAAGAAACCACCTGCCTAACAGGATACCAATAACTGACCCATCGCCAGCCATCAAATTCTGGCGACTTACTGCGCTGCACGTTTATATCGGCATCATTGCATTGAAGTTGAAGTAAAAACCAACGCTGTTTCTGCCCAATACAAACAGGTTTTGTATCCCAACGCACCAAACGCTTGGGTAATTTGTAACGTAACCAATTACGGGTAGATGCCAATAACCTGACATCCTTACGCTGTAGCCCGACTTCTTCGTATAGCTCACGATACATCGCCTGTTCCGGCGATTCCCCAGGATTGATGCCTCCTTGAGGAAACTGCCATGAGTGTTGACCATAGCGGCGGGCCCATAAAACTTGCCCTTGCCGATTACAAATTACAATTCCTACATTCGGGCGGTAGCCATCATCATCAATCACAGACTACCTCAATAACCAAATTTGAAAGATGCCTAATTGTTTCACACATACCTAAACTGGTAAACCTATATCAATACAGTTTGCAGATATGTCTGAAGTCACTACAATAGTGAACATCTCAACGGGGTGCCGAAGTTATTTCGGCTGAGAAATAACCCGTAGAACCTGATCCGGTTAATACCGGCGTAGGGATTTGAGCCTCCGTCTGCATATCTGCACCGGTTTCTCCTCAAATCCTGTGTCACTATCTTTTAGCGCAGGAAAAAGCATGTTTAAAAACAAAATTATAGCATCGTTCTTTACCTTTGGTGCACTCAGTTTAAGTCAATTAGCATGGGCGGATAAACCAACGCTTACTGTTTATACCTACGATTCCTTTGCCGCAGAGTGGGGTCCAGGACCACAAATTAAAAAAAATTTCGAAGCGCAGTGCGATTGTGAATTAAAAATAGTGGCGCTGGGGGATGGTGTAGCCCTGCTAAACAGACTCAGAATGGAAGGAAAAAATAGCAAAGCAGATGTGATTTTAGGGTTAGATAATAATTTATTAGATTCTGCTGAAAAAACAGGCCTGTTTGCTCCTGCCGACATTAATACCAGTGCATTGAAGCTGCCTATTTCGTGGGATAGCTCAACCTTCATTCCTTATGACTATGGCTATTTCGCATTCATATATGACACTAATAAAATTAAACAACCACCAACAAGTATGGATGCATTATTAAATAGTGAAAATAATTGGAAAATTATTTACCAAGATCCTCGAACCAGTACGCCCGGACTTGGCTTAATGCTGTGGATTGAAAAACTGTATGGCGACAAGTCTGCGGATGCATGGCAAAAAATGGCAGGCAAAACACTTACCGTAACTAAAGGTTGGAGTGAAGCTTATGGCCTGTTCTTAAAAGGGGAAGGTGATTTTGTACTCAGTTATACCTCATCGCCGGGTTATCAAATGCTTAATGACCAAAAAGATAACTATGCTGCGGCATTATTTAATGAGGGTCACTATATGCAAGTTGAGGTGGCAGCAAGGCTGAAAAATAGCCCACAGCCGGAGCTTGCCAAGCAGTTCTTGCAGTTTGTCTTAACACCTGAATTCCAAAATACCCTGCCAACAACAAACTGGATGTATCCGGTCATTGATATTCCCTTACCTGAGGTATACAACCAGTTACCTCTACCTGAAAAAGCCTTACAATTTAGTTCTCAAGAAGTGGCCAAAGAACGCCAAAATTGGACTCGTTTATGGCAAACCGCCGTCAGTCGCTAATTAATTTGTCTCTACTACCGGGGGCATTGGCCTCCGGATTACTGATTACGGTTGCACTCATTAGTTTTGGTGCACTGTGGTTTTTTGCACCTGAAATTTCAATGGCTGACATTATTAGCGATAGCTATTTGTGGCATGTGATTGGGTTTACCTTTTGGCAGGCTTTTTTATCCGCCATTTTTTCTGTAATCCCTGCTATTTTTCTTGCAAGAGCACTGCACCGCCGTCGTTTTTTTGGACGAACCCTATTTTTACGCCTATGTGCAATGACATTGGTTCTTCCGGTATTAGTTGCCGTGTTTGGTATTTTATCAGTTTACGGGCAAACGGGTTGGCTGGCTAAACTTTGTCAATTACTGGGATTTAATTACACCTTTTCACCTTATGGCCTAAAAGGCATTTTGCTAGCACATGTTTTCTTTAATATGCCACTAGCGACTCGTATGCTATTACAGTCTTTAGAAAATATCGCTATTGAGCAGAGACAAATTGCAGCACAACTGAGGTTCAATGAGTGGCAGCAATTTACTATTTTAGAATGGCCTTATTTACGGCGGCAAATATTACCTACTGCTGCGTTAATTTTTATGCTGTGCTTTGCCAGCTTTGCGACTGTGCTCGCTCTGGGCGGAGGTCCTGCAGCAACCACTATCGAATTGGCTATTTACCAAGCTCTTAACTATGATTTTGATTTAGGGCGAGCCACTATTTTGGCATTAATTCAGCTGTTCTTCTGTGTCGGTTTAATGTTTATCTGCCACAAAGTAAATAGTGTATTTTCAGTAGGTTTTAGCCACCAAGCACAATGGGTTGACCCTGCTGATAACGCATTTCGTCGCATTCGAGATTTGTTGCTCATTGTCGCTGCCATGTTATTGCTACTTCCCCCACTATTCGCGGTTATTTTCGATGGGTTAAATGGGCAACTTTGGGCGGTATTGCAGCAACCCGCCTTATGGCAAGCCACGGCAACCTCTGTGTTTATTGCACTGTGTGCTGGTGCTGTCTGCGTGGTACTTACTTTAATGTTGTTATGGAGCAGCCGTGAATTGCGCTTACGCCAAGCGGCTCGTCTAGGGCAAGCCTTAGAACTTAGTGGGTTAATTATTTTAGCCATGCCCGGTATCGTGCTCGCGACAGGTTTTTTTATCTTTTTTAATGAAACGGTAGGCTTACCTGAATCCCCTTACCCATTAATTATCATGACTAATGCTTTGTTAGCCATTCCCTATGCGTTAAAAGTATTAGAAAACCCTATGCGAGACAGCGCTGAACGCTATAACCCATTGTGCCAATCACTTGGCATTTCTGGTTTTAATCGTTTCCGAATTATTGAACTTAAAGCATTACGCAAACCTATTTCCCAAGCTCTCGCATTTGCTTGTGTTATCTCAATTGGTGATTTTGGTGTTGTCGCGTTATTTGGCAATGATAACTTCCGCACACTCCCTTATTATCTTTATCAGCAAATAGGGGCTTACCGGTCAAACGATGGGGCTGTTACTGCCATGCTATTGCTATTGCTTTGCTTTTGCTTATTTAGCTTGATTGAACGTATATCAGGAAAACACCATGATTAAATTGACTCAGCTAGATTACCAATACGACAACCTGACAATGTCATTTGATTTTTCTGTTCAGTTCGGTGAGTCTGTGGCAGTTATGGGGCCAAGTGGTGCAGGGAAAAGTACGCTATTAAGCTTGATTAGCGGCTTTCAATTTCCCAAAAGCGGTACAATTGCGCTCAATGGCGAAGACCATACTTTTAGCCCTCCGGCTAAGCGCCCTGTTTCTATGTTATTTCAAGAAAATAATTTATTTTCACACCTGACAATCCGGCAAAACATTGGTCTTGGACTGCAACCCAATTTACGCCTGAATAAAACGCAAATTCAGCGAGTTGAGCAAATGGCGAGCCGTGTCAGCCTGAGTGAATGTTTAGATAGGTTACCAGCACAACTGTCGGGGGGGCAACGTCAACGCGCGGCATTAGCACGCTGCATGATCCGCAATCAACCAATTTTATTACTTGATGAGCCTTTTTCAGCTCTCGACCCTGCATTACGCCGAGAAATGCTGCTATTACTCAGGGAAATTTGTGCAGAAAAATCAATCACATTGTTAATGGTTTCTCATAATGTTGATGATGCTTTACAAATTGCCCCGCGGACACTGGTTATTGCAGAAGGTAATATTGCCTACGATGGTGATACTCAATACCTATTACAGGGACAAAGCGCTGCGTCTGCTTTACTGAGTATCATAAGCGTTTCCAATAATTAGCACTGTATAAATTCACACTATTCGCGTATATTTATCGTAACTATTTTTTATGCAAGTTTTATGCGAGTAGCCTAATGACCCAACTTATCGCTCCAGCAGAAAGAGGCTTTATTCTTAGCCGTCACTGGAAAGACACCCGCCACGGTGTTGAGGTCTCTTATTGGCTACTCACTAATAACCAACCTCAAAAGGTCACTGTTCCCTATCAAAAAGCCATTGGTTTTTTAGCTGAATCTCAATTCCCTCAAGTAAAACATCTATTAGATGAACAACCCAATATTACCTACCGGCTCCTTGGATTAATTGATTTTAAACGCGAAAAAGTCTATGCGATTTATTGCCACCAATATCGACAATTACAGAATCTTGAAAAAAGCTGCAACGAATTGGGTGTCGAATTATTAGAAACAGATATTCGCCCGAGTGAACGGTATCTAATGGAACGCTTTATCGCGGCCTCTGTCTGGTTTTCTCAAAATCAGCAAGGGGAGTTTCAACTAAAACCTTGCGAAGGCTACCGCCCCTTAATCAAAGCTGTTTCCCTTGATATCGAAACCAGCCAACATGGTGAACTCTATTCTATAGGGCTGTCTGGCTGTGGTGACAATGTGGTATTTATGTTAGGGCCAGAACAAGGGCCTGCATTGAGCTCTGAACATCGCTTAATCTATGTGAATAGCCGCCCGCAATTACTTCATAAGCTCAATGAATGGCTTCACCAATACGACCCTGATGCCATCATTGGTTGGAACCTAATCCAATTCGACTTACAAGTATTACAAAAGCATGCTGAGCGTTATGGCATCCCATTGTTGTTTGGTCGACAAAACAAAAAATTGGAGTGGCGAGAGCATGGCTTTAAGCAAGGGGTATTTTTTGCCGCTGCTGAAGGCCGGTTAATTATTGATGGTATTGATGCATTAAAAGCAGCAACATGGAGTTTTTCATCATTTAGTTTAGAGTTTGTCGCTCAAGAACTCCTTGGCGAAGGTAAAGCGATTGATACCCCTTATGACCGAATGGATGAAATCAACCGCCGCTTTGCTCACGATAAACCCGCTCTAGCACACTACAATATTCAAGATTGTATTTTAGTCCATCGGATCTTTGAAAAAACCGATTTAATGGCTTTCTTGCAAGAACGTTCAACAGTAACTGGCCTTGCTGTTGATAAAATGGGCGGATCTGTTGCAGCATTCTCACACCTTTATATTCCCCGTCTACACCGCCTTGGCTTTGTCGCTCCCAACCTGACGGAACATAAAATGCAACTGAACCCCGGGGGCTTTGTCATGGACTCCCAACCTGGGCTATATGACTCCGTATTAGTTTTGGATTATAAAAGCCTATATCCTTCAATTATTAGAACTTTTCTCATCGACCCTGCGGGTATGATTGAAGGATTAGCGCATCCAGACCTTGAATATTCTGTTCCCGGTTTTCGCCAAGCTTGGTTTTCTCGTACAACCCACTGTTTACCCGATATTGTCAGCCATATCTGGCAAGAACGGGATAAAGCTAAAAAAGAGCATAATGCCCCACTATCCCAAGCGTTGAAAATTATTATGAACGCATTTGCTGGGGTACTAGGCGCTGAAGGGTGCCGTTTTTTTGACCCAAGACTGACTGCATCAATCACCATGCGTGGCCATGAAATTATGCGTACAACCAAACGTTTGATTGAGTCACAGGGTTACCAAGTTATTTATGGGGATACCGACTCCACATTTGTATGGTTACGAGACGCCCACAATGAAGAGCAAGCGCAAAAAATTGGCTTTGCTTTACGTGATTACGTGAATAGCTGGTGGAAAAAACATTTAGCTGAAGAATGGCAATTAGAGGGGGTTTTAGAGCTTGAATATGAAACCCATTACCGCCGATTTTTGATGCCAACGGTACGTGGTGCTGAAATGGGGAGTAAAAAACGCTATGCAGGGCTGAGTAAAGACACCATGGTATTTAGAGGGCTGGAAACCATTCGCTCGGACTGGACTCCCTTAGCACAAATATTCCAAAAAGAGCTCTATACCCGTATTTTTTATCGCCAACCTTACCGTGAATATATTCGTGAATATGTGCAAAATATTCGTTCAGGCCAATATGATGACCGTTTAGTGTACCGTAAACGCCTGCGCCGAAAATTGACTGATTACCAAAAAAATGTTCCTCCGCATGTTCGAGCGGCTCGTACCGCTGATGACTATAATTTAAAATTACAGCGCCCTTTACAATATCAAAATGGTGGTTGGATAAACTATATTATCACTCAGGCAGGGCCTGAACCGCTGGAAATCATCACGGCAAAACCGGATTACGAACATTATATTTCCAAGCAAATCAAACCAATAGCAGATGCTATCTTGCCTTTCTTACAAGATGACTTTGATACCCTGCTAACTGGGCAAATTACCCTGTTGTTTTAAAATTTATTCTACCTTTGATGTTTTTTTAACAGGTGACGATAGCCTTCGGTTGAATTAATATATCGCCCCTTTGGTGTCTCGCACGTCTGGCTACACAAATTATGCGTGATAATCAACAATACTCATTATAATTCAAATAGACTGATTCATTGTCTCGGCCACAAGCCCAGCAAACGCCTTAGTGCTCACTTTGCTGCAATTTGAATAATTAAATGTGTATAATTAATCATCAGGTAACGACTATTTTTAAAATAATTCGAACTCTTCCTTGTGTAACTATTAATGAGCTACACCAACACTGGGCGAAGACACTGATAAAAATTGTCTTAAAAAATCTAAAAAATAAACTCTCAATTTTATGGAATTAAGTTAAATCTATGCCATTTACTCTTGGTCAACGCTGGATCAGCGATACAGAAAGCGAACTTGGATTAGGTGCCGTCGTGGCAATTGATGCCCGAATGGTAACGTTGCTTTTTCCTGCTAGTGGCGAAAACCGCCTTTACTCTAGCAGTGATGCCCCTATTACCCGAGTGATGTTTAATGAAGGTGATACCATTACCAGCCACGAAGGCTGGCAACTTCAAGTTGAAAGCATTGAAGAAGATAAAGGATTATTGACTTACATCGGCACACGTTTAGATACGCAAGAAACCGGTGTGAGCCTTAGAGAAGTGTTCCTCGACAGCAAGCTCACATTCAATAAGCCGCAAGATCGTCTATTTGCTGGGCAAATTGACCGTATGGACCGTTTCGCTTTACGCTTTCGAGCGCGCAAATTCCAAAGCGAGCAAGTCAAACACCAAGCAACAGGCTTACGCGGTATTCGTGCAAGCCTGATCCCACACCAATTACATATTGCCAATGAAGTGGGAAAACGCCACCATCCGCGCGTATTACTCGCTGACGAAGTCGGCTTAGGTAAAACCATTGAAGCGGGGATGATTATCCACCAGCAATTAATGGCAGGCCGTGCAGAGCGCGTCTTAGTTATTGTTCCTGATAGCTTACAGCACCAATGGCTGGTTGAGATGCTACGCCGCTTTAATCTGCGTTTTTCTTTGTTTGATGATAGCCGTTACAGTGAAGCACAGCATGATAGTGATAACCCATTTGAAACAGAACAACTCGTTCTGTGTTCACTGGATTTCGTCCGTCGTAACAAGCAGCGTTTTGACCAATTAGTTGAAGCAGGCTGGGATATGATGGTCGTCGACGAAGCTCACCACTTACAGTGGAGTGAGACCGCCCCGAGCCGCGAATATCAAGTTATTGAAACATTAGCTGAAAATATTCCTTCTATTTTGCTATTAACCGCAACACCAGAGCAACTTGGCCAAGAAAGCCACTTCGCTCGCCTGCGTTTACTTGACCCTAGCCGTTTTCATGATTACCAAGACTTTATTGCTGAGCAAGAAAACTACCGTCCTGTTGCTGATGCGGTTTCACTGTTGCTGTCGGGTGACAAACTGACTAATGACCAGCAAAATTTACTTAACGAATTAATCAAAGAACAAGATATCGAACCACTGCTAAAGGCTGCAAATCTTGAAGGTGAAGATGGCAATGCTGCGCGCCAAGAGCTGATCAACATGTTAATGGACCGCCATGGTACTAGCCGCCTGTTGTTCAGAAATACCCGAAATGGCGTCAAAGGCTTCCCTCGTCGTGAATTACATTCGTTAAAAATGCCATTGCCCACCCAATACCAAACCGCAATTAAAGTGGCTGGTATCATGGGCAGTAAAAAAGACGTTGAAACACGTGCAAAAGAAATGCTCTACCCTGAGCAAATTTACCAAGAGTTCGAAGGTGAAAACGCCACGTGGTGGAACTTTGACCCGCGGGTTGAGTGGTTAATGGGCTTTTTGACCGCAAACCGCCATGAAAAAGTGTTAGTGATCTGCGCGAAAGCCGCAACTGCACTACAATTGGAGCAAGTGTTACGTGAACGCGAAGCGATTCGTGCTGCCGTGTTCCACGAAGGGTTATCGTTATTAGAACGTGACCGAGCTGCTGCCTATTTTGCATCTCAAGAAGAAGGCGCGCAGGTTCTATTATGTTCTGAAATCGGTTCTGAAGGGCGTAACTTCCAATTTGCTAACCAGTTGGTGATGTTCGACCTGCCGTTTAATCCAGACTTACTCGAGCAACGTATCGGCCGTTTAGACCGTATTGGACAAAGCCGTGATATCAGCATTCATGTGCCTTATTTAGAAAATACCGCACAATCTGTGTTGATCCGCTGGTATCACGAAGGCTTAGATGCCTTTGAACATACCTGCCCAACAGGCCGAGCTATCTACGATAAATACTACCAACCATTACTGCAATTTATGGCTGAACCGACAGTCACAGAAGGTTTTGATGATTTTATTAAAACCTGCCGTGCAGAGCATGACAGCTTGAAATTACAATTGGAACAAGGCCGTGACCGTTTGCTTGAAATGCATTCAAACGGTGGCGAGTCTGGCAATCTGTTGGCTGAAGAAATTGGTGAAGGTGATAACGATACCGAATTGGTTAACTTTGCACTCAATCTTTTTGATATTGTCGGTATTAATCAAGAAGATAAAAGTGATAACCTGATTATCCTCACACCTTCAGACCATATGTTAGTACCTGATTTCCCAGGACTTCCTCAAGATGGTTGCACCATCACGTTTGATAGAGAGCAAGCACTTTCTCGTGAAGATACGCAATTTATCAGCTGGGAGCACCCTATTATTCGTAATGGTTTAGATTTAGTGCTATCTGGCGATACCGGCAGCTGTGCGGTTTCTTTATTGAAAAACAAAGCGCTGCCTGTTGGCACCTTATTGACTGAACTGATTTACGTTGTGGAAGCTCAAGCACCTAAGCACCTGCAAATTAGCCGTTTCTTACCCGCAACTCCGGTACGCTTATTAATTGATTTAAAAGGTAATAACTTATCATCTCAAGTTGAGTTTGAAAGTTTTAACCGCCAATTAAATGCCATTAACCGCCATATGGCAAGCAAACTGGTCAATGCAGTACAAAATGAGGTTCATTCGGTATTACGCTTATCTGAGCCAATGATCGAAAAAGAAGCCAAGGCATTGATAGAAAATGCAAAAGAAGCGGCTGATAAGGCGCTAACGTTGGAGCTTTCTCGTTTAGAAGCACTAAAAGCGGTCAACCCAAATATCCGTGATGAAGAACTTGATATTATTGAGGAAGAACGCCAACAACTGATGACTAATATCGACCAAGCTACATGGCGACTAGATGCGATTCGTTTAGTTGTGGTAACTCATCAGTAGCCGACTTGCTGTGAGTACGCTGTCGCTCATTCAAATAGCTTATTATTAGTAATTTGAATTATAGTAAGCGTAAACTAAAATAGTCACTTATTTCTCCCTCATCTGAGGGAGAAATTATTTAAAAGCTTCGGAGTTACACACGTTATGATGGAACCCTACCAACCTGCTGTTGAACCTTGGTTGCATATACTTTACCAAGATGATCACATCATTGTGGTGAATAAACCTAGCGGGTTACTCTCTGTTCCCGGAAAAGCGCCAGAGCACCATGACAGCATTATGAGCCGTGTTCAGCGTGATTTTCCCGCCGCTGAATCCGTACATCGGTTAGATATGGCGACAAGTGGCGTCATGGTTGTGGCACTGCACAAAAAAGCTGAACGCGAACTTAAACGCCAATTTAGAGAGCGTGAGCCGAAAAAATTCTATATTGCTCGTGTTTGGGGTCATTTAGAAAAAGAAGAAGGCTTGGTTGATTTGCCGCTAATTTGTGATTGGCCAAACCGCCCTAAGCAAAAAGTGTGTTTCGAAACAGGGAAATCAGCACAAACCGAGTACCAAGTTTTACAATATGAAGAACAAGCCACTCGCGTAAAGCTTTCCCCTATTACGGGTCGTTCGCACCAACTTAGAGTCCATATGTTAGCGTTAGGTCACCCTATCCTTGGTGATCGCTTCTATGCTCACGATGAAGCCAAAGCGCTAGCTACTCGCTTACAATTACATGCTCAGGAATTATACATCACCCACCCTGAATACGGCACGCCAATGCATTTTACCTGCCCACCGGATTTTTAACGGTCTCTAATCGATTGATTAGATTTCAATATTACCAGTGCAGAAATTAACTCACTCTGTTTTTGCGCTGATTATTTTTCCGTTTGTTTTTACCCTAAGAACATACATAACTATGTAACTAGGGTGCGCGAGCGCAGCCAACAAAAAACGGGAGCGAAATAATCCATTTTAATTATTCCCCTGATTTCCCCTAAATAGTTCGTGTTGCAGCTAGGCGGCAAGAGAGCAAATCCTTAGGAGCGTAGATAACTACGTGACTAGGGTTCATGAATGAAGACAACAAAGCGAGATTTTTTGGTTTTTCTTCGTTAGCCTGATTTCCCCTAAATAGTTCGTGATGCAGCTAGGCGGCAAGAGAGCGAATTCCTAGGAGCATACAGTAGTATGTGACTAGGGTTCGCGAGCGCAGCCAACAACGCTGCGGCGCGAAATATGACGGGGAAATTTATTTGAAGCCGAGCTCCTTCTTGACTAAGTCATAAGCTGCTTGGATTGATTGCGCTTTCTGCTTCGCTATTTCCATCATTTCTGGCGGCAAACCTTTCGCAACCAATTTATCTGGGTGATGTTCGCTCATTAATTTACGATAGGCACGCTTAATTTTTGTTGGGTCATCACTCGGGGACACACCAAGGACTTTACAAGCATCTTCAAGGGTTGGGCCATTCGATTGCTGATAATACCCTCCTGATTGCTGCTGAGAGTACCCTTGGCCAAATTGGCGACCACTTTGGATCATATCCAAGAACTGTTCAAACTGAACCTTAGAAATCCCTAATTCTTCGGCAATAATAAACAATACTTTTCGTTCGTTCGGATGTAGCTGCCCATCTGCAAAAGCTGCCTGTAATTGAATTTCCAGAAACATCTGAATCAAGTCAAAACGGCCATAACAGGCCATACGTAATTGTTTTAATACATCACGTAATGGAAAGTTAGGGGATTTGCCTTCTCTAAATGCTTGTTGAGCCGCTTTTCGTGTTTCTCCGTGTAATTGCATTCTGTCCATTAAATTGGTTGCAAGCTGAATATCTGTCTCGGTTACACGGCCTTTGGACTTCGTTAAATGCCCCAAAATTTGGAAAGTGCTAGCAAAGAAAATAATTTGGCGATCACGCTTATTCATTCTCCCTGCAAATTTACGTTGAATCGATGCTTTATCAAAACCATGCCCAATAATTAACCCAATTAGCGCCCCCCAAAAACCCAATCCAGAGACGATTGCGAGTATAACGCCAATAATTTTGCCCCAATAGTGCATATATCCCTCAATTCTTCAATGCTCAAAATGCAATTTTGCATTATCATACTATTCATTCAGCTCTATGCATAACTACCCGCGCGTAAAGTTTCTTACATTATACTGGCGCAAAGTGGTTGGCTAAGTTAGTCTTTGAGCGTTTGCTGGCGATGCCAATGATGACGGAACCCCATATTTAATGATGAAAAAAAGCTATCCAACACTACTCGCCACCATGGTATGGGCGGCAATTTATAGTCAGCAAGCGCATGCTGACCTTGCACAGCAGTGTATGCTGGGTGTCCCTGTTTACACAAAACCGATTGTAAAAGGTGACCCTAACGACCTGCCGATTCACATTACCGCTGAAGATGTCCGTGGTGAATACCCGAATTTTGTTGAATATGAAGGTAATGTCGATATTCAACAAGGGAACCAAACATTAACCGCTGATAAGGTTAAACTCACGCAAACAGAAACTGCGGGTGAGCTGCCTGTCCGTGAAGTAACCGCCACCGGTAATGTTCACTACGATGACCCACAAATTATCTTAAAAGGCCCTTCTGCGTGGTCTAACTTAGATAATAAAAACACTGATGTGAATGATGGTAACTACATGATGGTAGGCCGTCAGGGACGTGGTGACGCGACGAAAATGAAAATGCGTGGTGAAAACCGTTACTCTATTATGGAAAACGGCACATTCACGACCTGTTTGCCCGGCAATAATAGCTGGAGCGTTGCGGGCTCTGAAGTGATTATCGACCGCGAAGAAGAAGTGGCTGAAATTTGGCATGCACGTTTTAAAGTGGGTGACGTGCCTATTTTCTATAGCCCATATATGCAATTGCCGATTGGTAATAAACGCCGTTCCGGTTTTTTAATTCCGACGGGAAGCTATTCAAGTAACGATGGGCTAGAGTTCTCATTACCTTATTATTGGAATATTGCGCCAAACTACGATGCCACGATTACCCCACAGTTTATGACCCACCGTGGTGTAAAATTAAACAATGAATTCCGTTACCTCATTGCTCCCGGTACAGGCACCGTGGCCTTTGATTTTCTAAATCATGACCGAGCTTATATCAAGGACAAAGAACGTGGTAAGCGTGAAGACCGTGATAGTGATGACCGTTGGTTATTCTATTGGCGCCATTCTGGGACTTACGCGGAACACTGGAACTTCAGCTCTGACTATACCAAAGTGAGCGACCCTAGCTATTTTACAGACTTTAGTTCCCAGTATGGCAACACCACTGATGGCTATGCCACTCAAAAATTCAGTGCAGGTTATTCAGATACAAATTGGAATACAAAAGTTACTCACAAACAATTCCAAATTTTTGCTGATAACCCCAACAAACGAGCTTATAAAGCAGAGCCACAAGTGGACTTCAATTATTATAAAAATAATTTAGGTGCCTTTGATGTGCATACTTACGCACAAGCCGCGCGTTTTACGAGTGTGGGGAAAAATAACCCTGATGCAACGCGCTTACACATCGAGCCAGAAGTAAACCTGCCATTATCTAATGGCTGGGCGAATATGAATAACAGCATCAAATTGTATGCGACTCATTACGACCAAGATATCCCACGCTCGAATACAGATAAAAGCTTAGAAAAAAATGTGACACGTGTTCTACCAATGTTTAAAAGCGATGCAAAAGTTGTCTTCGAACGAGACCTTTTCCAAGGTAGTGATTTCGTTCAAACATTAGAACCACGTGTCCAATATTTATATATTCCGTATAAAGATCAAGATAATATCAATAACTTTGACTCTTCATTGTTGCAGTCAGACTATAGTGGTTTATTCCGTGACCGAATTTACAGTGGCCTTGACCGTATCGCCTCTGCAAACCAGTTCACCACAGGTGTTACAACCCGCGTGTATGATGATGCTTTAGCTGAGCGGTTTAATTTCTCAGTAGGTCAAATTTATTATTTCGAACGCCCACGTGCGGGTGATTCAAATCGCCCAATTGATGATAAAAGTAACACTGGCTCATTATTGTGGGCCACTGACTCTATGTGGCGAATTGATGATAATTGGGGCTTGCGTGGTGGTTTACAATATGACCGCCGCCTCGGTAATGTCACCATGGGGAATGCGGTTGCAGAATACCGTTTAGATGCCGATCGTTTAGTTCAGTTGAACTACCGTTTCGTTGACCGCGATTATATTCAAGCAACCTTCCGTCGTGAAGATACTGCGAATGGCGGCTATACCTATACACTGCCTGAATACCAACGTGGTATTTCACAGGTGGGTACTGTAGTTAGTTGGCCATTAAGCGAGCGCTGGGGTTTTGTGGGCTCATATTATTATGATACCAAACAACAGCAACCTGCGAGCCAACTTGTTGGTTTGCAATACAATACTTGCTGCTGGGCGGTCAATCTTGGCTATGAACGTAAGATAGTTGGTTGGCAAAAAGAGAAGTTCAGCAGTGAATATGATAATAAATGGTCAATCAATGTGGAACTTAGAGGCCTAAATAACAATCATAGTTTAGGTAGTCAGAAGATGTTAGAAAGTGGCATTATGCCTTATCAACGTGCTTTCTGATAAAAATAACATAGAGTTACTGTCAATAACTCAGGGGCAGTTAGGCGACAAGTGATTGAGTCGCTAGGAGCATACACAAGTATGTGACTAGTGCGAATGAGCGCAGTCAACAACACTGCAACTTGAAGTATGACGAGTAAAAAGAGATTAGCCCGCTTTTGCGGAATCAAAGTCAATATTTATAGGACCATTATGAAGAATTGGAGAACGCTTATTCTGGGACTGATGTTCGCAAGCTCCACTGCTTTGGCTGCGCCTCAGCAAATGGATAAAGTGGCTGCGGTCGTCAATAACGGTGTTGTGCTGGAAAGTGACGTCCAGAATATGATCAACACAGTAAAACTGAATGCTCAGAACGCACGTCAACAGGTGCCTGATGATCAAACTCTGCGTCATCAGATCCTTGAGCGTCTCGTTATGGATAACATCATTTTGCAAATGGCTAGCCAAATGCAAATCAATATTCCAGATGAAGCCGTGGATGCAACTATTACTGATATCGCTCGTCAAAACGGTTTAACACTACAGCAAATGCAACAACGTTTAACCGCTGATGGCATCAATATGAATCAGTATCGTAGCGAAATTCGTAAAGAGATGCTGATTGCTGAAGTGCGTAACAATGAAGTTCGCCGTCGAGTGACTATTTTACCTCAAGAGGTTGATTCTCTTGCTGAACAAATGAGCTCACAAGCAAATTATGAGATGGGCGTTAATTTAAGCCATATCTTGATTCCGTTAGCAGAAAACCCAACACAGGAACAACTAAAAACCGCTGAAGCATTAGTGGATAAAATTTTAGCTGAACTGAAAAAAGGCGGAGATTTCGGTAAGTTAGCTATCGCTTATTCAGCAGATCCTCAAGCACTGAAAGGCGGTAATATGGGTTGGTCACGCCTGCAAGAATTACCCGTTGTGTTTGCTGAACAACTGAAAAATGCGAAAAAAGGTGATGTTGTCGGCCCTATTCGCTCTGGTGTCGGCTACCATATTTTACGTGTTAACGATGTCAGTGGTGGCAGCCAACCTATTTCTGTCACAGAAGTGAAAGCACG
The DNA here is from genome assembly GCF_029193595.2 of Providencia hangzhouensis. NCBI lineage: Bacteria > Pseudomonadati > Pseudomonadota > Gammaproteobacteria > Enterobacterales > Morganellaceae > Providencia > Providencia hangzhouensis. The sequence continues at coordinate 3,554,872 of NZ_CP135052.1, forward strand.
CCACATCTTGATTAAGTCATCACCAATTATGGATGATGCACAGGCAAGACAAAAATTAACCAAAATTGCTCAGGAAATTCGTTCAGGCAAAATCTCATTTGAAGATGCAGCAAAAGAAAACTCTGAAGACCCAGGTAGTGCGTTAAAAGGCGGTGAATTAGGTTGGAATATGCCTGATATCTATGACCCAGCTTTCCGCGATGCGCTAATGAGACTGAATAAAGGCGAATTAAGCCAACCTGTTCAATCAAACTTTGGATGGCACCTAATTCAATTAGAAGACACACGCAACGTTGATAAAACAGACGCGGCGCAAAAAGATCAAGCTTACCGTTTACTGTTTAATCGTAAATTTAACGAAGAAGCACAAAGCTGGATGCAAGAACAACGCGCTTCTGCTTACGTGAAAATAGTTGATGGTCGTGACAGCCAATCTACAGATGAAAAAACAAATTAAGCCTGTTGTTATCACCCCCGGCGAGCCAGCCGGGGTTGGTCCAGACCTACTTATTCAGCTAGCTCAACAGCAATGGCCTGTTGAGTTGGTTGCTTGTGCCGATCCTGATTTATTACGCCAGCGTGCCAAAGCGCTAAATTTGCCTCTGACATTAACTGAATATTCCCCCAATTCAATTAATGAAGAACAGCCTGCAGGTCACTTATCCGTTCTACCTGTTCATTTAGTAACGCCTGCAAAGGCAGGTGTACTTAATGTTGATAATGGCCAATATGTTGTGGAGAGCTTAGCAAAAGCATGTGACGGCTGTTTAAATGGCGAATTTTCAGCGCTTGTAACAGGTCCCGTACATAAAGGGATTATTAATGATGCAGGCATGTCATTTAGTGGTCACACGGAATTCTTTGCACAACGAAGTGGCTGTGAACGCGTTGTTATGATGCTAGCTACCGAAGAACTGCGTGTTGCATTAGCCACAACGCATCTGCCACTCAAGGACGTGTCGGCCGCTATTACCCAACAAAGCCTTCATGAAGTCATCACCATTTTACACCATGATTTACAAACCAAATTTGGTATTGAAAAACCGGCCATCTATGTTTGTGGTTTAAATCCACATGCAGGAGAAGGCGGCCATATGGGTACCGAAGAAATTGATACTATAGAGCCTGCACTTGAAAGCCTACGTACAAAAGGGATTAATTTGATTGGGCCATTGCCTGCAGATACCCTATTTCAAGCTAAGTATTTAGACCATGCAGACGCAGTGTTAGCAATGTATCACGATCAGGGCCTTCCTGTGTTAAAATACCAAGGTTTTGGCAGAGCAGTAAATATCACTCTCGGCCTGCCTTTTATCCGTACCTCTGTCGACCATGGGACAGCCCTTGAGCTCGCGGGGACGGGTCATGCTGATGCGGGAAGTTTTATCACCGCATTAAAGTTAGCTATCCAAATGACATCTAAGAATACATGAATAATCGAGTCCATCAGGGGCACTTTGCCCGCAAACGTTTCGGGCAGAACTTTTTAACTGACCAATTTATTATCGACAGCATCGTGGATGCCATGAACCCGCTGCCAGGTCAGTCCATTGTAGAAATTGGTCCCGGCTTAGGTGCCTTAACCGAACCTGTCGGTAGCCGAATCGATAAAATGACCGTAGTTGAACTTGACCGTGACCTTGCTGCACGTTTACACGTTCATCCTCAACTAAAAGATAAATTGACTATCATTCAGCAAGATGCAATGACAGTAGATTTTGGTGAATTAGCCAAACAAGCGGGCCAGCCCCTGCGCGTTTTTGGTAACTTGCCTTACAACATCTCCACACCGTTAATGTTTCACTTATTCACATTCACCAATTCTATTTCTGACATGAATTTCATGTTACAAAAAGAAGTGGTGAATCGTCTGGTTGCAGGACCAGGTAGCAAAGCCTTTGGGCGCTTGAGTGTTATGGCGCAATATTATTGCAACGTGGTGCCTGTGTTGGAAGTACCACCAACCGCATTTACACCAGCGCCAAAAGTAGATTCAGCCATTGTTAGGTTGATTCCTCATCGTGAAAACCCGTATCCGGTAAAAGATATTAAATTTTTAAGCCGTATTACCACACAAGCTTTCAACCAACGCCGTAAAACGATTCGTAATAGTTTAGGGGATTTATTCAGCGTTGAAGAGTTAACAGAACTGGGTATTGATTTAAGCACCCGAGCAGAAAATATTTCTGTTGAACAATATTGTAAAATGGCAAACTATCTCTCTAACCGTTCAGAATAGTCTGTTGAAGGAGGCACTATGCTTAATGAGCCGAATGTAAGCATCCAAGTTCAGAGTGTCTATATAGAAAGCCAATCTCAACCCGATATTGCGAGATATGTGTTTGCTTACACTATCTGCATTCGTAATTTAGGACGAGAGCCTATTCAATTAATGAGCCGTTATTGGCTCATTACTAACAGTGATGGCCATAAGACCGAAGTTCAAGGTGAAGGCGTGGTTGGTGAACAACCGCTTATCCCACCAGGAAAAGAATACCGTTATACCAGTGGCGCAATCCTTGAAACACCAATGGGTACAATGGAAGGTTATTATGTGATGATAAGCACACAAGGGGACAGTTTCCACGTTGATATCCCTGCTTTTCGTCTTGCTATCCCAACACTGATTAATTAATTATGTCGACATATTTAGTAGGTGATATTCACGGTTGTTATCGTGAGCTCCGTGACTTGATGGAAAGCGTCCATTTTGATCCAACCAAAGACACACTGTGGTTAACAGGCGATCTCATTGCCCGCGGAACTGAATCACTGCAAGTTTTACGCTATGTAAAAAGCCTTGGTTCTGCCGCACGTTTAGTGCTTGGCAACCACGATCTCCATCTGTTAGGAATTTACTGTAAAATTAGTCGTAACAAGCCGAAAGATCACCTCGATGAGTTATTACATGCACCTGATCTTGACGAACTGATCAATTGGTTACGTCGCCAACCTTTATTACAAATTGATGAAGAAAAAAAGATCTTGATGACTCATGCAGGTATAACACCACAATGGGATATCGAAACAGCACGAATGTGTGCAAGGGAAGTTGAAGCCGTGCTGTCTAGTGATGCATATCCATTATTCATCGACTCCATGTATGGTGACATGCCAAATAACTGGTCTGAAAGCTTAATGGGGCTAGCTCGTTTGCGTTTTAGTACCAATGCCTTAACACGCCTGCGCTACTGTTTTCCAAACGGACAGCTAGATATGATTTGCAAGGAAAACCCTAAAAAAGCGCCCGCTCCGCTAAAACCCTGGTTCGATCTACCCAGTAAAATTCCTGAGGATTACTCAGTGTTTTTTGGTCACTGGGCATCCCTTGAAGGGAAATGCACTCCTGATAACGTTTATGCTTTAGATACGGGTTGCTGCTGGGGAGGGGAATTAACGCTATTCCATTGGGAAACTAAGCAGTACCACCAGCAAAAGTCATATCAAAAAAGCCGTAAAGAGTAATTTTTTGCCTAGTTAATTGCAAGTTATAGCAAAATGGCGCAATTAAGCGCCATTTTTGCATTCTAACTAAAAATTAGTCTCTTTTAGTTAAGATCTCAAAACAATAACCATGGGTATTGTTTTCGTCAGCTTCATGGTATTCGGTAAAAATAGAATCCCATTCATCAGGCTCATAAGCCGGAAAATGAGTATCTCCGATAACTTCAGCATCAACGTGAGTCAAATATAATTTATTCGCTAGCGGTAAAAATTGTTGATAAACTTTACCACCGCCAATTACCATCACCTCTTCAACATTTTCAATTGCTTGCGCTGCAGCCAATGCTTCTTCAATTGACGTTACCCAAATAACATCAGAATCAGTACCAGGAGCACTACTTAATACAATATTCACACGTTGTGGCAATGGGCGCCCAATTGATTCATAGGTAACACGGCCCATGATAACCGGTTTGTTTAACGTATTTCGTTTGAACCACGCTAGATCCCCCGGCAAATTCCAAGGCATCGCTTTTTCCATGCCGATAACCTGATCGATCGCCATTGCTGCGATTAAGCTAATATTCATCTACTCACCTTAGAAACAAGATATAAAAATTGAGCACACTATACGGAAAGAGAATTGCTTCGTCGACTAAATTTAAACTTCCTTAAACAGGTTTGAATCACTTATACTCGAATTGATAAACTTATGACTAAAAATAACATTTAAAAACAAAATGAACCCTCTAAGACCAGTCTAAATGTGAGTGTCATTAGCAGGTCATTTTTATTTACCAACATTGAACGGGAAAAGAGATTATAACATGTACGAAACGAGTATTATGGTTGCGACCATCGCTGCACTCGGTATGCTTTCTCCAGGGCCAGATTTCTTTTTGATTGTTAAAAATTCAGCACGCTATCAACGCTCTGCCGCATTAATGTCTGCATGTGGTGTGATAGTCGCTATCGCTTTGCATATGTCTTACTGTGTTGCAGGCCTCGCTGTCTTGATTACAACTACGCCTTGGCTGTTTAATATCTTAAAATACGCGGGTGCAGCCTATTTAATTTGGATCGGTGTCAAAAGCTTACTTCCGCAATCCGGCCATAGCGTTGATCTAACAACCAGTAAACACGAAATTGTTTCATTCAAAAAAGCCTTTATGCAAGGTTTTCTCTGTAATGTATTAAACCCAAAAGCCACGCTGTTCTTTTTAGCGGTTTTTACCCAAGTGCTAGATATTAATTCCACTGTTGGCGAAAAGCTGTGGTTTGCCTTTATTATTTGGGGTTTAGCCGTCATCTACTGGCCTATTTTAGTATTTTTAATCCAAAGTGCCCCTGTAAGAAAAGGCCTGGCAAAGGTGCAAAAATACGTTGATAAGGTTCTCGGCGTTGTATTAATCGCCTTTGGTATTCGAGTGGCGCTAAGCTAGCTTTGTCAACAACCTAAAGCAGGCTAAATGCCTGCTTATTGGATATTCAATATTGTTGTAATACGAATTATTGCATGGTGTCTTGCGGTGCAACAACCAACTGCCCTACAGACCCTAAATCCGCCTTCTCTAAATTGTGGCTATAAAATAAGAACGGGAAATGGTTATAGGACGGTTGCATCATTTGAACTAATAATTCAACTCGGCTATCAACCCACACAGTATCTTTCCAGCCATAATCTTCTGGCGGTGTTGGTTTACCATTACGGTTTAAGACCTTAAAGCGCACACCTTCAATGTGAAATGCTTGCGGTTCATTCGTCGTCACAACCCAACGTTCCCAATTGCCTTGGCGGCTTGAGAAATCAACCCTGTTTGTATCAATAGTCGCATTATTAATACCAAAACCATCATTAAGGTGAATATTACGTTGTGTAATACTGGATGTGACTTGCGTTTTATCTTCAACTAATTGTGCCGGTAAACCATCCGTTACCAATGACATTAATCCAGTTGCCTTGATAGTTAATACATTGGTTGAAATTAAGCTATTCGATGGTTCAAATAGCCCTTTTAAACGGTCCATAAAGGTAGCCGACTCGCCCGCAGTAATGGTTAACTCTTGCGTTTTCGCCATATCAATCAAGACTTCACGCCGTTCCCCCGGTGCTAATGGGAGTTCCTGAACACTAACAGGTACAGTTAATAACCCTTGATCAGATGCAATCAATGAAAATGGACGACCATCACTGATTTTCATTACATAATAACGGGAGTTCGACGCATTTAATAATCGTAGACGTACCCACCCTCGAGAAACTTCAATGTATGGATTTTGTACGCCATTAACCAGTAATGAATCGCCTAAAAACCCGTTTTCATCGGCTTTGTATTCAGGGACGCCAAAATTATCTAAACGCTTATCTTGAATAATGACAGGAAAATCATCAACACCATAGTGTTTAGGTAAACGCAGGTTTTTCGTCACATCATCTTCGATGATCCACATCCCCAATAAACCATTGTAGACTTGCTCGCCCATTTTCCCTTGAGTATTTGCATGATACCAAAGCGTTGCTGCATTTTGACGTATCGGGATCACTGGAGACCAGTCCGCATTAGGTGAAATTAACCTTGCCGCTCCACCAATTTGTGTTCCTGGTATTTGCAACCCGCTGATTGTCATCGAAACGGCTTCAGGTAAGCGATTACTATAAATAAGCTTAATGTCATCGCCATTTTTTACTTTGACTGTCGGCCCAGGGGAAGAACCATTTACTCCCCAAATATCGGCTGAATATTTTCCATCATAAGACCAATGAATTTTTTGTAATGTTAAAAATAATGGCTGTCCAGACCGTGATTCTAATAATGGTGGCACAGGTAAAGCTGTCGCCCCCTCTGCATTTGCATAAATTGGCACATAGGACAAACATAGAGCCACCCCCGCCGCTATCAGGGCTTGGCATCGATTGAATGACATAAATTCTCCGCTAAACAAAAATTCCAGCGCATTTTATTATTTAGTATTGTAGATTTTCAGCCTATAAAATGGCTAATTTATGATTGGACCCAGCAATATAACAACTTAGATACAACAATTTAAGGTCGCAATAATTTGTAAGCCATGATATCGCGAAAAAAGGCTAAATTCTAAAAATATCTAGCAAATGTGTAAAAATATAATTAATAAGATTATAAATAGTAATGGTAAGTAATTAAAAAAGGAAATAAGACAGGTAGGAAACAATAAAGTCAATTTATGCTGTATTCCACCTAAAAGAATGGGCAATATACAAATATTGCCCATTTTTAAATAAATTCAATGAATTAGGTTATTTGCCTTGTTTTGCCATTTCTTCGACTTCGAGATCGAGTTCTTTTATTTTGGCTTTCATTAAAGCATGGCAATGCTCAGATAATTCCCTCACTTGCTCTCGGCTATAAAGCGATGTATCGATAGGGTCTAGCATTTCAATAATGACAGTACCGTTATTCCAACGGTTTAACTTAATTTTACCTTGTGTACTAGAAACGCAAACAGGCACAATCGGTACCCCTGCTGCAATCGCTGCATGAAATGCCCCCGTTTTAAATGGCAGTAAACCACGACCACGGCTGCGAGTACCTTCAGGAAACATCCACACAGAAATTTTACGTTTTTTAATCTGGTCAGCAACTTGCGTGATTGTGTTATGGGCTTTAGAGCGATTAGCGCGGTCAATTAAAATATTACCCGTTATCCAATATAAAAAGCCAAAAAAAGGTATATAAACCAAGCTTTTTTTACCAACAGTTACCGTTCTTGGTAATACCCCATTTGACATAGTCACCATATCGTAATTGTTTTGGTGATTACCAATATAAATACTCGGGCCATAGCTCTTAGCTTTCTCGGGTACACGATTTATAATGTTAATCCCAAAAACGACTGATAACCGCCCGAACATGTGACCAAATGTCATTACGTGTTTTGGGTTACGAGGGCTAAATAGACAGTAAATCCCGCCCCCTACACACACCGCAATCGTATAAATAATAACAATGATCGCTCTAATAAGCGCTAACATACTAACCCCAAATTGTAAGAAGCTTTTCAGCTCCATGATGAATATTATCTACTTATAAACCTTGTGAAGTTCATACTAAAAAAGGTTTATAAGGTTTGTTCTTTGTTAATTATTCAGACTCTACTGGCTCAATATCAATACGCTCAATATTGTGCATTCCACGCGGTAACGACGTCCCTTTACGACCTCGTTCTGAACGATATTTTTGTAAGTCTTCTGCTTTAAACTTCAGCTTCCGCTTACCGAAATGCAAGGTCATTGATGCCCCCACAGGCAAAATCATCAACCAAGTCAATAAATCATCGCCAGTTGCCGCTTGCGCACCTGCAATATTGATAATTTTATTCCCTTTACCTTTTGAAAGTTGGGGTAAATCCGCCACAGGGAATATTAACATACGCCCTGCCTTGGTAATTGCCAACAGCAAATCTTCCTGTTCATTATGCAGTTCAATTGGTGCCAATACTTTTGCATTTTCAGGCAAAGAAATTAAGGCCTTACCAGTTTTATTTTTAGTGACTAAGTCATTGAAGGTACAAATAAAACCGTAACCTGCATCAGAAGCCATTAAATATTTCTGCTCATCAGGCGCCATCAATACATGTTCAATGGATGCACCTGGAGGCAGAGTTAATTTCCCCGTTAGAGGCTCACCTTGACTACGCGCTGAAGGCAATTCAAGCGGATCCACAGAATAACTTCGCCCTGTTGTGTCAAGGAATACCGCCGCCTGATTTGACTTACCTCGCGCAGCCCCTTTAAAACCATCTCCCGCTTTATAATTTAGGTTAGTCGGCTCGATATCATGCCCTTTAGCACTTCGCACCCACCCCATATCAGAAAGCACAACGGTAATCGGTTCTGACGGTAAAATTTCATGTTCGCTCATTGCTTTCGCTTCTTCGCGCTCATGCAATGGGGAGCGACGGTCATCACCGTAATCTTTGGCGTCAGCTTGAATCTCTTTTTTAATCAGCGTATTTAAACGTCTTTCAGACCCAAGAATCGCTTGTAAATCATCGCGCTCTTTGGCTAATTCATCTTGCTCGCCACGAATTTTCATTTCTTCGAGCTTGGCTAAATGGCGTAATTTTAACTCTAAAATAGCTTCAGCTTGGGTATCACTGATATTAAAACGTGACATTAAAACCGCTTTGGGTTCATCTTCTGTACGAATAATTTCAATGACTTCATCAATATTCAGATAAGCAATCAATAAACCATCTAAAATATGTAAACGTCTTAATACTTTTTCTAACCTGTGATTTAAGCGATTACGTACAGTTTGTCGACGGTAAGCGATCCACTCATTTAAGATCTCAACAAGCCCTTTTACCGCAGGTCGGTTATCTAAACCAATCATATTAAGGTTAACGCGGTAGCTACGCTCTAAATCCGTTGTCGCAAATAAGTGCGTCATAACCTGTTCAAGGTCAACACGATTACTACGTGGAACTATCACCAAACGTGTTGGGTTTTCATGGTTAGATTCATCGCGTAAATCTTCAACCATCGGCAATTTTTTCGCGCGCATTTGGCTGGCGATTTGTTCTAAAACTTTCGCCCCAGAAACTTGATGAGGGAGAGCCGTGATAACAGCATTACCATCTTCTTTTTCCCACACCGCACGCATGCGTACAGAGCCGCGCCCATTTTGATAAATCTTACGAATATCATCACGGGAAGAAATAATTTCTGCTTCCGTAGGGAAATCGGGTCCCGGCACAAATGCCATGATGTCATCAAGATTTAGTGTAGGTTTATCTAGTAAAGCAACCAAAGCTTGAGCCACTTCTCGGGCGTTATGTGGTGGAATATCTGTCGCCATCCCAACCGCAATGCCTGTTGTACCGTTTAACAAAATATTCGGTAAACGTGCAGGCAACATTTTGGGCTCGTTTAGCGTACCATCAAAGTTTGGTACCCAATCGACGGTGCCATGACCAAGTTCACTGAGTAAAACTTCAGCGTATTTGGATAGTCGTGATTCGGTATAACGCATTGCTGCGAATGATTTAGGGTCATCTGGTGCCCCCCAGTTTCCTTGACCATCCACCAGCGGATAACGGTAAGAAAACGGCTGCGCCATCAAGACCATCGCTTCATAACAAGCGCTATCACCGTGTGGATGATATTTACCGAGAACATCACCCACAGTTCTGGCGGATTTTTTATATTTTGCCGTGTTGCTTAAGCCAAGTTCTGACATTGCATACACAATACGGCGCTGAACAGGTTTAAGCCCATCGCCAATAAACGGTAATGCCCTATCCATGATGACGTACATCGAATAGTTCAGATAGGCATTTTCAGTGAAAGCATGAAGCGGTAAGCGCTCTACGCCATCATGAGTAATTTCACTCATTCAATTCGTTCCTTTCTCATCGCAATTCGGATATTAGACATCAATTTCAGCCATATCGCCTTTTTCTTGCAGCCAATTACGGCGATCTTCAGAGCGTTTTTTCGCAAGAAGCATATCCATGACCGCAAGTGTTTCTTGGTAGTTTTCATCATCGATAATTAGCTGTACAAGACGACGAGTATTTGGATCTAATGTCGTTTCACGTAATTGCAGTGGGTTCATTTCCCCCAGCCCTTTAAATCGCTGAACATTGGGTTTACCTCGCTTGCGGCTAAGGCGTTCAAGTACAGCATTTTTTTCGCTTTCATCAAGGGCGTAAAACGTTTCTTTGCCTAAATCGATACGATATAACGGCGGCATTGCCATATAGACATGCCCTGCTTTTACTAATGTTGGGAAATGACGGACAAATAACGCACATAGCAATGTAGCAATGTGCAAACCATCGGAGTCCGCATCCGCAAGGATGCAAATTTTCCCATAGCGTAATTGACTAAGGTCTTCGCTATCAGGGTCTATTCCAATAGCAACAGAGATATCATGTACCTCTTGGGAAGCTAAAACCTCATCAGAAGACACTTCCCATGTATTGAGAATTTTACCGCGTAGCGGCATGATAGCTTGGTATTCGCGGTCACGCGCTTGTTTTGCAGAGCCCCCTGCGGAGTCCCCTTCTACAAGGAACAATTCCGTCATACTCAGGTCTTGCGAGCTACAATCGGCTAATTTACCCGGTAAAGCAGGGCCACTGGTGAGTTTTTTACGCACCACTTTTTTCGCTGCACGCATTCGACGCTGCGCGCTAGAAATTGCCATTTCTGCAAGCTGTTCAGCCACTTGCACGTTTTGGTTAAGCCATAAACTGAAGGCATCTTTTACCACGCCCGAAACAAACGCAGCGCATTGACGAGAAGACAGACGCTCTTTGGTTTGCCCCGCAAATTGTGGATCTTGCATTTTAACGGAAAGCACATAAGTACAGCGCTCCCAAATATCATCAGCTGAGAGCTTAACACCACGAGGCAATATATTGCGGAATTCGCAAAATTCACGCATCGCATCGAGCAACCCTTGGCGTAAACCATTAACATGGGTTCCACCTAGTGCTGTTGGGATAAGGTTAACGTAGCTTTCCGTCAGTAATTCACCACCTTCAGGCAACCAGAGCAACGCCCATTGTGCGGCTTCTGTTTCCCCTGAAAATTCACCTGTAAATGGCTTTGGGGGTAACGCTTCAAGGCCGTCAATTGACTCCATTAGGTAATCGGTCAACCCGTCACTGTAGCACCAACTTTGCTCTGTATCGTTGAGCTTATCCTTAAACGTGATTTTCACGCCAGGGCATAAAACAGCTTTGGCTTTTAAATTATGAGTTAAACGAGTTACTGAAAATTTTGGACTATCAAAATAGCTGCCATCTGGCCAAAAATGCACGCTAGTCCCTGTGTTGCGTTTTCCACAAGTCCCTATTACATGTAAATCTTCAACCTTATCGCCGTTTTCAAAGGCAATTTGATACACTTGGCTATCACGACGAACAGTAACTTCAATACGTTTTGATAACGCATTGACGACAGAAATCCCGACACCATGCAAACCACCTGAGAATTGGTAGTTTTTATTGGAGAATTTCCCCCCCGCATGTAATTGCCCCAGGATCAGCTCAACCGCTGACACTTTCATTTCTGGGTGAATATCGACAGGCATACCGCGCCCATCATCAATTACTTCAAGGGATTGATCGGCATGTAAAATAACCTCAATATGGCTCGCGTGCCCCGCAAGCGCTTCATCGACGCTATTATCAATTACTTCTTGAGCCAAATGGTTCGGTCGACTGGTATCGGTATACATCCCCGGACGACGGCGAACAGGCTCTAAACCACTGAGGACTTCAATGGCCTCTGCGTTATAACTAGATTGAGTCATGTTGTCATTCTGCGGTAATAGGTGATTAATTGAACTATTCAATCAGTGAGTTACTGTTGATAATAACAGTGTTCATACGTTTTGACACTATTTCTCTGCCAATTGTAGGAAATCAACAATTTGAGAAAAGTAAGCGTCAAAACCAATAAAGGCATGATTACCGTCAGGTTCCACAGTTTGTTTGCACTTTGAAAGATAGGCAACAGCCTCTCGATAATCAAGTACTTCATCGCCCATTTGTTGTAACAACCAGATAAGCTGAGGGGATGTTAATCTTTCAATGTATAAGGATTTTAGCTCATTAATGTGCTTTTCTTCCAACACATATTGTTCATGAGTATATGGGTTTGTATTGTCGCCTAAGTAATCTTGCAGTAAATCAAAAGGACGTACCGCAGGGTTTACGACGACAGCAGGAAGCTGATAACGCTCTGAAAACCAAATTGAAAAATAACCGCCGAGCGAAGAGCCGACTAACCCCATTTTCTCATGCTGATGCTGTTGGACAATATCATCCAACATAGCTTGAGCTTGCTGAGGGTAATTCGGTAACTGCGGTACAATCATATTAACTTGTGGATAATTCACCTCAATCCATTGCTTTAAGTTATTGGCTTTAGCTGATTGAGGGGAACTATTAAAACCATGAATATAAAGTAGAGTTGACATAAGCGAATTAATAACCGTCTGAGTCAAGGTCAGGGCTAAATTCCCTTGTATCTAAGCGATGAACGCGGGTTGTAATATGCCTTTGCCCTTGTTCATTAATACTTAATTCTAAATATCGCCAGCCTGGCGCGACGGTATCAAGCGCAAAATTAGTACAGTGAGGCTTAAATTGCACACAGGTAGAAGGCGTTGCCAACAACCGAATACCGTGCCAGTTTTCATCCATTTCTTGGTGAATATGGCCACATAGCATCGCTTTAACATTTGAGTAGCTTTTTAAATAATCAGCTAAAATATGTGAATTTCTCAAACTGTGCTGATCAAGCCAAGTACAACCCGAGGCTAGAGGATGGTGATGCAGCATAATCAATGTAGTACGTTCAGGTTCAGCATCTAAGCTGGCTTTCATCCACTCTAACTGTTGCTCAGAAAGCTCGCCATGAGGTACATCTTGAAGTTGGCTATCAAGCATCAAGATTTGCCACTCATCACCAATTAAAACTTGTTTAGCGCTTGAAATCCCAGCAATTCTGAGTGTTTTGACCATAGCCGGTGGATAGTCATGATTACCAGGAAGCCATACGCAAGGAGCAGGAATACGCGCAATACCATCCGCAAAATGCTGATAAGCTTGTGGTGATTGGTCTTGAACTAAATCCCCTGTCGCCACAATTAAGTCGATTGGGAGATTTTCCTCTGAGATAGCATCAAGTACCGCCTGATAGCTACGGTAAGTATTTACCCCTAAAAGCGTATTTTCTGTATTAGCAAAAAGATGCGTATCAGTAACCTGTAAAATTCTCACAACTTTAGAGTTCTTTGCAGTCACTTCAAGCTGGCTGTCCAAAAGTATTCCTTTTCTTAAATATTATTTAGTACCTAATCTATTCATTACAACTATATAAAAGCTCAACATACTTACAACTATCTTAAAGCTTTACTTTCTAACTTTCTGATAATCAGCACACACTTCATCAGATTAATCGTTATTTAACACAGTTTCATCCACTTTTCATGAAGTTTTTGATAGTGAAGTTGTAACCATTGAATCGCTATCACTGTTGCTGCATTATCAATTGTGCCGTCTTCAACCCATTGAAAAGCTTGCTCTCGACTAACCACATGTACGCAAATATCTTCATTTTCTGACGCTAGCCCATGAACACCTTTCGCTTGGCTGCTATCAACTTCACCGATAAATACATGCATACGTTCAGTCGTACCGCCAGGGCTAGAAAGATAACTTACCGCTTTTTCAGTGCGACCAATAATAAGCCCAGCTTCCTCAACGGCCTCACGACGAATAACCTCTTCCGGTGATTCGTTTTGCTCTATCATTCCAGCTACTGCTTCAAGTAACCAGGGTGTTTCACTAGTCTCAATCGCTGGCAACCGAATTTGTTCAATTAAAACAACACTATCTGCTTTCGGGTCATAGGGTAAAACCACGCCAGCATGGCCGCGTTCAAAAACTTCACGGCGAATTTCTTTACTCCATCCCCCCGCGAAAAGGCGATGACGAAATTGATATTCAACCATTTGAAAAAAACCGTTAAATAATTTACGCTTGGATATAATTTCAACATCATTTTTGCCGTATTTAATTGGCTGCTCTATTTGTTTTGTCATTTCATTCTCCAAACCCAATTATTCCATCTTAAGGAAATAATTGTGGATTAAAACAGTTTTTAAGGTTTTTTAACCTTAGATGAGGTAATGTTTAATAAATTGAGACAAAATGGCACAAAAGGCTACCGTTAATAGAAGTGATACTCTGTTACAATAAGCGCCATTATTCAAATCAAAGAGCAACGTAGTGTCTGTTTTTAATAACTGTCTCTAAAACGGATAATTTAATATCTATCGCCTAGTTAGGCATGGTACGTTTTAGGCAACAGACTCAACTTAATTTGCTGTTTAATCAAGGAATCAAAATGAAGAAACTGCTTCCCCTTTTAATTTCGATGAGTTTTGTGGGTCTCAGTACCAATAGCTATGCAGAAGATTTACTACAGGTTTACCAAAAATCCAAAGAAAGTAACCCTGAATTAAGAAAATCATTAGCTGAACGTAATCAAGCTTTTGAAAAAATTAATGAATCTCGCAGCCCATTATTGCCACAATTAGGTTTAGGTGCAGGAGCTAGCTACGGCAGTGGTTACCGTGACGCAAGAAATACTGAAAGCACAGGTTTAAATGCTTCACTGAAACTCACTCAAGTTGTGTTTGATATGTCGAAATGGCGTCAATTGACTATCCAAGAAAAAACCGCGGGTATTTCTGATGTCACATACCAAACAAGTCAACAGCAATTAATTTTAGATACTGCAACTGCGTATTTTAATGTGTTAAAAGCGATTGACGCGTTATCTTATATTGAAGCAAATAAAGAAGCCGTTTATCGCCAATTAGACCAAGTTACACAACGCTTTAACGTTGGCCTTGTTGCCATTACCGACGTGCAAAACGCCCGTGCAAACTATGATAGCGTTATTGCACAAGAAGTCGCTGGCCGCAATGATTTAGAAAATGCGATTGAAAAACTGCGTCAAGTCAGTGGCGTGTACTACAGCCAACTTGCTTCTTTAAATATCGACCGCTTTAAAACCAATGAGTTGGGCGATATCAACGCTATCCTAAAAGAAGCAGAAGAGCGTAACCTCAGCCTATTAAGCGCACGTTTAGCACAAGATGTTTCTCGTGAAAATATTCGCTTAGCAGAAACAGGCCACATGCCAACAGTTAACTTAGATGCATCAACATCAGTCACAAATAGTTACCAACACGGCAGCGGTTATAATACTCCATATGGTGGTGGTGCGACCAACAGCTATAATGGTCAAAATAGCATTGGCTTAAATTTAAGCATTCCACTGTATACTGGTGGCGCAGTCAGTTCTCAGGTTGAACAAGCACAATATGGTTTCCAAGGTGCTAGTGAACAACTAGAAAGCGTTTACCGCAATGTGATTCAGTTAGTTCGTTCATCATTTAATAACGTATCATCGTCAATCAGTAGCATTAATGCCTACAAACAAGTCGTTGTTTCCGCACAAAGCTCATTAGATGCGATGGAAGCCGGCTATCAAGTAGGAACTCGTACCATTGTTGACGTGTTGACAGCAACAACTGCGCTATACCAAGCGAAACAAAACCTGTCTAATGCACGTTATGACTACATGATTAACCAACTGAATATCGAATTTGCTCGTGGCACATTGAACGAAGACGATATTGCCCGCCTAAATGCGAATTTAGGTAAAGAGATTTCAACCTCTGCAAGTAGTATTATTCGTAATACCAACGCGCCAAAAATGAATTAAAACTCTTAGTTTATTTGAAAATGATATAATGGCCCGCTTATATAGCGGGTTATTTTTTGAAGGAAGCCAAGTAAATCGTTTAGAATTGCTAATTTGCACTAATTGAACCGCTTACAACCCCTTTTCATTAGCCTCTGGCACAAATTCAGTTAATTCTCACTCTTATTACTGCGCGCTAGAGCAAAAAACAACCAATAGTTAACACATTGATATAAAATAAAAATATTATTTTTCCCTTTAACTAATACCATGCTAAATAGGAAAAAATAGCAAAAAGTTATCAAAATGATAAATTCAGCTCATTTCTCCTATATTTCTGCTTTAATTTTCAGCGTTTATCCCCTATCCTAGAGCTAACATCTAAAAACATCTTACTTAATTAAATTCAGGGTAATTACCATGACCATGAAGCGTACCAAAGATATTAATCAGAGCGCCTTCCGTAAGTCTTGGCGTTCATACCGTTTAGCGCCTGTGGCTGTTGCGGTCAGTGCCGTATTTATGCTTTCCGCTTGTGAAGAAAGTGATGAAACCGTCTCATTGTACACAAACGCACAAGACTGTAGCCAAGCGAACCCATCACAAGCAGAACAGTGCACTATCGCCTACAATAATGCGCTACAAGAAGCCGCTAAAACTGCACCTAAATATGAAACTCAAGCTGACTGTATTGCTGAGTTTGGTGAAGCTATGTGTACTCAAGCTCCGGCTCAAGCAGGTATTGCAGGCACTAGCTCAACAAATGGTGAACAAACGGCTCAAGCACAAAGCAGCGGCGGTAGCATGTGGATGCCATTAATGATGGGTTATATGATGGGCCGTATGATGGGCGGTAGCGCTGCATCACAACCATTATTCAGCTCAAAAAACCCAGCTAGCCCTGCCAATGGTAAGTTTGTTGACGCTTCAGGTAAAAGCTATGGCCCTGCTGTTGCAGGTGGCCGTTCCATGAGCGTACCAAAAACAGCCATGGCACCTAAACCACCAACAACTTCAACAGTTACCCGTGGCGGTTTTGGTGACACCGTAAATAAACAAGCGATGGCACAGCGTTCATCTTCTTCTGCAAAATCAACCTCTTCTTCCCGTTCGATGGGTGGTTGATAAGTAATGAAACGAGTTCCTATAGTAGAGCGCCCAAACTGGCGCGAAAAAGCTTCTGAGTTTGGCTTTGAATTTCATACTATGTATGGTGAGCCCTACTGGTCAGAAGATGCGTATTACCAATTTACTATGGCACAAATTGAAGAAATAGAAGATGCAACCGAGCAGTTGCATCAAATGTGCCTAAAAGTGGTTGAACGTGTTGTTGAAAGCGATGAGTTAATGGCACGTTTTCAGATCCCTAAGCATTGTTGGGAATTTGTTCGCAGCTCATGGAAAAGCGAACAACCTTCGTTATATTCTAGGCTTGACCTCGCTTACGATGGTATTAACCCTCCTAAGCTTTTAGAAAATAACGCGGATACTCCAACCTCATTATACGAGTCTGCATTTTTCCAATGGATCTGGTTAGAAGATCAAATTGAAGCAGGGAAATTACCTGAAAATGCCGATCAGTTTAATAGTATTCAAGAGCAATTGATCGAACGCTTTACGCAATTAAAAGATCAGTATGGTTTTCGCTTGTTGCATATGTCTTGTTGCCGTGACACTGAAGAAGATCGCGGTACCGTTCAATATCTACAAGACTGTGCAAATGAAGCGGGTATTGCCACTGAATTCTTATATATCGATGAAATTGGCCTAGGTGAAAAAGGTGAGTTTTCGGATACCCAAGATCAGGTGATTAGCAACCTGTTCAAGTTATATCCATGGGAATTTATGCTAAGAGAAATTTTCTCGACTAAATTGCAAGACGCTGGCGTACGCTGGTTAGAACCTGCATGGAAGAGCATCATTTCTAACAAAGCCTTATTGCCTATGTTATGGGAAATGTTCCCAGATCACCCAAATTTACTGCCTGCCTATTTTGCGGATGGCAAAACCCAGCCAGAACTCGAAAAATACGTTATTAAGCCATTATTTTCTCGTGAAGGCGCTAATATCCGTATTATCGAAAATGGTAAGGAAATTGCAGCCGCAGACGGCCCATACGGCGAAGAAGGTATGATTATTCAACAGTTCCATCCACTTCCACAATTTGAAGGTAACTACACCTTAGTCGGAAGCTGGTTGGTGAATGATCAACCTGCGGGGATCTGTATTCGTGAAGATAAAGAACTGATCACTCAAGACTTATCACGCTTTTATCCACATACGATCATCGACTAATCGTATTTAACGTTAAAAGGAAAGCCCAAATATAGCAATATGATTTGGGCTTTTTTGTTAGTCAATTCTATAGCAGAAAACTTACCCTACCTGAATAGACAACATACTTAACGATGCTGACACAATTCCCTCAATCGGTGTACTGATCTCTTCTTGCCCATCCCAAGTTCCTAAAATAGGTAAAATAGGCAAGTAATGTTCTGGTGATGGGTTCGATAATTTGCCATCCTCCCGTTCTAATCCTTTAGTCAGTGGGTGAGGCGTTTCATGACTTTGCAGATTGTCATATACAAATTTTTCAAAAGATATTGCCC
Source organism: Providencia hangzhouensis (assembly GCF_029193595.2). Lineage (NCBI taxonomy): Bacteria > Pseudomonadati > Pseudomonadota > Gammaproteobacteria > Enterobacterales > Morganellaceae > Providencia > Providencia hangzhouensis. The sequence goes on from NZ_CP135052.1 coordinate 3,573,202, forward strand.
ACGGGTACGGCTCAGCATGAGAGTTCTGCCAATTCATCGCCCGTAAATTGTGGACAACATTGCCACTGCCCATAATCAGCACGCCTTTCTCCCTTAAAACACTCAATTTTTTACCGAGTTCATAGTGCCAAGTGGCGGGCTTGCTACCATCGATACTCAGTTGGATCACGGGGATATCCGCTTCTGGATACATACGCAGCAAAATTTCCCATGTACCGTGGTCTAATCCCCACTCTTGTTCATCAAGGTAAATTGGCTCAGGGGCGAGTAATGAAACAACTTGCTGAGCTAATTCAGGAGAACCAGGAGCTGGATATTCGATTTGATACAAGGCTTCGGGGAACCCGCCAAAATCATGAATCGTTTTTGGTTTTAACATCGAAGTCACAGCAGTACCGCGCGTATACCAATGGGCTGAAATCACCAAAATTGCGCGTGGCCGAGATAAGGCTTTACCGAGATTTTCCCACGCTTGAGTGTAAGGGTTATCCTCAATCGCATTCATAGGGCTACCATGACCAATAAAAATGGCAGGGATCTTATTTTTTACCATCGAAGTATTTACTGACATGATGATTTCAACTCCAACTCAATTAGTTTCTCCCTACAGCATACGCTTTCCAGCAAAAAACACAGTGGGCTAATTATGAGTATGATCATCAAAAAAATTGAAAAGGCCACGAGGTGTGCAACTCAGTGGCCTTTATAACATTCTATATGCTTAACAGACTATTTATTACCTAAATAACTAAAACCATTACATTAGATAATATTCAAGATATGACGAGAAAAAAGATTAGCTCGCTTTCTTTTCCTGCAACTGACGATACTGAACTAAGTCTTCAATCGTCACCACAGTCAAACCATGTTGCTGACCAAACGCAGCCACTTCTGGGGTACGAGCCATAGAACCATCATCATTGGTTAACTCACACAGCACACCGGCTGGCTTGAAACCTGCTAATATTGCTAAATCGATAGACGCTTCAGTATGACCACGACGCGTTAATACCCCGCCTTCACGGCCACGCAGAGGGAAAACATGTCCTGGATGATTAAGGTCTGAAGGAACGGCGTTATCTGCAATTGCGGCGCGAATAGTAGTGATACGGTCTGCGGCAGAAACTCCTGTCGTCACACCTTGCGCGGCTTCAATGGTCACAGTAAAACCTGTTTGATTTTGGCTCGTATTGTTATCTACCATCATAGGTAGTTCGAGTTGCTTGCGGCGCTCTTCAGTAATACAAAGGCACACGATCCCACTGCTATAACGAATGGTAAATGCCATTTGCTCGGCGGTCATAGTTTCTGCTGCAAAAACTAAATCGCCTTCGTTCTCACGATCTTCATCATCAAGAACAAGAACACCTTTACCTTGGCGTAATGCCTCGATAGCATTTTCAACACGTTCGATAGGATTGCCAAATACAGAAAGTAGCGAATGATCCATGGTAAAAAACCTCTTAAATAGTTATTAACTAGTTACCAGAATCAAGGCAGTCTTAGGAATACGAGAAATGGTGAATATATAAATAGCCAATAAAAGGCATTTACCTATTCAGGTATGCAGAACACTATTGTGCGTAATCGCACAAACATGCAGATACTGTTAATTCTCTCCCATCCGGACTATAACCGTCGGCCCCAGATTCACACTGGGTCTGCTGACCTTTACCATAAAAATGATAAAGCGCTCGCGGGCTTCATGCGTGATGCATGTTTACCGCCGGTGGGGACTTTCACCCCGCCCTGAGATATACGCAATTAATATAACGCCAATAATTCAAGTTCGCAACGATGATAATCAAAATTGGCGAATGACTCACACTTTTAGCCAAAAAATATGAATAAAAACTTAGAGTTATCAAGGTTAATTTCACTACCGGCTCTAAACCTCTCTCTAAATAATTCAAGCTAGCGCAAGGCAGCAAGAGGTATTAAACTAGTCCCAACAATTCACAACAATATTTTGATAAACTTAAGGACCCGCGAAATGCTCGATCCGAAAAAAATTGAACAAGTTGCCCGCCAAATTCAAGGCGCTTTACCACAAGGCGTACGCGATTTAGGTGAAGATTTTGATAAAAAACTGCGTTCACTGTTACAATCACAACTCGGCAAATTAGACTTAGTCAGTCGTGAAGAATTTGATATTCAAACTCAAGTCTTATTACGCACCCGTGAAAAATTAGCGAAGATGGAACAACGCGTTAGCGCACTCGAAGCCCATTTAAATGTAGAAGAAAAAACGGCTGAGTAATTAAATTGAAAAAGTGACACCGATTAAGGCGTCACTTTTGTTATTTGATATTCAGTTCACGCTCAAGCAGCTGAACAATATACTGATTTTTAGAAACATTATGCTCAGTTGTTACCGCATTTAAATAAGCCTCTAAGCGGCTTGGGTAACGCAGCGTAAATGACTTTACCGTTTCTTGTTCTTTGAACGGGTTAATCCCTTCTTCTTGGCAGCCTTCGATGTATTCTGCTAAAGAAATTCGCGCTTCTTTTTTTAACCCTTCAATGCTATCAGAAACAAAATCACAGTAACCACTTACATCTAAAAACTTACCACGAAACGCTTTAATTTCAGCTTCATAGATAACAGATGCAGGATGGCCGTCTATCGTCATCACATTACTGCTTTTAATCATATTCCACCCCTATCGTATTTTCCATGACGTCATATTGTGATATCAAAATCTAAAGCAAAAAAAATATGACGTCAACATTTGACGCCATATTGATTTTAAATAAATAAAAACCTCACGGCGTTTTTACATACCCACGTGAGGTTATTAACTTGCTAATTAATAATGATAAATTAACTGGTTTTCATGATATTTTTGATGATATTGGTTGTAGAAATACCATCTTCAAAGTTAAGTACTTTAACTTCGCCTCCCGCGGCCCATACCTCCGCACTGCCCGCGATCTCTTCAGGGCGGTAATCCCCCCCTTTAACTAAGATATCAGGCAAAACTTCTGCGATTAGACGCTGTGGAGTGTCCTCTTCAAAAGCCACGACCCAATCTACTGCCCCTAAAGCCCCTAGAACGGTCATACGCTGTTCTAATGGGTTAACTGGACGTGTTTCACCTTTTAAGCGGCGTGTCGAAGCATCGCTATTTACAGCCACAATTAGGCGGTCACCCAATTTACGCGCGTTAGCTAAATAAGACACATGCCCAGCATGGAGAATATCAAAACAGCCATTAGTCATCACCACACGTTCACCGCGCAGTCTTGCATTCTCAACCGCTTGTTTTAATTCACTTTCAGTCATAACACCAAAACCAGTGTCAGCACGGCCACGAATAGCGTTTTCTAATTCAATAGGCGAAACTGTTGAAGTCCCTAATTTGCCCACCACCACACCTGCCGCGGCATTAGCTAGTGCGCAGGCTTCATGTAATGGGCGGCCAGATGCAATAGAGGCAGCGAGAACCCCAATAACCGTATCCCCTGCCCCCGTCACGTCAAACACTTCTTGTGCTTGAGTCGGTAAATGCAATGGGGCTTCATCACGGCGAATTAAGCTCATACCTTGTTCTGAGCGCGTAATTAGCAGCGCTTTAAGCTCCAATGACTGAAGCAGCTTCATGCCTTTTTCTTCAACGTCTTGGTTGTTTTTACATGGCCCAACAATCGCTTCAAACTCAGACATATTTGGCGTCAATAAAGTTGCCCCACGGTAACGTTCGAAATTGTTTCCTTTCGGGTCAATCAAGACTGGAACATTGGCCTTGTTGGCGAGCGCTATCATCTTCTCAACATGAGTTAACGCCCCTTTTGCATAGTCAGACAGTACTAGTGCGCCAATGTGTGGCAGTGCTTGTTCTATGCGCTCCAGTACAGGGGCAACATCCACGTTTTCAAAACCTTCTTCAAAATCGAGGCGAATAAGTTGCTGATTACGTGAAAGTACGCGTAATTTAGTAATGGTTGGATGGGTGGGGATAGCCACAAAATCACAACGAACCTGTACGGCATTTAAATTTTTAGTGAGTGCTTTTGCCGCGTCATCAATTCCAGTTAACCCCACAAGGCGTGAATTTGCACCCAATGACGCAATATTCATCGCGACGTTAGCCGCACCACCGGGACGCTCTTCGACCATTGTGACTTTAACAACCGGGACAGGGGCTTCTGGCGAGATACGGTTTGCAGGACCATGCCAATAACGGTCTAACATAACATCACCAACCACCAGCACACCGGCTTGTTTATAATCCGGAAGAGTTACTTTCATCCTGCACTCCAGTCTTAAAAAGGAAATCTGATAATAATTAGCAACAATACTAGCATATTGCGCTGTTTAGCTAAATAAAATGCGTTTGTTCTTTATTCTTCAAGCCATTTTTGCCAACTTGCTAAAACTTGTTCACGTTGCTGAGAAAATTGGCTTATCTCTACACGGCTTGGTAGTGATTGTAATGCTAAGTGATGGAGCTCATTACGCATTGTGACATACGCTAGAGTTAAAGCATTCGCTTCATCTTCTGGCATAAAACCATACTGCGCCATCAACTCGAAAATACGCACATTATCAGACCAACGTGTTAGCGCATTATTTTCTGCGGCAAAACGCAAAACTAAGTATTGTGCGATAAATTCAATATCAGTAATCCCACCAGGATCCGCTTTTAAGTCGAATTCATTGACTTGATGACTTCCTAGGTGCTGATGCATTTTCAACCGCATATCACGCACTTGCTGTTGCAAAGTTTTAGGGTCTCTTGGCATACACAGAGTTTCGTGGCGAGTCTGTATAAATTGCCGTTGTAAATCCTCATCACCAAACACCATTCGAGCTCGAATTAACGCTTGATGTTCCCATGTCCAAGCATCATTTTTTTGGTAATCATCAAATGATTGTATGGTACTGACCAACATTCCTGATTCACCAGAAGGCCTGAGTCGCGCATCAACTTCATACAACACACCAGAAGGGGTTCGAGTACTAAACAAATGGATAATACGCTGAGCAACACGCAAGTAAAATTGGCGAGCGTCAATGGAACGTTCACCATTGGTGACCACATCTAAAGGGCAATCGAAGAGAAAAACAAGGTCTAAGTCAGAGCCATAGCCCAGTTCCCAGCCACCTAGCTTTCCATAACCTAATACCGCAAACCCATATTGTTTTTTGTCACTTTGCTCTAGATGCGCTGGCTCACCATAGCGTTTTACCATTTTTTGCCACGCTTGGTGTACCACCGCATCAATAATTGCTTCCGCAAGGTAAGTCAGATGATCACTGACTTTCATTACCGGCAAAACACCTGAAATATCTTCAGCAGCGATACGCAATAATTGAGCTTGTTTGAATTGACGTAATGCTTCAAGTTGTTGTTCTTCGTCATCTTCTGGAACGCGCATTAAATATTGGCGCAGCTCATCACGATATGCCGTTAGCGGTAAGGGTTGGTATAACGATTGAGGGTCGAGTAACTCATCAAGTAACAATGGGTGGCGAGCTAATTGTTCCGCTATCATAGGTGAAGCCGCACATAAACGAATAACGTGCGTCAAAACCTCATCAAATTCAAGCATTAACTCTAGGTAAGTAGTGCGGCTAACAATGCTCAGTAACAGTGGTGTGATGCGCTCAATGACTTGCCCTGCATCATCACGCTCACCGACTTTAGCCAATAATTTAGGCATTAATTCATCAAGAACATCTCGCCCCCGAGGACCAATGGTGCGTTTATTGAGATCATGACGGAACATCACTATACCGTGAATGATACGTTGTGCAATCTCTTCACTTTTAGACGGCAAATAGCTGGCTAATTCTTCTTTTGATAATTCACTTTGCCATAATGTGATATAAATTTCATCGAATACATCAATGTTCTCAGAGTCATCCTCCTGGCCTATTTGCTCGGTGAATATTTGATGCACAGCAGCCATTTTCTGACTCAAAACCTGATAAAATGCAGGCCAATCAGCAAAGCCCATCCCCCACGCTAAACGCGCCTGATTTAAAGCCTCTTCGGGGAGTGTTTGTGTCTGTTGGTCATCAATACATTGCAGTAAATTTTCGACTCTACGCAAGAAAAGGTAGCCATCTTGCAGAATATTAACCTGATCTTCGGTTAACAATGCGAGTTCACGGATCCCTTGTAACGTTGAAAATAAAGATTGCGACTGTAAAACAGGTTCTCGTCCCCCTCGAATGAGTTGGAAAACCTGTGAAACAAATTCAACTTCGCGGATCCCTCCAGCGCCTAATTTGATGTTATTGACCAAACCACGACGCCGAACCTCTCGCTCAATCATATTTTTCATATTGCGTAAGGATTGGATCACGCTAAAGTCGATATAGCGACGATAAACGAAAGGACGCAAAAGCTTTCGCAAACACTCCTCATAATGGAGGCTATCAGCGCCCATAATACGGGCTTTAACCATCGCGTAGCGTTCCCAGTCTCGCCCTTGTTCTTGGTAATAATCCTCAAGCGCAGAAAAGCTAAAAACCAGCGGGCCGCTATCTCCAAATGGCCGTAAACGCATATCTACCCGATAGACAAAACCATACTCCGTCACTTGATCGAGTACGCGGATCAATTTTTGTCCTAAACGCGTAAAAAATTGTGCGTTATCTAACTCTTTTCGGCCACCTTGGGTCACCCCATTTTCTGGATAAGCAAAAATCAGGTCAATATCAGAAGAAAAATTGAGCTCTCGGCCCCCTAATTTTCCCATCCCTAAAACCAACAGCGGCTGCGGTTTTCCTTCTGCATTACAAGGTGTTCCCCATGACTGACGATATTCTTGATACAACCAGTCTCGCGCTGCAACAACCAAGGTTTCCGCCAATATACTGAGCTGATACATCGTTTCTTTTTGCGTGCTTATTTCTAGCACTTGCATCCATGCGCAGCGCACTAACATATGATGACGAAATGAGCGCAACACTCGCATCAAGTGGTCTTCGTCGCTAACAGATGACAAATCTTGAGCTAACCATGATGCATAACTTTTCCATTCATCGGCTTGTGGTGGTCGAGAGCGAATTTCAAGTAAAAACCGCGGATGTGCTAATACTTGCTTTAACACAAAATCACTGAATGCAAGCACTTGAATTTCTTGTTCATTTAACGGTAATAATTCATTCGTTTGTTCCGCTAACTGGCTTAAAACGCGTTCACCTTGGCTTTGTAATAACTCAGGAAAAGCATGCATATTATCAATACCTTAATGGGCTTCTTGATAGGTTAAAGCACTTAACCACTGGATAAAGGCTAATTTACACTTTAACCACTGGCTGCTATAGCAAAAATCCTCAGCACTAATTGCTTCATCGGCAATATCTGAACGTAATTGTTCCAGTGGAGTGTCATGAATAAAGTGAGGTACAGAATTTTGGTAATGCACTAAAAATGCCTGAACAAAACGTAAAAACTCACTGAAGCCTTGGCGTGCATTGCTGCCATTTGCTAACCAGTAGTCTTCATGCTGCTGGCAAAGTAATTGCATATGCGTTAATGATTTTTCGAGGGGGTACTCTTCATAGTCAAACACCGAATTTGGAGGAGTTAATGGCGCTTTTGTCGGCGATAACAATGAATAACCACGTGCAGCTTTGCTAAGTGATGACAAATGTAAGCCGTCGATATCTGCAAATTTCTTCGCTAAATTGAGTACATCAGCAATAAAGCCTTTTTTTAGTTCTAGTTCAAACTCTTGAATAGGCAAATCCTTTGCGCCAGAGGAAATTTCACCTTGGTCAAAAACCACTTCTATTTCGCTATCTTCAAAAGTCACTAACCACTTTTCACGGGTAAAATTGGTGCTAAAGAGGATATTTAATTCAGACTGAAGCTGTGAAACATCAGTGCCTTCAGGCCAAATTTCAGCCGGTAATGCGGCTAAATCAAGCTCAGGTGAATCAATGTCAACATTATATTCAGGCCGTTGGTGTAAGCCGCCTATCGCCTGCCCAGCCGTTTTCATTGTCATTTCATAACGACCATCACAACCGCGGATACGTAAGCCCATATCCCACTGACGTAACTGCTTATTTGCCGTATCAAAGTAGATATTGGTTAACTTCGTCGGCTCACTGTATTGGTGAGACAATGTCGATAGACACTGTCGTACAGCCTCTATTGCGGAACTCTTAGCGGCAAGTTTGAGTTCAACCTCTACGTGGCTCATACATATCCTTATTTAATTATTTCACTTCACTCATATTACCCCAATCAAGCTAAGCTGAGAAAAGAAACTGTATGATAAACAAAAATTCTACCTGTCATATTTCTTTCAGTGAGTTATATTGAAATTAAAGTAAAAATAAGGGTAATTTAGACAGTTAGGATAGTTCTCATTCTCCTTTAGACTGTAGAGACATCTGCGTTTAGGATTTGCACCCTCGCGTTTTACTCATTAGTATTCAATTAATATAAAACTCATTCACCATCAAAAGACTGTAAATACCATGCGAAAAATTCCATTATTATTAATTTCAATCATGGGGCTAGGCCTTTCCTTAAATTCACATGCAGCAGAAAAACGTTATGTGTCAGATGATTTATCCACATACGTTCATAGTGGACCTGGCACAAAATATCGTATTGTAGGTACGCTCAATGCCGGGGAAGCGGTTGAACTGCTTTCCACAGATAACAAATTTGCACAAGTTCGCGATGAAAAAGGTAGAACGGTCTGGTTACCTGTTAACCAACTCAGCAATACTCCAAGCATGAAAACGCGCATTCCAGAACTTGAAGCTGAGAATCAAAAGCTACGTCAACAACTCGACAATATCGACAGTACGTGGAATACACGAACTGCAGATATGCAGCAAAAAGTGGCTGATAATGACAATATCGTCAGCCAGCTAAAAGCCGAAAATGAAAAATTAAAAAATGAGTTGATCAAATCCGGTAAAAAGCTAGAGATTGCAGAGGTCAACTTAGATGATCGCCGTCGCGAATTAATCTTACAATGGTTTATGTATGGCGGTGGTGTTGCCGGTGTTGGCTTAATTTTAGGTTTGATTTTACCGCACATTATTCCGCGTCGTAAAAAACGTAATGATGGTTGGATGTAATTGAGGCCATTCAAATGAAAGTCTATCTCGTGGGTGGCGCAGTGCGTGACCAACTTCTTGGACTACCTATTTCAGATAGAGACTACGTGGTGGTTGGTACAACCCCCGAGGCAATGCTATCTCAAGGTTTTCAACAAGTAGGAAAGGATTTTCCGGTTTTCTTGCACCCAAAGACCCATGAAGAATACGCTTTAGCCCGAACAGAGCGTAAAATTGGTGCGGGCTATACTGGTTTTAGCTGCTATAGCGCACCTGATGTGACCATTGAAGATGATTTGCTACGTCGCGATCTGACAATTAACGCGATAGCACAAAGTGAATCAGGTGAAATTGTTGACCCATACCAAGGCGTGAAAGACCTCAAGAGCCGTGTTTTACGCCATGTTTCTGATGCATTTTCTGAAGACCCTTTACGGGTCTTGCGGGTTGCTCGTTTTGCTGCTCGCTACTTTGAGCATGGTTTTACTATCGCACCAGAAACATTAACCTTGATGCAAACAATGGCCGCTACAGGGGAATTATCTCACCTCACCGCTGAGCGCGTTTGGACGGAAACAGAAAAAGCGCTGAAATCAAATTCCCCACAGGTGTATTTTGATGTTTTACGCCAATGTGGTGCTTTAGCTGTACTTTTTCCTGAAGTTGATGCGTTATTTGGTGTTCCTGCCCCTGAAAAATGGCACCCTGAAATTGATACGGGTATCCACACTCTAATGGTAATGAAAGTGATTGCCGAGCTATCTAATAATGTGGATATTCGCTTTGCTGCCTTATGCCATGATTTAGGTAAAGCGCTGACACCGCCTGATATTTGGCCGAGTCATCCAAACCACGGTGAGGCAGGTATTCCATTAATAGAAACTCTCTGCGCAAGATTAAAAGTACCCACTACGGCTCGTGACTTAGCCCGTCTAGCGGCACGCTATCATGATAAAATTCATGTTATCAATAAATTACCTGCTAATGAGCTAATTGCGATTTTTGATGGGCTTGATAGCTGGCGTAAACCAGAACGTATTGAACAACTGAGTTTAATCAGTGAAGCGGATGCAAGAGGCCGGTTAGGGCTCGAACAGCAAACGTACCCACAAGGGATATATTTCAAGCAGGCTTTTACTATCGCACAAGCGGTTGATGTCAAACCTATCGTTGAACAGGGATTTAAAGGCCCTGAAATTCGCCAAGAACTTACAAAACAACGCATTGAAGCGGTAACAGATTGGCAGCAGCAACAAATCATCTAACGACCATAAAACTGGCGGCTAAACACCGCCAGTCATCATTTAAGCGGTTTTCATGCCTCTTTCTATAATAACCCCAACCTGCTTGGCTCGCGCCACGGCTCCCGGCTTAGCCACCTTAATACGAACCCATGGGCTAGCAAACTGTGTCATCAATAACTGTGCAACTTCTTCAGCAACACGTTCTACTAACCCAAACTTGTTATTCCCTACATGAGCTAGGATAGCCTGACTAACTTTGGCATAATCTAGGCAATATTCTACATTATCGCTCATAGACGCGCGTTTGTTATCCCATCCCATTTCGATATCGAGCACGAGTTTCTGTTCAATATCTTGTTCCCAGTCATATACACCAATCGTGGTGATGACTGATAATTGCTCAATAAATACGATATCCATCACGTCATTTTCTCATTTATGTACTGAATTGATACCACTTCAGCAAAAATATGCGTATTATCCAAGACTGAAGTGAATTTATGGCCTTAACCGTTTTTGGAGTTAGCTATGAGTGCAACCGCGCTTGGCATGATAATCTTCGCCTATCTTTGTGGCTCAGTTTCGAGTGCGATACTGATCTGCCGTTTGGCGAGACTACCCGACCCCCGTCAACACGGCTCTGGTAACCCTGGTGCAACTAACGTATTACGTGTAGGCGGTAAAGCAGCCGCTGCCGGAGTACTCATTTGTGACGTATTAAAAGGGATGATACCAGTTTGGCTTGCTTATTATTTAAATGTGCAGCCATTCTATCTTGGCTTTGTTGCAATTGCAGCCTGTCTTGGGCATATATATCCCATTTTCTTTCGTTTCAAAGGCGGAAAAGGGGTAGCAACCGCATTTGGTTCAATTGCTGCTATTGGTTGGGATCTTTCTGGTTTAGTCGCAGGGACATGGTTACTTACGGTATTGCTTAGTGGTTACTCATCACTCGGCGCGATTGTCAGCGCCTTACTTGCCCCCTTCTATGTTTGGTGGTTTAAACCTGAATTTACCTTCCCTGTCGCCATGCTGTCTTGTTTAGTGTTAGTTCGCCATCACGGTAATATACAACGCCTTTGGCGCGGTCAAGAAAGCCGTATTTGGCAAAAACTAAAAAACAAAAAGCAAAAAACCAATAAAGAAATAGCCCAAGAAACCAAAGAACAAGAACTAGATGACTAATCGTTAATATCGTTAATATGATTTTTCCTAAGAAGAGCTGATTTCAGCTCTTTTTTTATGCTATTTGCCTTGTTTAAAATTTCCAAAAACTCCCCCAATAACAACCGTTCGATATCTCTCCTTAAAACTGTACTGATAGCAATTTGTGCTACGTTACATTTTTGCCATAACCAGCGCACACTTTTAAAAAAAAGTTAAATAATTGCAAATTTATTACTAAGGAATATTTAAAAGCTGTCGACTATATAAAAGGAAAATTAAACAATAATAATGGTATTTATAATGAGCAGAACCCCTTATATCACTCAAAACGAATATGTATTAGATGAAAATATCACCTTGATGACAACCAGCGATTTGCAAGGAAATATTGTCCACGCTAATGATTTCTTTGTACAGGTTAGTGGTTATGAATTAGATGAGTTATTAACACGTCCACACAATATTATCCGCCATCCGGATATGCCCAAGGAAGCTTTTGCCGACATGTGGGCAACACTTAAAAAAGGAGAACCTTGGACTGGTATTGTGAAAAATCGTCGCAAAAATGGCGACCATTACTGGGTTCGAGCCAATATCATTCCAATGGAACGAAAAGGGGCTATTACAGGCTATATGTCTATTCGGACACGCGCAACACGTGAAGAAATTGCTACGGTAGAACCCATCTATGACGCAATGAATGAAAATAAAAGCCAACGAAAAATTTTTAAGGGAATTGTGCTTTCTAAAAAAATGCCATTTCACTTTTCAACATATTCAACGCGTTCGCGTATCCGGCTAATCATGAGTTTGTTATTTATTCTTTGGCTCATCATGGCAAGCTTCATTCCCCAGCCAATCGCACCTCTTATGATGATGAGTGCCTGTACATTTATCACGTTACTGATCGGTAATGTGGTATTTGAAAAAATGCTAGCAGCGCCATTGGAAGACATCACCAAACAAGCACTTGGTATTGCACGAGGAAATCGACATAGCGTTAACCATATGCAGCGCACAGATGAAATTGGCTTAGTATTACGTTCTATTGGGCAACTGGGGTTAATCTGCCGCTGGTTAATCAAAGATGTCTCCGAACAAGTTGATAACGTTCGCAAAGGCAGTGAATCTTTGGTTTCTGACTGTCATGAATTAGAAACACATACTCAGAGAACCGTCGGATACATGCAACAAACCGTTGCGACAATGAACCAAATGTCCGTTTCTGTAAAAATGAATGCCGATAATACTATTCAAGTTGATCAACTTTCCAATACCACCAGCGAAACCGCAGTCAGTGGGGGCGCAATGATGGAAGCTGTTGTTGATACCATGAATGAAATTGTCAGTAGTACCAGCAAAATCAATTCCATCACTGATGTGATTAAAGACATCGCATTTCAAACTAATATACTCGCGTTAAATGCGGCGGTAGAAGCCGCGCGTGCAGGTGAACAAGGGAAAGGCTTTGCTGTGGTTGCCAATGAGGTCCGTAGCCTTGCAAGCCGCAGTGCAAGCGCAGTGAATGATATTCGCGAATTAATTAATGATTGTGAAAAGAAAGTCAATTCAGGAAAAAATCAAGTCCATACGGCAGGAGATACCATGAAGGAAATTGTTGACCAAATACAAAACGTCACTCAATTGATCACCCATATTAGCCAAGCGACCTCTGAACAAGCGGCTGGTATCGCCGACATTACCCAAGCAGTCAGTGAGCTCGAAACCATCACACAACAAAGTACATTACTGGTAGAGCAAAGCACAGAGACATCAACGATGGTAAAAGCACGCTCAAGCCGACTTGAAGATGCTGTTGTTGTTTTACATTAATATCTAATTGAATAGCAAAAGGGCTGTCATCCAGCCCTTTTTACAAAAAATATGAATTCATTAACAATGATTATTTTTCTAAGGGTGGTAATTCAGCCAAAGGCCAGCGCGGGCGAACTGTTACACCAAGCCCTGCCGTTGTTCCACCTTTAAGACGAATAAGCCCCGCTAACGCAATCATCGCACCGTTATCTGTACAAAACTCAGGGCGCGCATAAAAAACTTCACCACCGCGCTGTTTGAGAACGTCTTCCATTTTAGCTCTGAGAGCTCGATTAGCACTAACGCCGCCGGCCATCACCAAGCGTTTAAAACCAGTTTGCTCCAATGCACGTTTGCATTTAATCGCAAGCGTATCTACCACCGCATCTTCAAAGGCTCTCGCAATATCTGCACGGGTTTGGTCGTCATCCGCATTTTCACGAATAGTATTGGCTGCAAAGGTTTTTAACCCTGAGAAGCTGAAATCCAGCCCTGGTCTGTCGGTCATTGGACGAGGAAAAACAAAACGACCTGCTGTGCCTTGCTCTGCCATTCGAGATAACACAGGGCCTCCAGGGTAGTCTAAGCCTAATAATTTAGCTGTCTTATCAAACGCTTCACCTGCCGCGTCATCGATGGACTCGCCAAGTAGCTCATACTCACCAATTCCCGTCACACTGATAAGCTGGGTATGCCCACCTGAAACCAGTAACGCAACAAAAGGGAATTCAGGGCTTTTCTCTTCTAACATCGGTGCCAATAAATGGCCTTCCATATGGTGAACGGCCACGGCAGGAACATTCCATGCAAAAGCTAATGAACGCCCAACAGTTGCACCAACCATTAAAGCCCCCACCAAACCAGGGCCCGCAGTGTAAGCTACAGCGTCGATGTCTTCACTGGTTAAATTGGCTTCTTTCAACGCCGCTTGAATTAACGGCACTGTTTTACGAATATGATCACGTGAAGCCAATTCAGGCACGACACCACCATAGTCTGCATGAACTTTAATTTGGCTGTATAATTGATTGGCTAATAAGCCACGCTCATCATCATAGATTGCGATACCAGTTTCATCGCAAGAGGTTTCGATACCTAAAACACGCATTGCACTACCCTTGTTTATTGCATAACCGCAAGTCTATCACTATTTTCGTTCAATCGCGTAATTAATGTTGTCAAAAGGCTGACTTTCCTGACTGTATAGTCTATAATCAGTCCCCTGTAATAAAAAATTTCGTGTGGCTAATTCTCATTATTATCTGGTTTTGTTTGCTTTTTCATCAAATGAACTGCTAATCAGGTAATCTTGTGTGATTCAATTTTATACGGCACTTTACAAACCCGTACTCATTGAAGTAAAATTCCGCACCATTTTAAATGAAGGCTGGTGAATCAGTACCAGCAACAAACCGATTTCTATTGAGGTGAGAGGCACATGCCGGTAATTAAAGTACGTGAAAACGAGCCATTCGACGTTGCACTGCGTCGTTTCAAACGTTCCTGTGAAAAAGCAGGTGTTTTAGCTGAAGTTCGTCGTCGTGAATTCTATGAAAAACCAACGACTGAACGTAAACGCGCTAAAGCATCAGCTGTAAAGCGTCACGCTAAGAAACTGGCTCGCGAAAACGCACGCCGTACTCGTCTGTACTAATTGTTTGCGGTGAAAGCCGCATTCATTGCAGACGATAGCTAATACAAAACTTTAGTTTCTCTCGTAGTCACTCAGTTTTTGTAGTAG
Source organism: Providencia hangzhouensis (assembly GCF_029193595.2). NCBI lineage: Bacteria > Pseudomonadati > Pseudomonadota > Gammaproteobacteria > Enterobacterales > Morganellaceae > Providencia > Providencia hangzhouensis. The sequence goes on from NZ_CP135052.1 coordinate 3,588,209, forward strand.
TAAATAGCTAAGCAGTTAAAGGCCGTGCTTTCCACAAGGAAGCGCGGCTTATTATCGTTCATCAACAGGCGAAAAAGAGGCTTATGGCTGGACGAATTCCGCGTTCATTTATCAATGACTTGTTAGCAAGAACCGACATCATTGATTTAGTCGATGCAAAAGTCCCGTTAAAAAAACAGGGTAAAAACCATCACGCTTGTTGTCCGTTCCATAATGAAAAAACGCCTTCTTTTACTGTAAATGGTGAAAGGCAATTTTATTACTGTTTTGGTTGTGGTGCGCATGGCAATGCCATCGATTTTTTGATGAATTATGACAAACTCGATTTTGTCGAAGCTATCGAAGAATTATCTGCACTACACGGCCTTGATGTCCCATATGAAAAAGGAACGGGTTCAAGCCAAATAGAACTTCATCAACGGCAAAATTTATATCAGTTGATGGAAAAAATTAATCAATTTTACTGTGCTGCCTTAAGTCATCCTTCTGCTAATAAAGCGAAAGATTATTTAAGCCAACGTGGTTTAAGCACTGAAATTATAGAGCATTTTTCGATTGGCTTCGCCCCTGCGGGCTGGGACAACTTGCTCAAAAAGTTTGCTGTAAACCCAGAAAGTCGCAAACAGCTTGATGATGCTGGCATGTTAGTGACAAATGATAATGGCCGAGTCTATGACCGCTTTAGAGAGCGTGTCATGTTCCCAATTCGGGATAGGCGCGGTCGTGTGATTGCCTTCGGTGGACGCGTATTAGGAGATGCTCTTCCTAAATACTTGAACTCCCCTGAAACCGATATTTTCCATAAAGGTCGCCAGTTATTTGGCCTTTATGAAGCAACACAAAACAGTAATGAATTATCAAAATTACTGGTAGTTGAAGGTTATATGGACGTTGTTGCACTTGCTCAGTACGATATCCGCTATGCGGTTGCTTCACTGGGTACATCAACAACCTCAGAACATATTCAGTTACTTTATCGTTCAACAGATACGGTTATTTGTTGCTATGATGGTGACCGCGCTGGCCGAGAAGCGGCATGGCGAGCACTTGAAACAGCCCTACCTTATCTGACGGACGGCCGTCAATTGCGTTTTATGTTTTTACCAGACGGCGAAGACCCTGATTCATTAGTACGTAAAGAAGGCAAAGACGCTTTTGAGCAACGCATGAAGGATGCTCAAACCCTTTCTGCTTTTTTATTTGATTCACTTGTGCCACAGGTAGATTTAAAAACGCAAGAAGGGAAAGCAAAATTTAGTAAACTGGCTATCCCTTTGATTAAGCAAATACCTGGTGAAACGCTGCGCCTTTATATGGCACAAGAGCTAGGAAATTTTATTGGTATACCGGATATTTCTCAAGTTCTTGCTATGATTGATAGAGAGAGCACAGAACAAGTTAACTATCAGGCTCCCAAATTAAAACCAACCACAATGCGAATACTTATCGCGCTGTTGGTACAGAATCCGAACTTTTCGGAGCTTGTTCCCTCATTAGAGGGAATTGCCCATATTCAAATGCCGGGGCTTTCTCTATTTCAGGAATTGGTCGATGTCTGCCGTTCCACCCCCGGAATGTCAACTGGGCAGTTGCTAGAGCGTTATCGTGATAATAAATTTGCGAAACAGCTTGAAAAACTGGCAACGTGGAACGATATAGAAATAGAGGAGATAGCGGAAAATACTTTTATAGATGCCTTAAACCATCTATTTAATAGCGCACTCGACGAACGTTTCGACTATTTGATAGCAAAAGAACGAACTGAAGGGCTGACCCCAGAAGAGCGCGAAGAAGTCCGCTTAATCACTCTTTCCAGAGTGAAAACATAATCTAACCCAAAACAGAATTAATATTTTAAACGGCTTAAGTGCCGATAAACACAAGGCAAATGCCTGTAAAATGCTACGAAAATAAAGGGCGTAGCGAATAATAAATATTCCCTTTGTATGTTCTTGTTGGCCGAATGTTTCGCCGACCGACACCAATCTAAATACTCAGAAGTGTGGATACCGTCTTATGGAGCAAAACCCGCAGTCGCAGCTTAAGCTACTCGTAACCAAGGGTAAAGAGCAAGGTTACTTAACCTATGCTGAGGTCAACGACCATCTGCCGGAAGATATCGTCGATTCAGATCAAATCGAAGATATCATTCAGATGATTAATGACATGGGCATCCAGGTCATGGAAGAAGCACCTGATGCCGATGATTTAATTTTGGCTGAAAATACTTCCGATACTGATGAAGATGCAGCAGAAGCCGCTGCACAAGTGCTGTCCAGTGTTGAAAGTGAAATCGGCCGTACAACCGATCCTGTTCGCATGTATATGCGTGAAATGGGAACCGTCGAGCTTCTCACTCGAGAAGGCGAAATCGACATTGCAAAACGTATCGAGGATGGTATTAATCAGGTTCAGTGCTCTGTTGCTGAATATCCTGAGGCTATCACTTATCTTCTTGAGCAATATGACCGTGTTGAAGCAGGAGAAAGCCGTTTATCTGATTTAATTACTGGCTTTGTTGACCCTAACGCGGAAGAAGATCTTGCACCAACAGCGACTCACGTTGGCTCTGAATTACCACAAGAAGAGCTTGATAAAGACGATGACGAAGACGAAGAAGATGAAGACGGTGATGACAGCGATAGCGATGACGATAACAGCATCGATCCTGAATTAGCACGTCAAAAATTCTCTGATCTTCGTGAGCAATATGAAAAAACGCGTCAACATATTAAACAATATGGCCGTAGTGATGCAAAAACGGCTGCCGCTATTGAGCAGCTTTCCGAAGTATTTAAAGAATTCCGTTTAGTTCCTAAGCAATTTGACTATCTGGTCAATAACATGCGTGAAATGATGGACAGAGTTCGCTTACAAGAGCGTACCATCATGAAACTATGTGTTGAGCAGTGCAAGATGCCGAAGAAAAACTTCATTACTTTATTCAGTGGTAATGAGACCAGTGAAACTTGGTTAACTGCTGCAAAAGCAATGAACAAGCCTTGGTCAGAAAAACTACTTGAAGTTGAAGAAGAAATTCTGCGTTGCCTACAAAGACTGCGTCAAATTGAAGAAGAAACGGGTCTGACTATCGAACAAGTTAAAGATATCAACCGTCGTATGTCTATCGGTGAAGCGAAAGCACGCCGTGCGAAGAAAGAGATGGTTGAAGCAAACTTACGTCTGGTAATTTCTATCGCTAAGAAATACACCAACCGTGGCTTGCAGTTCCTTGACCTGATTCAAGAAGGTAACATCGGTCTGATGAAAGCCGTTGATAAGTTTGAATATCGCCGTGGTTATAAGTTCTCAACTTATGCAACTTGGTGGATCCGTCAAGCTATCACGCGTTCAATTGCAGACCAAGCACGTACTATTCGTATCCCGGTTCACATGATTGAAACTATCAACAAACTGAACCGTATCTCTCGCCAAATGCTGCAAGAAATGGGCCGTGAGCCATCGCCAGAAGAACTGGCAGAACGCATGCTAATGCCGGAAGATAAAATTCGTAAAGTACTGAAGATTGCTAAAGAACCTATCTCTATGGAAACCCCTATCGGTGATGATGAAGATTCACATTTAGGTGATTTTATTGAAGATACAACTTTAGAGCTGCCTTTAGACTCAGCAACGTCAGAAAGCTTACGCTCTGCAACTCACGAAGTGTTAGCAGGCTTAACCGCCCGTGAAGCAAAAGTGCTACGCATGCGTTTTGGTATCGACATGAATACTGACCACACCCTTGAGGAAGTTGGTAAACAGTTTGATGTTACCCGTGAGCGTATCCGTCAGATCGAAGCGAAAGCGTTACGTAAATTACGTCACCCAAGCCGCTCAGAAGTTCTGCGCAGCTTCCTTGACGAATAATTGATTTATTTATATCTAAAAACACCTGCTCCGGCAGGTGTTTTTTTATGGTCACTAAAACCATGGAAAGCTACACTACCGGTGTTTCATGCAAATAAACCCAAACACACTTTTCGGGTTCGACCCTGATACATGCAGTCGAAATTCTTAACGACTCAATACCATTTATTTGCTGTTTTTCTTGATACTGAACCCAGCAATAGCCATTGTCTTCGCGCAATGGAATCAGATTAATACACTCTGTAGAAAATGATGTTCTAGCCCCTACATTCTGACTAAATAACTGAGTCACTGCATTTAATCCAATACAATGGCCTTGTGTGGTAACCATTTTGAAGTTGTCATCGAAGCTGGCTAATAACGGCGCCAAACTTTTATTACCACGACGCCCTGTAAAAATATCCTCAATAAGAATATGTAAATCCACCACGCTTTGCTGCGCTCTTTCCATTGTTTCACTCATTTATTTTTCCTTGATCACTGAAATTAATGAAAGTAACCCGAGTATTGATGCAATAAGAAACGTAAGTTGATAACGTAATAAATCACTCGAGAAAGTCATTAAGCTAAATATAGAAATAAATACGACTGCACCAACACTAAATGCGACTTGTCGATTAATATTCCATAACACGCTACCTTGAAGTAAATCTTTGTCTTTGAAATCCATCAACGAGCTAATTTGTGCAGTATTGGCGCTCAACCCTCCACCCATCCCCATCAATAAATAAGCAATTATCAATAAACTGAGCTGGCTGGAAGATGAGACCCAATAAAGCAGAAAAATACCAAGGCTATGTAATGTAATACCAATAATAAATAATCGTTTTTTTCCTATCTGTAAGTAAAGACGTCCACCAGTTAACATTGATATTACCGCCCCCAATGCATATAGCACCATAAATAGCCCGGTTTTTGCTGCACTGAACCCCATGTTCTCTTGTAGATTAAAAATATTGAGTAAATTAACTCCCGTAAAAATACCGGGAACAGCATAGTAAACAATAAAAGCATTACGCAGATTGCTATTTTTCAATAACTGAAAATTTAAAATAGGTTCTCGACATTTTTGGGCATATTTAAGGTAAACAATAAATACGAATACAGAAGTAAAAAAGCTCGCCAAAGCCAATAGTAAATTGTGATAATCATTATAAAAAGAAAATGATAATAATAGGCTTAACAAACTTAAACTCACCATTATTAGCCCCAAAATATCTGGCTTTTCTCTTATTTTTTTCCCATCATTTTTTATCCATATCCAAGCGAGTACTGCCGTTAGTAATGAGAAAGGTAAATTAGAATAAAAGACCCAATGCCAAGACAAAGAATCAATAATTAGGCCGCCAATTGTAGGTGAAAATGCGGGAGCAATTAACGCGACTGTCATAATCAATGTTGATATACGCTGACGATCATTATTTGGAAATAATGCAAAAACTAACGCCTGACCTACCGGAATTAATAACCCTCCCGCAGCCCCTTGGATAAAGCGCCAAAAAATTAAGCTATATATTGAATCACTGCTTCCACTGAGCCAAGCTGCAATAGAAAAAAGTAGCATGGAATAACACAGTAATTTTTGGTTACCTAACCTACCTGCTAACCATAAGCTGATTGGCATCACCAGAACTAAACCTAAAATATAGGCATTGGCAACCCAAGCCACTTGAGATTGGCTTGCTGAAAATGATGCAGCAATGTCAGGCAATGCTATCGCTGACATAAAAATATTAATACAATCAATAAAGAAACCGAGTAAAAATACTGTGGCAATTTTGTATCGATAAGTCATGGGCTTCCTCCGGTGGCAAAGAATAGGTTTAAGTACTTTCTTTGTCGATACAAGGGAGGTAACATGATTGTTTAATAAAAAAGAACAATCTTTATCATTATGCAAAGAAACCTTAAAAAGATTATCAGTTTTCTACAGGTTGTTGATTCGGGTTCATTCACTAAAGCCGCAGATATTTTAGGGCTAAGTCGCTCTATGGTTAGTGTCGATATCAAACAATTAGAAGGTCAGCTTAATGTAAGCTTGCTAACACGAAACACGCGAAATATTGCATTAACAGAGGTAGGAAAACATTTTTATGACGACTTTAAACGTATTCAAAATCAAATAAATGAAGCATTCGAAAAAAGCCAAAATTTAGGAACGAATATTGCTGGTTTGCTACGTTTTTCATCAACGAGTGAATTTGGCCAACGTTTTATTTTGCCGCTACTCCCTGAATTTTGCCGCCTTTATCCTAAGTTAAGGTTACAATATTCATTTAACTCATCATTAGATGACCTGATCACAGAAAAACTCGATTTATCTATTCGATTAGGTAATTTAAAAAATTCATCTCTTAAAATGAAAAAACTGGGTGAATATGAGATTTACTTAGTCTCCACTCCTGAATTTCTAAAAAAATACCCAATCAAACAACTCACTGATTTAGCAAATGTCCCATGGATTAACCATGCGCTATTAAACTGGCAAGATCCTCAATATTTTTTACAGAATTCAAAAAATGAAAAATATTACTTACCTTTAATTAAAAGCCAATATGAGTCTAATTCTGCGGCCGTTATTCACCATATGGTGCTAGCCTCTTTAGGTATTGCTATCTGCCCTGCTTGGATGGTTGACGACGACTTGCAGCATGAGCGTTTAGTTCATGTGTTACCCGAATACCGTTTACCGAAACAAAATATTCAATTACTTTATCCAAATACTTTTGTTTTACCGGCTAAGACACGTGCATTTATCGATTTTTTAGTCGATAAATTAGCTGTAAATAAATAAAGATATATCGATTCAATGTTTCTAAAGTGTAGTTTCTAATCTACCACAGTATAAAAACTCATTTTTCTCATTGTTAATGGCTATTATGCCCTCCATGGCATAATAGTTAGCATTATTTCTTAGATGCTAAATAATCTTGCAGAGTGCCTTCCGGTTTTTTCTTACAAAACTCAACAATCTGAGGGACCTCAGCAACACTTTGCTCTGTTAGCGCAACATAATCTCCACCTTTAAATTGCGTTTCTTGGTTTGTTACCCATAACGCAACAGGTGCCCAGCTTTGAGGATCTAAATTAATAAATTGCTGGCAAGTCATATTCTCAGGTGTAACCGTATTTTTGTCAGCTGCCATTGAGTTAAATGAAATTGTAGATACAGCAAATAATACACTAGATATAATAACCTTTCTCATTTTAAACTCCTTTGGAAAATTAAAAACATATAATCATGTGGCTGGTTATTATTAGCATATTATTTATGAGAATTACATATTCCAATTTTGATGATTAAATTTATACTGAATTAAAAAATCGAATAACAGACAATAAAAACAATCAATTACAAACAATGACCTAATTAGAGCATCAATATAAGATTTGTTTTTTATAGAAAAGCCACTTATAAAAAGTGGCCATAAAATTTAACTATACTACTTTTACTTCCATCTCTGCAGGGTCTTTAATTGGTTCATTAACAAAGAAGAAATAAACCAATGATGCAAGGAATGCGACCGTTGCACAAACAACAAGGGCTAAGGTAAATGAATGTGTTTGGTCAATAATAATACCGGTAATAATCGGAGCAAATGACCCTCCAATAAAACCACCGAAATTTTGAATACCACTCACTGAGGTAATTAAACGAGAAGGCACTGAAACTAAAATCAATCCCCAAGCAGAAGTCCCTGCAAAGTGAATAGAAAACAAGGCCATACTAATACAAGCAACAGCTGAAAATGTGCTGTCAGTATAAGCAGCAGGTAGTGTAAATATGGCAGCAAATAATAAGCCTAAGCAAATCATCCATTTACGGCTTTTCATTTTGTCAGCACCACGTTTCACCACATAGTCTGCAACAACACCATTTACGAGCATTCCAAGCGCACCAAATAAAAAGGGTATTGCGGCAACCCAGCCAGTTTTTTCTAGACTTAAACCTCTGGAGTTTTCAAGATAAGCGGGCAACCATGTTAGATATAGCCAAACCATATAACCCACACCATTAAACCCAATAATCATTCCCCATAAAGAACGTTGTTTAAATAATGATGCCCATTCTTTGAAAGAAACTTTATTCGTTGAAGATGGTGGAGCTCCGTCATTTAAATAGTTTAATTCATCATCTGTTAATTCTAATTGTTCACGATTACGATAGAAAATAAACCAAAGTATAGACAGAATAATCCCACTAATACCGATAATAATAAACATTGTACGCCAGCCAAAAGCTAACATTAATGCAATGAGCAAAGGTGGAGCCAGCGCTTGAGCTAACGTAGAGGACATATTAACAATCCCCATAGGTAACCCTCGTTCACGAATATTATACCAATCATTAACGACTTTAACGCCTGTAGGTAAATGTGGGGCTTCACCAATACCTAAAATAACTCGCGCAATAATTAAATGGGTAAATGAAGATAATAGCCCTGTAACCGTTTGTGCTAACGACCATAAGAACAAACCAAAGCCATAAATCTTTTTAACTCCAAAGCGCTCCATTACCATACCTATAGGTAATTGGCATAACGCATAACCAAATGAAAATACTGATAACAGTAATCCCATTTGGGTTGCACTAAATCCTAATTCTTTACTTATTGTAGAGTTAGCAATAGAGAGTGATGCTCTATCTAAAAAGTTAATGATACCTGCTATCAACAAAAATGTAAGCGCAATAAGCTGCCAGCGCTTTAGTCTTTTACTCGCATGTAGTGACATAATTAAGTACCTTTAAGACGTAACAGGACCCTGCGGAATAATATTTACTCCGCAGATTTATTTTATTAATAATCTTTAGTTGTTATCTATTATTTACGACTTTAGCTTTAATATTAATTCTATTTCCACTGGCGTATCAAAAGGCAATGTATTCGTACCTATTGCTGAACGTGCATGCTTACCTTTATCACCGAGTATTTCAATTAAAAAATCTGAAGCTCCATTCATGACTTGTGGCTGGTTTTTAAAATCATCAGTGCTTTGTACAAAGCCCAATAATTTTATACATTCATCAATTTTATCTAAATCTCCTAAATAGGCTTTTAACGAGGAAAATATATTAACAATACACTGTTTTGCTGCTTCTTGGCCTTGCTCGACTGTTAATTCTTTACCTAATGTACCACTATAAATTAATACTCCATCTTTTTGACAATCATGGCCTGATGTATAAAGTAAATCACCATACTGCTTAATAGATACATATGAAAACTTTGGTGCCTCTGGTGTGGCAAGTTTAATTCCTTTTTCTTCTAATTTCTTCTCAATATTCATTCAATTTTCCTATTTATTCAGCAATGTATTTGCCATGTCATAATAAATTTCAGCCGCAAGATATAACTCTTTTATTTCAACAAACTCATCTTTAACATGAGCTTGAGCTAGTCCCCCAGGCCCCATAATAAGTGTAGGGATCTGGCTGGTAACCGAGAAAAAAGGCGCCTCACATGTCGCTTCAAATATTTCAGGTAGCGCTGTTTTTTCTGTGAAACGGCTCACTGTATCTAATGCAACTTTAGTTAATTCGTGATCCGCTGGGATATCTGAAGCGGGAATAAATAAGTAATTGTCTAAGTGATAATCTATCTCTTCACCTTTATTATATTGCGCGATAGCTTGATGTAATCTCGCTTCTATTTCTTGTTTTTCTTCCCCTGGAACGAGTCTTCTATCTATTTCAATATCACAATGCTGAGGAACAATATTCGGAGCTGTGCCACCATTAATAGTGGTTATAATCATTGAAGCACTACCTAATAGTGGATGACTAATTTCCTCAACAGAAGCGCGATGTTGTTCTATAGCAGGTAGTATTTTAGACATCTTAGAAATTGCACTATCAGGATAACGAGTTTTTGCTGCATGGCCTGCAGTGCCTTTAGTACTTAAATTATAGCGGCTAACGCCTTTATGTGCGATGCATACACCAAGAGAAGTTGGCTCACCAATAATGGCATAATCTGCAGAAATTCCATCTTTAATATAATGCAGCATGCCAAGATTAATTCTCTCCTCATCCACATTAAATACTAAAGTTAAATTACCTGAAAATGTATCTTGATTACGTTTTAATAATGTTGCCGTATACATCATTGCAGCAACACCAGATTTCATATCTGCAGCCCCTCTCCCAAAAACCTTTCCATCTTTAATCACAGGGTCGAATGGCTCGGTACTCCAACCACAGCCACAAGGCACAACATCTATATGACCGTTAAATAATAAATGTTTACCTTTTCCTGAACCTTTTAAATGTGCAATAACATTTGGACGACCAGGAGCTACCTCTTGCATTTCAACATCAATATTTTCTTGTTTAAAATAATGATATATAAATTCAGCAACTTGTTGTTCTTCCCCTGGCGGGTTTTCGGATTTATGCCGAATTAAGGCACAAAGAAGCTCTAGCAACTCATGTTGTTGCTGTTCATTTAATTTATACATTTTATTCTCCGATATTTAATATCGTGCGTCTGGTGTAATAATATGGCCTATTTCATTATTATTTAATGCATATATTTTGTTTGTTAAATTAGGAATGACACAACTGTGATTCGGTATAATATTTAATACATCACCAATATTTAATTTAATTTGTTTTGGGTCATAGCGAAGATAGCCATGTTCTTCATTTAATTTAACTAGTTTTATATTTGGGTCTTCCACTATATAACCAAAGCCTGGTTCTGCAGATTGGTCAGAAGTTAATGTTTTTGTCCCTGCATCTACTGTTGCATACCCCTCAATAGGAATACTCACAACAGTTGTTCTTATTGTTAAAGCGCAATCTTCAGGCGTATAAATACCACCATAGATAGCATTCATATCTCCAAAAATAAAGTTCCCAGCCCGTGACTCTGTAATCCCTTTTAATTCATCAGCATAGAATGAAGATAGTGTTGACCCGCCAGATGTCCGAGGCGCTGTAATACCCAATTTTTCTAACCGTTCTTGGCAAGATAATAAAAGATCTGCTTCTGCTTTTGCCGCTTTACGTATTTCAGGCTCGGTTCGGTATTGGTATATTGTTCCTGCATAAGTAAATACACCAATAATTTTCAAATTAGGTAATTTTTGTATTGCCAGTGCAAATGGCTCTAAGTCATCTAATTGAATACCTTCCCGGTGAGCACCATAATCAACAGCAATATAGACCTCAATAATTTGGTTTTCTTGCTTTGCTGCTGCTGATAATTGTTCAGCTCCTTGTAGGCTATCAATAATCGTTCTTAATTTTATTTTTTTAGCTAACTCAATAAATTGCTGACATTTTTGTTCACCAATCATTGGGTAAGCAAGCAGAATATGATCAATTCCGCCTTTCGCCATAACCGTCGCTTCTTGCAATGTGGCACATGTAATTCCTTTTGCACCACAGGCGATCTCAAATTTCGCTAATTCTACTGATTTATGTGTTTTTATATGCGGCCAGTGTTCAATACCTTGCTGTGTTAGCTTGCCTGTCATGCCTCTGACATTTTTTTCAAGTTGCTGTAAGTCTAAAGCAACGTAAGGCGTTATTGGCATAAAAACCTCTCTTATTCTTCATTATTGTCTTCCCCTTTTAATTCCGCTAAATAGGTATAAAGGGTATATTTGGAAATATTTAAAAACTCACAGATTTTCTCACCTGCTTTTTTGATTAAGAAAGCACCTCTATCATCAAAGAATTTAATTGCATCCATTTTTTCTTTTTTACCCATATTGATGACAGGGACTTTGATAACCTGCATGCATTCTTGAATAAGGTGATCTAAAATTTCATTGACGTCCGTGACAAAAACTTCCTTAACCGTATCTTGCTCAATACTATTACGTTGTGTAATACCTTGAATGGCTTTTTCTGCGGCAATAAATTCTGAGATATCTTGATTAATACAAAGCGCCCCAGAAACTTTGCCAGTTTCATCACGTAAATAAATTGAAGTTGAACGCAACATTTTCCCATCTTTGGTTTGGGTAAAATAATTGTATTTGTCGCCATCAACATCTGTCCCACGCAGTACCTCAAGCCCTAAATTACTACTTGGGTCTCCCACCTTTCGTTTCGTAACATGGCCATTAATAATTGCAACAATACTACTTTCTAACCCTTTGCTATGGTCATGTAATACCACTTCACAATTGTCGCCAAATTGGCCCGCAATTCCTTTCATAACTGCCAATAACATTTCAAAGTTGTCTTGAATAATTTTCATCTTCTACCAAACTTATTTTAAGCCTAACTAAATATTAGTTAGATAATAATGGAGACTCAATCAAGATTTGAGCAATTTGTGATCTATCTCTTGATTCTAGCTAACAAATTTTTAGTTGCCATGACTAACATAGCAATACTCCCAGTTTATAAAAAAACTGGGAGATATGATAGAACAAAGGGTTTCAGAGAGTTTATTGATAAATGGGAAGCTATGCAGAGACAAATTAGCGACCTAACTTTTTGTTAGTTTCTATTACCAACAAAAAGTTAGCAGCCCTATTTTTATAAACTCACCCAAAACACGCCAGTTTCTCGGATCTCTGTAAATTGATTTTGGAATTCGACTAAGTTTTGTTCTGGATTTAATGCGCTAAATCGTTCTGGATGCATAAATTTAGCCATAGCTTCAATGGCAAATATATTCATCGGATTGTTGTAAAAATTATGGTAAATCGCCATAACGCGCTTTTCTTTAACTGCCGTTAATGATGAGATCCCTTGTCTATCCATTAATACTGATAACTGCTTCTGCACGTTAGCTTTATTTGCATTATATCCTAAGCTTACTGCGAGCGAACGACGATTAAAGTTGTGCCAATCGGCGCCTGTCAGTAAATAATATTCTGGGTTTAATGTAATAATATTCTCAATGGAACTTTCAGCCCCTTTTGCAGGAAAGCTATCTGCAACTAGATTATTTCCACCTGCCAGGGCCGCTAAAGAACCGTAACCTGAACGACCATAAAGTTGACAACAATTATCGCTAAATAACCCTGCATTCGCTTCAATCAAAACAGTTGGAAATGGCTGAGCTAATTGGCTTTCAATCGCATCTAATTTTTCTTGATACAGTTTCGCAAACTGTTCAGCTCTTTCTTGTGTTCCTAATAATTTCCCTAATAATAAAATACTTTTCGGCGTGTTTTTCGCGATATCCATTCGAAAATCAATAAAAATAACTTGAATACCGGCGGCTTCAAGTTGCGGTAAAATTTGGCTATCACGCATCGCACCATAATTAGCCTTATGCATAATTACCACATCAGGCATTAATTCGATCAATTTTTCAACTTGAAGACCCGCTTCACGAGTTTTCTTTAAGGTTGGAATTTTGTCTAATTCAGGCAACACACTGAAATAAGCTTGTTTTAAATCTGGCGCGTACTGCGTAAGCGAATCACTCCAACCCGCAATACGAGATATCCCACTTTTACCCGCAGCAATATCCACTGGCAAAATATCACGACTATCCACCAAAAATAATTTTTCAACGGGAAGATTAACTGTGACTTCACGACCTTGTAAGTCGGTAATCACCGTTGGCGTTTTTGCCTGCCCCCAAAAGCTTAGTAAGCACAATAATCCTGTGAGAAATAATTTCATGGAAAATCTTTTACCTTAAATTTAAATAGGTTGGTATGAATAAAGCCACTGTACAGTGGCTTATCATTAGTTAAAATATCAAATTAGAAAGTCACACTGTAATTAAGGGCAAAAGTTCGGCCACGGCCTTTATAATCGTACAGGTTTGCAGCGCCATATTTAGGGCTATATAAGCTTTGTGCCCGCTGTCCCCAAATTGTGGAGTAATTTTTATCCAGCAGGTTTTCGACAGCAAAGCTAACTTTACCCACTGGTAGCATATAACTTCCTAATAAATCAACGGTATTATAACCATCGAGTTTCTTACCAGCCGCATCCGTTAAATTGAACGTTTGCTGGCTTTGTAAGCGTAGCGCCCAGTCATTCGGCTCCCAACCAATATAGGCATTCACTTTTGATGGGCTCGCGAAATCAACGCTCCATTTTTCCCAACTACCATCCACTTTAGTTTCTGATTTTTGTAGATTGAAGTTACTTCCAACACTCCAATCTGAGTCAGCAAAGAAGTAATCCACCGCACCTTCTACCCCATAGATACGGCGTTTATCGGTTTTCATATAGATGGTCATGTCATCTTTATTAATGCCATAGCTTCTATCAGACAAAGAATAATAGGTAGCAACTTGTGTGCGTAAGTTTTCCCCTGTGTAACGCCATCCTAACTCGAAAGAGTTAACCTTAATTCCTTTTACCTTGGTATCATTAATGTTAACACTTTTATTGAGATGATAGTGGCCATTGGCATCTGGGGTCTTCGCATAATCACCTGTTCCGTAATACTTAGCAATATCAGGAATTTCAAAGCCTTGAGAGAAATTAAACCATGTTTGTTGCTCTTCGGTTAAGTTAACCAGCAGCCCTGCGTTAAACAGTAAGTTGTTGTAATCCGTTTTCCCACCCGGTACTGCATCTGCTGATTTACCTTTTCCGTTAGCAATCGCTTCTTGCTGTGCATAACCAATAAAATCATCGACTTTATTTTCTGTGTACTGATAACGTACACCACCGCTTAACGTGAACATTGGCGTAATGTCATAACTACTTTGTAAAAATGTCGCCATATTCGTCGTGGTATAGCTTGGATAGCGGCCAATTTGGAAAGCTTTAGTTAAGTCCATTCCCCCGGATTCTTTCGCTTTATCTAAATCAAAAAACATTTGGTTCGCACGAAATTGCTCATGCTCTGCATCCACACCATAAGTTAACGTTAATTCATCGATAGGTTGGCTATTGAACGTCAGCTTAGTTCCATAAAAATTGGTTTTTTGATCCGATGAGCTGATACTTGTAACATCTTTGCCTGTAAGGGTTGGGAAAGGATAAAACTTTTGTGATTCATCACGATAATAAACTTGTGCAACAAAATCCTGCCCAAATACATCTGCATTTGAATATTGTAAATTGAGCAAATTACGCTCAGTTCCCGGCAAACGGTCAGAACTTAATTTGCTGCTGTTATAAGCTTCACCTTGCCCTTTAACCGCGGAAAAATTTTTTCCTAAATAGAGGCCGTGTTTACCATCAGACTCACTTTTATAATGCTGATAAACAGCTTGAACCTGTTGTTTTTCATCGATTTTGATAGTACCTGACGCCATCACATCCAAACGATCAGAAAATTGCAGCCCTGTTTGGGTATTATCAATATTAATCGCATTACCTTTGCCATCATACCAACCGCCATAGCGTTGATAAGCAACAGAAACACGTCCGTGAGCGTTCTCATTACCACCACTTACTGCTGCAGCAATATTTTCATCGTGATCTTTACCACTGTTAAAGCCTGTTTTTCCACCTAATTGCAGGGAAACTTGTTTTTCTTCTTGGCCTTTTTTCGTCACAATATTAATCAAGCCACCACTGCTACCACCACCGTACATCGCCGTTGCGCCTGAAATAACTTCGATATGATTAATATTAAAAGGATCGATAGAATCTAATTGGCGACTATCACTACGAGAAGAGTTAAGGCGTACTCCATCCACCATCACAATCATTGAACGGCCACGCATATTCATGCCATAGTTTGTCCGCCCTTGGCCACTGACACTCATTCCTGGAATAAGCTGCGCTAAAATATCTTTTAATTCTTTTCCACCTTCAGCTTGCTGCTCAATTTCAGCATTATCAATCACCCATGTGGTTTGTGCCATTTCTGAAACGGTTTTATAACCACGTGTAGCAGATACGGTTATGGACTCTTCTTTTTTATCGGCGCCAAATACGGAGGGGGAAATAAAAGGGAGAAAGCAAGGAGAGATAATAAAAAAATGCTTTATTTTCATTAAATTAAACCTTTACATTATTAGAATTGCTGTTATTGAATCTAAAAAATAAATCACAATGCATAACTAAATTACTGTTTATTATTTTATCAAATAATTATTATCAACAGTAACTAAGAATCAAGATAAATATAAGAATTATTATTATTAACAACAGATAATGAAAGGTTATTCAGTACTAGTCACGCATCCTTGCGCAAGATCTTCCTATTAATTACTTCACGCTAACGACTGCAATATAATTCAACTTTCCACGATTTTGCCGAAAATGACGGAACATACGCAAAAATTGGGGACGATTTTCTTTCTTCAATGCATTACGGATAATCTTTAGGGCACCCAAAATACCTTCATCGTAAATCAACCCTTTTGGTGATAGCAACGTCATTGGCCCAGTGTGAGATAACACTTGCTGGAAGCCCGCTTGTTGAAATAATTCTATCCATTGCGCTTCAGGTAATGGCTGTGCTTTAACATTAATCGCTTGCTGCATTTGGGAAACCACACTTTGAACAGCTTGGGCATCCTTAAATGCAATATCATGGGTTAATAAACAGCCACTCGGTTTTAGTACTCGATAATACTCCTGCAATAGCTTCGCTTTCGCTTTATCGCCGTACATGGTTAGCATGGCTTCATTAATAACCACATCAAAACTGTTGTCCTCAAACGGTAGTTTTGATGCATCCGCCATTTGGATTGTCACTAAATCTGTTAGCCCTTTATTCGCAACATTCTTTTGTGCTTGTACGAGCGCCTGCTTGTCCATATCAATACCCGTAATATGACAATGGAATTGGGAGGCAATTTCAATGGCAGTGGTTCCCATATTACACGCGACTTCAAGAACTTGGCTGTTCTTGTGTAACCCTGATTGGCTAAGTAACCATTCGGTTGCTTCTTTTCCCCCTGGGCGTAAACGTTTTTTCCCCAAGCGTGCTAGAAATTTGTGCCCTGCTTCGTGGGCGGTAAATGATTGGTCCATTTTCACCTCCAAGTTAATGTGTACAAGCCGTTTCAGGCTCACGTAACATAACTAACAGCATTTTTGCGGGCTCAAGCGCATCTACCGCATGAGGAATATTAGCAGGCATTCTGACAACTTCCCCCGGTTTAGCCATTACTGGCTTTCCTTCGATGGTAAGTTGTAAGCTCCCTTCAACAACCATCACAATCGCATCAAAAGGGGCGCTGTGTTCAGACAGCGCTTGGCCTTTATCAAAAGCAAATAAGGTGATATTTCCCCCGCCATTTTTCGCTAATACGCGGCTTGCAATACCTTGTTCAGTATAATTAATTAACTGATTGATAATCAGCGCTTCTGAAGGTGTTATTGTGTTATTGCTCATCGTTTAATATTCCTTAATTCAATCGTTTTCATTCAGTTATCTAAATAGCGGAATGACCCCTTGGGTCTGCCGGCCTTGATAATCCATTGGCGTAATTGCGACGGGTAATTGGTACAGTTGTGTCAGGTTTTCTTCCGTTAAAATTTGTTCAGTTTCACCAAATAAACAACCGCTGCCGTTAAATAACAACAGTGAATAATCAGCGATATGCAGCGCATGCTGTGGATAATGACTCGTGAATAAGATAGTCATTCCGCGATGTATGGCTAAGTCACGTAAGACGCTGAGCACACTGTCTTGGTTGGCAAGGTCCAATGCGGATGTCGGTTCGTCAAGAATCAGAATTTCTGGTTCGCTGGCTAATGCCCTCGCAATCATGACCATTTGTTTTTCCCCTCCACTGAGGCAGTTAAAGGGTTGGTCAGCAAATTTGCTTATGCCTAAGTACGCTAAACACTGCTCTACAATTTGGTTATCTTTTTCATTGGGTGAGGCATACCAAGGTAAATGACGAATACGCCCGAGACTCACCATAGTGCGAACAGAGTAATGAAACAGTGAACCACTAAGCTGTGGAACATAAGCAACGGGGGCATTTAGGGAAATATTGCCTGTTGATCCTTTTTGTACGCCGAGTAGTAGTTTTAATAAAGTTGTTTTTCCGCGGCCATTTGGCCCTAAAATCGCGCCAATACTGCCCTTTGGTTGCCGAAAACTAACATTCGTAAATAATTGGCGTTGGGCTATTTTGAAATTAAGGTGTTCAACTTGGATCATAAATCGGCCACCTTTTTATTCAATGTGTGGATCAGTAGTGCAAAAATAGGGGCACCGATCAGTGCGGTGATCACACTTAATGGAATTTCTGCATTCGTCATACTGCGTGCAAAGGTGTCGACAGCTACCATATAAATCCCACCAATGACCGCACTGGCAGGCAGTAATATCCGGTGATCATGCCCTACCATTAGCCGAGCAATATGTGGAACAATCAGCCCTACCCAGCCGATGGTACCGGATACCGCCACTGTCGCACTGGTGATCAAGGTTACGCTGAGTAACACAGCCCAGCGGGTTCTATTAATTTTCATCCCTAAAGCTTGTGCATTTTCTTCCCCAAGGGACAGCACATTGATACGAAAACGCAACGCAAAAATGACCAAGACACAGACCAGCACAACCGGAAAAACAATATTGAGTTTGAGGTAAGACGCACTGGCAAAGCTGCCCATAAGCCAAAAAACAATGGTTTGTAACGTGTTATTTGGGTCTGCAAAATAGGTAATTAACGAAATTAATGCAGCAAAAAAAGCATTAATAATCACCCCCGCAAGGATTAACATTAATAGCTGGCTGCCTTGGCGATTCAAACCCAATAAGAAAACCAGCACGATAGCTAGCAACCCACCGATGAAAGCCAATGAAATGGTGACCAACAAAGAAGAAAATAATAAAATAGCTAGCGCGCCACCCAATGCAGCCCCTGATGAAACACCAATAATTTGCGGCCCAACTAATGGGTTGCGGAAAATACCTTGCAAAGCAGCCCCCGCAACCGCCAGCCCAGCCCCTGCCGTTCCTGCTATCAGAACACGCGGTAAGCGCACATTCAGCACCACATTTTGTTCCGTTCGGCTATAGTTCCCCATCATTTCATTACCAAAAATAGTGTCATAGAGAATATGCCAAACCGCGGAAAACGAAACTGGGTAACGCCCACAGCTTAGGGCCAAAACAAAAGTCAACAATAAGCAAATGGCAAAAACGAACCAAAGATATTGGGGCTTACGCATGCGGTTCCCCCATTAAAGAAAGGTAGTGTTGGCTACTTTTGTTCATCTCTATTTGCAAAATTCCGTCAATTTGCTCATCTGACACGTCATAGCCATAAAGTTGCTGATATCTAAGGCGAATTTCCTCACGCAATGGCACTTTCATCGTTTCTGGGTGAAAAATCATCGATAACCATTGCCAGTACAGTGGTGTTTCTTGGTTTGGTGCATCCCAGATAAAACCACCAATAGGGAGCTTATACACACGCTGGTTTTTCACGGCGGTGACTTCACTTAGCATAGGGTTGCGGTAAACATCAGCTGGCGATAACCCTTCTTCGAAATTACCTAATAGAATAATGTCAGGGTCCCAAACCAGAATTTGCTCAATATTGAGGGTTCTTGGCCCAGTGAGGTCACGGTTTAAGCTCACCCCACCCGCCAGTGCAAAATCTGCATTGTTGTGTGATGTTGAGCCAAATGTTTGAATACTCTGGTTAAAATGGGATAAATACAGGACTCGGGGCTGCTGCGCTTCTGGTATTTCAGCGGTAGTTGCTGAGAGTGTATCGACAACTTCTTGGCGCCACTGGATCATCTTCTGTGCTTTATCATTGTGGCCAAGTGTTTGTCCCATTAGGCGAACCCACTCTTGCGTATAGCGTTCTTGCCCATAATCTAACGTAGCAACAGTCAGCCCTGCATCACGCATAGGGGAAATAATATCATCCCCTCGATGACCCCATTGCCACACTAAATCGGGCTCCACATTAAGTAATGCTTCAATGTTTGGCGTAAAATTGTTACCCACCACATTTGAATTCACTTGTAGAACAGGAGAAAACATTTGGCTTAGCATGCCATCTCGCGCAGCAACCTTTGCAAAAGGATGCATTCCGACTAATTTTTCACTGCTTTCATCCATGCCAACTAACATCGAAGCGGCAGGGATTGGGATCACGACAATACGTTTTGCAGGGGCTGATAAATGAATTTTATCACCTGACATATCTGTGAAATCAACAGCTTGTGATGCATATACATTGGCTATTCCACCAAAAGTTAGAAAAACGGCGGCGAGTCTAAAAGCATTGTTTATCATAGGGTTATTCAGCTCTCTGCTAACATCTCAATTGATAATGTGTATGATTATCATTTATACTTAAGCCATTCTAAGACGGCGTAAGAGGATGACCTATGACATTTGTCAAAAACGTTTTCCCCCATGCACAATCACTCAATGCCCTTAAATCGTGCTTACTGTTTAATGGGGTAGAAGATGAGAAACTGGCATTACTGCTGGAAAATTGTGGCCATATTCGCTTTAAAAGTGGTGAAATTCTGAACCATGAAGGGGAACCATTTAAGCATTGCCCCTTGATGATCAGCGGGCAAATGGAAGTGTATCGCCACACCTATTTGGGTGAAGAAAAAATTTTTGGTTTGTTTTGTACGGGGGAAATTGTTGCCATCGCAGCCGTTTTTATGCCTCACAACCGTTATCCCATGAGTTTACGGGCAAAAACCGACGGTGAAGCTTTGCTACTTGATAAACGCGATATTTTACGACTATGCCATGCCTGCCCGCAAATTATGGAGAAACTGCTAAGGCGTTTTAGTAGCAAACTATATGAGAACATTAACCATATCGACTGGCTAACTTCGAGTTCTGCTGAACAACGGCTAGCGGCCTATATTCTCGATTTAAAGCATAAGCAACTGACTTCAAATATTGTTTTGCCTTTATCTCGGGGCCAGCTCGCGGCTAAATTAGGCATACGTTACGAAACACTCAGTCGGTTAGTTTCTGGGTGGCGGCAAAAAGGGTTTATTGATATCGAGAAAGACACTGTGCATATCCATAATGAAAACTACTTAACGAAATTATCTATTTCTGCACAGCGCCCATTTTAAGAATAACGCATTAACGAGTATTAATGCGTTTATTCATTATTAGAAGTTATAGGTTACACCACCATTCACATTAAAGCCCATACCGGGGAACAAGGTGCTATCTTTTGCTGTGACGGTCTGATTAGCAACTGATGTTGTCGCATAACGTTCATCCGTTAAATTATCCATCGATAAATACACAGACCACTGCTCTGTTGGTTTATAGCTACCTTTAAGCCCTAATACGGCGTAATGTTTACGTTTTTGAATATCAAGATTGTTTTGGTGATCAACAGCCATATCCGTTGGCGCCCAATGAATGTTTGGCCCGAAGCTCCAATCCCCAATTTCATATAACACCTCGGCAGCGACAATATTGCGAGGAATACCTGCGATATAGTTGCCGTTATACTCTCCCCCCATAAAACGGAAATCATTATAAGTCCATGAAACTCGGTAATTGATATCCCCCGGCCCTGCGCCAACACGTCCTGTCAGCCCAGCTTCTAAGCCTTGATGACGGGTTTTCGCGGCATAATTAAACACGCCAACAACCGTCCCTGCACTGTCATAAGTGGTAATATACTCATCTTTAATTTGACTGCGGTACAGCGCAAGGTTCCATTTCAACCCATCAGTGACATCCCCTTCTCCACCAATTTCATAAGTAATGGCTTTTTGTGGTGAGAGTTTCGTCAGTTTTCCATTGCTAGAGTTAATAATTTCCCAAAATGTTGCAGGTTCTTCACTCGCACTGATATTAGCAAAGTAGCGCTGGCTTTCCGTTGGGCGCCAAATAACCCCCGCTTTTGGTGTCCAAAATGTCCAACTTTGGTCTAACGACAAATGACTTTGCCGTTTTTCTACGTCACGGCGTGCATGCGTACCTTTGACATCTAAGTTAACTGTCACTGTTGGTGTAATATGTAAGTCTACCCCCACACTGCCATAGAGGTTTTCAGCTCGGCCATCATATTTGCCTATTCTTGTTTTGTCTGCCGGTGTCCCTTTACGGTTTTGCATTAATTCAGTCTGCAAGGTCATTTGGTCCCATGCAAGTGCCGTACGGTATGTCACGGGTTCAGTTTCAATATTATAGGTGAATTGTAGCCCTTCACTGTGGCTGCGGCTAAAACGGTAGTAAGCGGGAGTAGTAAAATTATCATGAGTACGAATGTGCCAAACTCCAGCGCCAATCGCTTGGTTATCCACTTGCCAGTCTGAGCGGTTAGCCACTCGGAATTGCTCAACATTACGGTGTGGGTCACGTAGCCACACCATCGGGTACACATCTGTAGGGTTATTATTGAGTACCTCTTCAGAAACAGGCCCCGCAACGTCAAAGCGCAAATCTGTCCAACTCAACCAAGTTCGGTTTTCAAAGTTATTAGTCACATAACCAAAGTTGCTGCGTAACGTTTTACGTTGAGAAGCAGAGTGTTTGCGATAGCCATCAAAATGGTCATAAGTGAAATTAACACGACCATCAAATACCCCATCGTCAGAAACGCCACCAAATGCCGTTTGTAACCCTTCGCGACCATGGGAGCCGTACTCATAACGTAGGCGGCCTTGCTCGTTTCGACCCGTGTAAGAGAGCACATCCAATTCACCTCCCAAACTATTACTTTGTGGGTTAAGGCTATTTGCGCCGCGGCGTACACTCACCATCCGCGCATCACGCATTTCTAAGGTGCTGATGTGAAAACTGCCGTCAGCATCCGTCGCGGGTAAGCCATCTTGGAGCAGCAATACACCACGAGCAAGCGGTGCGCTTTGTACTCCAGACCCACGAATATTCAAACGCGGCTGATCAATACCACCAAAGAAATTTTGAATCACAAGCCCAGGCTGATAATCAAGAGCATCTTGTAAGGTCGCAAGGCGAGTCTCTTTTTCGATAACAACTAAATTTGTTCCGCCAGCCACTTTTTCAAGCTTGCCTTTTTCTTGCTGTTCACTCGGTGACAAACGGCTTTGACTTGTTGAAGACGTGACGATCAGTTTGTCCGATGTCATTGCTGGTGCAGCGAACCCAATTGGTGTCGCCAAAGTTCCTATACCTAAAGTGAGTGCAATACAATGCGCCAATTGGTGCCGTTTTAAACGATAAGACATATATTCACCCCAATAACAGTAATGGTTATCATTTTCATTTAAGGGGTTTAAAATAGAGGATGGGTTTAGATATCCCTATGACATTTGTCAAAAATGCCTAGAGTGAACTTCGTTTTCAGGCTAATCACACATGTAATTAGCCAAGTGGCACTTTAAGTTACTGTGGGTATCAAAGTATCAATAGCCCATTTTGATTACATGGCAATTTATCATCACGATCCCACGTTAAAACCAATACAGATAAGTCATCTTGAACTGAAAATTCACTTCCTTCAATAATGGCTTGTTGCTTTTCATTATCACATTCAGCCCAAAAACCATCTGTTGCAATAATTAGCCGACAATCCACCTCAGTGACTTCTTTATAATCAAGTAAAAATGCTTTTTGTAAATTAAAACATCGAGTGACTATTTTTCTATTTTCATCCTTCAACATACTTTGTACAAAAGGTTCGCCGAGTGGATTAGCACCAGTATGAACATTAGTAAGCCAATTTATCGATTTATCTTTTTTCCAGTTACCTAAACGAATATCTCCCGTATGAAAACAAAAAACAGATTCCCCCGAATTAAAAGTTCCAATAACTAATAAGCTCGCCTTCCCAATTTTATATTTAGCTTTAGTTCCTTTAAATCCAAGCTGTAAAATATGATCAACGATATTTTCAGTTAAGTGGCTCTGCTCTATTGAATTTAATTCTTGAATAACTATCTCAAAGAAGAATTTAGCCATTTCAGTAGTAGCTGGAGATGACGTTGAAACGTCAAAAGCAATCACCAAATTAAAATTACCTCGGTCAATTAACGCATATAAATCTTTATTTTGTTTTCTATCAGCACCCATTTGAGTTGCAAATAACCATGAGAGCTCTTTAGCTGTTCGCGTTAATGTTTGATGCATTGGGTTAATCTTTCAAAAATAATATCTTCTCGTGAACGAACTCCTTGGCTAGTGCTCTGTACTGCCATTTCAAAATCATATTCATGAATCAATAAAGCTAAATTATTTGAAATATATTCTTTTAATGCTGTATTTGACTGAGAGATCTCTTCAACAATACTTTCTCTTCCATCGAAAATATTTAAAATATCTTCAATATCTCGACTACTTAATAAATCACCATTCCCTCTACCTAGATACGCCTCTAATTTTGTGGCAATAAAATATTCAGGCCGAATTAAATTTATAGTGACATTCTGAGTTAATTGATATTGGCATGCCATTTCTACAGCTTCTTTGTACCAGCGATTACTAAAACCTAATACATTTTGGTCTACAGGCATAAAGTCAACTTTGAATTCACCAATTAACATTCGGCAGATAACATCATCAAAAGGATCTTCCCTGAACCCTCGTTCTCTCAACTTTTCTTGTAATTGGCTCCACTTAGCATAACCAACTATATCGACCACCAAGTCAACATCATCAGTATATCTAATTTGCTCTTTGGTATATTCATCAGTGACTAACAAGCCTGTAGTACAACCGCCAACAAAAACAACTTGAGCTAATAGCTCTTCACCTAATGCATCTGCAACCACCAGTAACATACTTTTTTGTAAGTTAACCTTCTCGCTCATTTAACTTCCTCAAAAATGATTTTTAGTTTTTCTAAGGATAGATTGTGCTCTCTCGGTCTGCCAATCCTAACCGCATCAACTAAAGCTAACATTGCATACAGCCTACTATCTAATTGAACTGCACGAATAATATTAGAATGTAATGGCTCAATAGCAAATCCTTTTGTCTTTCCTCTTGGATCTGGCCATACAAGAGGAAATTCTCCTGATGTCATTAGTTTTCCTTTTAATACAGGAGCTGCTATTGACGTTGCAATCCCCCTCGTCAGCTCACCTTCCTTTGCAGGAAAAACATACTTGATTCCAAAAGCAATAAAATCAAATAAAGCCTTAGTATTCACCTTGGGAATCGCTAATCTTCTATCTGGCTTCGCTAGACCAACATCGTACATACGATTTAAGCCTAAACTGATTTGTGACTTACTAATTCCTGTCAAAAACTCAAGATTTCTGACAGAAAAACGGCTTTTAATCGCGCTTTCCTCATTATAACTAGGCTTTAGCCCTTTTTCTGTCCATTCATCCTCATCCTCTACGACGACTAAAACATCATCATCAACATAAGCTAAAGAAAAATCCGCGGATGACTCTCCCGAAGCATCCTGCCTCTCAAACATATCCCCCCAATCAACTTTACTTTCATATAAATGAAAAGTATCACTATCGAAATTCTGACGATTCAAATCGATATGCATCGAAATTATTTTTAAAAGAATCAGTATATCTTGACTTTTCATATTCTAAATTCCGCCTCGTCTCACGTCCTAGGACACGGGACAATTATTAATAAAAAAATATTTTTGTCAATACACGAACTTCATCTAGGTTTTGCTAACTCCCCAAATACGGCTACACACTTTCTCTAATAACGCTTTGTTATGGCTAAAAATAACCATTGCGAGTGGTCGCTCTTCGGATAATTTCACTAACAACTGCCAAATTTCTTTTTGCAAATTGGCGTCTAACTGTGCGGTGATTTCATCGGCAATTAAAATTTTCGTTCGCGGGTCAAGGGCTCGCAGTAACGCAATACGAGCAAGTTCACCACCCGATAACTCACTGGGAAGCCTTTCAAGCCAAGCAGGTTTAATCGAAAAGCGCTCTAACCAATGGGTTTCTGGCTGCCAAGCATCAAATAAACTCGCCCCCACCTTGCGATAGGGGTTAAAGCTTTTTTCGGGATGTTGGGGGACTAATTGAATTGGGCAATAACCTTGTTGAGGTAACGGTTGCCCTTCAAACAAAATGGTTCCTTGGGATGCCTTTTGCCACTGAGCTAATACTCGGCCCAACGTGGTTTTCCCAAAACCACTGGGCGCAGATATCCCAAGACGTTCACCGCTAGTCAGTGATAAGCTAAAGCCATCCCACAGCCGCTGCCCACCTTGTTCAATGCATAAATTATTTACTTGTAAAATAGGTTCAGTGATACTCATTTACTTGCCATAAATTGATGTTCCGGTAACGCATTCCACAACGATTGCAGCCATTTTCCACCGCCGCCTTGTTGTAGCTTTTGGCTGCTTAACACTTCTTCCAACGCTCCGTTACGCAATAAGGCAATACGGTCAGCAAAACGCACAGCCATGGATAAATCATGGGTGACCCATAAAACACCTCGGCCATCGTGGCAAAGCGATTTAATGTTTTCGAGCAGTTGTGTAGCATGGTCATCATCCAGCCATGATGAAATTTCATCCGCTAAAATATATTGCGCGCAAGAGAGTGTCGCACTGCTGGCGAGTACCCGCTTTGCCATTCCACCGGATAACTGGTTTGGGTAGCTATCCACTAGTGAGCTTTGCAAATTATATTGCTGTAAGTGCCGCGCAACATCGTGCATTTTAATATGCTGCCCACTTAACACTGCGGCACGTTCTAATTGTGGGCCGATACGAATTAATGGATTAAGTGCGCTAACCCCTTGAGGTATATAGCATAATACATTACCACGGTGCTGCGCTTTGTTTTGTTCGGTCAGTTTTTTACCATTAAGGTGAATACCGCCACGACAGCGCATATTATGGGGAAGTAACCCCAAAACACTCTGTAATAACAAGCTCTTGCCTTCCCCGCTCCCACCCACCAGTGCAACCATCTCACCGGGCCGAATATCCAATGAAATCCCTTGTAGTAACGGAGCCCAACGCTTGCGCCCTAACCAACGAAATTGCGCGACATCCACGGTGAGATTATCAAGACTCAACATACGGCCCCCTTCAACCAAAGCTGCTGCAAGGCTTTAGCAAATTGGTCAAATAATAACACTAGCCCAACTAAGGCAATGCCTGGGAAAACCACCAGCCACCAAGCTCCTGTGCTGAGATAACGCAATGCATCGGACAATAAAATACCCAGTGAGGGCTCATGGGGCGATAAACCAAAGCCTAAGAAACTTAACGCCGCACTGTGTAAAACCGCATGGGGAAACATTAACAACGTTCCTACCATCCATTGAGGCAAAATCATCGGTAAATAGTGATAACGCCAGCGGTAAAACGCACTGTTACCAATACGTTGAGATAACATAATATAATCTGACTGGCTAACTCGTTGTAACTCCGAACGTAAAATTAAGGCTAATTTTGGCCAATGCGTCAGTGCAACGGCCCAAATCACCCCCATTTTTCCGCCACCCAGCGTAAAACAAATCAATACCAGTAATAAAAGATGTGGCAATGCCAACATGGCATCAATAACGCCACGCACTACATAGTCCATCACTTTGCTTATTGAAGATAAACCGGCCATGACAAGTGCAATAAAACCACTGGTAACCGCTGCCATAAGGCCGATTTGCAAGCTAGTTGCCACACCTTGAAAGGTTCTGGCAAATAAATCACGCCCTAAATTATCTGTACCAAATAGATGCGCCCACGAAGGTGGCAAACGCCTATCGAGTAAATTCATTTCAATATCATTGAGGGAGAGACCAAACGCATAGATACTGACAACAACCAGCAAAAGCAACGAAAAAGCTAACTTAAATAAAGCGCGATTAGGGTTATATGTCATGACGCTCTCATCACTCCCTTATTCACTTTTTTTAGTAGGCTGTCAGCTACCGTATTGCTAAAAAATATTATCGCGGCACATAACATGACAATCCCCATCAATAACGGAATATCTCCACGCAACCCTGCATCAATCGTCGCCTGACCTAAGCCTGGATAGGCAAATACTTTTTCTGCTAATAATGCCCCACTTAGTAATTCACCAATAGAAGCAAACTGTAAACAAATTGCCGGGGTAATAGCATGTTTTAGTACATGAAACCCAATCATCGACCAACCATTATCCCCTTGAGCCTGTGCGTAATGAATAAATTCACTGCTCATCACTTCAACAACTTTGGCACGTGTATGCAATGCGATATTACCCACGCCTAACATACCCAACGCAATGACAGGTAAAACTAGGTGATGAAGTTTCTGTGAAAATGTTGCCGTTTGCTCATCCAAGCCTATCGGCCAAGCACAGCATATCGGAGCCCACTGTAATGTCACCGCAAACAAAGACAACAACAGCAAACCTACCCAAAAAACAGGAATTGAAGCCAGTAAATAGCATAATGTTGAGATGAGTTTGTCTGGCCAGCGGTTTAAATAACGCCCAGCCACTAAACCCAACGCAAAACCAACAACTCCAGAGAACAGCCAAGAACTAATAAGTAGAGCTAAAGAAGGCGCAAGGCGGTCAGCAATCACTTGAATTACTGGGGTGTTATAGAGCATGGAATAACCAAAATCCCCCTGTAACACTTGTGAAAACCAACGCCAGAACTGTACCCATAATGGCTGATCAAGCCCCCATCGCGCGGCAATTAGCGCATATTGCTCAGGGGGAACATGCAGTAAGTCATTGCCAATATAGGCTTTTATTGGGTCGATAGGCGAGTAACTCAGCAGGATAAAAATTCCCGCTGCCGTTACGGTTAATAAACAAATAAATCGCAATAAAAGCCCGAGTGCGGTTCGCATTACTGACAGGTCCACGCCCATTCATCGACATTATTTAATACTGACCAAGAACCATGAATTTCAGGGGCACTAGTCCCTAAATCAACACAATTATTCAGTAAATAAATATGTTGCAGGTTCATCAACCAAGCCCATGGGGCATCGCCTTTAATACCAACACCCGTGTTACCATTCCAATCCACTTGTTGCCATAATGGAATCGCTGCGTCTTGGTCAGCTTGTGCTAACGCTTTTTCGATTAGTTCATCAACTGCCGCATTTTTATAATAACCGGGGTTATAAAAACCAACACCAGCTGCTTTGCTGCTGTAATTATGGACAATTTCCATCGGGTCTAAGCTTCCCCAACCAAACAATGTTGGGTTAGCATGCATCTGTAGCTCAACGGTTTCCCAACTTCCCGATTTTAAATCCATTTCGATACCAATCGGTTTTAAGCTTGAACGGATTGCCTGAGCAAGGTCACGACGTGTGGTATCACCACTGGCATACCATAATGTCAGTTTCGCCACTTTACCATTTTTCTCACGTAGACCTTCTTTATTCAGCTTCCACCCTGCCTCTTCTAAAATAGATTTGGCTTTCTCAAGGTCACCATCTTTAAAAGCGGAGTCTGGGTTATTCCATGGCAGCCCTGCGACGCCAGTATAAGCCGGTATGGCAAAGCCTTCCAATACGGATTCTGCCAATAGTTTACGGTCAAGTGCATAGTTAATCGCTTTACGAACAGCAACATCAGAAGTGATGTCGTTACCGATAGGGTTACCTTGAGCATCTTTCTCACCCGCGGGTGGAATCGGGAAAGAGATACCGCGGTTTTCCACGCTATAGCGCTCAACCAATTTCATGTTTTTCTCATCATTAACATTCGCTGCTACTGCGGCAGGGATACGAACGATTTCCAGTTGATTGCTTTGTGCCGCAGCAAAGGCCGCATCTTCATCAAGGAAGACAAAGACCATTTTACCAAAGTCATTTTTTGGCCCTGCATAATACGGATTTTGCTCGACAATCAATTGCTGCCCCGGCTGGAATGCGACTAAGCGATAAGGGCCTGCGCCAATCGGGTTATGTGCATAGGTTTTCGCATCATATTTATCTGCACAAACAATCCCTAGCGAACCTAGTACATTAACAAAGGTACTTTGTGGGGAAGATAACGTGATCTTCACGGTTAGCGGGTCAACTTCTTCTGCTTTGGCAAAGTTGCCCATGTCCACCTTACCGCCACTTGCCGCGGCATTGTTATAAGTAAAAACCACATCTTTGGCGGTCAATGGTGAGCCATCGGAAAATTTTAAGCCTTTTTTCAGCTTAAGTGTCCACTGTTTACCATCGGCATTATGTTGATAACTTTCAAGCATATAGCTATGCCATGAGAGGTCAGCCTTTTGTTTCAATAATGGGCTATGCAACAGTAGATAGCTGCCATGGCTCCACCCAAGCATAGGGTCAAATCCTTCAGTGGGCTCTGAACCAATAGCTAAACGTAAGGTTTGTGATTGAGTAGGTTCCACGGCTTGAGCTTGCAGTGTGAGCCCCATCAGGCACATTGCTGCAACGATATTTTTAATCATACATCCCTCTATAGATAGGTTTTATTTTTTATTTCAAACCACCAATGCCGTTATTTTCATTGGTGTCGCTATCGGTGAGATATTCGCTATGTGTAGAGTAACCAATATGAGTTATATTAAATTTAATGCCCTGATTGCTAGGCGCTACATCAATAGAACAGCGAATTTATTAGAGAAACCGTCAAAATTAAGTCGTTATTTGACCTATCTTAACAACTACTCATCAATTTCTTTGTCAAATTCAATTGGGTTAGATCGCAAGGACAAATTAGTAATAAAATTAGGGTCGTTCGACTGCCTTGATTGCAACCGAAACTGAGAAGGCGTCATATTATATTTTCGCTTAAAGACATCACAAAAATAAGCATTGCTACCAAAACCGCAGCGATGACTAATTTGAAAAACAGAATAATTCGAAAACGTTAAATAATTCAATGCCATCCCCATGCGAACATCTAACAATAATTGGCGAAAAGACACCCCTTCGCGGTTCAAATGGCGGCGCAACGTTGAAGGGGTCGTAAATAACGCTTTCGCAACATCGTCTAAATGCCATTTTTTTTGCGGTTCTTGGGTTATCAAATGGGTGATCGCTTGGTTTTTCGGTTCATCGTAATTGAAACGAAAAAGATTCAGAATATCGATACCTTCTTGATATATCGCCATTAAAATAAAATATAGGCTCTGTTTCATTAACAATGCTTCTTGGGATGCACTCTGTTTTTTTAATGGTAAGCATTGTTTTAGCAAACTAAAGTTATCTCTCACAGTTTCTGGGGGAGAAATATGGTAGATGGGTTGGTGGCTAGTCAGAGGCGCACCGGACTTCATCAATGTTTTCAGTAATAAAAATACCGCTTGTAATTCTTCTGCTGACATCGACAGCGTGTGCAACTCAAGCGGCTGCTTCACGGTATTACACACAATATTGCAGGAAACTTGGCTGTATTTAGGAATAATTAAGGTGACATCGCTTTCAATTTCAATGGATTGGCCATTGATCACGATATTTCCTTTCGCGCCAGTTAGCATGGCTATCATCGCGCTTTCAATATAAAACGCTTTTAACACCATCTGGCTTTCTGAAAGAAAGAATTTATATTCCATAATCTCTATAAACTGCTGTTAATGTCAGAATGACTTCCCAAGAAAAGGGATTGTTGAATAGATATAAAGTAATGAAACAAAACATATCAGCTCTATATCAGTGCGGCTGAGAATATAGTCCGGTTGCGTTGAAATCGCAATATAGATATACGCTCATTTTTTACTGTTATTTTGATGGTTGTTATATTTTCTAAATAAAATGCTGTTTAATTGAAAGGCAATTTTCGATATAAGGTGTAGAATCGCGCGGCATACACATGCAGCCTACGACACTGCATAATAATAATGATTTTTGGCGTTCATTCACATCCTACCCTACTTGCATTAGCTTTTACATCACAAATACCCAATTTTGGCTGGGGTATAGCTAAACATGTTCGCGTATTTTTAGTTGACTGAGTTGCAGGAGAAAGTATGTCTGATTTTTCAGGATCAGGCTGGTTAGCTGAAATCTTCTTACGATATGAACTAAAACGTGGCGTCACCCGCTTAACGGATAAACAACATATCGGCCCTTTAATGGTTCAGCGGCCATTCTACCCCGAGCAAGGAATTGCACACACCTATTTACTTCATCCACCCGGTGGCGTTGTCGGGGGGGATAAACTCCTTATTAATATTGATGTTCAACCACACGCCCATGCGTTATTGACCACACCCGGCGCGACAAAATTTTATCGCAGTGCGGGCGGTGTTGCGCGACAAGTACAAACATTAACTGTTGCGCCCAATGGGTTCTTAGAATGGCTACCTCAAGAAAATATTTTTTTCCCTGAGGCTCAAGTTCGCTTAGAAACCCACGTTCGAATCGCTAGTTCATCAAAATTTGTCGGCTGGGAAATCCAATGTTTAGGGCGCCCAGTATTAAACGAACAATTCGACAACGGTGATATTCGGGGCCGCTTTCAGTTTTATATTGATGACAAACTCACCTTGGCGGAATCCATATTTATCGAAGGTTCGCAAAAACAATCAGCCGTCATGCGTGAATTTCCTATGGTCGGCTCCTTGTATATCTACCCCGCCAGCGATGAGTTAAAAGCTGAACTTCACGAGAGTTTGGCCGTGTTTTTCTCTACGGAAGTGAGACCGCTTGAATATGGGCTAACTGATGTAGACGGCATTTTAGTATTACGGTTATTAGGTTCTCAAACCGAGCCGATGATGGCTTGCTTTGCCCATATTTGGCAGGCAACAAGACAATATTGGTTAGGTTATTGCCCAGAACCACCGCGTATTTGGGCAACTTAAACGTTTTTTAGGAGCAAAAAATGGAATTAACCCCAAGAGAAAAAGATAAATTATTGCTTTTTACAGCAGGCCTCGTTGCTGAAAGGCGTTTAGCCCGTGGGCTAAAGCTCAATTACCCTGAAGCCGTCGCGCTGATCAGTTGTTCGATTATGGAAGGCGCACGTGATGGTAAAACTGTCGCCCAATTAATGAGCGAAGGCCGAACCCTGTTAACCGCAGAGCAGGTAATGGAAGGCGTGCCAGAAATGATCAAAGACATCCAAGTGGAATGTACATTTCCTGATGGCACAAAACTGGTTTCTATTCACGACCCGATTGTATAGGTAACAAAATGATCCCCGGTGAAATTAAAGTCAACCACGCTTTGGGTGATATCGAACTAAATGCAGGCCGAGAAACCCAAACGATACAAGTTGCCAACCATGGTGACCGCCCGATTCAAATTGGCTCTCACTATCATTTTTATGAAGTCAACGACGCCCTAAAATTTGAACGCGAAAATACACTCGGTTTTCGTTTGAATATCCCTGCGGGCATGGCAGTACGTTTTGAACCAGGACAAAGCCGCACAGTTGAACTCGTGGCTTTTAGCGGCAAGCGAGAAATATATGGTTTCCATGGCAAAGTCATGGGTAAATTAGAGAGTGAGAATTAATAATGAAAACAATCTCTCGTCAAGCGTATGCAGATATGTTTGGTCCAACAACAGGTGACCGTTTACGCTTAGCTGATACAGAATTATTTCTAGAGATCGAAAAAGATTTCACCACGTATGGTGAAGAGGTCAAATTTGGTGGCGGTAAAGTTATTCGTGACGGCATGGGCCAAAGCCAAGTCACCAGTGACCTGTGTGTCGATGTGCTAATCACCAACGCCATTATTTTAGACCATTGGGGCATTGTTAAAGCGGATATCGGGATCAAAAATGGCCGTATTGCGGGGATTGGTAAAGCAGGTAACCCTGATGTTCAACCCAATGTCGATATCGTTATCGGCCCCGGTACCGAAGTGGTTGCAGGCGAAGGTAAAATTATCACCGCGGGTGGCGTTGATACCCACATCCATTTTATTTGCCCACAGCAAGCAGAAGAAGGTCTTGTTTCCGGTGTTACCACCTTTATAGGCGGTGGAACTGGCCCTGTGGCTGGCACTAATGCCACTACCGTCACCCCCGGTATTTGGAATATGTACCGCATGTTAGAAGCTGTTGATGAACTGCCTATCAACGTCGGGCTATTTGGTAAAGGCTGCGTCAGTAGGCCCGAAGCGATTCGCGAACAAATTGAAGCGGGTGCCATTGGCTTAAAAATTCACGAGGACTGGGGCGCTACCCCAATGGCTATTCACAACTGTTTGAATGTGGCTGATGAAATGGATGTGCAAGTGGCTATCCATTCAGATACGTTAAATGAAGGCGGTTTTTATGAAGAAACCGTGAAGGCCATTGCAGGACGAGTGATCCACGTATTCCATACAGAAGGTGCTGGCGGTGGCCATGCCCCTGACGTCATCAAATCCGTCGGAGAACCGAATATTCTGCCTGCATCGACCAACCCAACGATGCCATACACCATCAATACCGTTGATGAGCACTTGGATATGTTAATGGTTTGCCACCATCTCGACCCATCAATTCCTGAAGATGTGGCTTTTGCGGAATCTCGTATTCGCCGTGAAACCATTGCTGCGGAAGATATTTTGCACGATATGGGCGCAATTTCTGTGATGTCTTCAGACTCACAAGCCATGGGTCGCGTTGGTGAAGTTATCACTCGCACTTGGCAGTGCGCCCATAAAATGAAATTACAGCGCGGAACTTTAGAAGGTGACACACCAGAAAGCGATAATAACCGTATCAAACGTTATGTGGCGAAATACACCATTAACCCCGCTATCGCTCACGGTAT
This sequence comes from Providencia hangzhouensis, assembly GCF_029193595.2. Classification (NCBI taxonomy): domain Bacteria; kingdom Pseudomonadati; phylum Pseudomonadota; class Gammaproteobacteria; order Enterobacterales; family Morganellaceae; genus Providencia; species Providencia hangzhouensis. Next base: position 3,622,497 of record NZ_CP135052.1, read on the forward strand.
CGCCCATGAAGTCGGTTCGATAGAAATAGGCAAGTTAGCTGATATCGTATTATGGGACCCTGCATTTTTTGGCATCAAACCCGCCCTAATTATGAAAGGGGGAATGGTCGCCTATGCGCCAATGGGAGATATTAACGCCGCAATCCCAACACCACAGCCTGTACATTACCGCCCGATGTTTGGAGCGTTAGGTAAAGCGAAATACCATACCTCAATGATTTTTATGTCAAAAGCAGGTATTGAAGCAGGTGTTCCTGAAAAATTAGGCTTACAGAGCCAAATAGGCCGAGTTGAAGGCTGCCGAAATATTAGCAAAGCCTCTATGGTGCACAACAGTTATGTGCCACATATCGAACTTGACCCGCAAACTTATATCGTCAAAGCCGATGGTATCCCACTGGTATGCGAACCTGCGACTGAGTTACCGATGGCACAACGTTACTTTTTATTCTGACCCCTAATTAAAAGAGCCAGAAAATGAAAAAATTTATTAAAGTGGTTGCCCCAAAACCCCATTCACCAAGCGCATTAACCCTGTGCTTAACCATGGATGAGCGCACCAAAAGCCGTTTAAAAGTTACCTTAAGTGATGGGCAAGAAGCGGGGCTATTTTTGCCGCGTGGAACCATCCTGAAAGAAGGCGACGTTTTATCCACTGAAGACGGTGAGTTAGTCACAATCGAAGCCGCGAAAGAGCAAGTTTCTACCGTTTACAGCGATGACGCTCTGTTGCTCGCCCGCGTTTGCTATCACTTAGGCAACCGCCATGTTCCTTTGCAAATTGAAGCGGGTTGGTGCCGTTATTTTCATGACCATGTGTTAGATGATATGGCGCGTGGGTTAGGTGCTACGGTTAGTGTCGGTTTAGAAAAATACCAACCGGAACCGGGGGCTTATGGCGGCTCATCCAGTGGTCATAACCACCATCACGGCCACGATGATCACCATCACTAATCAGGTTCAGGGAGTGTGCCTATGTTAGCAGATCTGCGCTTATACCAGTTAGTTAGTCCTTCTTTACCTGTTGGCTCGTTTACCTATTCACAAGGCTTAGAATGGGCGATTGAAAGAGGTTGGGTAACAACACCAGATACCCTTGCAGGCTGGCTAACCGCACAAATGACGCATGCCATTGCAACATTAGAGCTTCCCGTTTTACGGCAAATTCAGACTTCCCTTTCCCTTGGTGATATTGAAGCGGTGAAATATTGGTGTGAATTTATGATTGCCAGCCGTGAAACCAAAGAACTACGCCAAGAAGAGCGACAACGAGGAATTGCTTTTGCACGGTTGCTGCCTCAACTAGGCATTGAACTGGATGCTAACCTGCAAACCTGCGTGAAACAAACCCAGCTAATGGCCTTCGCCCTCGCCGCGGTAAATTGGCAAATTGACGTTGAAAAATTGTGCACCGCGTATGCATGGGGTTGGCTAGAAAACACGGTGATGTCAGGTGTTAAGCTTATCCCTTTAGGGCAAAGCGCGGGGCAAAATATTTTATTTACCCTTGCTGAGCGCATACCCGAGGTGGTTGCGCAATCGGCAATCTGGCCAATAGACGATATTGGTAGTTTTACACCTGCACAAATTATTGCCAGTAGTCGGCATGAAACCCAATACACACGACTTTTTCGTTCATGAGAAAATGCTATGCAAGAATATAATCAACCCTTAAGAATTGGTGTCGGTGGGCCGGTCGGCTCAGGAAAAACCGCATTATTAGAAGTGTTATGCAAAGCCATGCGCGACACTTACCAAATTGCCGTTGTCACCAATGATATTTACACCCAAGAAGATGCCAAAATTTTAACCCGTGCCGAAGCACTAGATGCAGACCGCATTATTGGTGTTGAAACTGGCGGCTGCCCTCATACCGCTATTCGTGAAGATGCATCAATGAATTTAGCGGCAGTTGAAGAGTTAGCCATCCGCCATAAAAATCTTGATATCGTATTTGTGGAAAGCGGCGGCGATAACCTCAGCGCGACGTTTAGCCCAGAGCTGGCAGACTTAACCATTTATGTTATTGATGTTGCTGAAGGCGAAAAAATTCCACGTAAAGGTGGGCCAGGGATCACCCATTCCGATTTACTGGTGATAAACAAAATTGACCTTGCTCCGTATGTCGGCGCTTCATTAGAAGTGATGGAAGCCGATACCGCAAGAATGCGACCAGTAAAGCCCTATGTGTTTACTAACTTAAAGAAAAAAGTCGGCTTAGAGACCATTATCGAATTTATCATCGATAAAGGCATGTTAAGACGTTAATAAATTTGGACGCCCTATAGGTTTTATCTATAGGGCGTTTTCAATTAACAAATACGGGGTAAAGGCTCGCTGTGAGGCAAATCTAATAACCTTGATGTACCGAAGATCCCAACTAATTTGACTTGTTTTTGCTCAGTCACACAGCCAATCGTGGCTGCATCTTTCCCTAATGGGTGTTGGTGTAGTGCAGCAAGCACTGCATTTTCCGCTTCAGGTTTCACCACAATCACTAGTTTACCTTCATTGGCAAAGTTTAACGGCTCTAAACCCAATAGCTCGCACACGCCCCTAACTGCAGAAGAAACTGGTAAATCCCCCTCATTTACGGCAATTCCATAACCACTGGCTTGGGCAAATTCATGTAAGATTGCCGTTACGCCACCACGAGTTGCGTCTCGTAATGCCCGAATGCCGTCAATTTCACGCAGCGGAGCTATCAATGGCGTTAATACCGCACAATCACTGCAAAGCTCCGCTTCTAACCCGAGTTGTTCGCGCAGGTTTAAGATAGTCGCGCCGTGATCACCCAACGTACCGCTAACAATCACTTTATCCCCCGCTTGAATATGCTGAGCTCCCCACTGGATATTGGACGGGATCACGCCAATACCTGCCGTATTGATAAAGATTTTATCTGCAGCCCCGCGCTGCACTACCTTGGTATCGCCTGTCACAATATCCACACCGGCCGCTTTTGCCGTTGCCGCCATAGATTCGACAATGACCTGCAATTCAGTCAGGGAAAAACCTTCTTCCAAGATAAAACCGCAAGAAAGGTATTTTGGGGTAGCCCCACTAACTGCAACGTCATTCACTGTGCCGCAAACGGCTATTTTACCAATATTGCCTCCCGGGAAAAAAATCGGGTCGATGACATAGCTATCGGTACTGAATGCCAAACGGTCACCCAATGCTGTCATTTCGGACAATGCTAGCCGAGCTTGGTCTTCTCGCTCATTCAACGCTGGGTTTGCAAACGCCTGCAAAAACAACTGTTCAATCAATTGCTGCATCGCCTGCCCACCACTTCCGTGGGCCATCGTCACCACATTGTTAGCATCACGACTCATTTATGCCTCCCGACGATATTGGTAATAAGCTGCACAGGCACCTTCAGAAGAAACCATTAATGCGCCAAAAGCCGTTTGTGGCGTACAACGGCGCCCAAACAACATACATTCGTTCGGTTTACAGCGCCCTGTTAACACCTCACCGCAACGTGCTTGCGGGTCATCCGCCACTTTATGGGGTTGTACCTGAAAACGCTTCTCAGCATCAAAAAATTGGTAAGCTTGAGTTAATTGAACCCCTGAACCTGCAATTTCCCCCAACCCGCGCCATTCACTGGCTTGTTTAAGTTCAAAAACTTCCTCTAACGCTTTAAGTGCCAACAGGTTACCTTCATCGGCCACAACGCGTTTATATTGGTTTTCTACCTCACAACGACCATCAGCGATTTGGTCAACTAGCATGGCTAACGACTGCAAAATATCTAAGGGTTCGAACCCTGTGACCACCAAGGGTTTATGGAAGTCTTCGCTAATAAACTGGTAGGGATGCGCCCCGATTACCATACTCACGTGTCCTGGTGCTAAAAAGCCGTCAATACGGACATCCGGTTGCTCAAGTAAGCTGCGCAAGGTGGGAATAATCGTAATGTGTTGGCAAAATACACTAAAGTTTGTCAACTGGCGGTGCTTTGCTTGCTGCAAGGTGATTGCCGTGCTTGGCATAGTGGTTTCAAAGCCTAAGCCAAAGAAAACCACTTGGCGATGGGGATGCTGCTCTGCCAATGCCAAAGCATCTAGCGGTGAATAAACGATACGGACATCCGCCCCATTACGTTTAGCGTCAAGTAAAGAGCCCCTTTCCCCCGGAACGCGCATTGCATCGCCATAAGTACAAAAGATAACCTCAGGGTGCTGTGCAATTTCAATACAACTATCAATTCGTCCCATTGGCAAAACGCACACAGGGCAACCGGGCCCATGAACAAATTCAATGTCAGTGGGTAATAACTGGTCAATACCAAATTTAAAAATCGCGTGGGTGTGGCCACCACAGACTTCCATGAGTTGTAATGGGCGTCGTTTCGCTTGGGGTATTTCATTCACCCGTTGATGAATATGCGCCAACAGCGCTTTTGCAAGAACAGGGTCGCGAAATTCATCGACGTACTGCATCTGCCGCTCCTGCATTTAAACCACTAAAATCGCTGACCTCGTGGTCTAGCTGGCTCATCGCGGTTAACGCATCCAAGGTAGATTGCGCTTCTTCTTCATTGATGATACTCATGGCAAACCCGACGTGTACCAATACCCATTGGCCTAATAAATCGGCGGTTTCCCCTTCACAAATGAGGCCAATATTCACATCGCGTTTTACACCACAAACATCCACTTGAGCGAGTTGGTGAATGTCTTCACCAACTGCCACTATTTTGCCCGGAATGCCTAAGCACATAGCTGTGTCTCCAACCATGCCAGCCATGCATCCATCCCTTCGCCGCGTGTCGCAGAAACTTGGATAACTTGGATATTGGGGTTCACTTGCTTAGCATTGGCGATACAAGCATCAACATCAAAATTCAGGTATGGCAGTAAGTCGATTTTGTTCAATAACATGATATCTGCTGCCGCAAACATATGTGGATATTTGAGAGGTTTATCTTCCCCTTCCGTGACTGACAGTACCGCTACTTTATGGCGTTCCCCTAAGTCAAAACTGGCAGGGCACACGAGATTCCCGACATTTTCAATAAATAACAAACTGTTATCGGCTAACTCTAAACGTGCTGTTGCATCGTGGACCATTTGTGCATCTAAGTGACAGCCTTTTCCTGTGTTCACTTGAATCGCAGGCACACCCGTTTCGCGGATCCGTTGTGCATCATTAGTGGTTTGTTGGTCACCTTCAATCACTGCGCAATTAATTCTGTCACGCAGTCTTAACAACGTTTCTGTCAACAAGGTGGTTTTTCCTGAACCGGGGCTAGAAACGAGGTTTAGCGCTAAAATATTCTTCTGGCAAAAATCCTTACGGTTATGTTCCGCCAGATGGTTATTTTTATCTAACACATCCATCTCAATTTGTAGCATGCGTTTTTGGCTAATCCCCGGTGCATGGGTACCTGCTTCACCGTGGCCATAATCAAGGTCATGGTGTTCCCCAGCTGGTTTAAAACTTGCCTCAGCCGTTTGATAAATATGTTTATGTTTATGCTTATGTTTGTGTTTATGCTTTTTAGACTTGCTTTCAGCAGGTGCGGGTTCATATTGGTGATAATGGTTGTGGACATCACCTTGATGATAATAATGGTGATGAATGATCACCGTTTGCCCATTAGGTTCATGATCATGGTGATGGTCGTGATCATGATTGTTGTGACCTTGGTGGTGATCATGGCCGTGATGGTGGTCATGGTGATGATCGTGGTCATCCCCCTCAATTTTGCGCTCTCCCGACGCACATCCACAAGTACTACACATAAGTTTCACTCCCAACCGCTAAATTGTTAAATTAGATTAATACATAGTCCATTGAGTCTAGTTGATACACCTCAAGCTCAGCTCAAAAAGCTACTCCACTTCCAACTCTTTGATGCGCAAACTATCCCCACTTTCCACTTTCAGGTTCAACCCCTGACAGCATGGACAAACCGATTGGTGGCTGTCTATTTCCACTATTTCACTGCAATCCCAACACCATGCTTGTGCAGGCTGGTAAATAATGTGGAGCTGGCAGCCTTCTGCAACCGTACCTCGGCAAACGACATCAAAACTGAAGCGAAACGCACTCTCTTCAACACAAGAGAGTGCGCCGATTTCAAGCCAAACACCGGTGACTCGGTTAACTGCATTTTTTTTCGCCTGCTGTTCAATAATTTCTATCGTACTTTGGCATAACGAAACCTCATGCATCCTGCCCCCTTAAGTGGCGGGCAAACAATGCTCTACGTTCAGGTGCTTGAGGAATATTCGGGTCACTAACTGGGAGCGATAACAATATTCGCTGGCAATCATCCGTTAGGTGAATACCTTGTTCTGGTGTCAGTTTTTTTTCTAATGGCGACATTAATGAGCAAGCAAAATATTGAGTTAAGCCGTCTAATTCACCTACGGTATAAGTCATTTCACCATAGGGGAGGATTAACCCAACCTTGTCACCGACCACGCGGCGAGGCCAATATTGCTCAGGCCCCGGTAGAATAATCGCGCTGAGCATCCATGGCGTAATCACCGCACCCACCCATTGCCCTTCAAACAGGACAAACTCACTGGCGTGCACAGGCATCGTTGGATGCAAAAATGACAAATCATGCATCGATTGTTCAGCAACGCGCGTAAATGCGGCCTCAACCTGAGGCCGAGGGTTAGTTTCATAACCTAATATGTCATCCGGCATGCAAACTCTCTTCTTTCGCTATGATTTCCAAGCCTTCGCTTCGCAAAACCTCAATAACCTTTTGTAAAGCTGGCTCTAAAGCGGCCAGCCCTGTTGCCGTCAAACCGATATGCGGCTCGAGGGATTCAGGCACAACGCCAACTAATGTTAGCCGCTGTGGGAATTCATCGGTTAAATGCAAAGCGGATAGCACATCTGATAAACCGAGTTGATGTGGGGAAATTTTACGTGTAAACAGCGCAGGGACTTCGTCATCACGCAAGACTAAAATCGAGCCAGCCTTCTGGCTCGATAACACAACATCGGCAATGATCAAATGGTCTCTATCTGCCATTGGGCCAATTAACTCCATTCCAGCAGTTCCACCATCAAGCACTTCTACGCATTCAGGTAGGTGATAGCGCTGTTCTAAAGCCTCAACGATGCGTACCCCAATCCCTTCATCGCTCAACAGTATATTGCCAACACCTAAGACTAAAATACGCATTACAGCACCTTAACCTTAGTGACTTCGCCACCTTCAGGGTCAACAATGTGCACTGCACAAGACATACAAGGGTCAAATGAGTGAATGGTCCGCACCACTTCAAGGGGTTTAGATGGGTCAGCGACAGGAGTTCCTACCAATGCTTGCTCATAAGGGCCTGGCTCATCATTGAAATTACGTGGGCCTGAATTCCAAGTAGAAGGCACTACCGCTTGGTAATTTTCAATTTTACCGTCTTTGATCACGACCCAGTGAGATAATAAACCTCGAGGTACTTCACCAAAACCGACACCTTTAATGGTGGCATTTTCTGGGAATACGGGTTTTACAAAGGTGGTGTGATCCCCTTTTGCGATGTTGTCCACCAGCGCTTGCCATTGAATTGACAAGGTTTCATTCAATACACAACAACGAACACTACGTCCGATAATCCGCCCCAATGTGGAATGCAGTTGGTCCACACTAATATTGTTACCTGTCAGTGTTTGATACAGGTTCACCACATCATTAAAGTGTTTTTCTGTCGGTTCATGTTTTGCCGCTAATTTACACAACAAATCAGCGAGCGGCCCGACCTCAACGGTTTTATCATAGAAAGTTGGTGCTTTTACCCATGAATATTTACCGTCATCATCCCAGCCGGTGTAATCCGGGTTCGTGGTGCCTTCCCACGGTGCTTGTGGCTCATTTTCTTTGTACCATGCATGTTTGCTACTTTCTTTGATACCGTTGATCAAATACTCATCTGTATGGCTAGTAATGGGGCGATAAGTACTAAAGTCACTGTTCTCTAGATACCCGCCAGGTAATAGAAAATTCCCATTTTTACCGTCCATTGGCATTTCAGGCATACACATGTAATGTTTCGCACCTTGACCGACTTCGAGCCATTCAGGGTAGCCTGCTGCAATCACCGCTGCGTCAATCTTATACACTTGCTCGATAAAATCCCCTAAACGGTCAATAAAGGATTTTACATACATCAAGCGTTCAAGGTTCAGAACCCCAACACCATCAAGGTTGATAGGGTTTGCGACACCACCAACAGCAAGGTTTTGAATATGCGGCGTTTTACCTCCTAATAATGCCACAATACGGTTAGCATCACGCTGACATTCGAGGGCTTGTAAGTAGTGAGCTACAGCAATTAAGTTCACCTCAGGCGATAGTTTCATCGCTGGGTGCCCCCAATATCCATTAGCAAAAATACCCAATTGCCCACTGGCAACCAGTTTTTTAATTTTATCTTGAACTCGCGTGAACTCTTCTGGGCTATTCAGTGGCCACGTCGAAACGCCTCTCAAAATTTCTGCTGCTTTATTTGGGTCTGCATTCAGCGCAGAGGTGATATCTACCCAATCTAACGCCGATAATTGATAAAAATGGACAATATGGTCTTGAATAGTATGCGCGGCTAAAATCATATTACGGATATACTGCGCATTCACTGGCACATCAATATTTAAGGCGCTCTCAATCGTGCGTACCGACACAATACCGTGCACTGTGGTACAAACCCCACAAATACGCTGCATGATCATCCATGCATCACGAGGGTCTTTTCCTTTGACTATCTCTTCCATACCACGCCACATCGTGCCTGAAGCCCAAGCCTTGGTGACTTTTCCATCTTCAATTTCACAATCAATGCGTAAGTGACCTTCGATACGAGTGACTGGGTCTATTGTTATACGTTGGCTCATGCTTTACCTCGGGCCTCTGAATGGCTCATCGTTGTTTTTTTCAATGCTGGAATAACAGGTAATAAGCGGATCAATAAGATATAAGCGCATACCTCTATTGCCACGAAACCTATTGAAATTAAAAGTTCTTCTGTTGTTGGGAAGTAGTCGTATCCGCCCCCTGGGTTGAATGCAACGAGGGAATAGCTCATCCGCCACATGGCAGCACCAATCAACATGCTTAAACCGCTTGCATATAACCACCGAGAATCATTCCTCAGTGATGGCATACGGAAAATAACCAATGGGAAAACCATTAATGCGGTTTCTATCCAAAACATCATGGCGTAGAAATCGGTATTGAAGATATGGTGCAACTTATCTCGATAAATCAGCTCACCAAAACGACAGACCAGAAACAGCACTAACAGTACCTGCAAGATCCGAGTGATACGAACAAACAATGGCCGTTCATCAGCACCCTGCCCACGTAATGCGGCTTGAAGTAATGATCCTTCAAAAATAACGATGGAAAAGCCCATAATAAATGCGGTCAACAATGAGAGTAGTGGTAGCATTTCATAGCTTTGCCAAATAGGATGGACTTTATATCCTGCTGAAATCATCAATGACCCCATTGATGACTGGTGCATCATCGGCAATAACGCCCCTAGCGCAATGATAAAAAACATCACTTTATTTAAGCGTTTTAATGAAACCTTCCAACCAAAACGTTCACACAGTGCAGGAGCAAACTCCAGTGCCATCACACCGATATAAATCGTCATACACACTGCCGTTTCAAATAGCACCGAATTGGTGTTAAAGAAACCGGGGATGTAAAAGTAAGGCAAGTTCCAGTAACGACCTACGTCAATGGTAATGGATAAACCACCGAGGGAGTAACCGAACAAACTGGCTAATAACGCAGGGCGCACTAACGGGTGATATTCACCGCGATTAAATACATACACCGCCCAAGCCAGCGCCCAACCGCCACAAGCAAAACCGGTACCAATTAGTAAGTCAAAAGCAATCCAGATCCCCCAAGGATAGCCACCATTTAGGTCAGAAACTGAGCCTAAGCCGAAGACCAAACGTTTAACAATCAAGATGACACAAATCAGCACTAATGGCCCAAATACCATAATTGGCCAACTGACTAAACGCCCGCCTAACGGCTGCTCTTTATGATGCGTCGTCATTTGAGTCGTCTCCTTCGTGTTTATCATTCTTGGTATTGCGATACACCAAGAAACTCAACCCTGCCAACGCCGCGAGCGGCAATACCATCCCTTTATAAAGGGTGTGCTGGACATATTCAGAACGAGCCCCAGTAGACAACTGCTCCAATTCAGGCAACCCAAGATTTTGATAGGGCACACCTGAAAGAACAATAACTTGTGTACCACCACCTTCAAGTTCCCCATAAACATGAGACTCATATTTCGGCACTTTAATCACATTCGGGTCATTGCTGTGTAAGGTTTGTCTTGGGTAACCGTACTCATCCCCCACTTTGAGTGTTAAGCGTTTTTTGGCTTCCGCGAGCAATTCTTCCCGCGTCCCGAAAATTACCGCTCCCGTTGGGCAAACTTCGACACAACCGGGCAAGCCACCCTTGTCTAAACGTTCGACACCTTTTTGGTTACATAACTCGCATTTATGAATTGCGCCAAATTTGTCATCGTAGGCATATTTCGGAATATTAAATGGACACGCTACCATGCAATAACGGCAACCAGTACATACGCTGGCGTCGTAATGAACAATGCCGGTTTTTGGGTCTTTCTTCAGGGCTTGAACTGGACAAACCGACACGCAATTAGGGTCAACACAGTGCATACACTGCTTTTTAATGTAGGCATAGCCATCTTTTTCTTGGTCTTTATGAACGCCTGTTCCACTGCTCCAAACCTGAATAATATTGTTGGTATAAGGGGTGAGTTTGTCATTATTTGACCAAGTTTGCTCCCCGACCGGGTTACGTTCTGGGTGGTTAATATCTTGGCATTTTGTCACACACGCCTGACACCCAATACACAGGGTCGAGTCATATAGCATCCCCAAAGAATTAGGAATTGGCGGGCGGTTTTCAGGCCCCGCCAAGCTGGGTGAACTTCCCGCAAGTAATGCTCCCCCTGCGGAGAGTTTAAGAAAATTTCGTCTATTCACGGTTATTCTCCCCGTGAGTCAGTATCTTGTTGGCGTTTTTGACGACCTAATTCACGTACCGCCATCACGCTAACTCCAGCTACTAACCCGACAACACCACCAATTAACCCCACAGCTGTAGATGAAATTTGGCCACCTTCGCGATTATTGACATCCGGTTTATCCACCCGTGGTGTTGGGTTTTCCACGCTCGCCAACTGATGTATCGCTTTGTGAAAGCCGACATTTTCCTCGTTACAGCCATAACAAGGGTGACCAATCGCCACAGGCCAGACGCCACCGACATCACAGAATTGCAATGTGGAACAGTTCCCGTAAGTTTCAGGCCCCTTACAGCCTAAATGGTATAAACACCAACCTTCACGATGACCATCATCACCGAACTCTTTTGCGAAACGGCCCGCATCAAAATGAGGGCGACGTTCGCAGTGTTCATGAATTAATCGACCGTACGCGAACATTGGGCGATTTTTGCTATCCAGTTTTGGTGGACGATTAAACGTAATTAAGTGCGCGACCGTCGCAAGGAAGTTATGTGGATTAGGCGGGCAACCTGGAATATTGATAACGGTTTTATCTTTAATGACTTGATCTAAACCCACGGCTCCTGTTGGGTTATCTCCTGCCGCAGCAACACCGCCCCACGAAGCACAAGAACCAATCGCAATCACGGCCGCGGCGTGTTCAGCCACTTCACGAATATGTTCAACAATCGGTTTCCCCGCCACCATACAATAAATACCGTTATCTTTTAGCGGGATAGAACCATCGACGACTAAAACATATTTTCCTTTGTACTTTTCAATTGCATCATGTTTATTTTGCTCAACTTGCTCACCAAAGGCGGCAGACAACACCTCGTGGTATTCCAATGAAATAGTATCGAGAATTAAATTTTCCAAAGTTGGATGGGTTGAACACAGCAAAGATTCCGTACACCCCGTACACTCTTGGGCACCAATCCAAATGACAGGAGGTCGAGCTGGGTCACTAATAGATTCAGCTATTTGGGCAGCAGCCTTCCCGCTTAATCCCATTGTCGCTGCTAATGCTGTACATAACTTCATAAAATCACGGCGGTTAATGCCATGCGAAGAAATAATAGAGTTATCTCCTATCATTCTTTTTTCCTATTATTATGGGTGGCTTAAAACCTATTCATTAGAAGGAAATTTTTGTTTATTATCTTAAGGTTATAAATACCACAAGGCCCTATACACAAATGATGCATACGCTTTTTGTTTGTATTTATCTATTTAAGAAGCAAACAAAACCAACTCTAATGAAATAAATTCTTATTTAAGTAACCTGATGCATAAATATAAAATAAGATCCTATTCCTACCGCTCCTAAATCATTTGATCTTCATCAATAGGCAATAAGAAATTTTATTTTTTTTATATATTTGCTAGAAAAATCGATTCAGTAACCTGTGTTAAAACAAGAGGGAAAATATAAAAAAATAGATTTGATTTTCAATACTGCGTTATACATCACATCATTTAAAATAAAAAACCATTTATTTTTCATTATGATACTTAGATTCATTATCGTAATATAATTAATTAAGCAGAATAGGTGTATTAATAACAATCCAACTATTAATATAAAAACAAATATGTTAAATAAGAATCAATATCAAAAAGACAATATATTCTATTAAAATGAAAAGCTGAAAAATAGGTAGATATACAATCCTATAAATATAATACTGCCCATCAGTAATAGATTAATTTTTCAACATCGCAGAAGCGATAGCGACTTGCCCCAATGATAGCCCACCATCTCCCATAGGAAATTGTTTTGCATATAACACATCGAACTCAGATAGGTTATTCACTAATAGTTCTCGCAATAGTTGGTTATGAATCACACCACCTGACAAAACAATTTTCTTAGTACCATATTGGTTCGCTGATTTCCTTGCTAGCTCAGCAAAACCTTCCGCTAACGCTACATGAAATGCATGTGCGCGTTGTGGTTTAGGCGCACAGTACGCCATCCATTGCTGCCAAAATGTATGTAAATCTAATTGTTGACCAACTAACGGCATAGTGACCGGATGTACGCTCACGGGAGATTTCATTGCAATCGCTTCCAGTTGACAAGCGGCCTCCCCTTCCCAACTAGTTTGTGCCGTACAAATACCTAACGCCGCAGCAACCGCATCAAAAAGCCGCCCAGTAGATGAAGCCGTTGGGCTATTAATTCCTTTATCAATCGCCTTTTGTAAGCCTTGCCAAGGAAATGACATTAAATAAGCAACGCTCTCTTGCTTTTGCCACTGGGGGACAAATTGTAAACAATGCGCAAGGAAATTACGCCATGGCTGCCGAGAAGCTAATTCCCCTCCCGGCAGTGCAACTGGGGGCAAGCCTCCCAGGTATTGACTGGATTTATAATCCACTAGTAAGCATTCACCTCCCCATAGCCGGTGGTCATCACCATACCCCAAACCATCCAAAGCTAACCCAATGACTTTACTTCCATTTAGTGGCAAACCATGCTCAGCCATTACCGCAGCAATATGTGCATGATGATGCTGCACTTTTATCAATGGAATTTGTAATCTCTGTGATAACTGTTCGCCGTAGCGCGTACTCACATAATTAGGATGCATATCAGAAACTATAGCGGTTGGCGTAAAACGATAAATAGATTCAAATAATGCAATCGCAGACTGGTATTGTTCAAAAATATCCATGTCATCAAGGTCGCCTAGGTGTTGGCTCATTACTGCACTTTTGTCTCGCAATAAACAAAAGGTATTTTTAAGATCAGCCCCTAAAGCCAGTATTGGTGGGGAATTTTCAAACCCTTTAGGTAAATCAATCGAATCAGGGACATAGCCCCGCGCACGACGGAGCATTTCCGCTTGCCCATGATGATAACGCACCAGTGAGTCATCTGCACGTTGGACAATATCGCGGTTATGAGTGAGGAAAAAATCAGCAATATCCGTTAAATCAGCCAGAGCAGGTTGCTCACTCAATACAGGGGGCTTTCCTGATACATTTCCTGATGTCATCACTAATGGGCAATTAACTTGTGCCATCAATAGGTGTTGCAACGGATTAGAAGGTAACATAACACCTATTTCCGCTAGCTTTGGCGCAATATATTGGCTTAATACATGATTTTTCCAATTTTTAATCAACACAATCGGTGCGGCAGGGCTTTTTAATAATGCACATAGGCCATCACTAAGCGGCATATTGTGCAACTCTAACCAATTCAGTGATGGAACCATTACCGCAAGTGGCTTAGTTGGGCGGCATTTACGTACGCGCAAAGCTTCTACCGCCTGATCCTTACTCGCATCACAAGCAAGGTGAAAACCCCCAATCCCCTTAATGGCAACAATTTTACCTGCCAATAACTGCTGAGCTGCCAAGACTAATGCGTTCTCTTTATTTGCAATCGTTTTTCCTGATGGGTCGCACAATTTAATTTCAGGGCCACACACCGCGCACGCATTAGGTTGCGCATGAAATCGTCTATCTGCGGGGGATTGATATTCCTCTAAGCAATTAGGACACAAAGGAAAATCGGCCATTGCGGTATTGGGTCTATCATAAGGCATATGACGAATAATAGTGAAACGGGGGCCGCAATGCGTACAGTTTGTAAACGGGTAATGAAAACGCCGATTTGATAGGGCAAAAAGCTCTTGTTGGCACGCATCACAAGTGGCAGCATCTGGAATTACTTGCGTGTCCATTTTACCTTCACCACTACGGCGAATAGTAAAGGTATCAGGTAATTTATCCCATTGAAAAGGTTGCGATTCAATACTTTCTATATGGGCTAATGGCGGACAATGTTGGTACAATAACTGGGTAAATTCAGTGATATCCGAATCAAGACATAAGCGCACTAGCACCCCTTCGCCATCATTACAGACATCACCTAATAGTTTGCATTGGTGGGCTAATTGCCAAACATAGGGGCGAAACCCTACCCCCTGAACTTTCCCTTTGATGCGTAACTGTATACCACTTTTCACTGAGATATCCTCTTACCACTGTAAGGATATTTTCGCGCTAAAACATAAAAAAAACTTCACTTGAGATCAAAAAAAATCGTGTAAATACAATTGGCAGGTTCGTTTTTTAAAAAAAACCGATTCAGTTATTTAGTAATACAATAATGATTCCATTTAAAAAATAGAACATATCATTTACTCATTAATAATTCTAAATAGTCTTAAATATAAACTTAAAATCCAATTTAACTTGAATGTGTAAACAATATAACTTTCTCTATTAAATAATATTAGAATTATAGCTAGTTTGATTAATTATTTTCAGAATTATTCTCTATAAATCAACATAAATAACCTTTCTAAATCATTCACCTAGTCCATAAGAACGATAGTATCCCACCACACATAAACGTAGAGTTATTCATATGTTAACAATATACCAATACCCTGCAATGAATAAATATTATTCATAAAACTCAATCTATTAATAATATAAAGAGGTGATATTTTGAAACTAAAACAACTCTTCGTTTCTCTTTCTATCGGTGCTGCGCTATTTGGTGTTAGCCATCTTACTAGTGCAGATGAAATTATTACGCTTGGAACAAAAGGCGGTCCTTCCTTATTAAATGAAAAACGCTTGCCGCAATCGACGGCATTTATCAAGAACGATAAAATATACTTATTTGATGCGGGATACGGAGCAAGTTTGCGATTAGTTCAATCAAAAGCCCCATTAAAAAATCTTGATTCTATCTTTATTACCCACCTCCACAGTGATCATGTTGCCGATTACCCAGCCCTACTGTTAAATGCATGGAACAGTGGTTTAAATCATAATATCGCTGTTTATGGCCCTGTTGGAACGGAAAGTATGACAAAAGGTGTTTGGGATACTTTTAGTCGCGATATTGATTTACGCGTTAAAGATGAAGGTAAACCTGATTTGCGCCAAATAGTTACAGCAAAAGATATTCAAGAAGGCCCTGTACTCAAAAATGATGATGTCGAAATTAGTGCCTTATTTGTTCCACACCCACCTTTTAACTCAGACGAAGCTCTCGCTTATAAAATACAATCTGGCGGAAAAACTATCGTTATTACTGGTGATATGATTGATAATAGCCAAATTATTGAATTTGCTAAAGATGCTGATTACTTAATTAGTGAAGTCGTCTTAGTCTCTGGTGTGGAAAATTTAGCCAACCGTATCGGCAACGGTTCAACGCTGGCAAAAGCGATTATTTCTCACCATACAACAGCAGAAGATGTCGGAAAAATAGCCAAGCAAGCTAATGTAAAACACCTTGTCCTAACCCACTTAGTCCCCGCGGATGACCCATCGATTACTGATGACGTGTGGATTAATGAAGTCAGAAAACAATACTCAGGCCCTGTGACGGTCAGTAAAGACTTGCAACGCTTTGAGGTGAAATAAGTTATTTGAATATACCATCAATAGGATATTAAGAGCTTATATGCAATATCCTATTGATATTAATTTATATATTGAGCTTATTATTCTATAGACTATTTTTCACATTTCTCCATGACTTCCTTCCCAAACACCATAAACGAGTAGTCCTATTTGAATGAACCTATCGAAAGTTTCTCATATGAAACCAAACTCCATCATAACCTCGACACACCCCACATTTTGAAACGAATATTTTACATATAGTCAACATTTGATTGACTAATAATCACCCATACAATTAATCTGGTTTTAAATAAAAAACAATGTTTCGCATATGAAACAAAATGTTACAACACATTCAAAAGGAGAAAACCATGAGCTGGATTGCTGTCTGCGATGTCTCACAAGTTCAAGAAGAATTTCCTTTTTCAGCCAAAGTTGATGATGCCGAAATTGGGATCTTCTTAGTTGAAGACCAATATTATGCCTTAGAAGATGTTTGCCCACATGCCTATGCCCTGTTAAGCCAAGGTTTTGTTGAAGATGGCAAAGTGGAATGCCCATTACATGAAGCCGTTTTCGATATTAAAACGGGTAAATGTTTACGCGAACCTGGTGGGCGAGATCTCAAAACCTACCAGACACGCATTCACGATAACCGAATCGAAATCAGTTTGATTGAGGAGTAGAAATGGAACCTATTCAAAATATTAATCCGTATTTACCAGCAAATAATCAAATTATCCCAGCACGAGAAGGTGGTAAAGGCAGTATCCAAGCGCCAGGAAGTGCACCGAATATCGTTTGGCAAACACGTTCACGTATGCCTGATGAGTATGAAAACAAACTCATTTTTGCACTGGAAACGCTATTCGCTGCTGGCACTGAATCACTTGAAGAATTAGTTAGTGCATTAAATCAACAGCAATTATATGACCGACAAGGGCAACCTTGGTCCACAAGCAGTTTCCGCGAATTTCTTCTCGTCAATGGTTACTAGCACATTGTCATACTAAGAAAAGAAAACAAAAACACCTTTGATAAACGGAAGCAAATGATGATGACAAATACACAACTTCAAAACTACCAAGATTATCTGGATGTCGGATTACGCGGGCAATGGTACCCCGTATTATCCAGCTGGGAAGTCAGTAGTAACCCTATCGGTATTACTCGCTTAGAAGAACAAATCGTGCTTTGGCGTGATGATAAAGGCCAAATTCATGCTTTAGAAGATAGATGCCCTCACCGTGGTGCCCGTTTATCAATGGGTTGGAACTTAGGTGAACGCATTGCCTGCTGGTATCACGGTGTCGAAGTCGGTGGAGATGGCATCGTTAAAGATGTTCCAGCGGTCAGTCAATGCCCTCTTGAAGGTCAAAAATGTTTAAAAACCTATCCCGTTCAAGAAGTCCATGGTGCCATTTTCCTCTATTTTGCGGTAATTGACGGTGAAACGCCTCCCACCCTCGAATTTCCTGAAGAATTAGCTGATGACGAAAACCACAGCAATTTCCTCTGTACCGCATCGTGGAAGTGCAATTACCAATATGCACTCGAAAACGTGATGGACCCAATGCATGGCACCTATCTCCATTCATCATCACACTCAATGGCAGAAGGTGACAAACAATCAGAAATGATCCTAGAAGCAACAAAAAATGGCTTTATTTTCCGTAAAAATGACCAAATAGGTGTCAACTTTGACTGGGTGGAATTCGCGAGCACGGGTGCAAATTGGCTGCGTTTATCTATCCCATATCAAAAACGCTTCGGCCCTGGTGGGCACTTTTGGATTATCGGTATGGTCGTACCTGAAGACCGTCACCACACTCGTGTTTTCTTTTGGCGTATTCGCAAAGTGAAAGACTGGCAACGTGATTTATGGCGCTTTATGTACCGCAACCGCCTAGAAGGACTGCATTGGGATGTTTTAGAACAAGATCGCATTATTTTAGAAAACCTCACACCAAATGCACGTGATAAAGAATTTCTTTATCAACACGATGTGGGGTTATCTCGCTTACGCCGCATTATGCAACGCGAAGCGAAGAAGCAGTTTGACTTAATCAACAATAAGGAAACTGAAAATGCATGATATCTTGGCAGGAAAACGCATTGTAATCACAGGAGCTGCAAGAGGGCTTGGCTTGAGTTTTGCGCAAGCTGCTGCCGAACAAGGTGCTCAAGTTATCTTGTGTGACATCCTAGAACAACGATTACAAGAAAGTGTCGAGTCCTTACAACAACAAGGGTTTGAAGCCCAAGGTGTTTCTCTCGACTTAGCGGATCCTGACTCAATCACTCATGCATTCAACAGTATTGGTCAACAAGGCGCAATTGATGGGCTGATTAATAATGCAGCTCTGGCAACCGGAGTGGGTGGGAAGCTGCTCGACGAATATGACTTGGCGCTATGGGATAAGGTCATGACAGTGAACGTCAGAGGAACTTGGTTAGCCACCAAAGCCGCTCTCCCCTTTTTAAAGCAGAGTTCCCGCGGCAAAATTATCAATATTGCCTCTGATACCGCACTTTGGGGAGCCCCTAAGCTCATGGCTTATGTCGCCAGTAAAGGCGCAATCATCAGTATGACCCGCTCAATGGCACGTGAACTCGGCGTTCACCGTATTTGCGTCAACGCGATTGCCCCTGGGCTCACTAAAGTCGAAGCGACCGAATACGTTCCCGCTGAGCGCCACCAGCTATATGAAAATGGCAGAGCATTACAAGGAGAGCAGATGCCCGAAGACGTTACGGGAACCGCTTTGTATTTGCTTTCGCCCATGGCCGATTTTGTCACAGGCCAGCTAATCCCAGTTAATGGTGGCTTTATTTTTAACTAATTTCGCCATTCAGTCAGTAAAGAGGTGAGGACCATGAATTCAACGTGTAAATATCTAGTACCCGGTTTGGAAAAAGGGCTACAGCTTCTTCTGTTACTCGCTCAACAGCATCGCGAATTGACATTTGCAGAGATCCTCCGCTTAGTCGATATGCCCAAAGCAACGGCTTACCGTGCGATCCAAACCTTAGTGCACTTGGATTTCCTCGTCCAACATCCACGTACTGGAGCATTTTCATTAGGCCGCAAAGTACTCAGCCTTGGTCTTGGCTATATTGCATCACTCGATTTAACCCAGTTAGGCCAGCCCATTATCGAGCAACTCAGAGACCGAAGCCAATGTAACAGCCATTTAGTCATTCGAGATGGCCGGGACATTATTTATATCGCTAGAGTCAGTGGTGCAGAATCAAAGATTAACCATGTTAGCGTAGGCACGCGTTTATCAGCGCACCGAACCTCACTGGGTCGAATGCTACTCAGCGGGTTAACTCGCGCTGAATTTGATGCGCTTTACCCTGATGATGAACTCCCCGATAACGCAGGCTGTAAGCAGGAATTTTGGCAAATGATCCAAGCTGACAAACTGCGAGGCTATGTGATTGGCGAATCATTTTACCGTCGGGGGATTTCATCCATTGTTTACCCTGTTTATAACCAAACGAATGGCGTAGAAGCGGTAATTAGCATCATGGTGCCAATGAGTAGCATCCCTGCACAAGAGTGCCGGCGATTACAAAATGAAGTGAGCTATGCAGCCCAAAAACTCACTGAATTTATTGGTGGCATGAGCCAAGCAAAAGCCGTTTAGCGTTAACCAAATATCATCCACACATTTTTAGGTTTATTGCCATAAGCCTCAGGTTCTTTTTGTCCAAAAAAACCTTTGGCAATAACACCAATCGATAGAGGACTTTACAATGTCAGTGATTGGAATAGAAAAATTAGAATTTGGTGTTGAAGATATCCCTAGCTGCCAGAAATTTTTACATGATTTTGGCCTCAAAGCGGCCTCTGATAACGCCTCGTTATTCACGACCTTATCTGGTGCAGAAATACAGTTATTTTCACACCAAGACCCAAATCTGCCAGCCCCTTTTGAAGCGGGTTCAACACTGCGCCGCATTACATGGGGTGTTGAAAACTCGGATAAACTCCAAGAGATCATTGAGAAAATTAGGCTCTGTGATGGCTTTCAACTGACGACAGATGGCGCACAATGCCGTGACCCAAATGGCATGACTGTCGCTTTCACCATCAGCAAACAAAAAACGGTTGAATTAGAGATCACCGCTATCAACCAATGGGGAGATATTCGCCGCATTGATAAACCCAGCCCGGTTTACGAAAAAGCCACTCCCATTAACGTCGGCCACGTGGTGTTCTTTGTTGATGACTTACCTTCTACAGAAGCGTTCTATTGCCAAAAACTGGGTTTTCAAGTTTCTGACCGTTATATCGACCGTGCCGTCTTTTTACGGACACAAATAAACGGTTGCCACCATAACCTGTTTTTGCTGAAGCTTCCTCATCGTGGCAGCGGCCTCAACCATGTCGCTTTTACGGTTCGTGATATCCATGAAGTGATTGGCGGCGGCCTAGCAATGAACCGTCATCAATGGAGCACCTTTATTGGTCCAGGCCGCCACCCTATCTCATCCGCTTACTTTTGGTATGTCAACAGCCCAACAGGTGGTGCTTTCGAATATTACACCAATGATGATTACCTTACCGATAAGTGGCACCCGCGCGAACTGGAACATTCCTTAGTGTCATTTACGGAATGGGCTGTAGAAGGCGGTCTCGATTATGAAACTCGCCGCCAAGTTAAGGAGTAACACCATGAGCTCATTAATCCAAGGCGGTATTGTCATTATCGGCGGGGGCCAGGCTGGTGGCTGGGCGGCAAAAACCCTACGAGATGAAGGCTATCAAGGTATTATTTCGGTGATCAGCGATGAAAACCATGATTTTTATGAGCGCCCACCGCTGTCTAAAGCGGCACTGACGCAGGAGAGTTTATCGTTATCACGTTTATTCAGCGAACAAGAAACTCACGCCTTAAATTTACAATGGTTTCGCCCACTACGTGCCACCAAAATTGATGGCCAAAACCAATACGTTCATTTAAGTGATGGCCGTGTCATTACGTTTGACAAATTACTGCTCGCGACAGGCGGCCGGCCTCGCTATCTGTCAAGCCGCTGGCAGCAACACCCGAAAGTCTTTGCCTTACGTTCGTGGGATGACGCGCTGCAATTGCGCAGCGCCCTGCTATTGGCTCGAAAAATTGCCATTATTGGGGGTGGTTGGATTGGCTTAGAAGTCGCTGCTTCCGCACGAAAAATGGGTATTGATGTCACAATTTTTGAGCGGCAAAGCCGATTGTGCGAACGCAGTGTGCCGCAAAATGTTTCAGAGGCTCTGGCACTACGTCATACACAAGCGGGCGTTCATGTCATAACCGATTGTGGAAATATCGAACTTGGCGAGCCGACAACAACTGGATTACAAATTAGTTGCCAAAAGCAGCCTTCGCAAAACTTCGATCTCGCTGTTATGGGGATTGGTGTTGAATTAAATCTCGAACTAGCCAAAGAAGCAGGGCTTGATGTCACCCACGGTATTGTGATTAATCACCAAGGGCAAACTTCTCACCCCAATATTTATGCTGCGGGAGACGTCGCTTGCCATCCCACACTGTCTTTATGTTTACAGTCATGGGCTTATGCGCAAAACCAAGCTATCACCACAGCAAAAGCCATGCTTAACCCACAATCTGAAGGGTTTAATGAACTCGCTTGGTTATGGTCAGATCAATACCAAGACAACATCCAAATTTTAGGTGTCCCAACCTCACAAAAATTAAATCATATTCAACGGCATACTCCTGATTCAGAGGTTCATTTTGCTTTAAATGAAAGCAATGAATTGGTGCAAATGATTGCATTTAATGATGCTCGTGCCATCAAGCTAGGTAAACGTTGGATACAAGGCCACCGCAAATTGGACCCTTCACAACTTGCTGATCCCACATTTTCACTAATGTCACTGAAATAGTGTTCAGCAAGGAGAAATCTCATGGCTAACCAGACTATAACCTTACGAAATTCAGAACCTGATCAAATCGAGCAAGATGTTCCTGAAAAGATCAATTGGTTGATCCCAATCGGCCTGTTTTCCTGTGTGTTACTAGCTTTCTTCGACAAAATTAGCATTGCGGCTCTATTTTCTGACGAAAAATTTCAGCAAGCGCTGGGAATTGATTTTGACCCAACCCGTTTGGGATTACTGATGAGCGCATTTTTATTCGCTTATGGTGTTTCTTCCATGTTACTAAGCGGCATTGGTGATAAATTTCACCCCACTAAAATGCTGTTATTTATGATCAGTAGCTGGTGTTTCCTCATGATTTTTATGGGATTCACACACCACTATGGCACGATGGTTTTCTTACGCGTGTTACTGGGAATTGCCGAAGGGCCTTTGCTGGCAATCGCTTACGCCATTGTGCGCCGTACCTTTCCGCCCAAAATGCAAGCTCGTGCCACCATGATGTGGTTATTAGGCACTCCGTTAGGCGCGGCATTAGGTTTTCCTATCTCACTGTATTTGCTTAATAACTATGGCTGGCAAAGTACATTTTTTGTCATGGCCGCCTTTACTGTCCCCGTTTGGTGGCTTGTGGTGATTGGTATTCGCCATCCCAACTTAGTCAATCGCCAAGCACAAAATAAAAATACAGCGGGTGAAGCACTGCCTGCCGAGCAACTGGCCGCGATGCGAGCCCATAAAAAACGCTTATTCCAAAATAGCCATTTTTGGATTATCTGCATGTTTAATATTGCTTTTCTTATCTACCTTTGGGGGATGAATGGTTGGTTACCTAGCTATTTAATTAAAGGTAAGTCTATCCACTTGGAACATGCAGGGATCCTGTCATCCCTTCCCTTTATCGCCATGTTATTTGGTGAGGCTATCGGAGCATGGTTATCAGATCGCTACGATCGCCGCGCACTCGTTTGTTTTATTTCATTACTTGGTGCCGTCCTAGGTCTTGCTGGCGTGTTATTTCTCACTGGCACCTACAGCATCATTCTTATGATGGCGTTTAGCATGTTTATGTGGGGGGCAGGCGCACCAAATATCTTTGCCCTACTCGCAAAAGCCACACAAAAACAAGTCAGTGCATTAGCAGGCGGTATTTTCAATGGGTTAGGAAACCTGGCCGGCGCTGCTGCACCGCTGGCAATGGGGGTTCTTATTACTGTCACTCACACTATGGATAGCGGGTTGTTATTTATCGTCGTCATAGGTTTATTCGGCAGCTTGTTACTAGTGCCTTTACTGAAAAAATATTAACTCATTTTTTATTGGAGATAACACCATGTCACAACCGCAAATCAAACCACAAGATATTCCAATGGCTCAATGGATTGAATCGCGCATCGCTCGCCTTGAAGGGCGCAAATATGATTGGAATGCCCTGAAATTCCAAGCGGATTACGACCCTAAATATCGCCGCGCACAAATGCGCTATATCGGCACTGGTGCGACTGGCGTTGCTAATGATGTCAACACCGTTCCCGCAGAGAACTTTACCTTCTCTACCATGGTTCTTCCTGCCAAGTGCGAAGGCCCATTACACCTGCACCCCGATGTTGAAGAAGTGTTCTTTATGTTGAAAGGCACCATCACGTTGTTTGTAAAAGATGGCAATGAGGAATATGAAACGGTTCTCAAAGAGCGTGACCTGATCTCAGTTCCTGCGGGCATTTATCGTGGCTTATTTAACCACGGGGAAGAAGAAGCCTTAATGTGCGTCATGATCGGCACACCAAAACCGGCGATCCCGACATATCCCGAAGATCACCCTTTATCAAAAGTTAAACGTAACTAACAGGAGTCGTCAGTGATGAATTTGCTCAATAAAAAACTCCCAGAACCACAGGTGGCAGACTTTGGGCCATATCGCCTAAGTTGGCGGGAAGCCGGCCAAGGACACCCTGTCGTATTACTGCATGGTATCAGCTCTGGTTCTGCTTCATGGGTAAGCCAACTGATGAGCCCATCACTGACAGACCATTACCATCTCTATAGCTGGGATGCCCCCGGCTATTTAGAAAGCCATGATCTAGAGACGACAACACCTACCGCAATTGATTACGCAAATGCATTAAATGCTTTTATTGATAAATTAGTCTTATCACCCATCGTGTTAGTGGGGCACTCCCTTGGCGCCATAATGGCAAGCGCTTTTGCAGCGCAATATCCCAATAAAGTGAAAGGCTTAATATTAGCGAACCCCGCGCAAGGTTATGCCACAAAATGCCCTGACCAACAAAAGCAAGTTTACCAACAGCGGCAAGATATTGTTTTTAGTTCCGGTATTGAGGCATATGCGCAAAACCGTGCCGCTGCTTTGTTATCCGCCAACGCAACTACTGAAAAAGTCAATTGGGTTCAACAGAACATGAAGAAGCTCAACCCCACAGGTTTCTTAGCTGCTGCGTGGATGCTAGCTCATGATGACATCAGCCAATATTTAAATCGCTATGATGGCCCATTGGAAATACTGGTTGGCACAGAAGATACCATTACGCCACCAGCACAAGTAGAACGACTCGCACGACAAAAAAACTGCCCTTACTTTCTGATAAACCAAGCGGGACACGCCAGTTATTTAGATGCGCCAGACGCCTTTAACCACCACTTACAACAATTTTTAGAGACGTTCTATTGCCAAGCCGAATAAAGGAAGACTCATGAATTTACAGTTAAATAACCGTGTTGCTGTCGTGACAGGAGGAAGCTCCGGCATCGGCTTTGCAACCGTCAAACTCTTACTGGATGAAGGCTGTAAAGTGGCATTCTGCGGCCGTGATCAAGACAAACTCCAGCAAGCACTCACAACATTACAAGAGCTCTACCCCCAAGGGCATTTTATCGCACACTCTTGTGATGTTCTTGATAAAACACAAACCGAAGCCTTCGCAAAACAGGTTCATCAGCAATATGGCCAAGTCGATATATTGATTAATAACGCAGGGCAAGGCTATGTCGCAAGCTATAGCGATACCCCCGAAGAAGCGTGGTTACATGAAGCCCAACTCAAACTATTTGGTGTGATTAACCCCGTGAATGCTTTTTTGCCATTCTTAGAACTATCAAATATTGCTTCTATTACCTGTGTCAATTCACTGCTGGCCTTACAACCTGAACCGCATATGGTCGCCACCTCGGCAGCTCGAGCAGCACTATTAAACATGACACTAAACTTGTCGAAAACACTGTTACCTAAAGGGATCCGCGTGAACTCTATTTTACTTGGCATGGTAGAGTCCGACCAATGGCGACGTCGCTTCGAAAATCGCACTGACAAAAATCTCGATTGGGAACAATGGATTGGCGATATCGCTAAAAAACGAGGCATACCAATGCAACGTTTAGGAAAACCCGAAGAGCCCGCGCGTGCCTTAGTCTTTCTAGCCTCCCCCATGGCGTCGTTTACCTCGGGTGCCGCTTTAGATGTTTCAGGTGGCTTTAGCCATCATATTTAAAGGATTTAATGATGAAAACACTCATGTTGATTGGTTATGGTGCAATGGCGCAAGAAGTGATTACTCGCTTACCTGATGAGATAGCCCTACGTTACATTGTTGCCCGGCCCCATCACCATCAAGCCATTTTGGAACGCTTTAAAGGGGCCGTTACACCTATCGATAGCCTTGATAATAATATCGTTCCCCCTGATTTAGTGTTGGAGTGTGCGGGGCACCAAGCCGTTAAGCAATATGCACCAACGGTACTAGAAAGAGGCTGGACACTGGCCATTATCTCTACAGGTGCACTTGCAGACACGGACTTTGAACAACACTTGGTCGCCTTAACCCAACGCCACCACAGCCAATTGATCCCACTGACTGGCGCTGTTGCAGGGCTTGATGGCTTACGTGCGGCAAAAGAAGCCAATATCACTCAGGTGACCTACCAGTCACGTAAAAGCCCCGCAAGTTGGCGCAATGGTGCGGCTGAGCGTTATGTCGATTTGTCACAAGTGACACAGCCTACGGTGTTCTTTAGTGGCAGTGCTCGTGAAGCGGCTCTGAATTTTCCCGCAAATGCCAATGTCGCTGCCACTGTCGCGCTGTATGGCATTGGGATGGATGCCACACAAGTTCAATTAGTTGTTGACCCGAACACCACACACAATTCACATCGCATTGATGTTATGGGTGATTTTGGTCATTTCTGTATTGAACTCAATGGAAATCCTCTCCCCTCCAACCCGAAAACATCGATGTTAGCCGCCTTAAGTGCTGTTGAAATTTGTCGTCGTATCGCTGGGCAGCAAGCTATTTAATAGGAGCCAAATAATGAACAACATGGATATTTTTGTTGGTGGTCAATGGCAGCAAGGTCGCGGACCTGAAATGCAGTCGCGTTTTCCGGGAAATAACCAAGTGGTTGCCACCCTCAACAGTGCAAGTTTGGAAGATGTCGAAGACGCCGTGATTGCAGCTGATATGGCCTGGAGGATGCCTTCTTGGCGCAACCTTCCCGCTCACCAACGGGCGGCTATCTTATACAAGGTTAGTCGCTTAATTGATGAAAACTGCGAAGCATTAACCCAATTACAAACCTTGGATAACGGCAAGCCTTGGGCAGAAGCGCGTGGCTTAGTAATGAGCGCAGCAGCAACTGCTCGCTACTTTGCCGCGGTTTGTGAAGTCTCAGGTGGTGAGCTTCCGCCTCGCCGCCAGCCAGAACTGATGACCATAAGTACTTACCAACCCATTGGCGTGATCGCCGCAATCACGCCATGGAACTCCCCAATTGCCAGTGATATGCAAAAAATTGCCCCAGCAATTGCTGCCGGTAACGCAGTCATCTTAAAACCTGCGGAAGCCACACCTCTAATTTCATTAAAATTAGCTGAGCTATTTGAGCAAGCGGGTTTACCCAGCGGCCTATTGAGCGTGCTCCCGGGTAAAGGTTCGATTGTCGGTGATGCACTGGTTCGCCACCCTCTGGTGAAAAAAATCTCCTTTACGGGTGGCACCAATACGGGACGACAACTGGCTCACATTGCGGCAGATAAACTTATCACCACGTCACTCGAACTTGGGGGTAAATCCCCAACTATCGTGTTGTCAGACGCTGACCTTGATATTGCTGCACACGGTGTTTGCTACGGTATCTTTAGTTCGATGGGGCAAGCCTGCATCGCGGGTTCGCGCCTGTTTGTGGCTAAAGATATCTACTCATCTTTTATGGAAAAATTAACGCAACTGACCCGCAACCTGATTATTGGTGACCCAAGGCAAGAGCGCGTTCATTTGGGGCCATTAATCTCCCCTTCGCACCGAGACAGCGTCAGAAACTATGTCGAACAAGCCGTACAACAAGGCGGGAAGATCCGTATTGGTGGAACTGCACCGGCTGACCCTGTACTCCAAGATGGCAACTATTTTTTACCGACGATTATTGAAGGCTTAAATAACCAATCTACTGTTTGCCAAGAAGAAATTTTCGGTCCCGTACTCGTCGTTATGCCATTTGATGATGAAGACGATTTAATTCAACAAGCTAATGATTCTGTTTATGGGCTTGCAGCAGGTATTTGGACAAAAGATTACACCCGGGCGTTTAAGCTCGCCGATGCGCTTGATGTCGGTACCGTTTGGGTTAATACCTATAAAGTTTTTTCTATTTCAACGCCATTTGGCGGCTTTAAAGAAAGTGGCATTGGCCGTGAAAAAGGCCTTGAAAGCCTCAAAGCCTATATGCAACAAAAAAGCCTATTTCTGGCACTTAACCCACAACCAAACCGTTGGTGTGAATAGCAAATCCGTCACCGGATTATGGCAGCATTGAGGAGAATAAAATGTCTGAAATGATTACAGTTGGCGAAGCTATCGCCAGAACACTCGAACAATACCAAGTCACAACGGTTTATGGGGTTATTTCAATTCATAATTTACCCATAGCAGATGCTATCGGGCGCCGAAAAGTGATTGATTTTACGCCAAGTCGTGGGGAGGCAGGAGCCGTTACCATGGCGGATGCACATAGCCGTTTTACTGGATTAGGGGTGGCGTTAACCAGTACGGGAGCAGGAGCTGGGAATGCTGTTGGCTCAATGATTGAAGCCATGAATGCATGCTCCCCCATGATCCATATTACTGGGCAAGTTGAAAAAGCTTATCTGGATATGGACGCAGGGTTTATTCATGAAACCCATGACCAACTCGGCTTTTTACGTTCGAGTTCTAAGCTAGCTTTTCGTGTTCATACCCCCGAACAAGCCGTTGCCACTCTACATAAAGCCATTCAGGTTGCTCAAACGATACCTTGCGGCCCTGTCTCTATCGAAATTCCAATTGATATTCAAAGTGCGCAAGTGCCATTATCTGTGCTCAGTGTGCCACTTCCCCCTTCTACGCTGCCTGACTGTTGTACATCGCTAGTCAATGCAATTTGGGATAAACTTCAACACGCTACACAGCCTCTATTATGGGTTGGCGCAGGTGCTCTACAAGCAAAAGATGCTGTCAAACGCCTTGCTGATGCGGGGATTGCCGTCATCAGCAGCACCCATGGGCGAGGTATTTTATCGGATGACCACCCATTCAGCTTACGTGCTTTTCATAATGCAGATTCCATTGATGCATTACTGCGTTCATGTGATTTAACCATCGTCGCTGGCTCGCGTTTACGCAGTAATGAAACCAAAACATGGTCATTACCTTTGCCACATCCCATCATACAAATCGATATAAACCCACTCGCAGCCAATCGCAACTATTTAGCCGACTTAACCGTAACTGGGGATTGCAAAAGTTTACTTGAAGCACTTGCCGATAAAATTGAACAAGCCAAGCGCCCTATCTCTACTCAGTGGAAAAAACAAGTGCAAGAGGCCGTACAGCAGGCAGAAGAGCAACTCAGGCAACAATGTGGCCCTTATAGCCAACTCAGTGATGCCGTGGAGCAAGTCTTACCGAGTAACGGTATTTTTGTCCGAGACATTACGGTATCAGGGAGTTTATGGGGAAGCCGTTTACTCAAAGCGACCCAACCAATGCACAACATTCACTCATTAGCCGGTGCGATTGGTCTAGGACTCGCTATGGCAATTGGCAGTGCCAAAGCAAATCCGAATGTGCCTGTTATTGGCTTAGTGGGTGATGGCGGGTTAATGTTAGGCATAGGTGAATTGGCCACCATGGCACAAGAGCAGCTCCCCATTGTTCTGATTATTATGAATGACCAAGGTTATGGCGTAATGCGAGGTATTCAGGAAAAATATTTTTCAGACCGCCAATACTATAATGAGTTACTCACGCCTTCATTTAGCCAACTCGCTCAATCGATGGGGATTCAGGCATTTACGATAGATAAAGCTACAGATTTCGAATCAACACTACGCCAAGCCGTCGATTTGAAGCAACCTGTTGTCGTTGAAGTGTTAATGAATAGCATTGGCAAAATGAATTTCTCAGGCCCACCACAGAAAAAATTATTTTAACTTTCAAACTAATACGGGTGGCACAAGCCACCCTACTTCATTGATAGATAATGATGCAGTCAAGGCTATAAATTTGGCTTAAAATATTGCGTATAAATAGAAATAGCTTGCTCTTTTAAGACGCCTTTAACCACTTCAGGTTTAAAGGGGCTTTTGGCAAAAATCTCATCGCTACCTAACATAATATTAAAACCTGCAATCTCTGCGAGTTCATCATGAGAAAGGCTATAAACCATCCGACCTAATTGGCTCCATACCATTGCACCGGAACACATACAACATGGCTCACAGCTGGTATACAGCGTATAATCTGATAAATCCATGACTTTATGTTCAGAGCAATACTGGCGTATGAGACCTAACTCCGCATGATAGGTCGGGTCACTTTCAGTATGGATATGATTTTCACCAGTCATAACGACTTGGTTATTTTTAACCAATACCGCACCAAAGGGTTCATTACCATTTTTCGCCGCATCCGTAGCCAAAGCTAAAGCCTGAGTCATAAACTGAATATCCAATTCAAACTGTTGCGCATTGTTTTTCGATTTATTTTCCATATACACTACCTTCATGTGTGGATTTATATAATTTACAAATGGTTTAAATAGATATATCAAGTTTACTGGGCTAGTAAAACATAAAAAATGGCCATTCTCATTAATGCTAAAAAAACTGAGCTATTAGAGAGTCACCGCTAAAGAATGTACCTACTCTAATTTTCAAGTCAGATATTTAGTTTATCACTAACTGCAACTTTATATAAAACAGCTAATTATTGGTAAGAATATGTTAAGCCAATCATTGCATTTGCTGTTCCCGTTTTGAATTCTTCTTCTGGCTTACGTACATAGCCAAAACCCAAGCTAAAACTAATTGGGTTATTTTTTTCAGCGGTACCAGAACGCTGAATATAATATTTCTGTTGGCCTGGAATATTTGGAGCAGAGCCATCTGGGCCAAATTGTAATCGTTGTCCGCTTAAACCTATTACAGCATATCCAACACCTGATGCAGAAGAATCAGCTGTTAGCGTTGAAACCGTAGTTTTATTTGTTGTATCAGATAAATCAACAATTGATACATATACATTTATATTAGGGTCACATTGTAGTGAAAATGATTGTCTTTTTAGGCTTATATTTTCTGATGCGTCTGCCTTTTCAATAATACTTGCTGGAATTTTTTCCATTTCAACAGAGACAATTTTATTTGTTGGTGCACAGCTAGAAACAGTAGCATTAACAGTTATTGGGTTATATTGTACATTAACTATCTCTTGCAGATTTCCAACATCATCATAACACGCATATCGATACATTTTTTGACTTGGAATCACCACACTTCCAATAATTCTATCCGGTCCTTTGTAGATAAAAACACCTATAGTGACTTTAATAGGAGATGCTATTCGTGAATTATTACTTAAACTACCTTCCCAAACGACTGTATTTTTAACCGGTAACGGGACAAAACTTTCGTTAAATCCCCCAATAGGGGAAAATGAAAATCCAGAAATACCAGTTTCAAATAAATAAATCATCGGGTGAGAAGGTGATGCTTGATAAGATTGCCCATTCCAATGAGCTATTGGTTGGTACTCTATTCGACCAAGTGTATAGTTTATACTATTACTATTACATATGCTTATTCCTCTCCGAGAACCAGAGTTTTTAATAATCTCACCAAATGGTATTTGGTCGGCAGGCCCAGTGATCTCTATGTTAGTCATAGAATTAGTATTATACGTGTACTCAGGGATACCAAAAGCTTGACCCGATTGAAATAAAAAAGCAATAAAAAAAAACGTTGTACTACATTGTTTCATATTAATTCCTAATTTTTACTATATGATAAATCCAGTGATTTAATTACGTCATTACTCTCATCATAAAAATTAACCCATATATGGCATGTATTACCTTTACAAATATCGTTTAATTTCACCTTTTCCTCTGGAACTATATTTACTATCCGTTCATTATTATATTGCTTATCTTTTGAAACTGAAATTGTAAAAATAAACTTTGATTTATTAATCAAATAAAACTCTTTATTAAAATTGATTAAACTTATTTTATCATAATCACTTTCTCGTATTTTACGATGTCGATAAATAACTTTAAAATGTGAGCGAATCGCTAGAGAAATAGAATTTTCACCACTATTTAAATCTGACTTTGGAATTGATGTAACAGTTAAGTTAATTAATTCATCTGATATATTATCAATTGCTGTTATTGGTAATATTGTTATAATACTATTACTGTTTCTAGGAAGTAAAAAAAGTGGTGGTGATATGATAAATCTTTTATCACTTAATTCACTTTTTATTAAATAATCACTATTTTCATCATTCATTATTTTTATATTTAATGATTTATTTTCGTTATTAATTAAAAACCGTGTACCAACAAGTGTTGTACCAGAAAATGCATTGGTAATAAAGAAAACAAAAAATATAGCCATTAATATTCTATTAATCATAAGACAACTCGAAATTTGCAATACAGAGCACTTTACCTGCAGAAGAAGTATTTCCTGTTTTAATGTAAGAAGCGTAAAAATTAAAAATATTATTCACTAAGTTATGGTCAATTTTTAAAGTTGTTTTATTATTACTTATATCTATAATTTTTTTATTGTTATCATAAATTCCTATTGCAATATTACTTGCACCAGCATCTGTTTCATCTAAATTTTTTAATAAATTAGTCATTATAGTATCATTTACACCTGTAAATATAATATGAGCAGAATTAATATTTTTAGGGCAATTTTCTAAAACAATTGAAAATGGTGTTTCAGTGAAAGGAATACCGACCTGCTTTCCATTCAAATCGTTAGGATTAAGTCCGACTAGTAAACTAGCTGTATCATTAGAAACAGTGCAGCTACGCTCCATAACATTTGCATTAATGTTAATTTTTATTTGTTCGCTAAAAACAACTCTAGGAAGAAGTAGGAATATTATTAAAAACCCAATAATTTTATTCATAATAAATATCCAAAAAAAGTAAAGATGACGCATCACCTGATCCTATATTTATTTGAGTTGA
This sequence comes from Providencia hangzhouensis, assembly GCF_029193595.2. NCBI lineage: Bacteria > Pseudomonadati > Pseudomonadota > Gammaproteobacteria > Enterobacterales > Morganellaceae > Providencia > Providencia hangzhouensis. Next base: position 3,655,350 of record NZ_CP135052.1, read on the forward strand.
CTTATATCTTAAATAGAAATTCAAATCATAACTTGGGGTTGTGATAACTTCATTCAAAGCATACTTTGTATTTAATGAAATTTTTTTCCGGTATTTATCTAATATTTCAATAGCAAGTCCGGTAGCTATATCACCTTCAAGACTGTTTGCCTTTCCTAATATTTTCAATAAAGTTGGGTCGTTATCATCTTCCTCCCCAGAAAATTTATATGACATATTATTAACTTTACCAGAACAATTCTCGAGATGTATTGAAATAGGTTGCGTAGCACTAGTCGAGCCAATTTGATTAAAATCACTTGGATTTAAATCTAAAAAATTGATATTTTTAATTAAATCCTTACCCGTCACATTGCAGCTTTGTGTTAATATTTCACCATTAACATTAACTGTGACATCGACTGCGTACGCAAAAAAACCGATGAAGTATATAACTAAAAAAATAATATTTATTTTCATTATATAGTTCCTATTATTGGCACGCCATATTAACTTTGTTAATATTTTTCATTTTATCATTTTCATCATATTTAATAGAAAACTTACAAAGTTTATCTTTATCTATATTTACTGTATAGCTTGAATTAGGTTTAACACCAGTTAAATAAACTGTACTATCATCATTTACAATAGATATATTTTTTCCAGAATCATTAACTACTACTGTTCCAAATTTAATTGGTTTTTCTTGATACTGAAGTGAAACTAAAAAATTATACCCTTTACGTACATCGAAAATAACTTTACTGATAGCTCCTCGTGTCGGAGCTACTTTTATAACATTACCATCAATATCATAACCTGCCCCTAATGATTCAGGTGATAGACCTATATCATTATAGTGATATGCCGTTGCATAAGGAATTAAAGCGTAACCACTATTATTGATAGTAATATTTTCACCTGTTTTATCCACTTTAGCTCCAGCAGCCCCTTTGGCTTCAACTAAAATTGCAGTATCATTTGCCTCTCTAGCAAAAAGTAAACCACCAGAATGAACAAGGACAGAACCAGTGACTCCATAATCAAGCTCTTTTGAATTATTTGAAAATGATGTTCCTGCACTAAGTTCTGTTACATCTGCTTTATAACGTAGATTTAAATTTGATTTATTATCATTATTATTATTTATAGTTTGATAAATATTATAATTTAATTTTTCATTTAATGCAGTACCATATAGACTTGTCATAGTGTTATACTTTGAGTCATTGAAAGTGGTACTATTTGTAATATACATTCTATTTTTGTCCATCGCATTTGACAATGGGATAGATAATGATAAGTAAAATATATTGTCTGTATTATGGCTATACGTATTTTTATTATAGCTAGCTGATAGTATAATATTATTATACTGAGACAATGTCTTATTCCAGCCTATTTGAATATTTTTAGATTTTAAGTCGCTCCCCCAGTATGAATTAACATTTCCCCATGCATATAATTGTCCATAGTCACCTAAACTTTGAGAAATATTTACTTGAAAGCTGTTCTTTTTCCTTTCATTACTTGAATAAAATAAGTAATCATTTATTTCACCTTTGTAACTATTTCTGTAATTAGCTTCACTAAAAGTATAATAGTCAGATGTTGAGTATCTATATCCTGTCAACTGAATATTTGTACCAATATCACTAAATGATTTCGCATACAATATTCTATATGACCCCCCACTATATTTTTTATCATGTATTTTAGCTTGTGCTTGTATTGTATCAATAGATAAAGCTCCAAATGCACCAATATCTTTACTTAAACCGATTCCAGTAGCTAGATAGCCACTCGCAATTTGATATCCCGTATAAAGAGTTGAATCTAGTGGTAAGCCAATTCCAATTGTCCCTTGAGCAAACTTATCTTTTTTGGCTGATGTTATATCTAGCTGCCCAAAAGTAAGTGAGTAATTATAACTACCTTTTCGTAGTAAATTCGGTAAAGAAGAATATGGAACGATATACTTTGTTACTACGCCTTCACCTGATGTTAGCTCAACTTCATAGTCACCACTTGTACCAACAGAGTTTAAATTATCAATATTATATGGACCTGGGTTAATATACTCTTGGTACAATATATTTCCATTTTGTTTAATTGTTATCTTTGATCTAGACTCTGCTATACCTTTAATTGTTGGGCTATATCCTTTTTCGCTATCTGGTAGCATTTCATTTGCAGTAGATAATGTGATACCTATATACGGATTTGAGTCAAAAATCATTGAACCTAAAACAGTTTGGCCTGCAATAAGTGTACTTTTAATTGAATTTATATTTCTTAAGATTGAAATATTATTTGACTTCCATTCATGATTTGATTTTGACCCCATTTTATTCTGATTATAGTATAAGTTTGAACTGATGCGCCAAGCACCTAGGTTCAACCTATTATTTAAATTCAAAAACAGAGAAGAATAGTTACTCATTCTATTATTTCTTGAATATGACCCATTTAAATTGTAATTTGTCATTAGTGCAGAAATACCATCATCCCAATCATTCTCGCTTGCCAAGGTTGATCTAATGGAATTAAGATATATTTGTGGTATTGAGAGTGTTAGTGTTAACTTTGACAAGTCAACATTATAGCTAAAATTATTTATGTATTTATCAATATCAATACACTCATTATCATTTATTTTTGATAGATTAATTTTTTCTTGAGTATCCTTATTAAAGGGAATCAAACTCACAATTTCTTTTGTAAAACAAGCTATAACTTTCTTATCATTACTTTGCTTGAACTCAATACTAACATTTCTAATAAATCCATCACCAACATTCAGGTTTAAAAAATATTTCCCAGGTGTAACATTATTGCCTGCCGAAAGATAAGACAAATCATCGATAGAAGAAACATCAGAACCTAAAAATAAAGGATTGAAGTAATCTTGCGAATGTAAGTCATTAGAATGTAAAAATAGACTAATTAAAAAAAATTTTCTTATTATTCGCATAGATATACTTCCAGAATTAAACAAAGTTACACTGTATATTTTTTATCTGAACACCATAGTCATTAATGAAATTGAAAAATAATTTTTTACTCTTATCATTATTGTTAATATGGATGAATGTTTTTGGTGCTATCGTTTCTGCTTTTGATACTTCAATACCATTTATAGTCAAAGATACTAAATTCATATAAAATGGAGTTGGGTTATCAATTCTTAATTTATTATTTTCATAACTACATTTTAAATCTTTGTATGACTCAAATGAATTTCCTTTAATTTCACTAGGTCTAACAATAAGCTTTATTTTAGTTGTCGTTGATATTAATAATGCATTATCTATCTTCTGTTCTTGTTCTGTTAAAGATGGAATAACTTTTGAGTTTAGATAATATAACTTCTCTCTGTCTTTAGGTAACTGTTCTTTATCCCCAGTAAAAACAATATTCAATAAGCTATCTGAATTTGATTTAATTACAAATAAAGGCGGTGTTATTACAAAATCAGTACTTTTTTTTTCATGATCATCCGATACCCATGATTGAACAAGGTAATTTCCATCTTTATCACTATTATATATTTTTAATGTTATTTGATTTTTTTCAGTTGGATAAATTAATCGAGTTGCTCCTAGTGAGACTCCGCCAGCATAGACCGATTGGCAAAAGAAAAATAAAGATAATATAACGAATATTTTTTTTAGCATATAAACAAGCTCCATGATTAATGATTGGCCATCACTGGCCAATCATTAATAAAATTAATTGTAGGTAAGCATAAAGTTAGCTACAGATTGAACTTTACCAGCAGTTACTACGGCCCCTATTGATTTATAATCAACAGATAATGGAATAGTAGTTGTATCAGTTAAATCAACTTTTGAACTTAATGCGCCAATTTCTAATGGACTACCATCTGGATTAAACAATTGTAGACCTACGTTTTCCGCAGAGCCTGCACCAGCAGTATTTGCTAATAAACCAGGCTTACCATCAACAGTTTGCCCATTGAATGAAATTTGAACTGATTTACGAGTTGCAGTATCACACTCAACCAAATTAATATTGAATGGCTTAGCTCGCATTGCAAGTTGGTCTGCAGCAGTAAAAGTTGTTGTTTTAACTGTATCTAAAGTAACAATTTTGTCAGTATCTGATCCAGAAATTGCACAAGCTCCAGATGTAATCTCACCATTAAATGTTACTTTACCACCATTAACTGTTAATGCAGGGAGAGGATCATTTTCTGCAGCAAATGTTGAACTACAAATAATTGAAGAAACAACTACAGATAATACAGCAAGTTTATTTTTAATATTCATATATATTCCTAATTTATTTAGTTTGTTTTTATTACCGACAGATAATAATTAAAATATAATTATCGCCTATCTTATTTAATAGCATTAAATTTTAATAGAAAACAATTAAATGCCATTTAATCTTTTAGCATTTTTAATTACTTCATTAGTAAAGTAATTCCAGTCCAAGCCAAATATCTCAAGATATTGATTTACCCGTCCTATGGTCAATTGTGTTTTTCCATTTTCATACCTTGAGACTTGTTGTTGGCTTATTTTTAATAATATGGCTAATTCACCTTCTGTGATACCATTTTGTTTTCTTAATTTTTTTAAAAATGAAGACGCCGCACTATTTAATATGTCATTTTCAACTCTCATTTTTATCACCAGAAAATATAATATTAGAGTAGACAATTTAATATTAGAGATAAAATTTAATTATTTTCCTATATCAAGTATCAAGCTATGGACCTGAATTTAATTTATATTTTTCAAATACACAAATATGAATTATTTTCCATTTACTCTTTACACGTGTTGCACCCCGTTTTGTTCATATTTCTCCATTGAAAAACTTGTTTTTACCAACCTTTAATCATGTTACAAACACATAAAATGAAACAATTAATCACAGACTGAAACACAATACTCAGAGCTTAAGTTAACGTTAACAGTTAGCCGTCTATAGGTTAAATTCTCATCACTCATCCTTATACAGCAGATGATAACGTTAACATTATCATCTGAAAATAAAAAAATAAAATAAACATAGTGACTATACCTATGTATATTACTTTATAACTCTAAAAAAGTTAGACAATTTGCTTACAAATTTTACTTTAAAAACACATTAAAACTTACAAAATGATACTGGTAAACATATCTTATCCTATTTGGATAATTTATATTCATACTGAATTGATAAAAAACAAATATAACATTTACACTAAATTACAATACTAATTCCTTATCGTGGAATTTACACATTTATTTTAATACCTAATTGTATGAACTCTACCTAACCCATTAACTGATTTGATATAAATAATATATGTATCTTATTTAATTGGTTATAATTAAATATACGTCCTTTAAAATCTAAAATATTATCCTACTACTCTTAGCACCAAAATTCGCAGAGAGGTACTAGATGCATTAGTATCAAAATGCAATCCTCAGGGAAAAATATTCTACTTACGCGACTATATAAAGAAAAACAAAAAAGATAAGTTTATTCAAATTTGACTACGGGACTACGGACTGAAATGAAAATACCAGCTCTACATGAAATGACTAAAATATATAATTTATGGTTAAACAAGGATAAAGATCCAACCAATGGACTAGATATTATTAAAAAAGAAGAGCAATAACTAACTCAACTTAATAATAACAGATTTTACTTGAGCAATTAATATATGGCTATGTGAATACTTCCAGTGCCTTTTTCCCATAAGAATATTATCTAAAATATTTTTTGTTAGACATTCAGGTAGTAAAGGACATGATAAAAAACCACTGCTAATTAAATTATTTAGCACCAAAAATAATTATATCTTTAGCGAATAAATGAGCCTAAGAATAATAAGCTAATTGAAATACTATACAACATCACGATACTACAACATGATGCAAGAGCAAACCTGATGAATACAGTTGAAAGACTCGAACTTCGAATTCCTTTAAAACAGCAAAAAATTAAATATATCAAAATAAGATCAATAATGACCGTTGTTATAAGCCCAATTATCGGTATCAACACATTTAATCCTAAGTCATTTAAAAGGATTGTTTAATTTTCTTGTTTTACCCATAAACCGCCAGATTTCTGGGGAGTACAACACTAAAGCGATAGAAAAGAACCCAATGACAAAATAGTCATTAAATCCGCTAATTAGCACAGCGACACCTGCAACAATCATTACTGCAGTACGCCACTTGAACGAGGAGAGGAAATCAATAATTACATCCAGTAAATCCTGCATACAATTCCTTTTAACAGCCTTGAGTGAATAGTAACCATATCTACTTTAGGTAGATACTCATAGGGATAAACTAATTATTGATGGTTTTTAATGGATTCAATTCTTGCCATTTAAACGGTTAGTTTTATCTCACTAACGAGTAACCAAAGTAAAGCAGCAACACGTGACAATGATATGCGACCTATATGAGAAGTTAAAACACATTAACATTTAGCCTACAGCAACAAGCACACAGCCCCCAGAACATCCACAAGCGACTTTGTGACCTTCTAGCGCAACAGGGATACCATTAATTTTCATTAAGCTATCACCTTCAACGATAGTCCCTGTTTTTTTACATGAAGGACAATAAACAGAGTCGCCCACACAGGCGACACCTTGGGTTTGCTTGGCGAGAGAAGAAGCTGTCAGCACCGTACCACCAGTATTTGTCGTATCATTTTTTAAGATAATTTTTCTGCCGTTCACAAGACTACGCATTGCGTTTTTTCTCCTGATCAAGCTTTGCTAAAATCTGTTCGACCTTTTACTAAAAAATCAACGAAAAATATTTGTTATCAAATGATAAAATATTTTACGAGATTGATAAACTACAGAAGAACCATATCTGAGTTAGTCATTTATAAAATTAAAATTCTATGGCTCTAGTTTATTTTTATATATCCTAATGATCATTTCCAAATACATCATTTAAAAAAGATTCAAAATTACTATATTCCTTTTGGAATAAACCATCATAAGAATGAAAGTAAACTTCGCCATAACTATCCTTCTTAAGGGATAAAAGCAAGGTATTTCCCCCATTATCATAACCAAAGGGTATAAAACTTCCCTGCTCATAGTGTACTGATTTATTATTCAGTATTACATCCAAATCCCCGATGTCCTCAATAAGCTTTTCAATAGGTAATTTTCCATATTTTATAGGATTAAACCCTCCAAAATAAGAATTTACATTGGAGTTTTCACCAATAAAGCCACCATTAATGGTAAGATAGTGTTGCTTAAATGCTTCTGGCAATTTAGCTATAAACAACAATTCAAATTGATTTAACTCATCATTAGATAAGCTTTTTTCAGGAAACACTAATTCTATTGTCATATAATTGGCTCCTTATTTATTTGGTAATCTAAATGGATATTCACTAACATTATTTGTGTCCTTGAATTGACTCACTCCACCTTTATGCTGAATCCCATTATGTGAATCCGAAACAACTAGCTGCATAGTACCTTCGTTAGTAATTGGATCATAATCATCTAGGTGGTGCCAAAGATAACGTTCCCCATCTAACATAGGTGTTGATTTTTGTCCAAATCCAGCCATATTTGCAGCTTCAAAATCATCAGGATAATTCCCTGTATACTTAATTTTAACTATAGGCTCAACTGGTGTACCATCTGGCTTCAATCTATCAGGGTTATGATATAATGCCTTGCTTTTAGAATAGTCTAACCCGCCATTCTCATTAATAATAACATCATCATATCCACGAGCCTTGAGTTTTTCTTCAACTGATTTACCGCGTAAGCTTACATACGTAGGTTTAACATCCTTCCTGTCTACCGTCAGAATATAATCCCGAAAATCCACCGGTTCAACATCGTGCCCCGTATGGCGCCAAATAATCCCATCATCCGCAATCGGCAATGTTTCAGGCCGAGTATCAGACTCATGGATAGCAAAACCTTCCGGTTTCTCGACTCTTTGAGGCTGAGGCGAGGGGCCCGCATGAATGATGGGTTCATTTGGAATATCATCAATCCGCGCAGAGATATTAATTATCTCCCCTGATGCCGCTACGCCCATGTAAAGAGTTGTGCCGCCTGCATCAAAACGGTAAATTTCAGCTTGGGTATTGGCATTTGGCAATCCATTTGGGGATTGATATATCGGTAAGCTCAACACTTCTCGCGCTTCAGCTTCGGAAGCCAATTCACCTTTAATCACCGGCACTTGGTCATAGCCACTGTCTCGCTCAGTATGGTACGCAATCAGTTGAGATGCACTTGCCATCGCTGCCGCTGTGGTTCCCGTTGAGGCAAATCCCACTCGAATACGTGTTGGTGCAGTTCCACCTATTTCCGCGATTTCCAGCAAGTCTGGGTGTGTTAAACTATCCCCATCATAGATATTCGGTATCATACCAACCAATACGCGTGCACTGTCAAACCAAGTCGACGAACCGAATCCTTTCGATACCCCTTTGGCTATTGCATAGTCATTTTCAGACTGGAAAGCAAATCGCCTTGAGTCTTGATTGATATCCGGTGGATTAATTGCTTGTTGACCCATAGCGCCACCTGCCGCTGCCCCACCGAATCCGCCTATAGGACTCGGAGGCATAGGCGCTACGAAGGCATTGGCAGTACCAATCCCTAACAAGCTCAAAAATGAGGAAGAACGTTGGCTAGGTTGTTTCGTTGCGGCATCAATACCACAGGTATACGCGTTGTAATCACATAGCCCAAAGTTCGCCAAGTCTTCGACGGTGTCCCCCGCATCCGTATTGCCCTCACCACGCAACACCGATTTGGCAAACACCGGCTCTGCAATGCGTTTAATCGCTATCACACGGCGATGGTCATAGGGGAACAATAGGGGATAGCCCTTATCGCATTGTTGATAGTGGGTAGAACGGCTAATTTGCCCCGCCGTCATGCGGTGGACGGTAGTGGGTACATTGAGGTTAAACGCCCCTGCGCGGTTATTTTCACTCAGGAGATACCCTTGCTCACGGCAATAATCACTCAGTGACTTATCGTTGCCTTGAATCGCTGCCGGAGGCGACAGCGTTGTCAGGGCATCGGCTAAGGGTTGCGGTTCAAGGCTCAGTGTATACGGACGAGCCGTTAAGCCTTCCGCTTTAATCAGGCCTTGTGGGTCACTGCTGCCTTGCATCGTACGGCCTGTGCCTCGCTCGGCGAGCGTATACGGCACGTTGGCTAAGGGTTGTCCTTTATCATCGACCAATTGCAGTTCTAACCAAAATCGGTAGTTTTCACAGATAATGCACGATTCAACCTTCTGACTCATGACGGCTCCGTTGTCGTGGTTAGCCAGCCTTGTTGCTGGGCATAGTCCGTAAACTGTGTGGCGGTACGGGTATGGATATCCCCCGCGAGTGAGGGATGCAGGTGTAACCAATCCACTAAACGTCGGTGAAGTTGGCCTTCCGGTGTGTCGAGGGATAGAGCGACCTCTGCGTGGTTTTCCCACAGTTCACACGCGAGGTTTTCCGCTAACAGCTCGATAAACTGTGCGGAGTTTTCCCACGCAGCCTGTAAGTGTTCCCCCATGATGAACGGACGGGCTTGCAGTTCTGGAATAGGCAAAGGGTCGTGCCGGGTAGGTGATTCAAAAAAAGCAGGGTCACTGGGTGTCTCCAACATCACCTCATGAACAGGGGTCATCAACACAGACCAATCTACCTCACGCATTTTGGGAATAAGCACATTCGCAATACGTGTGTCCATTAAACGCAGCACCACGAGCTCTTCATTCAGCTCCACCAATTGGCGGTTTTGCCAATGACGTAACTGGTATTGCCAATCCAGCGAGCTGCGATACGCCCAGCCCCATGTGTTATCACTTAAGCCTTTACGGTCAAGCAGTTGCCCCAATGGGGCATACGCACTCGGTTTTAACTTCACAAGCCACGGGCTCTGACCGATTAAATGGGCCAGTGCAGTGCCATTGTAAATAGGAAATGCCTGTTCAACCCAATCGTTGGCAAACAATAAGTCTGTCGGGTTGGGTGTGGCTAACGTATTAAGCAGTAAATAGATAGGGTCCGTATTGGATGCCGTTAACCATGTTGTCCAAGGGGTGAGTCTCATTGATTTCCCCCATTAGGCTTAATCACCCAACTGCCCGTCGCTTGGGCTTGCATCGCGCAATAGGGTTTAATCGGATAAGGCGGTGTCGCAAACGGGTCAACGCCATCCGGCAATTGAATGCCTACCGCTTGCCCTGAGCCTCCGGCACTGTCGCCAATCGCCACATTGCCGGAGGTAAACACATTGCCCGGTGTCACCCGCACAAAACTGCCGCCCACTTTTAAAGTAATTTCCGTCGCCGCATCAATCACCACTTTCCCTTGGCTGGTGATGTGGGTCTCTTGACCACTTTCACTCACCAGTGCACCGTTAATTTGTTGGTGATAGCTGCCAAGCACCTGTTCAGAGATATCACCTTCTATTTGGGCTTTGTGCGTCCCTTTAATGTGAAGGTGGTCATCCCCTTGAATGTCAGTAAAACGGTGTTGGTCAATACGCTGTTTGACATCCTGTTGAACATGGGTGTGGCTATCATGTTGAATATGCACATTCATGTCACGCTGGGCATGAATATATACTTCTTCTTGTCCTGCTTGGTCTTCGAAACGTAATTCGTTAAAACCTTCCCCTTTATGAGTGCACGTTTTAAAGGTGGTGCGTGTTTTTTGGGTCGGTAAATCTAACGGAGGGGCATTGCGACCGTTGTACATGCATCCCGTAATGACGGGGCGGTCAATGTCGCCATTCAGATAACTGATTAAAACCTGCTGCCCAATATGGGGAATACTCATAAACCCATAGCCATTTCCGCTCCAGCCATGCATTACAGGTACCCAGCAAGACGCACTGTGGTCAGGAATACCACGCCTGTCCCAATGAAAATAGACGGTCACTTCCCCTTTGCTGTTCGTGTAAATTTCTTCCCCTTTTGGGCCTACGACTGTCGCAACTTCATCCCCATCGGCAAGCGGCTTATATCGGTAAGGCGGTCGCCACTCTTGAGTGCTAGGCACAAAGGACAGCTGGTTACTCAGTTGGGTGCCTTCACCACCACTGTTATCCGCTAATGGCTGCACACCGTGATGGGAGACACTCACCACCTGCCATGTCGTATTCATTCGAGGGCTAGGATGGTTAGATAAGATAAAAATACGTCCCGGTGCTAACTCAATGCAGTTAGTGGTGGCTGAACCCACTTGCCGCTGGTTTTGTGATTGCTCGTAGCGGATTTGGTTGAAGGGCTGCCCCTCGGCATCTTCTTGAAAGCGACCATAGCTTTCAAACACCTCATGTTGTTGATGGACTTCGCCCGTGACTTGGTGGCTCAGTGGGTAAGAGGGGCGAAGTTGGTTGTAATCTTTATCCACACGAATATCGCTGCACAACTGCTCAGCATAGCGCCATGTGGTGGCCGTACTGTCAGTAATGTCGGTCTCTGATTGCGGATTATAGGTGAGCGAAATACCCGCTTTCATGCCTAAATGACGGTCACTGTAAAACAGTTGCGGGCCTTCTTCGAACCAGTAATTAATCCCTTCTTCAGCAGCAAGGCGACACCAGAACTCATACATCGTTTCGCGCTTTTGGGTGATATAGGAGCGTTCAAGATGCTCTTCCGAATGGTAGAATTGCATATCGTGTTTCACACGCGCTTCATCCAGTAACACCTTAAGAACTTGGGGCACCGTCATATTTTGGAAAATGCGGCTATCTTGCTTAAGCGTCATCACCCACATTTCAGGGCGTATCACAAAGTGATACCAGGTTTTGACCCCATCGGTATTCCCTTGCTCTGCCCCGGCTAAAATGCCTTGTACCGTGCGAAGAATTTTTCCATCTCGCTTTACAGTCAACGAAGAGGCCACACCCAGTACCGTTTGAAAATCAATCTCGGGTAGCGGGCTGACCGCCTGAATCGACAGTGAAAAGAGCTGGGAAAGCCCTTCTTGTAAATCAAACTGCGTGACTTGAAAGGTATTTTCAGGTAACCCACCAATTGTGCAAGTGAATACCAATCCTGCCCCCATTTCACCATTCATAATACGCTCTAGCAGTTGACCATGGGCTTCTTGCAAGGCTTGGTCCTGTGCATAAGTTCTGCCGCCCGCATACCCACCACCGTGAATAAGCGGGTTATTTTCGGGGCTGCCAAGTCGTTTGTTTTTATTGGGGTCTGTCCAAGACATGGGGGTTTCCTCTACAGGAGAAAAAGCTAAAAACGCAAACGAGCCTCTAAAGGCTCGCTAAATTCGAACTTACGCTTCGAGCGGCGCGCGCCAGTCATCGGCACCGGATGTGCCTGCAACGGTGTGTTCCCAATCGATTTTACGGTAAGACAGAGAGACTTCGATTAACTGCGTGAAATCCGCTTTCGCTGGGTCTTGGCAGTGTGGCATTTGGCAATCGATATTCACGATAGTCGCATCCGTTAATGTGGTGGTGAAGAAATGCTCTTGCTTCCCTTCAACCGATGTGCGGTACCATTTCAGTTCCACTTTCGGCAGCATTTCGCCAGACGCTAAGGCGTTATACAGCAGTGGAACGGCTTTATTTAACGCCACGGTGAAACGGAACGGCTTGTGCGCACGTTGGCCTGAAGGCTGGCCGGATTGAGGGTCAGTCGGTACAGTCACAACATGAGAAAATTCTTGCACTAACATTTGGTCTTCATGACCTTGTACATAGATGTTACCCACAGAATCCGCCGTAAATGCACCGGCAGTGATGTTACCTTGGGTTTTTCCTTCAATGGAAATATAACATGGAGTTGGCATAGCGATATCCTTTATCCAGAATGACAAATTGGGTTAGGTCAACATAATTATCGATTAATTTCGGTCATCTCAGCCAGTGCGCACGGTAAGATTTGAGTTAAGGATAATAAAAGCTGATGAATGGACTGTAAACCGGAGGGCCAGTTTGTATCTCTCTAGGATAAGTGACTTAGCGTAAACGAGTTGAAATATCGCTATATAACTCCAGAAAAACACCAAAAATGAATCATTACCGAATAATCATCGAGTAAAAAATAGACCAAACTGCGATAAGCCCAGTAAGTTCTAATGTACATAGAAATAAACTATGTAACCAAATATTTCACACAGAAAAAATGAAACAACTCATTGATTAATAAAAATAAAAACACACTATTAGATTAACATTTAATTCCACAGGGATTAACCACTTTGACGGTGTAGTTTAATATTCTTTAAATGCGCATTTAAAGAATATTTTACTCCAACGCTTAGTAATTTATCGAATCAACATATAAAAAACATTTTTTTATGTCCGTTTTCCATTTTTTCAGAATTTTTGTCGCCATTTACGTTATACACTCTTTATTCTTTCCTATTGCGGATAAAATAGGATGGATAAAGGCAGAACACGTTGAACGGCAAAAACAATTTCACTGTTTTCCTAACGATAAGTGTTGAAATTGATTTTTAAAATGTTAAAACCGAAGGCTCACAGCCAGTTAGATTGTGAGTTAAACACTCACGATAATGAGGTGAAAATAAATATCCTCCGGCATAGCCGGAGGTTTTTAATATGCGCCTATAAGGCTTTGTTACCAGCCGCGCCCTAACAGGCGCATAACGGCCCTGACATTTGCATCTATGGATTACTTACGGCCCGTAAACGGGCTGCCCGGATAGGGGATCGACAATTGCTCTCCCAATTTATCCTGTTCTAACTGATGTTTTATATATTCTTGTATTCGTTTCGTATTCTTTCCTACCGTATCAACATAGTACCCTCTGCACCAAAACTCTCTATTTCGATATTTAAACTTTAAATCCCCAAATTGCTCATAAAGCATTAGGCTACTTTTTCCTTTTAAATACCCCATAAAGCTCGAAACACTCATCTTGGGTGGGATTTCTAGAAGCATGTGTATATGGTCAACACAACATTCTGCCTCCACTATCCTGACATTTTTCCACTCACACAATTTCCTTAAAATACTACCTATCGCCCTACGTTTTTCACCGTAGAAAACTTGCCTTCTATACTTTGGGGCAAAAACAATGTGATATTTACAATTCCATCGTGTATGCGCTAAGCTCTTTTCGTCCCCATTGGGACCCCCTTTTGATTTTTTGTTTGACTCTTGCAGTTGCCAGACCGCAAGGTGTTTTAACAAATCAAAAGGGGTTTTAATATCTTATTCAAAGCTGAAAGCTTTACGGAACCCCCAGCCTAGCTGGGGGTTTTCTATGCACAACAAAAAGGAGTTAGATGATTAACATCTAACTCCTTGATAAATTTGGTGGCCCCTGCTGGACTTGAACCAGCGACCAATCGATTATGAGTCGACTGCTCTAACCAACTGAGCTAAGGGGCCAAAGTGGGAAGGATTATACGTGTAGTTTTCGCTTAGGTCTAGTGTTTCGAAACCGTATGCTGAAATTGTGTTCAACTCAATCACTCTTCTTATAATTCAATGCGATAGCATAAGCAATTGCTATCATTTGAAAGTCGTTTTCTGCAATTTTAATGAGCCCTACTATTTTTTATTTAAATCAGTTTCTCACACCTTATCTATATTTAACTTTTACCAATATCAAATTAATAATAAAAACAACATCATAATGACAACTAAATTTATTAAAAATTCCTTGTTCAACCAATTGATATAAAACAATATTTTTTACATTCAGATCTCACAATATGATCTATAGATAATTCGCATATAGGACAAAAATGATGAAAAAAGTACATGCAGTTCAATATGGTTGCGGAAAAATGGGTAAATTTTTGATCCGTTACTTGCAAGAACATGGTGCTGAAATTGTGGCGGCTTTTGATATCAATGAAGCCGTTATTGGCAAAGGTATAGGTGAAATTGCAGGAACGACGCCATCAGGGGTAAAAGTACAGCCGCTACATGAAGCGGATAAAACCCTCGAAATCTTAAAACCTGATGTTGGCATCATCGCAACATTGAGTACCATGGCTGATTTAGAAGATGCATTCTCCTTATTTGCACGTCATGGTGTAAACGCTATTTCAACCGGAGAAGAAGCCCTTTATCCATGGAATTCATCACCTGAAATTACACAAAAGCTTGATGCATTAGCCAAAGAAAATAATTGTACCCTTGCAGGAAGTGGCTACCCAGATATGTTTTGGGGGGTGCTCATTGACACTTTAGCAGGCTCCATGCACAAATTGGTGAAAATTAAAGGTTCTAGCTGCTATAACGTTGAAGATTACGGTATCGCTCCCGCTGTCGGCCACGGCGTGGGTTTAACCGTTGACGAGTTCGACAAACAAATTGGTAACTATAACGACTTACCTCACGATGTTATTTCACAGAAAATCGAAAGCGGTGAATATGCACCACCGTATATGTGGACACAAAATGGTTGGTTATGCAGCCGACTTGGGTTAACGATCACCAGCCAAACTCAGCGCTGTGTACCGCAAATTGCCCAACAAGATATTTACTCCGACACCCTCAAAATGACCGTGAAAAAAGGGGATGTATTAGGCTTATCTGCAGTGGTAATCACCGAAACCGCAGAAGGTATTACCCTCGAAACAGAGTGTATTGGGAAAATCTTAACAGCGGATGAGTGCGATAAAAATAGCTGGCAGTTAATTGGAGAACCTGACACCTCAATTGAGGTGAAAAACCCAGCAACCGTAGAATTAACCTGTGCAAATTTAGTGAACCGTATTCCTGCACTGATTAATAGCCCTGCTGGCTATACCACCACAGAAAAAATGCCAAATAATGTGTTTATGACCAAACCCATGCATGAATATTTATAGCTAATATCGCCCACCTTTCGGTGGGCGACTTACCTACAGCTAACCTTAGCGCGGTTTCACCATCTGCCATTCTAAGTGGTGTTTTACTGACGGCCACTCTGACTCGATAATGCTATATACACAGCTATCACGCAGTTCACCCGTTTTAGTTTTCATATGATTACGCAAGATACCATCGAGCTTAGCCCCTAACCGTTCAATGGCTCGACGACTTTGGCTATTTAAAAAATGTGTACGAAACTCCACTGCAACGCAATTTAATTCCTCAAAAGCATGCTTTAAGAGCAAATATTTAGCTTCTGTATTTAATGCGGTGCGTTGTACTTCTATTCCATACCAAGTGGCTCCGATTTCAACCCGCCTTACTGCATGGTCCACACGATTGTAAGAAGTAATACCAACTGGTTTACCGCTTCGTTTATCGATCACCACAAAAGGTAAGCATTCCTTTTTCTGGAAATTTTCCAGGCGCTTTTCCACATCTTGAGAGAAATGCTCAGGCTCAGGAACTAAGGCATACCACAAATTATTCAACCCATCTCGTCGAATGATATCTGCCAATTCGACATCATATTGGTGGGATAGAGGTTCAAGGCGAACGTATTCACCTTCTAAAGTAATAGCTTAGCAAATCTCTTTCATCATGGTTTCCCCTATATCGTTCTTTATGCTGTGTGTCTCTTTTTTTAATCTCTGTTTATGACATAAAAATAAAAAAACACCTATTTTTTTATGACACTCAGCTATTTAACCGAAAACATATGATAAAAATCACAAAATTTTAACATCTTTACCAAATTGCAGCTTCATTACGCTACAGTTAACTCATCTGACCTGTTAATGAAATCCCGAATGGGAGTATAATAATGAGCAATTTTCCACACCTTTTTACCCCGCTTGATTTAGGCCATACCGTCCTAAAAAACCGTATTTTGATGGGTTCAATGCATACTGGGCTTGAAGAGCACCCACAAGGCAGCGAGCGACTAGCGCATTTTTACCGCCTACGCGCTGAAAATGGTGTCAGTCTGATCATTACCGGTGGTATCGCCCCCAATCCAGAAGGAGCACTTACCGCTCATGGCGCGGTATTAAACGATAAAAACCAGCTTTCATTTCATCAACAAATGACGGATGCCGTCCACCAAGCTGACGGTAAAATCGCCTTACAAATCTTACATGCAGGGCGTTATGGCCTGCATCCTAAATTAGTTGCACCAAGCCCTATTCAAGCAGAGATTATTCCATTCGCCCCCCGAGAACTCTCAACTGATGAAGTTGAAAAAACGATTGATGACTTCGTGACAACAGCCAAGCTAGCTCAACAAGCTGGCTATGATGGTGTCGAAATTATGGGATCTGAAGGTTATTTAATTAACCAATTTATCACCAAACGTACCAACCATAGAACCGATGAATGGGGTGGAAGTTACACAAACCGAATTCGTTTTCCCATTAAAATCGTACGGCGAATACGGGAAGCCGTTGGCGCTAACTTTATTATTATTTACCGGCTTTCCATGCTGGATTTAGTTGAAGATGGCTCAACGTGGGAAGAGGTTGAATTACTTGCCAAACAAATTGAAAACGCGGGTGCGAGTATGATCAACACCGGTATTGGTTGGCACGAAGCTCGAGTACCGACGATAGCAACGCAAGTTCCTCGCAGTGCATTTAGTTGGGTTACGCAAAAATTAATGGGGAAAGTGAATATTCCACTGATAACCACTAACCGCATCAATGACCCTTTTGTTGCAGAACATATTATTGCCAATCACCAAGCGGATATGGTTTCAATGGCTCGGCCGTTTCTGGCTGATGAAGCATTTGTTCGTAAAGCCGCAGAAAATCGAGCAGATGAAATTAACACTTGCATTGGTTGCAACCAAGCCTGTCTCGACCTGATTTTTAGTGGAAAACTGGCCAGTTGTTTAGTTAACCCACAAGCTGTTAGGGAAATGGATTATCCCAACGAAAAAGCCGCACTGAGTAAATCCGTTGCGATTGTTGGTGCTGGGCCCGCTGGGTTATCTTGTGCAATTTACGCGGCAAAGCGTGGGCATCGTGTCACTTTGTTTGAAAAATCTAACCATATAGGTGGCCAATTTAACCTCGCTAAACTGATACCTGGCAAAGAAGAATTCCATGAAACCATCCGTTACTTTTGCCGCCAGTTACAATTATTGAATGTTGATGTACGCCTTGAACAACAAGCCGATGTTGACTGTTTATCGGGGTTTGATGAAGTCATTATTGCAACGGGTGTCATCCCACGAAAAATCCAGCTCGAAGGGGTTGAGCACCATAAAGTCATTTCCTATATCGATGTCATCACCAAACAACGCTCTGTTGGAAAAAGTGTCGCTATTATTGGCGCTGGAGGGATTGGCTTTGATGTTGCTGAATTGCTAACCCAAGAAGGGAAAAGCAGCAGTTTAGATAATTCACTCTTTAATAAAGAGTGGAATATTGATACCACAATTCATTCTAAAGGTGGTGTATTACCCCCACAAAAAGTCCCTATGGCATCAGCTCGTCAATTGTATTTATTACAGCGGAAAAACAGTAAAGTGGGAGCAGGCCTCGGTAAAACAACCGGTTGGGTACATCGTTTATCACTAATGAAACGCGGTGTTCAAATGCTAAATGGCGTGGAATACATGCGAGTTGATGACGAAGGGCTCCATATTCGCTATCAAGATAAAACACAGTGCCTGCCTGTTGATAATGTCATTTTGTGTGCAGGGCAAGAGCCTTACCGCCCATTAAAAACACAACTAGCAGAACACGGGATCAACGCCCATGTGATTGGCGGTGCGGATGTTGCTGCAGAACTGGATGCCCGCCGAGCAATTGAGCAAGGGATGAAAACCGCATATCAGATTTAGCCTCTTCATATCCCCCTAAGGTGAGCCTTTTATCTGAGGGGGAACTGCACTCCTTAACCTAACTGATATTTATACCTCTTTTTCTTCACCCCAAACAATTGTTATGTTATAACATAACCACTATTTGTAAATTAAGAATGGCTGAGGGGTTATGACAGTATCAACTGAATTACGTTGTTCATCTTTACCGGATGCGCAAAAGGAAAATGATATTTATAGCAATATCAAGCTAGACTGGGTCGGTATGACAGGGATTGCTTTACCTATTGAGATAGCGGGTCGTCCAATCAACGCACTTGTTGATGTCGGTACTGATTTACAAGGACAGAAAGGAATACACATGTCCCGGCTGTATCAGACCTTAGATGGACTCACACAGCATGAACTAACCCCCAATTTGATTCAACAGGCTCTAGAGCAGATTTTAATATCCCATAGCCATGTATCATCGAAGTCATCTCTTCGACTTTATGGCGATATTTTATTATCTCGCCCTTCTTTAGTTTCTCACCAGCATGGATGGAAAGCATATCCATTTGAAATAAATGCAAATTTCAACAAATCATTTATTATCTGTTTAAAAGTTGGGGTTCCTTATTCATCGACATGTCCTAGTGCCACGGCACTCAGTACCCAAGTGATTCAACAACAATTTGCTATTGAATTTGAGGACGAGACACAACCATTATATCCCACTCAAGTTTTCAACTGGCTAGCTAAAAATGGGTTACCCGCTACACCACATAGCCAACGCAGCTGGGCATGGGTAACCATAGCGTTGAAAGCTAGTCATAAAATATTTCCCATCATTGAATTAATTAATCAAATTGAAAACGTGCTTTCAACACCTGTACAAACTGTTGTTAAACGTAATGATGAACAAGCTTTCGCTATCGCAAATGCCCAAAACCTGATGTTTTGTGAAGATGCAGCGAGAAAACTAGTCATGGCTTTTCGTCATCAATGTCACTATGACGAAGTGAACATTAATATAGAGCATCAAGAAAGTTTACATGCACATAATGCAGTTGTTCACACGCACTGGAAACGGAGTACTCATGCTGCGTAAAAATCCATCAGGACACTCCCCTGTTATTTCAGAAAAAGCCTATATCGACCCTACCGCAATTATTTGTGGCAAAGTCATTGTTGAAGATTACGTGTATATCGGCCCATATGCAGTCATCCGAGCTGATGAACTCAATGAAGAGGGGGATATGTCACCGATAGTAATAGGCCCACATTCAAATATTCAAGATGGTGTTGTTATCCATTCTAAAAGTGGGGCTGGAGTACAAATTGGCTCACATACTTCAATAGCACATCGTGCCATTGTCCATGGCCCTTGTAATATTGCTACACGAGTATTTATTGGTTTTAATAGCGTTCTATTTAATTGCAAAATTGGGGAAAACTGTGTTGTTCGTTATAACGCTGTTGTTGATGGTTTAACGCTACCCCCTGCTTTATATATTCCATCCTGCGTACATGTAAATGCCCACAGTGATTTATCTCAGTTTAAGCAAGTTGACCGCGCCTCTTTGCAATTTTCAGAAGAAGTTGCCGCAACTAATGTGCAGTTAGTCGAAGGTTATCGCCGCTTACGTAATGAGTTTTAACTCAATAACCCACTAAAATAAGGGCAGAGTTCACTTTCGCTGTCTCTGCCCTTTCAAAATATATTTAATTAACAATTAATCACGATGAGATAGCCGCGCTTCAGCGTTAGCCAGTTTCTCATCTTCCGCTAAGCACACCGCTGCAGTAAATAACACGTCAGTTGAAGAGTTAAGCGCCGTTTCTGCTGAATCCTGTAATACGCCAATCATCACACCAACCGCGACCACTTGCATCGCAATTTCATTTGAAATACCGAACATGTTACAAGCTAATGGGATCAGTAATAGTGAACCGCCGGCAACGCCTGATGCGCCACATGCACACACCGCAGCAACCACACTTAATAACAGTGCCGTTGGGATATCAACTGGAATACCTAGAGTATGTACGGCGGCTAACGTCAGTACTGTAATCGTTACCGCTGCACCAGCCATATTAATGGTTGCACCTAATGGGATAGAAACAGAGTAAGTATCTTCATGTAGATTCATGCGACGACACATCCCCATATTCACAGGGATATTTGCTGCTGAACTACGTGTAAAGAATGCTGTTACCCCGCTTTCACGTAAGCAAGCGAGAACTAATGGGTATGGGTTACGTTTCATTTTCCAGTAAACAATCAATGGGTTAACAATGAAAGCAACAATCAGCATACAGCCAATCAATACTGCGAGAACGTGAATATAGCCTTTTAAGGTTGCAAAGCCTGTCGTTGCGATAGTGGAAGCAACCAAGCCAAAAATCCCTAAAGGCGCTAAACGGATCACAACCCGTACCAGTTGTGTTACTGCATTAGAAAAGTCATGAACTAAAGTTTTTGTGGTTTCATTTGCATGGCG
Organism: Providencia hangzhouensis; assembly: GCF_029193595.2. Classification (NCBI taxonomy): domain Bacteria; kingdom Pseudomonadati; phylum Pseudomonadota; class Gammaproteobacteria; order Enterobacterales; family Morganellaceae; genus Providencia; species Providencia hangzhouensis. Next base: position 3,676,499 of record NZ_CP135052.1, read on the forward strand.
CAGTGCAATACCCAGCCCGACCGCCCACGCTAAAATACCAATATAATTGCCCTTAATCAGTGCGTCGATAGGGTTCGCAAATATATTGATTAGCAAGCCTTTTAACACTTCAGCAATATTACCCGGTGGATTTAGCTGTGTATCACCTACCGCTAAGACTAAATTTGACGGGAACAGGAAAGAACCAATAACGGCGACAACCGCGGCAAAAAATGTTCCTAAAATATACAACACCAGTATAGGTTTGATATTGGTTTTTTGCCCTTGGCGGTGGTTAGCAATGGATGACATTACTAACACCCAAACCAGTACAGGAGCAACAGCTTTTAACGCACTAACGAATAAATCCCCTAACAACCCGACATTTTTTGCAGCAGATGGCCATAACCATGCAAGCAAAATACCCGCTATCAAGCCAACCAGTATCTGTTTGACTAGACTACCTTGGCTAATAACTCGCCATAACCCTGTTTTATTTGTATCCATAATAGACCTATATTATTTATCTTTATTAGGAATTAAATGTGTTTGCACAGCAAGTATAAGGAATAATAGTCGCCTGAAAAGGCAATTATTCAAAATATACACAATGATTGACTTTGTTTAACAAACATTTTACATAACTGTGATCTCAATAGAGTTTTGTTTCTTATAGTAGAATGGGATAAACAAAATGGTTGAGTGTTTTCAGGGGGTTAAAAAAAATCCCCTGCTTTTACAGCAGAGGATTTAAAAATAAAAAAGATAAATTAACTTTTTGCTTCGTTGCGTTTATTAACAATTGCATTAATGATTAACGTCACGACTAAAATTGACGCAATCACACCCAACGAAATCGGTGTTGGGATATGGAAAATATCAATCAATAGCATTTTTATACCGATAAAGCTTAAAATTACCGCTAAACCGTATTTTAGCATTGAGAACTTTTCAGCAACCCCTGACAGCAAGAAGTACATGGCACGTAGGCCTAAAATTGCAAATAAATTCGATGTTAAAACAATGAATGGGTCAGTCGTCACCGCAAAAATAGCGGGTATACTGTCCACCGCAAATATCACGTCACTAATTTCAACTAAAATCAGCACTAAAATAAGTGGGGTCGCAAATAGGACGCCATTACGTTTAATAAAGAATTTTTCACCATGTAATTCATCCGTCATACGTAAATGAGAACGAACCCATTTTACTAGCGGTTTATCCGTTATTGGCGAGTCATCTTCTTTGGCAAAAGCCATTTTCAAACCAGTAAATAGCAAGAACAAGCCAAATACATACAAAATCCAGCTAAATTGTGTGACTAACCAACTACCTGCAAAAATCATAATCGTACGAAGTACGATAGCGCCTAATACTCCATAAACCAACACACGACGCTGTAAAGTTGCAGGAATGGCAAAATAACTAAATAACATCAACCAAACGAATACGTTATCAACAGCTAATGCTTTTTCTAATAAATAACCCGTTAAGAACGCCATGGTTTGGCTATCAGCAAACTCACGCCCTACGTTCTCATTAAGATACCACCAAAAACCCGCTGCAAAGAGAAGCGAAAGCGTTACCCACACGATACTCCAAGCCGCAGCTTGTTTCATCGACATTGCTTGGCCTTTGTGTTTCCCTTGCCAGAACAAATCAATGAGTAACATAAGTAAAATAATAACGGCAAAACTACCCCATAAAATCGGGTTACCAACTGAGTGCATTTTCCTTTCCCTTAAAAAACAAAAAACGGCTGATATCCAGAAGACATCAGCCGCTTAAAATTCGTTAACCACAAGCTATTTCTTTTGGTTGTAAATTATGAGCAAACCCCGCCTTCTGGCAAGGTCTCACTTACAACACAAATAACCTAAAAATAGGGAACTGTGGTGCTCGGCTACCGGGTGTAATGTGTACACCGTAATGACGATAAACCGACAAGAAGAAGTTACTCCCCTTTGCTATGGCGATAAGATACGGTAAATAGTCTTAAAATGCAATAATTAGCCTTTATTGTTTTATCGTTATTTTTTTACATTAAAAGATAAATTAACAAGTATATTTCGCATACTCTCGGTAAAAAGCGGGTTAAACGCCATTTTTAAGCACTTTACATCGTTCCATGCCGCGCAATAAATCGTAAAAATCGGCCAAAACTTAAATGAATTCTAAAAATAAGCTTAAAATTTACTGTTTAGTTATTTTCTGTTTTGTTAAAGTGAGCGTGCTTTACACTAACAGCCTGAGGAAACACTACTTTCACTTTGGCATTCACTTAATCCATTTCTCCCTGCCCAACAACAAGTTTGTTGCTGTTATTGCCGTTTAGGAAACATTAATGGAATTAGTTAAAGAACTTTTTTTCGCCCTTTGGCACCAAGATTATGTCACCCTATCTAACCCATCGTTAGTGTGGTCGATTTACTTCATGCTGTTCGCTATCTTGTTTCTTGAAAACGGGGTGTTGCCTGCAGCGTTTTTACCTGGCGATAGCTTATTGATTTTAGTTGGTGTTCTCATCGCTAAAGGCACATTAAGTTATCCGCTCACTATTGTAATTTTAACCGCTGGCGCCAGTTTAGGCTGTTGGGTTGGTTATATACAAGGGCGATGGCTGGGGAACACACGAATAGTTAAAGGCTGGCTTGAGCACTTACCTGAACACTACCACCAACGCGCTTATGGCTTGTTCCACCGTCATGGCCTCGCTGCCTTGTTAATTGGTCGTTTTTTAGCTTTTGTCAGAACACTACTTCCAACAATAGCAGGGCTAGCTGGCTTGCAAAACGGTCGTTTCCAAGTATTCAATTGGTTAAGTGGCCTACTGTGGGTGTTAATTTTGACTGCAATTGGTTATGGCTTTGGTAAAAGCCCGATTTTCCTACAATATGAACATCATATTATGAACATTTTGATGTTGATCCCTGTAGGGCTACTGATCCTTGGCTTAATTGGTAGCATTGCTGTTGTCGTTAAGAAAAAATTCTCAAATAAAAAAGCGAATTAATTCTCCATGCGGGAACTCTCAGTTCTCGCATTTTCATTTTTACTTAATTTTACGTCTTAGTATCCCCACTCCCCGCAATTAAATTAACTAACAGATATTTATGGCATTTCTATAAATACTGTTTTTTACATTTTTTCTTAACCCCTAATTTTTTATTGAATAACTCATTGCACTTAATGCAAAAACAGTTATTGTTAATACAGTGAAGTTTCTTTTCTATTGATAGGAGGTTCTATATGTCATCAAATCATTCATCAGAAGACCTACGCGCAGAACTAAAAGCGTTAGCAGATTCTCTTGAAGCCGTATTGAATGATACAGGCGAGAAGTCGAAAGAAGAGATTGAAAGCTTGAAATCCAAAGCGAAAGATGTACTTTACTCATCTCGCGCTAAACTCGGTCAAACCACCGAAAGGATCACTGAGCAAACTAAAGAAATTGCGGGCCGTGCAGACAACTATGTCAAAGAAAACCCATGGACTGGTATCGGTATCGGTGCTGCTGTTGGTGTGGTTCTTGGCGTACTTCTCGCGAAACGTTAATTGCTTATGGAACAAAATCAACAACGTCAGGGCCCCGGTAAAGGGGTCCTTGAAATACTGCAACGCATTGCCAGTATTACCGTTAATATTGTTGAAACTCGCCTTCAACTCATTGCCGTTGAGCTCGAAGAAGAGAAAGTTAATTTTATCCAGTTGTTATTGTTAGTTGGACTAGCGCTTCTTTTTACTGCTTTTGGCCTAATGTGTTTAATTGGTCTTATTTTTTGGTCTGTTGACCCTGTTTATCGTTATCAAGCACTTGCTATAACAACAGGGTGCTTAGTCCTACTCGCCATTACCTTTGCTATTTGGGCTCTTAAAAAAGCAAAGCAGTCTACCTTATTGAGCTCCACACGGGAGCAATTAAGCCAAGACGCGAATGCATTAGCAGGTAAAGATAATGACCAGAAATAAACGCCAATTACTTGCCGCAAAAAAACAACGGTTACTCAACAGAATTGAGCAGCAACGGAGCGACCTTGCTGCAAGTTCTGAAGATTGGCTACGAGTGACCGCTCCTTATGACCGTACATGGAAAACCTTCGTTACCTTCCGTCCTTTATTTATTGCGGCAACAGGCCTGCTTTCGATTTATTCACTGAAAAAACCCAAACGCATACTTCAATTAGGGAAAAAAGCCTTCACAATGTGGGGTATAGCAAGGACAATTCAAAGTACGATCAATGCAGGAAAGAAGTAATTTCAATTAAAATCAATATGCTAAATTAAGCCTCTTCACTTTAGCTAGCTCCCCTTCATCACCATTCAATTTTTTTGACTATCTTTGTTAATAAGCTTTGCTTTTTATTGAATAAGCAAATGACTATTATAAGCCCATCAAATGTTTTCTTACCTATTTGTGCTGAAAACAACATTACAAAGCGACACATATCGCAAATACTTTATATTTAATGGCTTATTAGTCTGGAGAATCTTAATGAAAAATTTAGAAAATGGTGCGGTATTGTTAGCTCGTATTATGATGCCAATTCTGTTCATTGTTGCTGGGTATGGAAAACTGGGAGATGCATACGCAGGAACACAACAATACATGCAAGCAATGGGTGTTCCAGGCTTTTTATTACCTTTAACCATTTTATTAGAACTTGGTGGCGGTTTAGCCATTCTATTTGGTTTCTTAACACGAACTGTAGCCCTATTTACTGCAGGCTTTACCGTATTAACGGCGCTACTGTTCCATATCGACTTTAGCGTTGCACCAAATAGTTTAATGTTTATGAAGAACTTTACTATCGCAGGCGGTTTCTTACTATTAGCAGTAACCGGCCCAGGGAAATTTAGTATTGACCATTTATTAAATAAAAAATGGTAACTCCGATTTCATTATCACCCTTATTACCTTATTGACTTTATTTGTTTGTCCAACTTATACCTCCCTCGGGAGGTATTTTTTTATTTAAATCTTTTGAATCGCTACCAGCAAACCCTACTCGTAAACTCTAAATAGTTTGAGTTGTAGGTAGGCGACAAATTAGTCGAGCGGTTTTATCTTTTCAGCCACGGTTAACTTCTAAATAATTCGTGCTACAACTGAGCTATGACTGAGATAGTTTTACTCTTTTGAATCGCTACCAGCAAACCTTACTCGTAAACTCTAAATAGTTTGAGTTGTAGGTAGGCGGCAAATTGAGTCATCCCGTGAGCATACATAAGTATGTGACTCGGGTGACTCAATGAAGCCAACACCCCTACGGCTCAAAATATAACGAGTTTACACTCTAAATAATTTGGGGATTTCTCGGAGACACCACGACTTAGCCTCCCCCATACTATCCCGCCGCCACGCCATAATAATATTCGTCTCATGGCTAAACTCTGCGCCAACCACCTTTAAACGCCCTTCGCGAATATCTTGTTCAACCATTGGGTACGGCATCGTCGCAACACCAAGGCCGGCCAACAAGGCTCTGTGTTTATCCTCAATCGTTGACACCGTCAATCGTTGTTGTTTATCCAACAGCTGCACCGTGATCACAGGCCGCTCACGAGCGGTATCAGCCACTGCAATTCCACGGTATTTCACTCGAGTCGCATCAGATAACGGCTCAGGTTCTTGGTGAATGGGATGATCCGGGCTCGCTACATAAATATGATTAACGGTATATAACGATTTAGAGTTAATTTCTGAAGAGGATCGAAAATGCATATCAGGAGCAATGACTATATCCGCTTTACCGCTTTCAAGACGTTCCCATGCTCCCGCCAATACTTCAGTAATTAACGATAACTGTGTTTCTGATTTTTCCGCCAATCGTTCCACCAGCGGAAAAAGTGAATGAACAGGAACTAAAGCCTCACACACGATGGTTAAATGCGTTTCCCATCCTTTTGCAAGCGCTTCCGCATCAGATGTTAGCTTATCAGCGGCTTCAAGTAGGATCCTTCCTCTATCAAGTAGCATCCTACCGACATTGGTAAACTTAGTTCTATGCCCTGAACGGTCAAATAAAATGACATCGAGCTCTTCTTCTAATTTTTGCATGGTATAACTCAGCGCAGATGGGACTCGCCCCAACTCTTCAGCGGCTGCAGCAAAACTACCACGGCGGTCGATTGCATCCATAACCCTTAATGACTCAAGCGTTAATGCTCTCTCTTTACTCATGAAGTTTCTCTTTCAGGAAATTTGAACAAAGGAAACAGATTAACTGGCTAACAATTCAACGTCCAGCTATTTATTATAACAATAGATTATTAACTTATTTATTTTCAATGAGGGTTAACCATTATGATGACATTAAGACCCGCTAACCATTGCGGAAAAGCTGATTATGGTTGGCTACAAGCGCGTTATTCCTTTTCATTCGGCCATTATTTTGACCCAGACTTTATGGGTTTTAAAACTCTCAGAGTGCTGAACCAAGAAGTTATCGCGCCACAAAATGCACTACAGCCAAGAACCTATCCACATGTCGATATCTTAAATATCATCCTAAAAGGGCATGCAGAATATCGAGATAGCCTAGGTAACACCATCCAAGCGGATGAAGGTGAGTGTGTGCGTTTTTCACCGCGCCCAGACCTGAGCTACAGCGAACAAAATGTGTGCCCAAAAACACCGTTGACACGTTTACAGCTCTGGCTAAATGCTTGCCCACAGCAAGAATCTTTGCCTTTGCAAAAAATAGCCATTAGTGAAAATGAGAACAAACTTATCGCATCTCCTGACGGGGAAAGTCAAAGCATTCAGTTACGTCAACAAATTTGGATCACCCAAATTCATTTGGCAACTAATGAGTCAACAGCGATCACGCTAAAAGGAAAAAACTCATTCCTTCAGTCTATACATGGTGGAGCGACATTGCGTACACCAAAAGGCGAGCAGTTAGAAATGAATTGCAATGATGGGGCTTTTATCCAAGACGACAATCAAGTCATCATTAGTGTAAATAAACCGTTTAGAGGGCTATTAATCGATCTTGGAGAGCAAAGCTAGCCCTTTTCCTGCTATAGCAGAGTGAATTTTGCGAACGGATTCGCAAATTTTATGATTTACATATCCTACATATTGACATGCTTGTGTTAGAGTCCTGCCATTAGCGAGCAAAAAACAAGTCATTTTCTTGCTCAAATGCTTTTTCGTTTTGATTTTAAAGGTGTTTCCGTGGCTCTATTCACTCAACAGCGACATAATCAAATTTTTGCTCAAATTCTCAATGAGGTAGTGCCTCAAGACGAGTTAGCCAAAAATTTCTCCGTTTCTACTCGAACTATTCGTTCTGATATCAATGAAATCAATGAATTGATACAGCCATATAGTGCTCATATTGTATATGAGCGAGGTCGCGGTTACCGACTAAAAATTGAAGACGAAGCCCTATTTGCTACCTTTACTCAACAAAGTGATGAAGACAATCAGATTCCTCGCACTAGCAAAGAGCGCATTGATGCCCTGCTATTAAAACTCTTGATGTTATCACTCCCCGTAAAACTTGATGATATCGCTGAAGAGTGGTTTATCAGCCGTGGCACTTTACAGCAAGATATGGGCGCGGTGAGAGAACAGCTTCATAAATACCAAATTGCATTAGAAAGTATCCCTCATCAAGGCATTCGTTTGAACGGTAGCGAGTGGGCAGTTCGAGCTTGTATGACCGAAACTTTATGGCGCCGCTATTCCGCACAGATAACCCCTGATTTAACCACTTTCCGCCCTGATTGCCTTGATAATTTAGACCTGACATATATCGATAAAGTTTTACATAACAGTATGAATCGCTTTGATATTCGGATTAGCAACGAAGGGCATTTATACCTGGTTTTTAATTGTGCGGTGACTATTTTGCGTATCACTCGTGGTCATGAACTCACCACCTCCGTCAAAAATGATGACAGTGAAGAAGTGATCCGCAAAGCCTGTGATGAAATATCCAAAGGTTTAATCTACTTTCTTGGCAATGACCTTTCAGGGGCAGAACTTAGCTATTTACATGACCAAATTGTTGCCCAACGCATTAGTAACCAAGACTCTAGCACGCAAAAAAGTGGTACTCATAATGAGCTGTGTGAATATATTTTAAATTATATTAATGAGTTATATAATTATGACTTACGGAGCGATGAAAAACTCAAAAAAGATCTCAATACTCATCTTGCATCGCTGATCACCCGTTTGCAGTATCATATTTCCACACCAAACCCGCTATTATCTGATATCAAACAATATTACCCGTTCGCCTATGATGTCACACTGAGCGCGTTAACCAGTGCAAGTAAGCAATTACTCCCCCACCCAATCAGTGAAGATGAACTAGGTTACCTTGCGGTTCATATTGGAGTCAGCCTCGAACGTAACTATGGCGCTGGCTCCATTCGCCAAACAGAAGTACTGGTAGTTACTGATGCAGGGAACTCCACGTTTCGCGTGGTTGAATCTAAAATCATGCGTGAATTTCCACAGCTCAAATTTAGCCGAGGGTTAACGTTACAAGAGTATGAATCCTTGGATGAAGTCTCTGAAGATTTCGTGATTACCACTGTACGAATTTCAGAGAAAAATAAGCCTGTTATTAAAATTGCGCCGTTCCCAACACCCTATCAACTAGAGCAAGTTGGCCGCCTCGCCATGGTTGATCAAACTCGCCCTTATATTATCGAGCGCTTTTTTGATGAACGGTTCTTCATGGTAATTAATGAAAAAATTAGCCAAGAAGAGCTCTTTCAAATGGTTTGCAATAAATTGCAGCAAGAAGGCTACGTCACACCTGATTTCTACCCTTCACTACAAGAGCGTGAATCAATTGTTTCCACCTTGCTCGGGGAAGGTATCGCATTGCCTCACTCTTTAGGTCTACTTGCCAATAAAACAGTGGTTGCAACCGTTGTCGCCCCGAAAGGCATTGAGTGGAATAAGGAAACCAAAGAAAATGCTTATGTCATTTTCTTATTAGCTATCAGTAAAACAGACTATGAAGAAGCAATGGCTATTTATGACCTTTTCGTTACCTTTGTAAAAGAAAAGACAACACGTCGCTTAGTGAGTGTCAAAAATTTCAATGAGTTCCAAGTAATAGCTAAAGATAGCTTAGCGCGTATCCTCTAACTTGATAGCAATTTCCACTTTGTAGTGGAAAAGTGGAAGTTGCTGACTTTTACGTGATCCTAACCACAACTCTTATAAATACTTTCCTATCCTAAACTGTCTATTTTACGGCCAAAGTGACTAAATGGAAGCGAGTACAACCCACGCAACATCATTTCCATTTATAGCTTCCACTTCCCTTTCCAGTTCCTTTTTTTGTTTCCATTTTTTAATTAAAAAAATAATTAATTGATAAATAACACATTTTATTCAAAGTATTGTTATTTACATCTTATTTAGATAGTTGACTGATGTCAATTTTTCCACTTAATTTCCAAATAGAGCAAAAAACATACCAAAGATACATTTATTAATTTCCAAACAATTTCCACTTATAAGTGGAAATTTCCTGCCTGCAAAAATGAACAAGAACAGACTAAGGTATTAAGCATGAAGGAACAGAGTAGTCTAACTTGCAATATTACTTTGGATTTTAAATAGTTATGAGTGAATCAGTTGTCGTTTTTAAAATGTTAGAACATAACCTTGATATTGATGAGGTGACACAAAAACTGCTAGCAGTGATTACTGACTGGCTCAAGCAGGAGGACTGCTACACCACAGATGTACAACAACAGATGTTGGAGTCTCATTTACGTGCCATGGTCGGTAGAGCAAAAACGGGTGAAGCCTTACCAGAAGTCGATATCAGCTTATTCGATGAAATTTCTGAACATTCGATAGTGCTCGCACAACGGGTTGTTGACACACTTCCTGGATTAGCACCTGAAGAGACTTATTTACTCTCTGTTCACTTTGAAGTCGCACGTTCAAATGATTAATTACTAATTTGGTAGGATTTGGAGAATATTTTATGAAACAGATAGTTGTTGTTATCGGTGACCGTTTAGGTAAAGGCCAAAAAGTAGCTGCCGGTGTTGAAGCTGCGGGTGGTAAAGCGGTTGTTGTTCCGGGGGTCGCTGCTGATATGAAACTCGGTGATGTCATGAACGCAGAACAAGCCGATTTAGGCATCTCATTTTGTGGTAGTGGTGGCGCTGGCGCAATTACCGCTCAAACTAAATATGGCTATAAAGCTCGCTATGGGATGCGCTCTATTGAAGAGGGAGAAACCGCGATTGCAGACGGTTGCAATGTATTAGGTTTCGGTTTTATGGACAAGGAAGAGTTAGGCGAGCGCTTGGTAAAAGCATTCAATAAAAAATACGGCAACGCTTAATGAAAAAATCTATCGAAACGGTTGTACGGGTTACAGGGCAAGGCGACACTAAGCAAAAAGCAATAGCTGACGCCTTAAATTCAATTCAAAAAACCGTACTGAAGAACAGCACAGATATCATCCTACGGATAGAACCAAAGGATGTTGAAGTGATTAGTGCTCACTCTCATTCGCGGACAGAAAAATTTCTTTTTCTCTTTTTGCCACGCAAACGTGAACATTTTCGTGTTGTACTCGACGTTTCGCTGGATGTCACTTTACTTTCTGTCAACGAAATACCATTTACAGAACAATAATAGCAATCAGGTCTGGAGTTAATTCCATGAGTGAAACTGCATCTTTTTTAGAAATATTGGGCATGTCCCTGATCATCGGTGGGCTCTGCGGCTTTGGCTTAGGCGCAGGGGCTGCGCGTATGTTCCACGCACCAACCGTACAAGGTATGGGGGCATTCCGTACATTGGGTGAGCTGAACGCTTGTGAAGGCGACCCAGCGTCTCATTTTTCTTTCGGCTTAGGGTTCTTCTTTAACGCATGGGCATCGTCAGTTGCTGCTGGGGCATTTACACAAGATGTTGACCACCGCATCATCCCAAACTGGGGCGCGGCTGCACTATTAACCAAAAACCGTAGTGTCGCTGACACACTGCATAACCCGAAAAAAATGGCTATCGCTTGTGCCATCATTGGGGCATTAGTTGTCGCCTTCTTAAACACAACCGCTTCCGCAGTTCCTGCTGCACTACAAACGACAGCCATTAACGTACTAGTGCCTGCCGCAAACTTGTTAGTTAATACCGTGATGCCAGTCATCTTCTGGTTAGCCGCCATGGATGCAGGGCGTCGTTCAGGTTTCTGGGCAACATTATTTGGTGGTTGTGCTCAGCTAATCATGGGGAATGCTATCCCTGGTTTAGTTTTAGGTATCTTGATTGGTAAAGGCGTTGATGACAACGGCTGGAACCGTATCACTCGTACAATGATGATAACAGTGGTTCTCCTGTTCGTTCTCAGCGGCTTCTTCCGTGAATTCGACCTAAAGATGATCACCTCTTTCAACCTAGATAAACCATTGTGGCTTGAATACGTCCACGGTCTGCTGAGCGGGAAATAATCATGACAACAGAAATTAACAAACAAGATTTTTGGTACGCAGAATGGTCCTTCCCGATTTTTGTTGGGTTGCTTTCCGCAGGGATCTTCGCAGGTACCCACATGTATGTCGTCTACGGTTTTGGGGCATTTAACGAAGTGGCGTTCGTCGCCATGTTACGTGCAGGGTTAGATACCGGGGTTTACGGCGCAGTCGCAGCATTTGGTGCAAGTTTCTTATTTGCTAGGATCATCGAAGGTTCATTGGTCGGTATTTTAGATATCGGTGGTGCACTGCAAACCGGTATTGGCCTCGGTGTTCCCGCCTTATTTTTAGCCGCTGGTTGGGATTTTTTAGTCACTAACTTCTGGATGTCGTTACTAACTGGCTTATTCCTTGGCGTATTAATCGGCTTACTGATTGTATTTGCACGTAAATTCACGATTGCTCAGGCTAACTCAACCTTTGGTGCTGACGTCATGATGGGTGCGGGTAATACCTCTGGCCGTTTCTTAGGTCCATTAATTATTTTAGCTGCGATGGCCGCATCCATTCCAATCGGAATTGGCTCTTTAATTGGCGCATTGATTTTCTATGTATGGCAAAAACCCGTTGCCGGTGGCGCCATTTTAGGTGCAATGTTGTTCGGTTATTTCTTCCCAATCGTCGCTTAACCAACACTCTCCCGGGGCATATGCTCCGGGTTACTGAATAACATAAGTTAAAAACAGACTCGAAATAGTTCAAAGAGTAGCGAAAGTGCTGCCAACAACGCTGCGGTTGACATCATTTAGAATACGCACTTAGGCATACTCTAAATAATTCAAATTGCAGCTAGGCGGCAAACGACGATATCCCTAGGAGCATACAAAAGTATGTGACTAGGTGCTGCCAACAACGCTGTGGTTGACATCATTTAGAATACGCACTTAGGCATACTCTAAATAATTCAAATTGCAGCTAGGCGGCAAACGACGATATCCCTAGGAGCATACAAAAGTATGTGACTAGGGTAGCGGAAGTGCTGCCAACAACGCTGCGGTTTGAAGTATGACGAGTATCGAGTATAGAGAGGACAACTATGTACACTTTAATCATCAAACAAGGTAAGCGTATCGATGGCTCGATTATCGACATTCTTATTAAAGATGGAAAAATCGAAGCGGCAGGCCCTGAATTAGCGAATAATCAGCAAGCCGAAAAAGTCATTGACCTACAAGGAAAAACTTATGTCAGTGCTGGGTGGATTGACTCTCATGCTCATTGCTTTGTTGAGTCACCTATTTACTTCGATGACCCTGATTTAGCAGGAGCCGCTGGCGGAGTTACCTCACTGGTTGATGCAGGTAGTGTCGGTGCTGATGATATTGATAAATTTTATCAGCTCACCCAGAAATCAAAAACGAATGTCTTTTCTCTGTTAAATATTTCACGTATTGGCATCATTGCGCAAAATGAATTGTCGGATATGAACAACATCAATGAAGCCTGCTTTCAAGACGCTATCGAGCGCCACTCCGGCTTTGTTGTTGGTATGAAAGCCCGTATGAGTAAAAGCGTGGTTGGTGAAAATGGCATTACCCCACTGGTTAAAGCTAAAGAAATGCAGAAAAAACACCATCTTCCACTCATGGTGCATATTGGCAACAACCCGCCGGATATTGATGAAGTCGCTGATTTACTGACGCGCGGCGATATCATCACTCACTGCTTTAATGGCAAACCCAATAAGATTTTAGGCGAAGATGGCTACCTAAAACCATCAATTGCTCGCGCACTCGCACGGGGTGTCATATTAGATGTTGGACATGGCGGTGAAAGCTTTAGCTTTAAAGTTGCAGAGCAAGCGATGCGCATTGGTACTTACCCTGACATCATCAGTTCCGATATTTACCACCGCAACCGCGTTAATGGCCCTGTTTATAGCCTCGCTTTTGTGATGACCAAATTTCTGTGTATGGGCTTTAGTGCGGAACAAGTGCTTCGCTGCGTTACCGAAAAAGCCGCCAACTTCTTATCGTTACCCGCAAAAGGCTATTTAAGGCCGGGCTTTGACGCCGACATAACCCTTTTTGACCTTAAAGAAGAGCAAACAGAGCTCACGGATGCAGAAGGCGAACACCGTATAGGCACTCACCGCTTCGTACCATTGGCTGCTATCGTCGGTGGAAAACACATTATTCATGCACAAGGTGAATCAGAACATGCAATCGATTTATGATAAATATCAGTTAAAACACGTTATTAATGCCTCTGGCCGCATGACAATTCTGGGTGTTTCAACGCCAACTCCAGAAGTTGTTGAACGTGTTGCTTATGGATTAAATAATTATTTTGAAATTAAAGACTTAGTTAATAAAACTGGCGAATATATTGCTAATCTATTAAATGTTGAAGCTGCGGTAGTTGTATCTTGTGCCTCTGCTGGTATTGCACAAGCTGTTGCAGCGGTGATTGTACAAGATGATGATGATTTGCTACTCAATTTGCATTCATCAGACAAAGTGGTTCCACGCGAAATAATTTTACCTAAAGGTCATAACGTTAACTTTGGTGCTCCTGTGGACACAATGGTAAGCTTAGGTGGCGGTAAAGTAGTCGAAGCGGGTTTTGCTAATGAGTGCAGTGCCGCCCAGTTAGCAGCAAAAATCACCCCCAATACAGCCGCTATTTTGTACATCAAATCACACCATACCGTACAAAAAAGCATGTTAACCGTGGAACAAGCCGCCAAAGTGGCTCATGACCACCAGCTCCCCCTGATCGTTGATGCCGCAGCAGAAGAAGAACTTACCGCTTACTACCAAGCCGGTGGCGATATTGTGATTTACAGCGGAGCAAAAGCAATCGAAGGCCCAACAAGCGGTCTGGTTATCGGTAAAAAACAATATATTGAGTGGGTAAAACGCCAAAGCCAAGGTATTGGCCGTGCGATGAAAGTAGGTAAAGAAGGTATTTTGGGGCTCACACTCGCTATCGAACAGTACCTGACTGCGACCAAAGAAACAGGCGCAGAGATGGTTAATCGAATGAGTCAATTCATCAGTGATTTAAATGCCATTAAAGGTATCTCTGCTCGAGTCGTCTGGGATGGTGCAGGACGTGATATTGCCCGTACCGAAATTAGCTTTGATGAAAACATGATAGGCAAAACCACTTACCAAATCATGGCTGAGCTAAAACAGGGCGATACCGCGATTTACTTCCGTGAGTACAAAGCCAACGAAGGAAAAGTAGAGGCTGACATTCGCAGTGTTAGCACTGAACAACTTGATGTTATTTCTAAGAATATTCGTTTGTTAGTAGAAGGAATTTAAGATGAAATTGTCACCGAATTTTTATCGTGACCGTGTCTGTTTAAACGTACTGGCAGGCAGCCATCAGAATGCAAAAGATATCTATGCCGCAGCAGAAACCTTTGTTGTTGTTGGTGTTTTATCTAAAAATTACCCTGACTTAGAAAGTGCAATTGCTGATATGCGCATTTATGCACAAGAAACCGATAATGCATTATCAGTTGGTCTCGGCGCTGGCGACCCAAATCAGTCAACCATGGTGTCGTTAATTGCAAAAGAAGTTCAACCACAACACGTTAACCAAGTATTCACTGGTGCACCAATTAGCCGTGCACTATTAGGCCAAAACGAAACCTTCGTGAATGCGCTCATATCACCAACAGGCACGGTAGGTATGGTGAAAATTTCTACAGGCCCACTAAGCTCTCAAGCGCCAGATGGCATTGTTCCGGTTGAAACTGCCATTATGATGCTTAAAGACATGGGTGCTGACTCAGTTAAATTCTTTAATATGAAAGGATTAACATATATTGAAGAATATAAAGCCATTGCCAAAGCTTGCGCTGACTTTGATTTTTCTTTAGAGCCTACAGGCGGCATTGATTTAGATAACTTTGCTGAAATTTTGCAAATTGCCCTTGATGCAGGCGTGAAAAAAATCATTCCTCATATTTATAGTTCCATCATTGATAAAGAAACGGGCAACACTCGCCCAGAAGATGTACGTCAATTATTGCAGATGGTTAAGCAAGCGGTTAATTGATGTGGTAGTAAGCAGTAAGTGAGAAAATAAATATAAGCGAGACGTTATAATATAAGTCATTGTGACAATGACAAAACAACAAAGCCCCACTCATCAAGTTTGAGTGGGGCTTTTTTATTCTATATTAATGACCTATCATTCTTGCATTTGGTATAATATGAAACCAATAATTATCAGGTACTGGGCTATCCCAAACGCCAAAATACATAGCAATACCAATAATAATAAATAAAACTGCTAAGGTTAGAATTGCCATCATCCAACCCGATAAGCGAAATTGACGTTTTTTTGTTGGCACTTGCAATGAAAAATCCAACGTTGATGCAACAGGGCAAGATTCAACGCAAGTCATACATCCCGTACATTCCACCGTTCTTACAGTAATTAGCTTATCGACAGGTATCCGTGATGGGCAGTTCTTGGCACATTTTCCGCAATCAATACAACTTTCCACATTTCGCCGAATTTTAAATGGCGAAAATAACGAAAAAATGCCTAACAAAGCGCCATAAGGGCACAAATAACGGCACCAAGCATTACGAATAAACAAGCTTGCTATCACTAAAATGACCACAGTAATAAGCGCAAACAAGCTAATATAACGAAAAAAATCCAACATTTTTACGTCAATAATGATCCCATAAGGCGACATCATAAAATATTGGATCATCTGTGCAGACATGGAAAATGCAATATAAAGAAAGAAACCTAATAACAAATATTTTAGGCCCCTTAAAGGGATATCGAGCCATTTAGGTAAGCTAATTTGGTTTTGATAACGAAAGACTTTTTTCCCTAACTTACCAGTGTACTCTGATATTGTGCCAATCGGGCACATCCATGAACAAAATGCTTTTTTGAACAGTAAGCTAATCACAATAAAAGAGACTAATAAAAACATTGAGGCCGCATGAATTGGCGGAAAACTCCCCGTTTCCAAGGTATATTTTAAATTCATTAACCCCGCAATCGGCAGCCAACCTTCAATTCCACCAGGGCGAGGAAGGTGAATTGTCGCCCCTCCAGTTTCGTAATATCGTACCCAGTAATAGAAGGTAACTCCAATATAAATATTGATTGCCAATAGCGTGAACTGTACAAATTTACGCCATGTTGATGCATTTCGCCAATCACTCCAAGGGAGTTTTCCCCCAGTTGTACCTGGGCGACGTTGGTACCTTACACGTGATTTCTTTATCATCTACGCACATCTCTTTAACATGCATTATAAATACCACTATTGTAATTACATATTCACATAGCGTATTGATTTGCATCAGAGGGTTGTGACGTTAATGACTTGATGTATCAAATGATGAAGACAAGCCAGAAAAGAAAGAAGAGAAGTATTTTTATATTAAATCAAAAGATTATGATTTTTTCTAAATAATTCGAGTTGTGCCAAGGCGGCAAAATGAGGAAATCCCTAGGAACATACACAAGTATGTGACTAGGATTGACGAATGAAGCCAACACAGGCACAGCTTGAAGTATGACGAAAAAATGGGAGTTGGCCGATAAGCCGGGTTCTGTCATGGACAACCATTCATCTAGGCCAGCACTTGCGCACTGGCTCCAGCAACCTACCCGAGTTCAATGCGGGCCGCACCATATGAACCCCTATTTGGTCTTGCTCCGGGTGGAGTTTACCGTGCCACGAACTGTTGCCAGTCGCGCGGTGCGCTCTTACCGCACCCTTTCACCCTTACCTGATCCTGTAAACAGGCCATCGGCGGTTTGCTCTCTGTTGCACTAGTCGTAGGCTCGCGCCTCCCAGACGTTATCTGGCACCCTGCCCTATGGAGCCCGGACTTTCCTCCCCTCTACCCGTCTCCCGAAGGGACTACGATAAAGCAGCGGTTGTCTGGCCAACTCCGCGGCGAATTATAGGCACTTTGTTGTTGCTTGTACAGACTCTAGCGTGGGCAATTTACCACTTATATCAATCAAATCGTGGTATTTGCCCAAAAATCATTCATCACTTTGATTATCAAGCATCAACTTATACAACATATTTTTCTTGAGGCCATAAATTTCAGCCGTGATTGCAGCCGCTTTTTTAGGGGGTAATTCTTTTTGTAATAAATTTAATGTTCTCACCACTTCAGGGGAAACTGCGGAGTCATCAGCTGGCTTTTTATACCCTTCGACAATCAACACCATTTCGCCACGGTGACGGTTTTCATCTTCTTTTACCCAAGCGAGTAATTCCCCCACTGGGCGGCCTTCAATGGACTCCCACGTTTTCGTAATTTCACGTGCTAAAACAACATGGCGATCCGGTCCCCAGACTTCCACCATATCTGCTAAACTGTCTAACAAACGGTGGGTTGATTCATAGAAAATCAGCGTGCGAGTTTCTTGTTCGAGAGATTGTAAAACATCTTTACGCCCTTTTGTTTTAGCGGGTAAAAAACCTTCATAACAAAAACGGTCTGAGGGTAAACCCGCTGCTGATAACGCGGTAATAGCAGCACAGGCACCCGGTAAAGGTACGACACGAATACCCGCTTCGCGGCAACGATTAACTAGATGATAACCTGGATCATTAATTAAAGGTGTACCCGCATCGGAGACTAATGCGATACTATCACCTTGTTGAAGTCGACTAATTAATTGATCTGCCTTTTGCTGTTCATTATGATCATGCAGAGCAAACAACCGCGCATTTATCGCAAAATTCTGTAATAGAATGCCTGAATGCCGAGTGTCCTCTGCTGCAATAAGGTCAACATGTTTAAGAACATCCAACGCGCGTTGCGTTATATCCCCCATATTACCAATTGGGGTAGGGACAATATACAGCGTGGATGCCATAACCACAGCTTGATTAGGTTGGTTCATTGTTTCATCCGAATAGCCGGTTTAAAATTAAGCAATTGAAAAATACACCATTGGATACAGTATGCGTCCTTCAATTTTTTTGCATTTGAAAAAAGGGTTAATCTGCACAGCAATGCTGTCCACATTTGCACTGTCAGGGTGCCAAATTGTCTCGGAATACTTTCCGTCAACCCAAAAAACGCCTGAGCAAAGTACATCTGATGATGCTAGCCGTTACCAAGCAATCATTGATGCTGCACAAGGTAAGCCTTCAATGGAGGCGATAAGGGCCTACATTAGCCAAGAACCTTTATTAAAAACAGCCGCTGAACGCCAAGCTAATATTGATGGGTTATGGCAGATGTTAACACAGTTAACGCCAGAACAAATTCATGGAATTGGGGCAGATGAAAATATTCTCCAAGGCTGGGTCGATCTTTTAGATATTTATCAAAACAACCGAGACGACACAGATGCTTTACTTGCAGGCTATAACGATTGGAAAATGCGTTACTCGAATAACCCTGGAGTGATGACAACGCCGACTCTTTTGCAACAAGCCATGATACCTCAAGTGGGCAAAAACCCTAAGATTGCATTGTTTTTACCCATGAGCGGGCAAGGACAAGTATTCGGTCAAGCGATTATGCAAGGCTTTATGGATGCACAAAAAGGCCTGCCTCAAGGGCCCGCTACTCAAACAGCCATAACACCGCCACCAAGTAGTGGAAATGATGTGCTTGACCAAATTTATGAACAAGTTGCAGCAACAACAGGTAATGCTCCCACTTCTAGCGATAGCGACGTGGTGACATCAACTTTGCGTATTGATGCCGCCCCTGTGAATACCCAAAGCGTCAAAGTGTTTGATACAACAAACAAGCAAATGCCTGAGCTTATTGAACAAGCGAAAAATGAAGGTTTCAATCTTATTGTTGGGCCATTATTAAAAAGTGACGTTCAAGTTATAACCCAAATGGGAGCGCCTGTTAGTGTGCTCGCCCTCAATGAGCTTGATGCGAACCAATTACAGCCTCGACCTAATCTTTGCTATTTTTCATTATCGCCAGAAGATGAGGCACAAAATGCTGCCGCTTACATGAAAGCTGAAGGTAAGCAAATGCCATTGGTACTAGTTCCCGCTAATGCTTTCGGTGATAGGATAGCCAAAGCCTTTGCACAAGGGTGGCAAGAAAAAGGCGGCGGGACCGTTTTAATGCAAACCTTTGGGTCTGCCCCTTCTTTAAAAGAGTCGATTAATCGCGGCGCAGGTATCCGTATGACAGGAACGCCTGTGAATACCGGAATACAATCGATAGACTCACAATATGTCGATTCAGCTGGTGCGATTGACGGCGTTTATATTGTTGCCACCCGTGATGAGCTGACCTTAATCAAGCCAATGATTGAAATGGCAATTAGTTCTCGTTCTCGTCCTTCGCTTTATGCAAGCTCTCGCAGTAATCAAGCTGGATCTGGCGCAGACTACCGCTTTGAAATGGATGGCGTTAAATTTAGCGAAATCCCTTTACTCGCAGGTGCAAACAATAACTTACGTAAACAAGCCCAACAAAAGCTGAACAATGATTACTCTTTATTCCGCTTATATGCCATGGGTATTGACGCATGGTCTTTAGCCAACAATTACGACAAGCTACAGCAATCTGGACAATTTCGTATCAATGGTGCATCAGGAACCTTGAGTACTACACCAAACTGTGTAGTGTTCCGAGAATTACCTTGGTTGCAATTTAAACAAGGCAAAGTGGTTTCCTCACAATAACATCACTGAATACTTCATTTTTTTTCAGACAAGGACGTCATGAAAATTATGCCAAAAGCCATACAATGGTTAACAGGCCGGTACTATGAAAATCAAGTGCTCGCATTCCTGAAACAGCAGGGATTAACATTTGTTGAACGTAATGCAAGGAACCGAGGCGGAGAAATCGACCTCATCATGCGAGATAATACAGGTTGGGTATTTGTTGAAGTTCGGTTTCGCAAGAATTGTGATTACGGAGATGCACTTTTATCAGTAAACTGGCACAAACGTCGAAAACTATTAGCTGCTGCCAAATATTGGCTCTCACAAAGGCAAGAAAGTTTTGAAACCAGTGCATGCCGTTTTGATATCTGCGCCATCACGGGAAACCAATTTGCCTGGATACAAAATGCATTCAACGAAAATGATATTTATTAACAAATGATATAATCAGTTTTATACGCTGATCATGCAGTCAACAAAGCTATAATTCAAATATAATGGCAATATACAAAAATAATTTGAATTATATCGAGGCGACAAAGGAAAAACTCGTGCTAGACCGAATAAAAGTTTGCTTCACTGAAAGTATACAAACTCAAATAGCAGCTGCTGAAGCGCTGCCTGATGCCATTTCAAGAGCCGCGATGATGATGGTTCAATCTCTACTCAATGGCAACAAAATTTTATGTTGTGGTAATGGTGCTTCTGCCGCTACTGCACAACGTTTTGCTGCAAGTATGATCCATCGCTTTGAAACCGAACGCCCTAGCTTACCCGCTTTAGCACTTAATACAGATAATGCAGTGTTAACTGCGATTTCGGGTAGTAAGCAGCCTTCTGAAATTTATGCGAAACAAGTTAGAGCATTAGGGCAACATGGTGATGTTTTGATGGCAATTTCAACCCATGGTAATAGTAGCGATATCATTAAGGCGGTTGAAGCAGCCGTGACTAGAGACATGACAATTGTCGCCCTAACAGGTTATGACGGAGGGGAACTCGCAGGTTTACTTGGCCCCCAAGATGTTGAAATTCGTATTCCATCCCAACGAAGTGTTCGAATTCAAGAAGTCCACCTTCTTACTGTAAATTGTCTATGTGACCTCATAGATAATACTCTTTTCCCACATCAGGACGATTAAGGAGATAAAATGCGATTAATTCCGGTTTTTGCCATAGTCATTAGTACTATTCTATTACAAGGTTGTATTGGTGCTGCTGTAGTCGGTTCCGCTGCTGTTGCAACAAAAAGCGCAACTGACCCTCGTACAGTTGGTCAACAAGTTGACGATGGCACCTTAGAAGCTCGAGTTAGTGGGCAACTGAACAAAGATAAAGAAATTACGGGCAAGGCTCGTATCATTGCAACCGCTTATAAAGGAAATGTTCTGCTAACAGGCCAAAGCCCTGATATGGCTTGGGCTGAACGAGCAAAACAAATAGCCTCTAACGTTGATGGCACCATCGCAGTTTATAATGAAGTCCGTAGTGGTGAGCCTGTTGATTTAGGTACAGCCTCAAAAGATACTTGGTTAACAACCAAAGTTAAATCTAAAATCCTCGCGAGTGATAGCGTTAAATCTGGTAGTGTGAAAGTCATTACTGAAAACGGTGAGGTTTTCTTGCTAGGTGTATTAACAAGGCAAGAAGGAGATGCAGCGGCGAAAATCGCTAGTGAAACAGATGGTGTTCGTCGAGTAACGACTGCTTTCACTTATCTTAATTAATCATAAACAATAATATATTGTTATAAAAACAAAAGCCGTGGGTTAAAAACCATGGCTTTTTTCTTATTCGTTCATCAACTGGTTTATTTTCAGATAATTCTTACCTCCCAATAAGTGCATTTGGTTCAAGATCCAAGCTTGCCTTTTGAGCACATAAGAAGATGGGTTTTTTACACTATATCTATGAGGATTAGGCAAAACCGCAGCTAATAGTGCAGCCTCACTCATTGAAAGCTTGCTAGCAGGCTTATTAAAGAATTTATTTGCAGCCTCTTCGACCCCAAAAACACCATCACCAAACTCTACTATATTAAGATAAACGGTCAGTATTCTTTTCTTTGACCATAAAAGCTCCATAACAGGAGTCATTACTGTCTCTAAGCCTTTTCTTAACCAACTTCTTCCATCCCATAACCACACATTTTTTACTGTCTGCTGTGAGATAGTTGAAGCCCCTCTAATTGTTTGTTTATTACTCAAATTATGTTTGTAAGCTCGCTCAATTGCATCAAGGTCGAACCCCCAATGATGAGGAAAATTTTGATCTTCCGCTGCAATTACTGCTAAATAGATATACGGAGAAATGTGATTTTCATCTACCCATTCAGAATGAGACACATAAGAAAAATTTAAGTTTATCCATGCACTAACTTGCCGTTCAATCATCACTGCAGAAAAAGGCACTGGTATGTATTTAAATAAAATGACTGAACAAATCCACACCACAAGTAATGAAAATGTGATCTTCTTTAACCAGTGCCATAATCTAGAAACAATAGTTCGCATTCAAATAATCACGCCATTTCCAATACTTTCTTAACAAGCTTATTAATACCCGTATTTGCTTCAGAAATTGATTGAGCTAGCATATAAGCAGGTGTTGTAACAACTCGGTTAACTTCATCAATTACAATATCATCAACAGCACATTTAATATGTTTCCCCCCCATAATTTCTATTTGAGCAATCGTTTCACTATCATCTCCAATAGTTAGTTCTACTGATGTATTTAACATTTTAGGAAGCATCACTGGAGCAATACACATCAGCCCTAGCGGCTTTTTCTGTTGGTGCATTTGGCGTACTAAACTTAATAGTTCTTTATTAATTTCACACTCGCTTCCTTTAACTGCGAAATCACATAAATTTTTTGCCGCCCCAAAACCACCAGGAATAATGAGGGCATCTAGCTTTGAAGCATCAGCTGACGATAAAGGTGATATTTTCCCACGTGTAATACGTGAAGATTCTTCCATTTGGTTACGTTTTTCTGTTTTTAATTCGCCATTTATATGATTTATAACAGTAGGTTGTAACTCATCAGGCGCAAAAAAATGAACCTCAGCATTATATTGACTCAAAGCTAGCATAGTTAGCACTGACTCATGAATCTCGCTTCCGTCAAAAACACCGCAGCCACTTAAAATAACCGCAATTGATTTCATATCTTCCTCCATTTGTAGTAAATTATCTCTCAGGCGCTAAGGTGCATAAACATCAATCTTCATCACAGATTTTAATGAATCTTGTAACAGATTCGCTAAATTTTGGTATCTTGATGTTGCCCTTTACAGTGATATACCTAATTTTATGATTTGCAAAAAACAAAAAGCACATGCAAATCAACGATTTCCCTGGTGTTGGCGCAGTATTCGCGCACCCCAACTTCGGTTGGGGTTATTTTTTTGTACGCTCATCAACCCAGTTTCTCAAAGTTTCTATATCTGCTTTCCAATCCTGTTTTAATTCATCGACCCATTCTTGCACATTGTCCCACCATGCAGGTAAATCAGGAGATTGAATCTGTTGTGCAATTTTCTGTAAGTTCTTTAAGCCAACAGAACCTGCTGCGCCTTTTATTTTATGAGCTTCCTCAACAATCCCTTTTTGGTCTTTAGCCACCATATTTGAATCAAGAATAGCTAAGTAACCCGGCAGCATTTTTTCAAAGACATCTAGACCATCATAAATAAGCTTAGGGCCAACTAACTCAATATACTGTTCTAGCATATCGCAATCGAGCCTAGATTCATCAACACTCGAAGTCTCATGCTCACCCGATATTTTTTCAGGTTGAGTAGATTGCTCCCCCCAAAATTGCTCAATAATTTGGGTCAATGCTGGAACTGATAATGGTTTACTCAATACCCCATCCATACCTGCATCAAAGTATTCTTTTTTATCTTTAAGAACATTTGCCGTTAAAGCAATCAATGGGGGTAAGTCTTGCTTATCGTACTGCTGTTTGAGTTGCCGAGAGATATCTAGGCCTGTCATATCAGGTAATTGGATATCCAATAAAACTAAATCATATTCTCCAGGGGCAAACATCTCGAGAGCATCTTTCCCATTCATTGCCACATCAACCGTATTTCCTAAATTTTCTAATACAGAACAAGCAACAACAACATTCAGTTCAATATCTTCTACGAGTAAAATATGTAATGCAGGCAATGGGTAATCGTCTTCACTATCTTGCTGTTCAATAACATGACTTTCAACAACAGGCGCTGTGATAGATAAAGTAAAGGTGGAACCTTGGCCTATTTCACTTTCAACTTGTATATCGCCTCCCATATTTTGTGCTAAGCGACGAGATACAGAAAGCCCAATACCCGTTCCAGTTGCAGGTTTACCTCCAGCAGAATCTGTTACTTGGTAATACATTGCAAAGATTTTATCTAATTCACCCTTAGGTATACCTATGCCACTATCCTGAACCCTGAAAAACAATTTATTTTCAGCTTCTTGCCAAATACTAAGCTTCACTTCACCTTTTTGCGTGAACTTAACTGCGTTACCAATTAAATTCCACAATATTTGCCGCAAACGGGTCCCATCAGTTAACACCGTTTTCGGTAATGCAGGGGCAACATCCATGACAAATTTAAGCCCTTTTGGCTGTACCAATAATCCACTTAAATTCTCTAAATCATTCACAAATTCAGATAATGTGATGGGCTGGTTATCTAACTGAACTTTACGGCGTTCAATTTTATCCATCTCAATAATATCATTGAATATATTACCTAACGTAACGGCACTTACATGAATAGTTTTTAAATAGCTAGATTGTTCCGAAGTTAAATCTGTATCTAATAAAATTCGGCTCAAACCAACAATGCCGTTAAGGGGGGTACGAAGCTCGTGGCTGATTGTAGAAATAAAGGTGGTTTTCTCCCTACTCGCGCTCTCTAACGCCTCCTGATAGCGTTTACGCTCCGTTATATCGCGCCCAAAGCCCATCAGACCATGGCGTTTACCAACGCGATCATAAAAAGGCACTTTACGAAGTTCAAAACAGGCTTTACGACCATCTGGATATACCAACCATTGTTCATAAGTGAGAGAAACATTATGACGAAATACTTTTTCATCGGTTTCCATAACCTTAGAGGCAATTTCAACATCATAAATATCTAATGGAGTTAACCCAACTAAGTGTTTTTCACTTTTTCCAGTCAATAGTTCCATTGCCCGGTTACACCCCGAAAACTCATTATTTTCGTTGCGGTAATAAACTAAATCAGGTGAGGCATCGAGGAATGAACGAAGTAAAACAGATTGCTGCTCAAGTTCAATTTGCGTCTGCTCACGGTACTTCATTTCTTGTTTTAATTGTTCCAGAAGTTCTAAATGAGCACGCTCTGCTTTTTCTCGCTCTAGAATTTCAAGGTTAAGCTGTTCAATATTTCCCTGTAACTGAGTGTTTAAATCAGCATCACGTTTTCGCATAACTTCAAGTTTATCAACCATTCGCGATAAACGCTGCCGAGACTCTTCAAGCTGCTCAACCACCACCGACAAAAAGTAAACAGCTAATGGGGTAATAATTAACCCAAAGAAAATTGACCCCACCATATCGAGGCTATCAACATGCCCTCTTAAAACAATTGTCACTGCCATTTGCATTATCATGGCGAGAACAACAAGTGCAGATGCGAGTAACAGAGAAAATCGCACCAGCCCGAGCTTCATCATTAAATCGACATAGTATTGCGCAAGGCCGCGAAGTACTTTCATAACCACCCCTTAGTTAAATTCTCTTTGAATCATATATCAAACAAGGCAGTTTCGGATGATTATTCACTCGAAATGTCGATCCTGCTCATTCAATAGCCATTTTTTACTATTAATGATAAAAAACAATCAGGTATTTTCTTTGTGTTAGATAAAGTAAAAATTTATTTTGGGTGTTTTTTAATCAAAATCACATAAAAATCAAAACAATAACGCTACTGTTTCTTGTGGAAGGCCGCTAAAATCAAAGTAAAAGCCCAAGCTATCTCAAGTAAAATCAGACAAAATTCAGTAAGGAATGCCATGAATTCAAATATTTTCGGCCCCCAACGTTGCGAGCCCCCCAAAAAAGCGCTGGAAATCCGTAAAATAGAGTTTACTGAAGTCTATGAATCCAATAATACCGTCGATGCACAACAGCAAGCCAACCGTTGTCTCTCTTGCGGTAGCCCTTTTTGTGAATGGAAGTGCCCACTACATAACCCAATATCGAAGTGGCTCAAGCTTGCTGCTGAAGATAAAATTATCGAAGCTGCTGAATTATCTCACCATACCAATAGTTTACCTGAAATCTGTGGGCGCGTTTGCCCACAAGAAAAACTCTGCGAATTAGCATGTGTACTTCATGATACAACAGGTTCTGTGACTATTGGTCATATTGAGCGGTATATTAATGATACTGCTTTTGCGATGGGATGGCGGCCAAACCTTTCCCATATTAGCTCTGTAAACAAACGTGTCGCCATTATTGGTGCAGGCCCTGCGGGTCTTTCTTGCGCAGATGTGCTTATTCGAAATGGTGTAAATGTCGTCGTTTTTGATAAACACCCTGAAATAGGGGGCCTACTAACCTTTGGTATTCCGTCATTTAAGCTAGAAAAGAAGCTAATGGTCCAAAGACGGGAAATATTTACAGAAATGGGTATTCAGTTTCAATTGAATACTGAAGTAGGGACAGATGTCTCTCTAAACGAGCTTCTTTCCAATTATGACGCTATTTTTATTGGTACTGGTACTTACCAAGCAATTCGAGGTAACTTACCTAAAAAAGCGATTCAGGGCGTTTTTGAAGCACTTCCCTATCTAATCGCAAATACACGCCATTTAATGCAACTTTCCAACCCTAATGGCGAACCCTATATTAATTTACACGCAAAAAGAGTCATCGTATTAGGTGGTGGAGATACTGCAATGGATTGCGTACGTACCGCTATTCGTCAAGGAGCGAAGCAGGTTAGCTGTTTCTATCGTAGAGATGAACAAAGTATGCCAGCCTCACGAAAAGAAGTCGCTAATGCATTAGATGAAGGAGCCCAGTTCCATTTTAATATGCAAGTCACTGAATTTGTGATTAATGAACAGCAACAACTTATGGGAGTTTATGCCGCTCGTACGCAAAATGGGGAATTAGAAAATGGCCGTTATCAAGTAGAACTAATTAAAGATTCAACTTTTTTTATCGAAGCCGATGCCATAATTGTGGCTTATGGATTTATTCCTCATAACCAAATTTGGTTAGATAAACCGTTAATCCAGCGCGATAAATATGGTCATATTATAGCAAACCGTAACAGTCCCTTTCCTTATCAAACCTCCCATGAAAAAGTGTTTGCCGGCGGGGATACAATAAGAGGCTCAGATCTTGTTGTGACTGCTATTGCTGATGGGCGCAATGCTGCTGAAGGGATTTTATTATTTTTAGGGGTTTAATGATTCATTTATATAAAAAACAGAGGGTTTATTCCCCTCTGTTCATTCATTAACTGCTAACCCGGCTAATGGATTATTTGACAACCCTTAACGAAGGCCGACCTTTTGGTGGTCGTGGTGGTTCATCCCCTGATGGCTCATGCGAATTTTCATCCACAGATTCAGTTTCATGAACTAAAGAAATGTTGTCTTCAAGCTCTTCGACCTGTTCAAAACCTGCTGATAACTCTGCATCATAAGCAGCTTCAGGCTCAAACATCATTCCAGCCCCATTTTCACGTGCATATACCGCCATAATTGCGGCCATTGGGACATAAACTTGGCGAGGTATCCCACCAAAGCGAGCATTAAAACGCACTTCTTCGTTGGTTATTTCAAAATTACCAACAGCTCTTGGCGCAACATTCAATACAATTTGCCCATCTCGAGCAAATTCCATCGGAACGTTAACCGCTGGAACGGTGACATCAACCACCAAATGCGGAGTCATATCGTTATCAAGCAACCACTCATAGTGGGCACGTAACAAATAAGGGCGACGTGGTGACATTGCTGTCATTTCCATCATTCTTTTAGCCTCTTGTAGACAAACGCATTTCGCGCTCAGATTCAGTCAAAGATGCTAAGAATGCGTCACGTGCAAACACACGTTGCATATATAATTGCAGATATTTGCTGCTAGATGGGTTCAATTCAATACCGAGTACAGGTAAACGCCATAGCAACGGAGCCAAATAGCAATCTACGAGACTAAACTCTTCACTCATGAAGAATTCCATTTCAGCAAAAACAGGAGAAACCGCAATCAGTTCTTCAGAGAGTTGGCGACGAGCGTTTGCTGCCTCTTGCGCACTACCATTCTCTATTTTGCTCATTAATGAATACCAATCATTTTGAATGCGGTGCATCAATTGACGGCTAGTCCCACGTGCAACTGGATAAACAGGCATTAATGGCGGATGAGGAAAACGCTCATCAAGGTATTCCATGATAATGTGTGGGTCATACAGAGTCAGGTCACGATCAACTAATGTTGGAACGCTTTGGTATGGGTTGAGATCAATCAGATCTTGAGGCAGATGACCGGGTTCGACATGTTCAATTTCAACACTTACCCCTTTTTCAGCCAAAACAATCCGTACCTGATGGCTAAAAATGTCAGTAGGGCCAGAGAACAATGTCATTACCGAACGTTTATTAGGAGCGACAGCCATTAAAACCTCCAAAATACAAAATGGACGAAATGTAATTAATTTTTAATTACCCATTACCCATTTTAAAATCCCCTGTGTTTAACTCTCATTTATCCATACTGAAAGTCAACACAACCCTCCCGCACAGTAAAGGCGAGAAATGTGAAATAAAAAAACAGGGGCATATTCTAACAGATTTTGTACAACTTAGGGGGAACACACCGAAAAAATCACAGATTTATTTCATTCTTAGGTTCAAAAAGATAAAAATTCAGAGTTTTTTAATGAAAAAGCAAAGATAAATAGAATAAAAAACCTAAAGTAAACTCTAGGGTTCGGGTTATATTTAGTAGAATTATCCCAATATTGTTCCACTAATAATTATTTTTGATTTTAGACTAAATTATTATTTTTCTCTTTAATTATATTCATTCTTTTATAAAGTATCATAATTAGACACAGCTATTCTAGCATCAATAATAAAAATGTAAGTAAAACAATAGGCAATAAAAAACCCGCCATTAAGACGGGTTTTTTCATCAATTTTATACCCAAAGGGTAATAAATTAACGTTTGGAGAACTGTGGACGACGACGTGCTTTGCGCAGACCCACTTTTTTACGTTCAACAGAACGCGCATCACGGGTAACGAAACCAGCTTTACGCAGATCAGAACGAAGAGTCTCATCATAAGCCATCAGTGCACGAGTAATACCGTGACGGATTGCGCCTGCCTGACCTGAAATACCACCACCTTTAACAGTGATGTACAGATCCAATTTTTCCAACATTTCAACCAACTCTAACGGCTGACGAACGACCATGCGCGCAGTTTCGCGACCAAAGTATTGTTCCAGTGTACGTTGATTGATTGTGATGTTACCGCTACCCGGCTTAATAAAGACACGAGCAGATGAGCTTTTGCGGCGACCAGTGCCGTAGTATTGATTTTCAGCCATTGCTATAATCCCGATTAAATGTCAAGAACTTGCGGTTGTTGAGCCGCGTGGTTGTGCTCATTACCTGCGTAAACTTTCAGTTTACGGTACATTGCACGACCCAGAGGTCCTTTTGGCAACATGCCTTTAACCGCGATTTCAAGCACACGCTCAGGACTGCGAGCAATCATTTCTTCGAAAGTTGCTTGCTTGATTCCACCTACATGGCCAGTGTGGCGATAGTAGATTTTGTCTTCGCGTTTATTGCCGGTAACAGCAATTTTTTCTGCATTCAGAACGATGATGTAATCACCAGTATCCACGTGCGGAGTATATTCCGCTTTATGCTTACCGCGCAGACGGCTAGCAATTTCAGTTGCAAGACGGCCTAAAGTTTTGCCATCTGCATCAACAACGTACCAGTCGCGTTTTACGGTCTCTGGTTTAGCTGTAAAAGTTTTCATTAAAACTTACCCAATATTGAAGTTACACGTTGGTGAACACTCATGTTCATAAGCTTTCTGAGGTTCACACGACTCTTTGTCCAGTAAACCTACCCCTTCGAGCAGCCTAACTGGCATTAATGCGTTATTTTTTGGGAAATAAAAAACAACGCTGTAACGTGGGGTCGCAAGATTATAGAGAAGTCAGAAACAAAAATCGACCCCAAATGCATTTTTTTTACGTTTGCTCAAATAAACATCGTATATTGTGCTTAAATCATGCAATTCAGGTAACTTGTTCGCTAATAACCCTGCTTTGTCGTTTACCTTAAGTTAAATGAGGTATTTTCAGGTACTCTTCACTTTGCATTTCTTGCAATCGAGACAAGCAGCGTTGGTACTCAAAAACCAAAAGTTGCCCTTGATACAGCGACTCCATTGGCACTTCAGCATTAATGACTAATTTAACTTTTCGTTCGTAAAACTCATCAATTAACGCTAAAAAACGACGCGCTGGATTTTCATCTGTTGCTCCCATCACGGGGACATTGTACAGCAACACAGTGTGGTAGCAATTTGATAGGTAAATGTAGTCATTTTGGCTACGAGGCTCTTCACATAGAACTTTAAACTCGATGGCTAGCACCCCTTCCGCAGCATGAATGGCTTGCATCTTACGATGATTAACCTCTAAAACGGGATTTTGCTCCCCTTGCTTACCCGCCAATTTAACGAAAACCTCATCTAAATGCTGACGATTTTGAGAATTAATTGGGGATAAAAAAAGATGCGCTTGAGTTAAAGTTCTTAAGCGGTAATCAATGCCTGCATCGACATTCATTACATCACAGTATTTTTTAATTTGCTCAATAGCAGGTAAGAAACGAGCTCGCTGCAAACCGTTACGATAGAGATTATCAGGGATGATATTTGAGGTAGCAACCAGTGTGATACCTCGAGCAAATAGCCCTTCGAGTAAAGTGCCAAGGATCATAGCGTCGGTAATATCTGACACAAAAAATTCATCAAAACACAACACATCTGTTTGTTTTTTAAACTCATCCGCAATAATATCCAGCGGGTTCTCTTGCCCTTGTAATGCCATCAAATCTTCTTGTACTTTCTTCATAAAGCGATGAAAATGTAAGCGAATTTTACGGTTACCCGGTAAACTTTCGTAAAACATATCCATCAGCCATGTTTTTCCACGCCCTACTCCGCCCCACATATATAACCCTCTTACTGGGGTAATTGGTGCTGTCGATGCTTTACCAAGAAGGCGGCTAAAGCGTTGCTTTAAACCTGAGGGCTTATCTTGTAAAGTGGAAGAAGTTGTATTAACAAGCTGCTGATATATTTTATCTAAGCGTTCTACAGCGAGCTTTTGTACGTCATCTGGCTGGTAGTTTCCATCAGCCAGCGCTTGTTGATAACGTATTGTAGGGGTCATCGGCGACATTAACTGAATAATCCTTAAAAATTTTTCGGTTTTTTTACCGTTATTTGATATACACTGCCTTTATTATAACCAGATTCAGTTATCATTTAACTTTCGGTTAACGAGCCGCTATAGAGTAAGGAAATTCGATTTAAGATTCCACTCTTAATAAGTTGTTGACTAATTTAACCTACCTACTCAGGGCTTGTAGATTTTGTCATCACTTAACTAGCCAAATTACAATATGTTAAGACGCTTTACTTGACGCTTACATGCAACTTGAATTATTTAAGGTATAGTAACGGTAACAACATTTAATTTCTGCGAACATTGAATCTGTGAACATTGAAGTAATGAAGGAGTCAGCATGACCTGGGAGTATGCATTAATCGGATTGATTGTGGGTTTTATCATCGGTGCATTAGTTGTGCGCTATGGTAACCCAAAGCTTCGCCAACAAAAAACAGCGCAAGCTGAGCTAGACAAAAAAAGTACTGAACTCGAAGAGTACCGTAAAGAACTTGTTAGCCATTTTGCTCGTAGCGCAGAATTATTGGATAAAATGGCGCGCGATTACCGCCAGCTATACCAACACATGGCACAAAGTTCATCTGAATTAATGCCTGATATGCCAGCTCAAGACAACCCATTTAACTATCGTTTAACCGAATCTGAAGCAGATAACGACCAAGCGCCTGTTAAAATGCCACCAAGAGATTACTCAGATGGTGCTTCGGGTCTATTCCGTCCTATTGATGAGAAAGAAAAGTAAATTTTTATCTTTTATCACCAGTAAGCAGTGCTTACTGGTGATTTCCTATAAAACCTACTAAATTTTATCACTTTCCGTGTGTCTTCCATTATTAAATTTTTAGTTAATAATTCTGAACAAGATTTCCATCCAAATATAATTTAATAATTTATTTATCTACTGTATAGAAGTTAAAGTTTCACTTAAGGTACATGTAAATAGATGTAAAAGAGTGGATATTCGCTACCCGTCATGGGAACTTTTGCGCATAATCGGTGGTCATAGTCATCAGTAAAATTGAATCTGATACCAACCAATATTATCTCAACGCATTGTGTTTCTTCTAAAACCGCATTCACAGTGAGTTGATAACTTATTCTTGAGAGAATCGACTGAATTATGAAAAGAAAAAACTTTTTTCTTACCGCAGCAGCAATGAGTTTAGGCTTATCTTTAGCGGCTATTCCTGCGGTTAGTAGCGCAGCATTGCCTGCCACTTTACCTGCAACAGCACAAAGCCAGAACATGCCTAGCTTAGCTCCAATGCTTGAAAAAGTATTGCCAGCTGTAGTGAATATTCATGTGTCTGGTACTCGCGTACAGAACCAACAAATTCCAGAAGAGCTTAAATTCTTTTTTGGCCCGAATATACCACAACAGCAACAAAGCGTACGTCCATTTGAAGGCTTGGGTTCTGGTGTCATTATTGATGCTCAGCAAGGTTATATTTTAACCAATAACCATGTAATTGATGGCGCCGACAAAATACAAATTCAATTAAACGATGGCCGTGAAATTGCCGTTAACTTAATTGGGAAAGACCCACAAACCGATATCGCGTTATTGAAAATAAGCAATGCAAAAGATATCAAAAACTTAACTGCTGTTAGTATTGCAGACTCTGACAAATTGCGTGTAGGTGATTTTGCGGTTGCAGTCGGGAACCCATTTGGTTTAGGGCAAACAGCAACATCTGGCATTATCTCAGCATTAGGTCGTAGCGGCTTAAACCTTGAAGGCCTAGAAAACTTTATCCAAACCGATGCTTCCATTAACCGTGGTAACTCTGGTGGTGCTCTCGTTAACCTAAACGGTGAATTAATCGGTATTAACACGGCGATTTTGGCACCTGGCGGCGGTAATATCGGTATCGGTTTCGCGATCCCAAGTAATATGGCGAAAAACCTTAGCGAGCAGTTAATTAAACATGGTGAAGTAAAACGCGGGATCTTAGGCATCAAAGGTACTGAAATGAACTCCGATATCGCTAAAGCATTTAATATTGATGCGCAGCGTGGTGCCTTCGTGAGTGAAGTTTTACCTAAATCATCTGCAGCTAAAGCGGGTATTAAATCCGGTGACGTGTTAGTTTCCGTTGATGGTAAACGCATTAATAGCTTTGCAGAGTTAAGAGCCAAAATCGGTACCAGCCAAATTGGTAAAGAGATCACTATCGGTTTAATCCGTTCAGGCAAACCGATGGAAGTCAAAGTGGTTCTTGAGAACGATGAAGGCTCAACAACTAAAGCTGAAAAGTTGAGCGAATCCTTATTAGGTGCAACGATTTCTAATGCAACCGTTAGCAATACTAAAGGTGTACAAGTTGATAGCGTGGCACCAAAATCGCCAGCTGCCGCCATTGGCCTCGTAAAAGGCGATTTAATCTTTGGTGTTAATGACGCTCGAGTTGAGACTATTGAACAATTCCGTAAGATTATTGATGCTAAACCTCCTGTATTAGCAATGAAAGTATTACGTGACGGTGAAACCTTATATTTACTGATGAAAAATTAATTCATCAAAAACCATCTGAAAATCAACAAAACAGGTACAGTATCACTCTGCTGTACCTGTTTTTTTATGTTATGCTCTGAACATGTTTAAGCAATAACTAAATATTCTATATCCTATGGTGAAGAAGCTAACCTTATCTGTCATGCTTGGCCTGTTGACTGCATTGATTATTATCGTTGCGGTTCCTTCGTTGCGCCCCCAAGGTTTAGCCGACTTATTATATGGTAAAACAAATAGCGAGCCCGTCAGTTATAATAAAGCAGTACGCCGTGCTGCGCCTGCAGTAGTCTATGTTTACAGTAGCTCAAAAGGTAGTTTTTCCCAGTCAGGGCGTGAATTAAAATCCCTCGGTTCGGGTGTGATCATGAGCCCAAATGGCTACATTATCACGAATAAACACGTCGTTGATAACCCAGACCAAATCTTAGTCGCTTTACAAGATGGTGCTATTTTTGATGCCTTACTGGTTGGCTCGGACCCATTGACTGATCTCGCCGTACTGAAAATTGACGCTGATAACCTACCCGTTATTCCAATTAATACGCAACGGGTCACTCATGTTGGTGATGTCGTACTCGCTATTGGTAACCCTTATAACATAGGCCAAACCGTTACTCAGGGGATTATCAGTGCAACGGGTCGCGTAGGGTTAAGCTCTACCCGTCGGCAAAATTTCCTGCAAACCGATGCCTCAATCAACTCGGGTAACTCTGGCGGGGCATTAATTAATACCGAGGGGGAGTTAGTTGGCATTAACACACTTTCTTTCACAGCAGGCCAAGGCATTAGTTCTGAGGGGTTAAGCTTTGCCATTCCAACCGCCCTTGCCACTAAAATCATGGATAAGCTAATCCGTGATGGCCGAGTGATCCGTGGTTATATTGGTATTACGGCGCGTGAACTGCCTCAAATTAGGTCAAATAACAATAATATTAACCAAATACAAGGCTTGCGGGTTTTCCAAGTTGCCCCAAATGGGCCAGCAGCTAAAGCGGGCATACTACAAGGGGATATTATTTTATCGGTTGATGGCAAACCTGCTATTTCAGCCGCAGAAACCATGGATTTAGTCGCAGAAATCCGCCCCGGAAGCAAAACCGCAGTGCAAATCTTACGAGATGGCGAAATTAAAAACATTGATGTGATTATTGAAGAAATTCCTGATGAGCAGGCAGGATAATCATTGATAAATACTCTTTCGTAAAAAAAGGTTGCTCGATATCGAACAACCTTTTTTGATTCGCTGAATGGAGGAGCCCCATTCACCCTACCAATGCATTAATCATCTGAATGTACGCGTTGAATATCAGCACCTAAACCACGTAGCTTATCTTCGATGTGCTCATAACCACGGTCAATATGATAAATACGGTCAACTGTCGTTGTCCCTTCAGCAATGCAGCCCGCAATAACTAAACTTGCAGATGCTCGTAAATCTGTTGCCATTACCTGCGCACTAGTTAATTTTTCAACACCGTGACATAACACAGTATTGCTTTCAATTTCAGCATGAGCTCCCATACGGATCAGCTCAGGGATATGCATAAAACGATTTTCAAAAATCGTTTCAGTGATCATCCCCGCCCCATCAGCAACAAGATTAAGTAAGCTAAACTGTGCTTGCATATCAGTTGGGAACCCTGGGTGTGGTGCTGTACGTAATGTCACCGCTTTTGGACGCTTGCCTTCCATATCTAGGCTAATCCAGTCATCACCGATTTCAATTTTAGCCCCAGCTTCACGCAATTTAGCTAGCACCGCATCCAGTGTATCTGGGCGAGCATTACGGCAGATGACTTTACCGCGTGAAACCGCAGCAGCAATCAAGAATGTTCCCGTTTCAATACGGTCAGGCAGTACTTTATAAACTCCACCGCCTAAACGTTCAACACCTTCAATTACAATGCGGTCAGTCCCTGCCCCAGTGATTTTTGCACCTAGGGTATTTAGGAAGTTAGCGGTATCTTCAATTTCAGGTTCACGTGCCGCATTTTCAATTATTGTGGTTCCTTCAGCTAAGGTTGCCGCTGTCATAATAGAGACTGTCGCCCCCACACTGACTTTATCCATCACAATGCAAGCACCTTTTAAGCGACCATCAACCGTTGCTTTCACATAACCATCTTCTAAAGCAATCTTTGCGCCTAATTGCTCTAAACCAGAAATATGTAAATCAACAGGGCGAGCACCGATAGCACAACCACCTGGTAAAGAGACTTCACCATGACCAAAACGGGCAACCAATGGCGCTAAAGCCCAAATGGATGCACGCATGGTTTTAACGAGGTCATAAGGCGCGCAGTATGTCGTTACCGTGCTTGCATCGACATATACTGAGCCATTGCGTTTTACTTTAGTACCAAGTTGATTTAATAATTTAATCGTTGTGTCAATATCCCTCAAATGAGGGACATTCTGTATTTCTACTGGCTCTTCAGCCAACAGAGCAGCGAACAGAATTGGTAATGCCGCATTTTTTGCGCCAGATATCGTGACCTCACCCTCTAAGCGGGTTGGTCCTTTAACTAAAAACTTATCCATTCAAGTATTCTCGTATGTCGAATTTTACAGTCTGTTCGCTTAGGCTTTGAAATCAAAGGCCACTAAGTTTACGATCGCGCTCCCATTGCGCAGGGGTGTACGCTTTAATAGACAAAGCATGAATGCGGTTATCCGCAATATACTCCATTAAAGGTGCATAAATTGCTTGCTGTTGCTTAACACGGCTCATGCCGTCAAACATGTCACCGACAGCAATAACCTGAAAGTGGCTACCATCACCAGTAACAATAGCCTCATTCAGAGACAATTTTTCCATCAATACTTGCTTAATTTCGTTGGTATCCATAATGACTCAATTTATTAATTATTTGTGATTTATAATTTTACTCTAAATAGTGCAAATTGCATGCGTTGCATACAGAAACATCGCAATAAGAACAGCCAGAGCTTAATCCTCTATCCTAAAGGATTAGGCTTAACACTTAAACCAAAGAAAACGCCTCTCGTGCCGAAAAGCACATAGAGGCGCTCATTTTTACATAACTTGACCCAATTTAGGATATTTAACCTAATTGAGAATAACCTCTTGAACCCCGTATAGCTCAATCAATGTCTTCAAGTTATCACTGACACCAGTAATATTCAGTGAACGGTTTTTAGCTTGGAATTCACCTTTTAAGCGAACGAGCATCGCCAACCCTGTTGAGTCCACATGTTTAAGACCAGAAACATCTATACTTTCAGTATGTTCTAGCGATGACTCTTTTCTATTCCAAAACGACATAAGCGAATCACGGTCTAATGTCCCGTTGAAATATAGCGTTGTTTCAATGAGTTCCCATGCTAACAACTGACTCATATTACTTATTCTCTTCTAAAGTAATAGGTGCTTTTGCACTGATTTCTAACTGTTTTGTTAAGCCATCAACACCTTGCTTACGTAAAATATCACCCCATTCATTTTGCTTAGTTGTGATCATACTCACACCTTCTGCAATCATGTCGTAAGCTTGCCAGTAGCCAGTTTTACTATTTTTACGCCATTGGAAATCTAAACGTACGGGAGGGCGGCCGTTGGTATCAACAATAGTCACACGAATAGCAACAATGTTTTTATCTCCCAACGGTTGCTCTGGTGCTATTTGATACGTTTGACCATGGTACATGGCCAATGCTTGACCATAAACTTGCTCAAGGTAATCTTCAAACGCTTTGAAATAAGCCTCACGCTGTACTGGAGTTGCCCCTTTATAATAGGTTCCTAACACCAAAGCCCCTGCATATTTAACTTGTACATAAGGTAATAATTCCTCACGAACAATTGTTCTAAGGTACTCAGGGTCTTGCTTAATTTTAGGTTGCTCTGATTTCAAGCGGTTAAACGTTTTCGCCGCCGCTTCATCCATTAATTTATAAGGGTTGGTTTGGTCTACTGCCATGGCAAATGGCGCAATTGCCAACATAGCAACCATCATTAAACGTTTAAACATAATTCATTCCTTTATTCTTCAAAGGGAGCATCAAATTACTGTGCAGTTGACTCTGGCTCTGCACCTTGGCTATCACCACTTTTATATAAAAACTGGCCAATTAAGTCTTCTAATACCATAGCTGGCTTAGTATCTTCAAGACGCCCGCCATTTTTTAAGATTGCTATACCTAATTCTTCATCATCTGGGCCGATATTCATTGCAATATACTGTTCCCCCAACAAACCTGACGTGCGAATTGACAGCGAGCTTGAATCAGGAATATTGTCGTATTCGCTCAATAAATCAATTTTAACTTCAGGAACATAATTCTTTTTATCTAGTGTGATACTGGCAACTCGGCCAACCACCACACCACCAACTTTAATTGGTGAGCCTTCTTTTAAGCCACCAATATTTTCAAAAGAGGCTGAGATTTGATAGGTGGATTGGCTTCCTATCGATTTTAAATCAGCGACTTTTAAACATAAAAAGATAATTGCGGCAATCGCCAGCAACATAAAACAACCAACCCATATTTCACTTTTTTTACTTTGCATGACTTAGTTCCCAAACATCAGTGCGGTAAGTACGAAATCCAGTCCTAAAACAGACAATGACGCATGCACAACTGTTCTTGTTGTAGCTTGGCTTATCCCCTCCGAAGTTGGGATGGCATCATAGCCATTAAATAATGCGATCCAAGTCACTGTGATAGCAAAGACTAAGCTTTTAATCACACAGTTGACTAAATCTAGCCGCCAATCGACGGAAGATTGCATTGAAGCCCAGAAAAAGCCCTCATCAATCCCCTTCCAGTCAACCCCAACTAGTGCGCCACCTAAAATACCGACAGCAACAAAAATAAGAGATAACAACGGCATACTAATAAAACCAGCCCAAAACCGTGGGGCTATCACACGCCTAAGCGGGTCAACTGCCATCATTTCAAGGCTAGAAATTTGTTCAGTCGCTTTCATTAAGCCAATTTCAGCTGTTAATGCAGAACCCGCTCGTCCAGCAAACAACAAGGCGGTCACAACAGGGCCTAATTCACGTAATAGTGAAAGTGCCACCATCATACCTAAGCTAGCTTCAGCACTAAACGTAGTGAGAACCAAATAACCTTGTAACCCTAAAACCATCCCAATAAATAACCCTGAGACAGCGATGATCAGCAATGACTGCACACCAATAGCGTACAATTGCTTCATCAATAATGGCCATTGTTTACGAAACTCTGGTTTGCCGAGTAAGGCGCGAAACAGCATGTAACCTGCTCGACCAAACGCGGAAAATATATCAATCCATCGGCGTCCGAAGGCTGCTATCGCCTTTATTATCATCTTATTTTACCCTAATAAATCAGCTAGATAATCATTGGCGGGAAAACGGAATGGAACAGGCCCATCCGCAATACCATCAAGAAATTGTCGCACACGAGGGTCTTGGTTTTCACGTAATTCCTCACCTGTTCCCTGAGCAATGACGTGCTGCTGTGCAACAATATAAGCATTATCTGCGATGCTCAATACTTCTGGAACATCATGGGAAACCACGACACAGGTCACACCCAGTGCTTGATTAAGCTCATCAATCAATTTAACCAAAACCCCCATAGTAATCGGGTCTTGACCGACAAAAGGTTCATCAAACATGATTAAATCTGGGTCAAGTGCGATAGCACGCGCTAATGCAGCACGCCGTGCCATACCACCTGACAATTCGGATGGCATTAATTTTGCGGCGCCACGTAAACCAACCGCCTCTAATTTCATCATTACCGTAGTGTGAATCAGCGATTCTGGCAGATTCGTGTGCTCACGTAGAGGGAAAGCCACATTATTGAATACGTTCATATCCGTAAATAGCGCCCCTGATTGAAACAGCATGCTCATCTTTTTACGGGACTGATACAGCTTTGAGCGTGACAGTGTTGGAATATTGTCACCATCAAACCAAATTTCACCTTCGTTTGGCCGTAATTGGCCCCCAATCAAGCGCAGTAATGTGGTTTTACCAATCCCTGACGGCCCCATAATTGCCGTAATTTTTCCACGGGGAACGGTCAGATTAATATTCTCAAATATTTTCCGATTTCCTCGAGTAAAGGACATGTTCCGTACTTCAATTAAGTTGTCTGTCTGTGCTTGCATGTTAAATAACTCGTTATACACCACGCGTAAATGTTTTTATCCGTTCAGATGTTACCGAAAGATAAACTGAAAATCGTCAAATATCACAACAAAATAGAATTTATAGTATTATAGCGTCGAAAATATGACTTTTAGAATTACAACTCTGTTTTTATCAAAAGGAAACAGAGAAAAAACAATATAATTTATTTATAGTCAGCAAAAACTATCACTATTAACAGCAGATAGCTCTTAGAATGTTGTGATTACCTAACTTGAGGATACGCGAATTTGCATATCTGTTTTTGGTTCAAGATGCTAATAAAACCATCTTGTACGTATTAAATTCTACATCGAAGCACCCTAAAATACTCATTAAGTATAAAACTAACATTAAAAAGTGCTTAACTGACAAAATACTTACTGATACTAAGTATTCGTTATACAATTTGATTTCGCTAATCCGATTAACTTAAAAGCTACGCATGGAACTAGAAATGTCAAACTTCGATTTTCAGAAAGTAGGTAAAGAAGTTCTCCATATCGAACACGAAGGTTTAAAAAACCTAGAACAATATATCAATACTGACTTTGACAACGCTTGCCAGCTTATTTTTAACTGTGAAGGCAAAGTCGTCGTAATGGGAATGGGGAAATCGGGGCATATTGGCCGTAAAATTGCCGCTACACTAGCAAGTACAGGAACGCCATCATTTTTTGTTCACCCAGGGGAAGCTAGCCACGGTGACCTTGGGATGATTACTCATAAAGATGTTGTGTTAGCTATTTCAAATTCTGGCGAGTCAGGGGAAATTTTAGCCTTACTTCCTGTTTTAAAAAGAATTAAAGTGCCTTTAATCTGTATGACTAACAACCCTGAAAGTAATATGGGAAAATATGCAGATGTCCACTTGTGTATCAAAGTACCTCAAGAAGCCTGTCCTTTGGGGCTAGCACCGACCACGAGTACAACAGCGACACTTGTAATGGGAGATGCATTAGCTATTGCCTTATTAACTGCACGCGGGTTCACGGCGAATGATTTTGCGCTTTCGCATCCAGGTGGCGCACTTGGGCGCAAACTTTTACTCCTCGTTCGTGATTTAATGAATACGGGTGATGAAATCCCCCATATTCCTAAAAGCGCGTCTTTACGTGAGGCTTTAGTGGAAATCACCCGTAAAAAACTGGGGATGACAGTCATTTGTGATGATGACATGAATATTGAAGGTATTTTCACTGATGGGGATTTACGCCGTATCTTTGATATGGGAATCGACCTAAATAACGCTAAGATTGCTGATTTAATGACCCCCGGTGGAATTCGGGTATCACCAACAATGTTAGCGGTTGAAGCACTAAATTTAATGCAATCTCGGCACGTGACTTCGTTATTAGTCGCAAATGATAATAAATTAGTCGGTGTGCTACATATGCATGATCTGCTACAAGCCGGTGTTGTATAACATAAGGAAATACCATGACGTCTACCTTTTTGGAAACCTGCTATGGCCCTGTTGCCAATACTGTTTTAAATAAAGCAGAAAAAATCAAATTACTGATCTGTGATGTTGATGGTGTCATGTCAGATGGCTTGGTCTATATGGGGAATAATGGCGAGGAACTCAAAGCTTTTAATGTCCGTGACGGCTATGGGATACGCTGCTTATTAACTTCCGGTATTGAAGTCGCCATCATAACAGGAAGAAAAGCGAAACTTCTTGAAGATAGGGCTCAAACATTAGGCATTACATATCTTTACCAAGGTCAAAGCGATAAGCTTTTGGCGTATTACGAACTGTTAGATACACTACAATTATCAGCTGAAGAAATAGCTTATATTGGAGACGATCTGATTGACTGGCCTGTTATGGCCAAAGTAGGCTTATCCGTCGCCGTCGCTGATGCCCATCCTTTGTTATTACCGAGAGCTGATTACGTGACTCGTATTGGTGGGGGAAAAGGTGCAGTCCGCGAACTTTGTGACCTTATTTTGCTTTCTCAAGACAAACTGGAAGAAGCAAAAGGTTTATCAATATAACGAATAGATTGAATTCATGAGCAATGCGAAGAAGTGGTTAATTGTTATTTTATCCTTAGTAGTATTAGGCCTTATCGGCTGGAATTTAGCGGGTAATGATTCCGACAGTGCAGAGGATAAAGTAATTAATGATGGGCAACCTAATTATCAAACTGATGATTCAGTGACTTTTGTCTATAATCCAACGGGTAATTTAGCGTATAAACTCGTTTCAGAGAAAATAGATAATTATACTGAAGGAAAAATCACGTGGTTTTCGAAACCAGTTCTAACCACTTATAACGAAGCTGGCGAGCCAACCTGGACGGTTAAGGCTTTCAAAGCACGGTTAACGAACGATAGAATTCTCTATTTATATAGCGATGTTCAGGTTGATAGCTTAACCAAAGAGTCGCAGATCCAACGAATTACAACTGAGAGTGCAGTTGTCAATTTGACAACACAAGACGTTTCATCTGATGATAAAGTGACCATTATTGGACATGGTCTCAATTCTACCGGTATGAAAATGAAGGGAAACCTTCGTACAAAAACGGCTGAATTAATCGAAGATGTAAAAACTCATTATGTGTTACAACCAGAAGAGCATTAAAATGAATCAAGTAACTAAGAAACGTTTTATTCAAGGAGCTGTTGCCAGTGCAATTTTGGCTCTTAGCCTACCTGCGATGGCATTAAAAAGTGATACGCAGCAGCCAATGACGATTAATTCGGTCAAACAATCTCTTGATTTAGAAAAAAACGTCACCACCTTTACTGATGATGTTGTTATTAAACAAGGTTCTATTGATATCAGAGCCAATAAAGTGGTTGTAACACGTCCAAGTAGTGACTCG
Source organism: Providencia hangzhouensis (assembly GCF_029193595.2). NCBI lineage: Bacteria > Pseudomonadati > Pseudomonadota > Gammaproteobacteria > Enterobacterales > Morganellaceae > Providencia > Providencia hangzhouensis. The sequence continues at coordinate 3,719,555 of NZ_CP135052.1, forward strand.
GATAAAATTGTGATTGAGGCCTTTGGGACCCCGGTTACCTTTTACCAATTACAGGATGATGGTAAACCGATTAAAGGCCATGCCAGCAAAGCCCGTTATGAGGTTGATAAACAACTCGTCACATTAACAGGTAATGCCTATCTTGAGCAGTTAGACAGCAATATTCAGGGTGACAAAATTACCTATTTAGTTCCAACGCAACAAATGGAAGCGTTTAGTGATAAAGGTAAACGCGTCACCACCGTGATACTGCCGGCACAATTGCAAGAAAAAGGCCCTGCGGCAAATAAAAATTCATCAGCAAGTAAGAGTAAATAACTGTTATGGCGACACTAACCGCTGAAAATCTAGCTAAAGCCTATAAAAAACGTAAAGTCGTTGAAGATGTCAGCTTGGAAGTTAAATCAGGTGAAATCGTTGGCTTATTGGGGCCAAATGGTGCCGGTAAAACAACGACCTTTTATATGGTGGTGGGTATTGTTCAGCGGGACGCTGGCAAAATTATGATTGATGGTGAAGATATCAGCCTTCTACCGCTGCATGAACGTGCGCGCCGTGGAATTGGTTATCTTCCTCAAGAAGCCTCAATTTTTCGCCGCCTCAGTGTTTATGATAACTTAATGGCTGTGTTAGAAATTCGCGAAGATTTGAGTTCCCAGCAACGTAAAGAACGTGCTGAAGAACTGATGGAAGAATTTAGTATTACTCATCTTCGCGACAGCATGGGGCAGTCGCTATCCGGTGGGGAGCGCCGCCGTGTGGAAATTGCTCGTGCACTTGCTGCTAACCCAAAATTTATTTTATTAGACGAACCTTTTGCGGGTGTTGACCCTATTTCCGTCTTAGATATCAAAAAAATTATTCAGCACTTAAGGGATTACGGCCTCGGTGTGCTAATCACCGACCATAACGTGCGTGAAACCTTAGATGTGTGTGAAAGAGCCTATATTGTCAGCCAAGGGCACTTAATTGCTCATGGGTCACCAACCATGATCTTAGAGAACGAGCAAGTAAAACGTGTATACTTGGGTGAAGGTTTCCGGTTATAAATTATCGTGTTGTCATTTTTTTAGGGAGATTAAAGCAGATTCATGAAGCAAAGTTTGCAGCTTAGAGTCAGTCAACAACTTGCAATGACCCCTCAATTGCAGCAGGCTATCCGCTTGTTGCAGCTGTCTACACTTGAGCTTCAGCAAGAAATTCAACTCGCCTTGGAAACAAACCCACTGCTTGAGCAAGAAGAATTAAATCCCGAGACTGAATCTATTGACTCCCTGAATGAAAATGCGGATACCAGTGAGCTTGATACCAAAGATGCGCTCGAAAACCATGATATGCCGGATGAGCTCCCTTTAGATACTAATTGGGATGAAATATATACGGCAGGAACGCCGTCAGGCACCAGTAATGATTATAATTTTGATGAACTCCCTGTTTATCAAGGTGAAACTACGCAAACATTACAAGATTACCTGACGTGGCAAGCTGAACTGACCCCTTTTACTGACACGGACAGAGCAATAGCTACAGCTATTATTGATTCAATAGATGATTCCGGTTACCTGACAACAGCCATTTCTGATATACATGAAGGGATTGATAACCCAGAGATTAGTATTGAAGAAGTCATTGCTGTCCTAAAACGTATTCAGCATTTCGACCCATTGGGTGTCGCAGCACAAGACTTAAAAGAGTGTTTATTAATCCAATTGTCACTCTACCCTAAGGAAACAGATGGGCTACAAGATGCAAAGCTCATTATCAGTAATCATATTGATTTATTGGCTAACCGTGACTTTCGTCAGTTAGGGAAATTAACTCGTTTAAAAGAAGATGCCCTAAAAACTGCGATAGACTTAATTTTAACGCTGAATCCAAAACCAGGCCAATCCATCAATACTGGGGAGTCGGAATACGTTATTCCAGATGTTTTAGTGAAAAAAATCGCAGGGCACTGGCAAGTTGAATTAAATACAGATAGCATCCCTAAACTAAGTATTAATAACCATTATGCTTCGATGCTAAACAATTCAGCAAATGAAGATGATTCTCAATATATTCGTAGTCATCTACAAGATGCAAAATGGCTGATTAAAAGCCTTGAGAGCCGCCATGAGACACTATTAAAAGTCGCGACTTGTATTGTAGAACAGCAACAAGAATTCTTTGAGCTGGGTGAGGAACACATGAAACCGATGATACTGGCCGATATCGCCTATCAAGTGGACATGCATGAATCAACTATCTCACGAGTGACAACTCAAAAGTTTCTCCATAGCCCACGAGGCATTTTTGAGTTGAAATATTTTTTCTCCAGCCATGTCAATACGGACACAGGTGGCGAAGCCTCCTCAACCGCAATTCGAGCATTGGTGAAAAAACTGGTTGCTGCTGAAAACCCAGCAAAACCATTGAGTGACAGTAAATTGACGAGTATGCTTGCAGAACAAGGCATTCAAGTCGCTCGCAGAACTGTTGCTAAGTATCGAGAATCGTTATCCATTCCGCCCTCTAACCAGCGTAAACAACTGGTTTAATTGATAAAATAAGGAAGATTGTATGGAATTTCAGATTACTGGACACAATATTGAAGTTACTCCTGCATTGCGCGAGACTGTTGAGAAAAAACTCAAAAAATTGGAGCAATTGTTTGATCGCATTAACGGTATCCAAGTTGTCTTGAAAGTTGAAAAAGTTCAGCAAATTGCTGAAGCAACCGTGCAAGTTAATGGAGCGGATCTCCACGCATCAGCGGAAGAAAATGATATGTACGCTGCTATAGATATACTCGTAGACAAGCTGTCGCGCCAATTAACCAAACATAAAGAAAAACTGAGACAACATTAATGCATTGATGCGGCTTATTAATTAGCCGAATAATGTTTCAAACCAGATGGTGGGATACACCATCTGGTTTTGTAGTCCTAAGTGAACAATAAAATGAATAGTGATATAGAAATCCAGTTAAACGTTGTTTTATCATCAGCCTGTACACGTAATAATATTGTGTGCACGAGTAAAAAAAGAGCTTTAGAAATTATTAGTGAGCTGGCTGCCGTTGAATTGGAATTACCTGAAAATACGGTATTTGAAGCGTTATTAACCAGAGAAAAAGTTGGCACAACAGGTATTGGTGGTGGTATTGCCATTCCTCATGGAAAGCTGAATGAAGGTGAAAGTAGCCGTGCTGTCGGTGTTTTTTTACATTTAGAAGAACCGATTGCTTTTGATGCAATTGATAATCAACCTGTTGACTTGCTTTTCGCCTTACTTGTGCCATCTGACCAATGTAAAACGCACCTGCATACGTTGTCGCTTATCGCCAAAAAACTAGCCGATAAAACGCTCTGTAAACGCCTACGCAGTGCACAAAGTGATGAAGAGCTATACAGCATAATTACAGAGTAAGTGATAAATTATGTATCTTGCCATATGCAAATGATATTGTTATGGTTTCTAAATAATATTAATTGGCAAGTACTGCTTTTCAAGAAACTCATTATTAGGAAACAAAAGGGAGCAAGCTCATGGTGCTGATGATAGTCAGCGGCCGTTCCGGTTCGGGGAAATCCGTTGCCTTACGTGCGCTGGAAGATATGGGTTTCTATTGCGTAGATAACCTACCGGTTGTATTACTACCGGAGTTAGCGAATTCACTGGCTGATCGTAACATTTCAGCAGCGGTTAGTATCGACGTGCGTAATATGCCCGATAATCCAGAGATTTTCGAAGAAGCGATTGATAAATTGCCTTCAACCTTCTCTCCTCAATTGTTGTTTCTAGATGCTGACCGCAACACGCTTATTCGCCGTTACAGTGACACTCGTCGGTTGCACCCACTTTCAAGTAAAAATCTTTCACTTGAGAGCGCAATAGATGAAGAAAATGAGTTACTTGAGCCTTTACGCTCTCGTGCTGATTTAGTCATCGATACTTCTGAAATGTCCGTTCATGAATTAGCTGAAATGCTAAGAACACGTTTGATGGGCAAGCGTGAGCGTGAACTGACAATGGTGTTTGAATCCTTTGGTTTCAAACATGGTATTCCTATTGATGCCGATTATGTATTCGATGTACGGTTTTTACCCAACCCACACTGGGACCCGAAATTGCGCCCGATGACAGGCCTTGACCGGCCAGTCGCTGCATTCTTGGATAGGCATACTGAAGTCCATAACTTCATCTATCAAACTCGTAGCTATTTAGAATTATGGCTGCCGATGTTAGAAACCAATAACCGTAGCTACTTAACTGTTGCAATTGGCTGTACGGGAGGTAAACACCGTTCCGTGTATGTCGCAGAGCAACTTGCCGACTATTTCCGTTCCCGTGGTAAAAACGTGCAGTCACGCCACAGAACATTGGAAAAGCGCAAATAACAGCAATGACAGTAAAAGCCACAATAACGCTCAAAAATCGGCTTGGAATGCATGCAAGGCCTGCTATGTTACTCTATGATTTAGTTAAACAATTTAACTCAAGAGTTATTTTGCGTAATAATAATCAAATTGAGGCTGAGGCCGATAGCGTTATTGCGATGTTGATGTTAGACTCAGAACAAGGCAGTAAGATTGATATCGAAGTTAGCGGCCCAGATGAAAACCAGGCCTTGTCCGCAATTATCAACCTATTCGAAAACAGGTTTGATGAAGAATAGCTGATATCGCTGATGAAAAGCAGCTGAGTTTCAAGCTAGCTACTGATAATATCAATCAGTAGATTTTTATCTAGGCAGGCTTAGAGATCGTGATCATGATCTCTTCCCTTTAAAGCGTATAGCGCCTAATATTTTAAACAAACTTATTTCTAGCGACACCCCCTACCTTATGGGTGGGGGGTGTTTGCTTTGTATGTCTCTATTGGAGTGTGGTATGACAAAGCCAACAATTATTATCAATGATTTAGATGCTGAACGTTTAGATGCACTGATGGAACAGCCGGCTTATGCGGGCACACCAGTTGCCGAAGCGCTCAATGATGAACTTGACCGTGCAGATATCTTAAGCCCGCAAGAGATCCCTGCGGATGTGGTCACGATGAACAGTACCGTTCGCTTTTTGGATTTAATCAGCAACGAAGAACGCACACGCACCTTAGTTTACCCTGCGTCCCTGAAAGATAGTGCAGAGCAGCTGTCTGTTATGGCACCGATTGGGGCAGCTTTGTTGGGATTGCATGTAAACGATGAAATCAGCTGGGAACTGCCAAACGGTGTTCAAACGCGTGTTCGCGTACTGGAAATCGTTTATCAGCCAGAAGCGGCTGGTGAGTTCCACCGTTAATAACGATAACGGCTGAATTAAGGAAGGCTTAGCGAAAAAAGTTTTATTTAAAAAACTCAGGTAAGTCCTCTGACATATTCAGGCACTCAATTGAGTGCCTTTTTTGTTGCCTTTAAATGGGCAGAGTAGAAACCTACTCCCCGGCAATACTCATTTCTGGGATCAGTACCGAACCACACTGAATATTACTGCGAGTTTCAATATCATCAGCGATAGTAACCATATTCGCCCACATCTCTTTTAGGTTACCAGCAATGGTAATCTCACTCACAGGATACTGAATTTCACCGTTTTCGACCCAAAAACCTGAAGCCCCACGAGAGTAATCACCAGTGATACCACTAACCCCTTGTCCCATTAATTCAGTAACGACTAGCCCTGTTCCCATTTGTTTCAGCAATGCTTCGAATGAAAGCCCTTGCCCTGCAATACGCCAGTTATGGATGCCTCCAGCATGCCCAGTACTTTGTAAACCCAATTTTCTTGCAGAATAGCTGGTCATTAACCACGTTTGCAAAACGCCATTTTCGACAATATTGCGCTCACAAGTGCGTACGCCTTCGCTATCAAAAGGTGATGACGCCAACCCGCCCATTAAATGGGGTTGCTCATTGATAGTTAGCCAGCTTGGTAAAATTTGCTTTCCTAAGCTATCGAGTAAGAAAGAAGATTTACGGTAAATACTGCTGCCACTAATGGCACCAACTAAGTGACCAAATAGGCCTGTTGCCACTTCTGCAGCAAAAATAACAGGGGCTTTCATTGTCGGTAATTTACGTGGCGATAAACGAGACAAAGTACGACGAGCACACTCCTGCCCAACCCACTCAGGCGACTGTAATGCCCCTAAGCTACGGCCAATCGTATAAGCGTAATCACGCTCCATTTCACCATTTTGCTCAGCAATCACACAACTTGACATCGAATAGCGGCTTGAACAATAGCTTTGCAGCATGCCATGGGAGTTACCAAATACACGAACCCCGTAGTGCCCATTAAAGCTACCGCCTTCCGTATTCACAATGCGGGAGTCTGCATTTAATGCTGACATTTCCGCAATCGACGCTAAGCGGATCGCCTCTTCAGGAGAAAGTTCGCTCGCTTGAAACAAATTGAGGTCTGGTGCTTCAAAAGCCAGCAAAGATTTGTCTGCCGGCCCTGCACACGGGTCTTCTGAGGTATAGTTAGCAATATCAATTGCCGCCTGAACAGTCCGTTCAATAGCTTCAGGGCTTAAATCTGTTGAAGACGCACTGCCTTTACGTTGTTGATAATAAACAGTGATCCCTAGCGCTCCATCACTGTTAAACTCAACATTTTCGACTTCCCCTTGGCGGGTACTTACACTAATCCCAGTGCTTTTGTTTACTGCGACTTCCGCAGCATCACAACGTGTTTTAGCAAATTCTAATGCGTGCGCGACGGCTTCTTCGAGTTTTTTACGTTGTTCGGTGACTTGTTCAGTTACACTCATGCTTTAGTCCAATCAATAATGTGGGGGAAACGTGATTTTCTGCCCTAACAAGCAAATGCTAGGTAGTCATAGAGGGGTTTTCCCAGTTACAATATATAATAGATGAATGTTAACACTCACAACACAGTAAATCATATTAATTACGCGTAATTAAACCACTGTGTTCGGTAAAAAGGAAAATCGATATGGCCAAACAGCCTGATGACTGGCTGGATGATATCCCAGCGCCGCAAGACGAAGAAGACGAGGAAATCATTTGGGTCAGTAAAAGCGAAATTAAACGCGATGCTGAGATCCTCAAAAAGTTAGGGGCTGAGCTCGTTGATTTAAGTAAAAGTGAATTAGAACGCATCCCGTTAGATACTCAATTACTTGAAGCCATTGAACTTGCCCAAAAAATCAAACGTGAAGGCCGTCGCCGCCAATTGCAATTGATTGGTAAGTTATTACGTTCACGTGAGGTTGAGCCCATTACTGAGGCTCTGGACAAGCTTAAAAACCGCCACAACCAGCAAGTGGTAATTTTACATAAACTGGAAGACTTACGTACCCGTTTATTAGATGGCGGTGATGAAGTCATTGAAGACGTGGTTGCCCTGTTCCCACAAACAGACAGGCAACAACTGCGTGCATTAGTCCGTAATGCAAAAAAAGAGCGTGAAGGCAACAAACCGCCGAAAGCTTATCGCCAAATCTTTCAATATTTGAAAGATCTCTCTGAAATGGCTTAATGAATTATCCCCTATGCTACGGCTAGGGGATTTTTTTTTGTAAATTAAGCAATAATCTGAAAAAGCCAGAAGCGTGTTGATAGCGCTGCCGAAACAACCTATCATGCCATTGTTAGACATACTCTGACCCGTATTATCGCGGCTGCTGAACCCCGATAAATAATGAGGAAGATATGGATAATACCCGAAATAGAGCATGGCGCAGAGCCAAAGCTCGAATCAATAAATCCCGTGATCAACTAAATTCACGACTAGTTGACTGCTATACACCTGAAAAAAACTGGAAACAGATGTACGATCGAAGCGAAAAAATGATCCGTGCAGCCCAATTAGGTATGGCATACCCGCAAGTAAGTAATATACAGCTTGCCCGTATTAGCCTTGAAGAGATACACAACAACTCGTGAATATTTTATTCATTTGCAGTAAAAACCAATGGCGTAGTCCAACCGCTGAACAGATCTGGCGCAACCATGAAAGTTGGGTCACCCGTTCAGCGGGAACGAGCCGCAATGCGAAGCGCCCTGTTAATGCGGATTTAATCCGCTGGGCAGATGTAATTTTTGTGATGGAGCAAAAACATAAAAACCGCTTAAAAGCAGATTTCCCCCGCCTTTTGGAATACAAACCGCTTCATGTTCTGGATATTCCTGATGATTACCCATATATGGACCCAGAGTTGATTGAAATACTCAAAACCAGTGTGCCTAGTATTCTTACCAACCATAACTAGCTAAAATGCGTTTTGATCGTATCAAGTAGTGTTTTGAACTCAGTATAGCCTTCTCTATCAAGGAAATGCCCAGCAGATTCCTCAATAATAACCTGTGTTTTTAAGGCCTCTGCCAATGCTTTCGAAGACCCCGGCGACACAATTTCATCATTGGTTGATATAATCGATATTCGATTATTTGCCACTTTTATGAGTTCGTCATAATTCAATGGTTCAACGGTGTGAGGCTGTAATTCAGGCAATGTAGGCTGTTCTTCGTCAAACCCTGATACCAATACATAACCTGCCACCGATTGCCCTGCATGTTGAAGAAACCGCAATGCAGTAACGCAACCTAAGCTATGGCCAATCAAAATCGTATTTTCATCAATATCAAAAGGTAAATGCTGCAAGCGCTGCTGCCACCTTTCAGGGTTGGGGGCTAAAGAGTCAGGCATGGTGGGGACGTTAACAAAAGCGCCTAAGGCTTCAAGCTCTGATTTCAACCATGGAAACCAATTTTTTTCAGGGGATGCCGTGTAGCCATGAACAATAAGAAATTTTTTTTCTTTTAGTGGAAATGCAGTGCAAGTAACGTTATTCATCCTAAAGACCCCTATCAGCTCAGTTATCTTATTTAGACTTTACCATGAGTGATAGGAATATTAGTTAGAGCTTTTTGTTATATCTAAAGCAAAAATAAACTCTTCTTCCCACATGTCTTGTGCGTCATTCATCACATCAATAACATCTGCGAATTTTATACGTTGTTCCGCGGTCATATGTGAAAACGTGATGGTTACAGGTAACTCAATGCCTGCGGAAACCATGTCCCACAAAGCATCAAGATTATGACCAAACCAATCAGGAAGGGAAAATTGTTGAGCAAATTGGTCATAAAAATCATTCAATGAGTTTATCTGCCTGAAATCAAAGCTCACCTGTTTGCTCATCACGGTATTTCCTTTAGTTGACTTGTGTAAAGCTCTTATAATGGTCATGAGTCACAAAAATCATCCCATCTGATGAGTATAGCAAACGGTCCGCCCCGCGATGACCACAGCGATAATTAATGTCTGCTTCAAACCATTGGCGTCCTTGTGCAATGGGTAAACTTTTCTCACGGTTAGAAAAACGGTCGCCGCCAATCGCTCTTCCAGGTAACACATCGCAAAGATTACCTTTTTTCGCATCCCATCCGGCTTCACGGGCTTGTTTTTTCGTCATATAGAAAGCGGGAAGTTTTTGATATTTTTCCATAAAACTAACCACGTTATCTTGTGCAGTCAGCTTATCAATCGGTTGTGGTGTTTCTTTTGGCGTTATCGCTTCACGAGAAGGTGGATTGCTTTGATTAACGGATGGTTCAGATGGTGTTTTATCTCCACCATTAAAATAAAGGCTAATCACAATCAAAATAGCCATCAATACGACGGGTAAAAAACGTTTATTCATAACACCTCAGTTGTTTTGTGCTTTGCAGGCACACAATCGCCCCAGTCACAACATCGACAAGAAGTTGTTACAAGGGCGAGCAGAGCCTAGTTTATATCGCCAAGAACGATTATGCGGTACCGCCAACAGTCAGTTTGTCCAGTTTTAATGTAGGTTGGCCTACACCAACAGGGACACTTTGGCCTTCTTTGCCACAAACACCAACGCCTTTATCTAGCGCTAAGTCATTACCAACCATTGAAATCTGCTGCATAGCTTCAACACCCGAGCCAATTAACGTCGCTCCCTTCACAGGAGAAGTAATCTTACCTTTTTCAATCAGGTAAGCTTCTGATGTTGAAAATACAAATTTACCTGAGGTGATATCTACCTGACCACCACCAAAGTTTGGTGCATAAATGCCTTTATCCACACTCGCAATAATTTCTTCTGGCGTTGATGTACCTGCTAACATGTAGGTATTGGTCATACGCGGCATAGGTAAGTGCGCATAAGATTCACGACGTGCATTACCTGTTGGAGCAACTCCCATCAGGCGTGCATTCAGTTTATCTTGAATATAATTACGTAAAATACCATTTTCTATTAGGACGTTATACTGCCCAGGTACCCCTTCGTCATCAATGGCGAGAGAGCCTCGACGGCCCGCTATCGTGCCATCATCCACCACAGTGCACAGAGGTGATGCCACTTGTTCGCCTATTTGACCTGAAAAAACAGAGGTGCCGCGACGGTTAAAGTCACCTTCTAAACCATGGCCTACCGCTTCATGCAATAGAACCCCTGGCCAACCAGCACCCAGCACAACCGGCATCATTCCAGCAGGCGCTGCGATCGCTGACAAATTCACCAGCGCCATACGCACCGCTTCACGTGCATATTGCTCAGCAACCACTTGCCCTTGGTGAATTTCCAAGAAATATTCGTAACCATAACGGCCACCACCGCCACTTGCACCGCGTTCGCGCTTACCGTCATGTTCCACCAGCACGCTGACCGACAAACGCACTAACGGACGAACATCTGCCGCCAAAGTGCCATCTGTTGCGGCGACTAGCACTTGCTCATAAACACCCGTTAAACTGGCATTGACCTCGATAACACGTGGGTCTTCTGCGCGTGCAACTTGGTCAACACGATGCAGTAAATCAATTTTTTGTTCCCGCGATAAGCTTTGCAGTGGATCTGCTGCTGAATACAGTTTTTTATATTCAACATTAGTTAAAATTTGTGATTTACCAGAGCCTTGCTCATTCACAATACTGCGTGCTGCGGTCGCACTTTGTGTCAGCGCATGTAGCGAAATTTGGTCTGCGTAAGCAAAACCGGTTTTTTCACCACTGACTGCTCTCACACCAACACCTTGGTCGATATTGTAAGAGCCATCTTTGATGATCCTATCTTCAAGCACCCATGACTCATGGAAGCTCGATTGAAAGAACAGATCCGCATAATCCAGATGGCGCTCAGATAACAAACCTAAAATGTCATACAGATTTTCTTGCCCAAGGCGGTTGGCGGCCAGCAAATGTTCGCTGACAGAAACTAAACTCATATTCGTTACTCTTTGGTTTCTTTTTTAATCAAGGATGTCAATTGCGGTCTAAAGCGGTTATGTTTCACCACTTTGATTTGCTCTCGCATGACACTCAAGCTGTCTGTTTTAATATTCAGTACCGTAGACGCGACTGCATCCACGTTCTTTTTCATCACTTTACCCCACCCATCAACCGCAAGGCTGTGCCCCCATGTGCGACGCGTACCGTGCACACCGACTTGAGCAGGTGCTAAAATATAGCATTGGTTTTCTATCGCACGAGCACGTAATAACGGCTCCCAATGTGCTTGACCGGTGTAACGGGTAAATGCCGCTGGTACAGAGATAATTTCTGCGCCTTGTTCACGTAATGCTTGGAATAAACCAGGAAAACGTAAATCATAGCAAATTGTCATGCCAAGACGACCAACGGGTGTATCAACGACAGTGATATGTTCACCGCGTTGATAAATCACAGACTCGTTATAAGTGCCTTGCTCGTCTTCGATATTGACATCAAACATATGAATTTTATCGTAGCGAGCTTTAATATTTCCTTCGGAATCAAATAATAAGCTACTACTCGTAATACGTTCAGGATCTTCACGGCTAATCATTGGCATTGAGCCAATTAAAATCCAAACATGATAACGTTTGGCCATTTCGCTGATCGCACTTTGCAAAGGGCCTTTTCCTTGCTCTTCCGCTTGTTTACGATAAGTCGCCGCATCCGCAAATAACAATGCATTTTCAGGGGTCAGTACTAATTCAACAGTCTCTGGTAACTGTTTGATCTGTTGTTCGATTTGCGCCAAATTGTGTTTAGTATTATTTCCGCTACATAACTGCAAAAGTGCAACGTTGCCATTTTTCATTACTCTTGAGTCTCCTTCAGTTGACGTAATACTTCATCAATTTTCGGCTCGTCCAAACTACCTGTTACTCGGTAACGAATAACGGAAACTTTACTCCATAGTGGACCGAGCACTTTCGTTGCCGCAAATACGGCAGCGCCTGCAAATGGGTTTACTACAAACGCGGTTGCTACTCCTACTGTAGCAGATATTTCCGGTGTAATGACGGCTTCAACATTAATTTGGCGTTTAACGAGGTCAATTTGACCATTAAAAGCGATATCTGCAACTAAACCATCAACATAGGTATTTTTCGAAACCAGTACACCATTTTTAATGGTCGCATCACCTTTAATGGAGTCAAAATCAAAGTCATCACTAAATGTATCGCTAAAATCAAATCGTAGTTTACGCAACAGGGCATCAAAACTGACTAGACGCAATATTTGCCCGGCACGACCACCGCCCATTTGTGCAATCGCTCCTTTGCCCAATTTTGCAGACATTTTACCATTTAAAGAGGCGATATCTGGTGACCAAGGCAAATTAGCCCAATTTAAATCAAATTCAATAGTATAAGGTGATTGGATAATGGGAACCAATATACCAAAATACGCCGCCGTTTCGTCAAAAGCTTCACCGGTTAATGAACCTGCAATTTGTGTTTTATTGCCTTTTTCGCTGTTCCAAATAGCATCTAACTTTAATTTCGTGACGCTGTTATCTAGCGTGCCATCTGTCAGTTGCAATAAAGTGCCTTTAGGTTGGATATTAGCGCTAATTTCCCCCAATTTCTGCCCAGCGACCCAACACTCTTTACAGTGAAACTGGAACTGCGGCCATTGGCTAAAATCGATTTGTGTCGTAGCAAGGTCATTGATTTGAGTACTAGAGGATTCACTAGGGTTGTAATACAAATAATCAATGGCGACCTGCCAAGGCTGTGAAGCAAAGATTTGTAACGAACCTTTTAAGTTTTCACTATTGATACTGACTAATTGCTCAGCCCGTTGTAAGTCATAGGAAAAATTTACTGCATTCCATTGCTGCCCAGCGAGGTAGATTGATGGGATATTGACCTCAAGCATGTCAGGTAAACCAATATTCATCCCCCCTTCGCGGCTATGGGATGACACTAGCAACCCGGCTAATTTCTCCCAGTTCATATCGGTAATAGGTGGCAAATCAACAACAAAAGTTGCATTTTTAGGTAATTCAGGAATACCATCACGCCATTGAGCAACATGGGCTTTTAATAAGCTTAAAGGCTTACTACTCAGACCCCATTGAGTATTAAAACCAATGCGCTTACCGATATCACCACCAACCACCAACTGTTCTGTTGTTCCTTTAGCCTGAACATTAATTTGCCCAAGTTCGGCTAATAGAGCGTTATCAATAGCGGGTAGCTGGCTTTTCAGTTGTTTTAGCCCTGCGCTAACGTCTATTTGTAAGCCAACAGGTTCTTTTGCTGTATTCGGAATAGTGATCGCAACTTGGCTTTTCCAGTTAGCGGTTCCTGACACCTTTTGCTTAATCTCAGCAGGCAACATTGCCAACTTATTCACCGCCCAGTTTCCGCTAACATTCACATCCACTAAATAATTTTTTGCTTGATCTGTAGTGGTGAAATCAACAGTAATGGGCTGTTCAAACCAATGGCCACGCAGGTTGTCACCGCGTAAATCTCCATTGTTAAACTCAAAGCTGCCCGTTAAAGCGGAAATAGTGCTATCAATTGGCTGAATATATAAATCATTTTTATTGAGATTGACCTTTCCTTTGGCAACAACATCTTTACCCGCCACCAATGGAATAGATAACCCTAATTGGCCATTAACAGTCCCCCCAATTTGTAACTCTTCAAGCGTATCGCCAATTGAGTGGTTCATCGGGGTATGCACAAAATATTGCTGGATTTGTTTTCCAGTTCCACTGATATCTGCATTGATATACAGCATTTCTTTAGTGTAATCAGGGATATTGGCATCAAGGTTGGTTGCCGTGGCATCCGCTAATTTCACGCTTGGCGCATGCATATATAGCCCTGCACGCCTAAAGTCTAAGTCCATATCTAAGTTCAATAACGCAGGCCATTCACTGTCATATTCGAATGTTGCATCACGCAAAGGGACATAAACTTGGAATTGCCCATCATTGTTATCATAGGGGAAATGAGCAGGGTCGCCTTTATAGACTAAAGTCGCATTATCTACACTACCGGCAATAATCGCTTTCGTCAGGTAATCGGCCACATCTTGGCCCATTAATTTTTGTGGGAAATAACGCCATGCATCCCCTGCATCATCTAAACGGATTCCGGCAAGAATGGCGAGATCGGCATAATTTCCTTTTTTCGCTTTTGCGTAACGAAACTCACCATTTGCCCAAAGAGACTGAGCTTGTAGCTCTAATGATGGGCTCCACAACTTAAATTCACTGGCATTATTGACCCAATGGAACTGACCTGTTGCCGTTTTTATCGAGAAAGGCGCTTTAAATTCATCACGATAGTCAACTTCACTATCTTGTAAGCTAACGGTGGCACTACCACTTTGCATCCCACCGATTAAAACACCTGAAAAGTGATTAACTGAAGGCAGCTCCTTCCATTTTTTCCAGCTAACATTTTGCCAGTCCATGTTGATTTGTACGTTTTCAGGCATATTTTGCGTGATATCAAGCGCAAATTCACTCACCACACCAGTTGGTTGGCGATGTTGCCAATCCTGTACCATTTCAGGCGTTAAAAAGGAAAAAGTGGGTAAAATCTCACTTAAACGTTCAAGTTCAATATCTTTTGCACGGATGCGCCAATGGTCATTATCTTGATATTTTTTGCTGGCAGGCAAATACAATACAGAGGCGCTCCCTCGTGGCCAGATAAACTCATTGGTTTTCAAGGTATCAAGCTCAGGAATGTTAAATAACCACCCATTTCCCTGCCTTTTCATTCGCAAAAGCAAATCATTGACTTGCAAGTTTTGCGCTAATTCGCCGGCTCCCCAATTGGCTTCCCCTTGCCGTAATTGAATAAGGCCGCTATCAATCCGGTTATTTTTCAGTGTTACCCAAGAAGACAGGCTAAAATTTGCGTCCCGTAATGACGTGTTATCCCGTAGCCAGCGGCTAAGCCATGGCTGCATATCAATATTATCCGCTTGCAAATAAAAAATACCGTCGCTTAACACGCCATTTTTATCTGACACATCAAGCTTTACTTGCAGATAACCATGCTGCTTATTGATGGTTTCGAGACTAACAAAACCTTGAGCGCGATGCCTGTCGTTATCGTTGAGCCAAGAAAGTTCAGGCAAAATCAGCGTCGTTTTTTGTTCTGAAGGTGTGAGGAAAGTTAATTGGCTTTCTTTTAGTACAAAATGGTCAAATTGCCTTAAAAATAGCTCTTCAATACCATCTAAAGACTGCCCTTCCGAGGAATCGCCAAGGCTGAAAGGGACTTTGTGATCAACATTTAACTGGTAAAAGGTTAAGTCACGAAAACGCCAGCGCAGAGAAAATAACGAGCTCCAAATATCTAATTCAACCGTAATAGTATTCGCTGTAATATCGGTAGTTTTATTCTGTAAAACGACATCGGACAACGTCAGTACAGGGCCAAAAGATTGCCAAGCCCCTTCAATTTTACCAATTTGTACCGCTACATCGGTCTTTTTTTCAACGTAATCAATCAGATCTTGCCGATAGTTGTCGATATTTGGCAGAAGAAAACGCAGCCCTGACAGCACTAACGCGCACAGCAATAATATAACCGCAGTCGTCACCAGTGCTACACGTGGCAGTCGTCTCACTCAAATCTCCTTTTACATCATTACGACATCAAAACGTTCCTGACTGTAAAGAGGCTCAGTCTGAACTTTAACTTGCTTTCCAACAAAAATTTCAACTTCTGCAAGGGCGTGTGACTCATCCCCTTTAAGGACATCAACCACCGCTTGGGATGCATAAACTAAGAACCTATCTGCATCGATAGTACGGTGAACACGAACTATTTCACGTAAAATTTCATAACATACCGTTTCTACCGACTTAACGGTTCCGCGCCCTTGGCAAGTCGGGCAATCATCACATAATACGTGTTCTAAGCTTTCTCTTGTACGCTTACGCGTCATTTCGACTAAGCCCAGTTGCGAAAAACCATTAATGGTTGTTTTAACTTTATCTTTACTCAATGCCTGCTCTAATGACGCTAATACACGGCGGCGATGTTCCGGGTCAGCCATATCAATAAAATCAATAATAATAATGCCGCCTAAGTTGCGTAAACGCAGTTGCCTTGCTATCGCTTGGGTTGCTTCGATATTGGTATTAAAGATGGTTTCTTCAAGATTACGGTGCCCAACAAATGCGCCCGTATTAATATCAATGGTCGTCATGGCTTCAGTTTGGTCGATAATCAAATAACCACCTGATTTTAGCTCCACTTTTCGGTCCATTGCTCGCTGAATTTCGTTTTCAACGTCAAACAAGTCAAATATCGGCTGATTCCCTTGATAGAGTTCGAGCTTGGCTGTCATTTCTGGCACATACTCTTCGATAAATTCTTGTAATTGAGTATAGGTCAAACGAGAGTCAACACGAATGCGATCAAGGTGAGCGCCGGCAAAATCACGAATAATGCGGTAAGCAAGTGCTAATTCACCATAAATTTTAGTGCGAGTCACATTGCGTTTTTTTCGTTCAATCACTTTTGCCCACAGGCGTTTTAAGAATGCGGCATCCTGTTTAACTTCCTCTTCCCCGACCCCTTCTGCTGCCGTACGAATGATAAAGCCCCCATTTTCATCACAATACTGTGAAACACACTCTTTTAGGCGTTCTCTTTCATCTTCACTTTCAATACGTTGTGAAACTCCCACATGGGAAGCTCCTGGCATAAAGACCAAATAGCGAGAAGGGAGTGTAATATCCGTAGTTAGGCGAGCACCTTTGGTACCAAGGGGGTCCTTGACGACTTGAACGATTAAATCTTGCCCTTGCTTAACGAGCTCAGCGATGTCCCTGACATGAAAGTTTTTTTGTTCGTCACCCGCAATGCATTCCGTATGGGGCATAATATCCGAAGCGTGCAAAAAGGCCGCTTTATCTAGACCAATATCAACAAAGGCCGCCTGCATCCCCGGTAAGACTCGGCTCACACGGCCTTTGTAAATATTCCCTACTAGCCCTCTTTTTGCTTCTCGTTCAACATGAATTTCTTGTAATATCCCACCATCAATATAAGCAACGCGCGTTTCAGATGGCGTAATGTTTACTAATAGTTCCGCAGTCATGACTTCCCCTTACCATCACTTAACGCTAAAAATCGCTGAATTAGCTCGTCTGTTTCAACCAGTGGTAAACCAACAACCCCATGGTAGCTGCCATTAATTTTACGTATAAAACGCCCACCAATTCCTTGTATTCCATAAGCGCCTGCCTTATCCATTGGCTCACCAGATTGTATATAGTCCCGTATTTCGATTAAAGATAACTCGCGGAATGTCACATCTGTCACAATTAGTGACTGCATTGTCTGTTGACGGTTGGATAAGGCAATAGCCGTCATGACCTGATGGGTTTTTCCTGATAATGCACTTAGCATCTCTTCTGCGTGCTGATTATCTCGCGGTTTTTCTAAAATTTGCCCTGCTAGAACAACGATTGTATCTGCGCCCAAAACCGGTTGATTATCGGGTGCAATCGCAACACCAGCTAAAGATTTATCTCGTGCAAGACGTTGAACATAGTCTTGAGGCAACTCCCCCTCCTGCCACTGTTCTTCTACCTCTGGACGTAAAACCTCAAAGGTATAATTAAGTTGCTGAACAAGTTCACGTCGACGGGGTGAGCCGGACGCAAGATAAATTAAACACATAAACTGTATTCCCAGTCAGACCGACAACTAACACCCTAACATACTGAAAATTGCCGACGTATTTTACGTAAAAGCAAAAATAGCCATGGCCATAGAATACCATTCACTAAGCTATTCCAAAATACTTGCGGGTGGAATAATACTTGTGATGATAGAAATTCAGCCCAAAAAACAGCAAGATCTTGAATGATAGTGAGTAACATAATCACCAGAGCTTGCTGCCACAACGCCATATTACGCAACAATTGGTGTTTATAAGAGACGAGATAGCAAATAATGCTAAAAGAAAGAGCATGCACTCCCAGTGCAGAGCCCTGAATGGAATCTACGATAATCCCTAAAATAAAACTCGTACCAACACTCACTCGGTGTGGTAATGCCATCACCCAATAAGTGAGAATCAACAGAAGCCATGATGGCCGGTAAAAACTGAGTTGTTCCGGCCAAGGCATGACTTGTAAAATCAACGCAATAAAAAACGATAACCAAATGATGGCACGGCCATTTCCGCGATACTCATCCATGCTAATTTACTCTCTTGCCCATAACCATACTGTGTTTCCTCTACTTATGGTTGTGACGTCGGAGCCATTGATGGTGGCAATGGAGGCCCCTGAATTTCATTCGGATTAGGTAACACTTGCGGCAATACTTTCATTAATCGTTCATTTGCTGCACGATAAACTTCCGAAGGCTGTAGTGGCGTTTTAGGGTCGCTATCATTTCCCCATAGTAGCAGAAGGTAGCGTAAACGCTGCAATTCGGCACTCGGCTTCGCGCTGATAATAGTATAAGCACGTTGTGTGTCGTGTTTTACGGCAGAGACCACCCCTACAGGATAACCTTCGGGGAAACGCCCTCCTAACCCTGACGTGACAAGGACATCACCAACACGAATATCGGTATTTTCAGGCAACGGTTCTAATTGGATATCATCAGCACATCCAGAGCCTGCAGCAATAACACGGACATCATTACGTAATACTTGTACTGGCAGTGCATGGGTAGTGTCGCAAATTAACAAAACACGGCTATTAAAGTTACTAACCCCAACCACTTGACCAACTACGCCTTTATCACTAATAACGGGCTGCCCTTCATAAACGCCTTCATTGCTGCCCTTGTCTATAACCACTTGGTCACGATATGGCGTATTCGCGCCTGAAATAACTTGCGTGACCATCATGTGTTCATCTTGACGAAGTGGCGAACCAAGTAACTCCCTTAACCGCGCATTTTCCTGCTTAAGTTGTTCTAAAAGCAAGTTGTCCGCTTTTTTCAGTAATAGCTCTTGGCGTAAGGCTTTATTTTCGAATTGCAATTGTTCTCTTGAAGAGAAGCTTTCGGAGATATTATCTAGAAATTGACGTGGGCCATTGGCTAAAAAATAGAATGGGCTAACCGCCGTGTCTAAGTAGTTACGGACTTTATTGAAAGGCTCAAAGCGATGGTCAATCACCACCAGTACAAGTGCAATGATTACCGCAATAAAAATGCGTAGCTGTAGGGATGGACCTCGCCTAAAAATTGGCTTCATGTGTGGCTAAGTTTCACTAATGTCAGAGGAACAAAAAATAGTCAAAACAGTTGGGGACAGCCCCAACTGTTTCTAAAAGGCCATTTAGTCTTCGCTAAACAGGTCGCCACCGTGCATATCAATCATTTCTAACGCTTTACCGCCACCACGAGCGACACAAGTTAGAGGATCTTCAGCAACGATAACTGGGATACCAGTTTCTTCCATCAATAAGCGATCTAAATTACGAAGAAGCGCGCCACCACCGGTTAAGACCATACCGCGCTCTGAGATATCTGAGGCCAATTCAGGAGGACACTGTTCAAGTGCTAGCATGACTGCGCTGACAATTCCTGTAAGCGGTTCTTGCAATGCTTCTAAAATTTCATTGGAGTTCATCTTAAATCCGCGTGGCACACCTTCCGCAAGGTTACGGCCGCGAACTTCAATCTCGTAAACTTCATCTGTTGGGAATGCAGAGCCAATTCCATGCTTGATGCGTTCTGCTGTCGCTTCACCTATCAGTGAGCCATAGTTACGACGTACATAGTTAATGATGGACTCATCGAAACGGTCACCACCAATGCGTACAGATGAAGAGTAAACAACGCCATTTAACGAAATAACAGCGACTTCTGTAGTACCACCACCAATATCAACAACCATTGAGCCTGTTGCTTCTGATACAGGTAACCCGGCACCAATTGCTGCGGCCATAGGTTCTTCAATTAAGAAGACTTCCCGTGCGCCCGCACTTAACGCTGACTCACGAATGGCTTTACGTTCAACTTGTGTTGCACCAACAGGGACACAAACAAGGACTCGCGGACTTGGGCGTAAAAAACTGTTGCTATGAACTTGTTTGATGAAGTGTTGCAACATTTTTTCAGTCAGGAAAAAGTCGGCGATAACACCGTCTTTCATTGGCCTGATTGCCGAAATATTACCTGGTGTACGTCCCAGCATCTGCTTCGCTTCACCACCGACAGCAGCAACGCTTTTTGGCGATCCAGAGCGGTCTTGACGAATAGCAACTACAGAGGGTTCATTTAATTTTACGCCTTGTCCTTTGACATAAATAAGGGTATTGGCCGTACCCAAGTCAATAGACAAGTCATTAGAAAACATGCCACGAAATTTTTTAAACATAACGAAAGAGTTATCCTGCAAGCTGGGGACGAATTTAAACCCGTCTACTCTACCAACCACTTGAAGCGGTCTCAAGGCGTTAATGAGCTGCTTCTAAAATATGGTTAATTCATCTATTTTTCACGTACCGTACTGTACATGCTTCTTATCTAAACGAAGCAGATAAAAACCCCAAAAACAGATATTAATTGTATTATTTACCTACAGGATAAAATCACACAAAAAAACACCTATTCTTTGGCTGTTATATACTCCATCCTTTTCTTCCCAGTGTGACAAGCTATTATGGCAACAAGTTCAAATATTATTTAGTTCTTTTTATTATTGCTACACACTGGCTATTTCCAATACAAATTGGGTGAATTCGCTGAGTGTTCGCTCTATTATCTACCAGAAACGCGGCAAATTTATGTCAATATGCAAAATGAATCCGTCAAGATGCGATATTTTGCATGATAAAAGCCTATTTATGCCAGAAAAAAATAAATTTTTACAAATTAATTACAATATTAATAGCTTAAATACTGTTACTACGTCAATGAAATACACTCAAATTTTAGTCATTTTCAAAATACATATTTAATCATTATATAGGAGTGAAAGATGAAAGCTCTCGTCCTACAACAAACTGACGAAAAAATCGTCTCTGGCATTCAACCATTAACTACAGAAATGCTTCCAGCCGGAGATATTATAGTCGATATTTATTGGTCTACACTTAATTATAAAGATGCATTAGCTATTTGTGGAAAAGCGGGCGTTGTTCGCCAATACCCGATGGTACCCGGTATCGATTTTTCAGGTGTGATCCACCACAGTGAAGACCCTCGTTTCCAAGTTGGCCAACATGTACTACTGACTGGATGGGGGGTGGGTGAAACGCATTGGGGCGGGTTAGCCTCTCAAGCAAGAGTCCCCGCAAAGTATTTAACCCCTCTTCCAGAAAATTTGTCCTTAAAACAAGCGATGGTTATTGGCACCGCCGGCTTTACAGCAATGCTCTGTGTAAATGCCCTAGAAGAAGCTGGTGTAACTCCTGATAAAGGCGAAGTCATCGTAAGTGGTGCAAGCGGTGGTGTAGGTAGTACTGCCGTGCAATTACTCTCTTTATTAGGTTATGAGGTTGTCGCGATTTCAGGTCGTGAAGAAAACAGCAGCTACCTGCAAAGTTTAGGTGCCAAGAGAGTATTACCTCGTAGTGATTTCACTCATCCTGCTAAACCATTAGACAAACAGTTGTGGGCGGGTGCGATTGATACAGTAGGTGGTGAATTACTCGCTAATCTTCTTGCGCAAACACACTATAATGGGACTGTTGCCGCCTGCGGCTTAGCGGGTGGCTTCGACTTACCAACCAGTGTCATGCCATTTATTTTACGTAATGTCCGCCTACAAGGTGTAGATTCGGTTTACTACCCTGCCGCAAATCGCCCTAAAGTATGGCAACGACTCGCGGAACTTCTACCTCCGTCTTTCTATGAGCAAGTCAGCAATGAGATTAAATTAGAAGATTCTGTCGAATATGCAAAAAAACTCTTAAAAAATGAAGTGACTGGGCGTACGCTAGTCAACCTGCGAGGTTAGTCACCAATTTATTGCGGTACTTTCGCCTAAATAGGGATTACCGCACATTTTCTAAAATAAATTCGGGTATTTTCTCTGATAAGACCAGTATTTTGCTGCTATATGTCACGAAATAATTATAATGACGAACCTTGTCAGTAGAAAATCCATTTATTTTTATGATAAAAGATGACAAACGCTTAGCATCGCGTTATGTTGTCGGGCTATTGATAATATCGTCGGAGTTAGCAGCATAATGGCAGAAGATATTCACATTTTACTCTTGAATGGGCCAAACCTAAACCTGCTAGGTACACGGGAACCCGATAAATACGGCAACCAAACTCTTGCCGATATCGTATCCAAGCTGGAGTCAGAGGCTAGCCAGTTAGGGGTAAAATTGAGTCATTTTCAGTCAAACGCAGAATTTGAACTAATCGATAAAATTCATGCTGCACGTCATGATGTTGATTTTATTCTCATCAATCCGGCTGCATTCACACATACCAGTGTTGCACTACGTGATGCATTACTCGCGGTGAGTATCCCGTTTATCGAGATCCACTTGTCTAATGTGCACGCTAGGGAATCATTTCGCCAACATTCTTATTTCTCCGATAAAGCAATCGGTGTAATTTGTGGTCTAGGTGCTGATGGTTATAGTTTTGCTTTACAGGCAGCGGTTAACCGTCTGCGCCTAATTAATTCAATCCAAATATAAGAGTACGGAATCATATCCATGGATATTCGTAAAATTAAAAAGCTGATCGAGCTGGTCGAAGAGTCTGGCATTTCTGAACTGGAAATTTCTGAAGGTGAAGAGTCAGTACGTATCAGCCGCGTTTCACCTGCTTCCCAGGTTATGGCTGCACCTCAACAATATTACTCAGCACCGGTTGCACAACAACCTGCTTTGGCTAATGCGGTTGCACCATCTGAAGCTATGGTAGCGCCAGCTGCACCTGCTGCGGTTGCTGGTCACCAGGTTCGCTCACCAATGGTCGGTACTTTCTACCGCGCGCCAAGCCCAGAAGCGAAACCATTCGTTGAGATTGGTCAAACGGTCAGCGTTGGTGACCCACTTTGCATCGTTGAAGCGATGAAAATGATGAACCAAATCGAAGCAGATAAAGCAGGCGTTGTTAAAGCCATTCTGTTGCAAAACGGTGATGCAGTAGAATTTGACGAGCCATTAGTTGTCATCGAATAACGAGGCGTTTCCATGCTGGAAAAAATTGTTATTGCTAACCGCGGAGAAATCGCATTACGTATTTTGCGTGCCTGTAAAGAACTCGGCATCAAAACAGTAGCGGTTCACTCTACGGCAGATAGCGATCTAAAACACGTGTTACTGGCTGATGAAACAATTTGTATCGGCCCAGCAGCATCAGCGAAAAGTTACTTAAATATCCCTGCGATTATCTCCGCAGCGGAAATTTCAGGTGCGCAAGCGATTCACCCAGGATATGGTTTCTTGGCTGAAAACGCAGATTTTGCAGAACAAGTTGAAAACTCTGGTTTTGTTTTTATCGGTCCAAAAGCTGAAACCATCCGCCTAATGGGTGATAAAGTTTCTGCAATTAACGCGATGAAAAAAGCCGGTGTACCTTGTGTTCCGGGTTCTGATGGCCCATTAGGGAACGACACTGAAAAAAATAAAGCCATCGCAAAACGTATCGGCTTCCCTGTCATCATCAAAGCATCTGGTGGTGGTGGTGGTCGTGGTATGCGTGTCGTACGCAATGAGAAAGATTTAGAATCTTCGATCAACCTGACACGTGCTGAAGCGAAATCCGCTTTTAATAATGATATGGTTTACATGGAAAAATTCCTTGAAAACCCACGTCATATTGAAATTCAAGTCATGGCTGATGGCCAAGGCCATGCGGTTTACTTGGCTGAGCGTGACTGTTCAATGCAACGTCGCCACCAAAAAGTGGTTGAAGAAGCACCAGCACCGGGTATTACGCCTGAAATTCGCCGTAATATCGGTGAGCGCTGTGCTAATGCATGTATTGAAATCGGTTATCGCGGTGCAGGTACCTTCGAATTTTTATTCGAAAACGGTGAGTTCTACTTCATTGAAATGAATACCCGTATTCAAGTTGAACACCCAGTAACTGAAATGATCACTGGTGTAGACTTAATTAAAGAGCAACTGCGTGTTGCCTCTGGGTTACCATTATCTGTGAAGCAAGAAGATATCGTGGTGCATGGCCATGCTGTTGAGTGCCGTATCAACGCAGAAGACCCGAATACTTTCATCCCAAGCCCGGGTAAAATCACCCGTTTCCACTCACCTGGTGGTTTTGGCGTACGTTGGGAATCTCATATTTACGCAGGCTACACTGTACCTCCGTATTATGACTCAATGATTGGTAAATTAATTACCTATGGTGAAACTCGTGAAATCGCTATTTCTCGTATGAAAAATGCGTTAAACGAATTAATCGTCGATGGTATTAAAACCAATATTGAATTGCACCAAATGATTATGAACGATGAAAACTTCCAAAAAGGTGGAACTAATATCCACTATTTAGAGAAAAAACTGGGTATTGCTGAATAAGTCAGCGATAACCTGTTTAACTTATCGTCAATCGATACCGTAACGCCCTGCGTTACGGTATTTTTTTGTGTTAAATACGCTTTAGTGCACTTTTCTTCTGGTATTTTTCACACTCAGTCCACAGATTATCGTACAATTGCTGATTATTTTTATGGGAATGAAGGGGAATAACGGGTGGATAAACGTTTTCTTCAATCAAATAAAGAAGCGCGCTGGTCATTTTATTTGACTATCGCCTATCTGGTCGGCTGGGTTATTAGTGCCTACCTACCGGACAACACGCTTGGAATTACAGGGCTACCACTGTGGTTTGAATGGTCTTGTCTCATCTTACCCATCATTTTTATTTTGCTCTGCATTATGATGGTTAAACTGATTTTTAAAGACATCTCTTTGGAGGAGAATGATGCAGATTGAAGTTCTCCTGCCTCTCGTCGGCTACCTAGCTCTCGTCTTTTTGCTATCCATTTATGCATATAAAAAACGAACAAAAGGCGAGTTTTTAAATGAATACTTTTTAGGTAATCGTTCAATGGGCGGGTTTGTCCTTGCGATGACCATCACAGCAACCTATATCAGTGCGAGTTCTTTTATTGGAGGGCCGGGAGCTGCCTATAAATATGGCCTAGGTTGGGTGCTATTGGCGATGATCCAACTCCCCGCGATTTGGCTTTCCCTCGGCGTGCTAGGTAAAAAATTTGCTATTTTGGCGCGTCGCTATAATGCCGTTACACTCAACGATATGCTGTATGCACGCTACCAAAGTCGGTTTTTAGTGTGGTTTGCCAGTGTTAGCCTACTCATTGCCTTTTTTGGCGCGATGACAGTGCAATTTATTGGTGGTGCGCGCTTATTAGAAACAGCAGCAGGTATTCCATATACTTACGGGTTAATAATTT
Organism: Providencia hangzhouensis; assembly: GCF_029193595.2. Classification (NCBI taxonomy): domain Bacteria; kingdom Pseudomonadati; phylum Pseudomonadota; class Gammaproteobacteria; order Enterobacterales; family Morganellaceae; genus Providencia; species Providencia hangzhouensis. Next base: position 3,745,174 of record NZ_CP135052.1, read on the forward strand.
TTGGGGTATCTATCGCACTCTATACCGCAATTGGTGGGTTTAGAGCCAGCGTCCTGAATGACGCACTGCAAGGCCTAGTGATGCTTTTAGGTACGGTGATCCTGCTGGTTGCAATTATTTACCATGCAGGTGGTTTACCCGCAGCCATAGAAAAAATGCATACCATAGACCCAAAATTGGTTTCGCCTGAAGGTGCAGATGACATTTTAAGCGGGCCATTTTTAGCTTCGTTTTGGGTTTTAGTCTGTTTTGGGGTGATTGGTTTACCTCATACTGCGGTACGTTGTATTTCATATAAAGACAGTAAAGCAGTTCATCGAGGTATTATTTTGGGAACCATCGTCATGGCGATACTGATGTTTGGTATGCACTTTGCGGGAGCTCTCGGTCGTGCAATTTTACCTGACCTCACAATCCCAGACCAAGTGATCCCTACTTTGATGGTACAAGTTCTACCACCATTTGCAGCGGGAATTTTCTTAGCGGCACCGATGGCCGCAATTATGTCAACGATCAACGCACAACTACTACAGTCCTCGGCAACCATCGTAAAAGATATCTATCTGAATACCATGCCAACACAAATCAAAAATGAAAAGCGTCTTGCACGGATCTCTAGCTTTTCCACTTTGGTCTTAGGTGCATTGCTTTTAGTTGCAGCATGGAACCCGCCTCAGATGATTATCTGGCTGAATTTACTGGCTTTTGGTGGTTTAGAAGCTGTTTTCTTGTGGCCATTAGTCCTCGGGCTCTACTGGGAAAAAGCCAATGGAACAGGTGCTATCAGTGGTATGGTCATCGGAGGCGTCAGTTATGCCACACTGGCTAGCTTTAAAATTGAGATCATGGGTTTCCATGCCATCGTTCCCTCACTGGTTTTTAGCCTTGTTGCCTTCCTTCTAGGTAATCTTTTTGGCAGAAATCCAGTACAATCACCAGCAAACGAACAGGTAACTAGCACTCACTGATTCCTATCTACTGATAGGTGAATTTGGCGTTACCTAATGTAAATGAACAAATGCAATGCTCTAGATAATTCGCGTCATAGATAGGCGGCAAACGAGCTAATCCCTAGGAGCATACACCAATATGTGACTAGGGTTAGTGAGCGCAGCCAACAACGCCATGGCGTGAAGAATGACGAACATTTTAGAAGAGAAAAAACAATGCCTTGGATACAAATCAAAATAAACTCAACCGCAAAAGATGCCGAAGCCCTTGGCGATGAGTTAATCGAAAGCGGTGCTGTGTCTGTCACCTTTCAAGACAGTCACGATACTCCTGTTTTTGAGCCGCTTCCGGGGGAAACGCGTCTTTGGGGTGACACCGATGTTATTGGTCTATATGACGCAGAAACCGACATGAAACTTGTCGTTGCTCAACTAGAAAATAGTCCTCTATTGAGTGCAGGTTTTATCCATAAAATCGAACAATTAGAAGACAAAGATTGGGAAAGAGAATGGATGGATAACTTTCATCCGATGCGCTTTGGGGAACGCTTGTGGATCTGCCCAAGTTGGCGCGATGTGCCCGATCCAACGGCAGTCAACGTAATGTTAGATCCTGGCCTCGCTTTTGGTACTGGCACGCATCCAACCACCTCATTGTGCCTCCAATGGTTAGATGGCCTTGATCTAGAAGGTAAAACAGTGATCGATTTTGGTTGCGGATCTGGGATTTTAGCGATCGCCGCATTAAAATTAGGTGCCGCTCATGCGATCGGGATCGACATCGACCCTCAAGCTATCACTGCAAGCCGCGATAATGCGCAACGTAACGGTGTTTCAGAGCGTTTATCTCTATACCTACCAAAAGACCAGCCTAATGACTTACAAGCTGATGTCGTGGTTGCTAACATCCTTGCTGGCCCATTGCGTGAGCTCGCCCCGATGATTAGCGTGCTACCCCGCCCAGGTGGGTTATTAGGTCTTTCTGGCGTGCTCGCCACTCAAGCAGAAGGAGTGGCTGACGCTTATCGTTCAACTTTTGAAATCGACCCTGTTGCTGAAAAAGAAGAATGGTGCAGGATTACGGGTGTCAAGCATTTTTAATGAGTTTTTTTATTAAAATTAGAGAATAATTTCTTTGAAAACAACGCCAGAATAGATTATCTTATAGCTCAAATATTGCTCAATAGCTGGCGATAATCTGTTCTGCACGAGATTTGAACAGCACAACAGTTATTTTAATAAATCGTTATAATACCTACTTAACTATTTGTTAAATATAACTAATTTTATAATTGCAAAGATGCAAGATAAAAAAATTAGTGATAAATAACCGTTTGCTCAAAGTTTGTCCTTTCATATCTCGTAAAAAATGCGTAATATACGCGCCCTTGCAGTCACAGTATGGCCCCCATTTAGTTATGCGAATCGGACAATATCAGTTGAGAAACTGTCTTATTGCTGCCCCCATGGCAGGCATTACAGATAAACCGTTTAGGTCGCTCTGTTATGACATGGGTGCTGGGATGACAGTATCAGAGATGCTTTCTTCTAATCCTCAAGTTTGGAAGACCGACAAATCTAGACTCAGAATGGTTCATCGCGATGAACTTGGGGTTCGTTCCGTGCAAATAGCTGGCAATGATCCCGATGAAATGGCTGCCGCGGCTCAAATCAACGTTGAGAGTGGCGCTCAAATCATCGATATCAACATGGGCTGTCCAGCTAAAAAAGTGAATCGTAAGCTTGCAGGCTCTGCACTACTACGCTATCCAGACATCGTTAAATCGATTCTTGAAGGTGTCGTCAAAGCAGTGGATGTGCCTGTCACCCTTAAGATCCGCACAGGCTGGTCACCTGAAGAGCGAAACTGCATAGAGATTGCCAAATTGGCCGAAGATTGCGGCATTCAAGCTCTCACTATTCATGGCAGAACTAGAGCCTGTCTGTTTAATGGGGAAGCTGAATATGACAATATTCGGGCAGTTAAGCAGACTGTTACCATTCCGGTTATTGCCAATGGCGACATTACTGACCCGCTAAAAGCCAGAGCTGTTTTAGACTACACAGGGGCGGATGCCTTGATGGTAGGCAGAGCGGCTCAGGGAAGACCCTGGATCTTCCGGGAAATCCAGCATTATCTGGACACAGGTGAAATATTGCCACCAATGCCAATGGCAGAGGTCAAGCGTATTATGCTAGCGCATGTACAGGAATTGCACGACTTTTACGGTCAAGGCAAAGGAGCCCGTATAGCGCGCAAACATGTTTCTTGGTACTTAAAAGAACATGCACCTGATGACCAGTTTCGGCGCTCATTCAACACCATTGAGGATGCCAGCGAACAGCTGGAGGTGTTGGAGGCATTTTTTGAAAATTTTTGCGTAAATAAAGATAAGAGCTGACAGAACTATGTTCGAACAACGCGTAAATTCTGACGTACTAACCGTTGCTACTGTAAATTCACAAGATCAAGTAACTCAAAAACCGTTACGTGACTCAGTTAAGCAAGCACTGAAGAACTATTTTGCTCAATTAAATAATCAAGATGTTAATGATTTATATGAGCTGGTATTGGCTGAAGTAGAACAGCCTTTGTTGGACATGGTTATGCAATATACCCGTGGAAACCAGACCCGTGCAGCCCTGATGATGGGTATCAACCGCGGCACTCTGCGTAAGAAACTGAAAAAATACGGCATGAACTAATCCTAGTCGGTTAATGCAGTGTTTTTGTGAGCCCTCACTGTGATGCAGTGAGGGCTTTTTATTTGCAAAAATAATGTGCTAGACCGTTTGTATGGATAAATTGAACTGCTGAACCGCTTGTTGTAATTCTTGCGTTTGCCCCGCTAATGAACTAGCTGCAGTTGCCACTTGTTCAACTAAAGAGGCATTTTGCTGTGTAACGCCGTCCATCTGTGTAATCGCGACTCCAACTTGGGCTATTCCTTTGCTCTGCTCTTCTGAAGCCACTGTGATTTGCTCCATAATTGCTGTTACCTCATTAATTCCCTGTAAGATATTCTCCATCGTTTTTCCCATTTCATTCACCAAACCCGTTCCTTTCTGAACGCAAGCTCCTGAATCGGCAATTAGTCGTTCAATTTCCATCGCGGCTTCCGCACTGTGGCTCGCTAACTTGCGCACTTCCGCAGCGACTACCATAAAACCGCGTCCATGCACACCAGCACGAGCCGCTTCGATAGACGCATTGAGCGCTAAGATATTCGTTTGAAAACTAATATCGTTAATCATGTTGATAATATCTGCTATTTTTTGTGAGCTTTGGGAGATTTCAGTCATGGTCACGACAACAGAATCAACAATGCTATTCCCTTTATTAGCGACCACGAACGCTTCGCCTACTAATTGATTAGCTTGGTGTGTGTTTTCCATATTCAGTTGAACTGCAGCGGTAATTTCCTCCATACTCGCAGCCGTCTCTTCTAAAGCGGCGGCCTGCTCTTCTGTTCGAGATGAAAGATCGCTATTACCGTTTGAAATCTCACTTGCCCCCAGATAAATATTTTCACTTCCTTGTCGGATTGTATTGACCGATTCACTTAAATCTTTTCTCATCCCTTCAAGTATTGGAAATAATTTTCCTACACAGCTATTTCCGAACGGCTGTACAGGATGGCTTAAATCCCCTTTCGCAATTTGAGTAAAATGTTGCCTCAGTAGCCCTAATGGTTTTTGCATCATCTCTGCCATATAGCGATCCGTAAAAATGAGCATGAAGATCCCTAATATAGCTGTAACGATCATGACCACTTGTGTAATATCTATCACGCTATCGACATTCTGCCGAGTATGGCTGATCAATTCATCAGCCGTCTGATTAAATTGCTGAATTGAAGCGCCAAAAGCTCGGCTTAATGCAGGTGTTACATTATGGGCATGCGCTAAATATTTGTCCGAATCGTTGTCCATACTCAATGCGAGTTGAGGCGTGACGCCATCATCTAGCAGTGATTGCCAATTATTGATCACCAAATCTGATACTTCAGGATCCATCGGTCCAGGAGAAATCGACTTCATTTGCTCTAAATATTTCCCCATATTGGACATCGCTTCTTTTACAGGGGCATAATCCACATCTTTCCCTTGGCTTTTACTTTCCATGACTCGAGTTAGTCGTGTGACAAAACGAAAATACTGATCATTTCCTTGACTAAGGACGGTCATTTGTTGCACCAATTGCCTATCAATATCATTTCCATCAGCAATGCGTGATAATGACCAACCACTGTATACATTCGTTCCCCCCAAGATCAGGCACAAGATACTTAATAATACGAAGACCACAGTGCGGATTGAGTAATTTCGAAGTTTCTGCATAGAATTTCTCTTTCGCTGGGATAAAATAAGGATATTTAACTTTATCGGCACTATAGAGAAATATTTTAACCACTGTATTTGGTTGATTTTTACCCAAAATAAGTAAAAGCACTTATATTTCAAAAGGGTTACTATTTGATTTTGGAAATCAAAGAATAATAAAAATTTGAGATTAATATGAGGAATTTGAAGTAGATCGCTAAATGCAAACATCCAACCTGGGTAAATGAACCATCCTTATCGCTATTATCACACCTAACCTAGCGCAAAAATTGCTACCCACTCAATTAGACACTCCGCTAAGTCAACAGCTTATTTTCACTTAAATCAAATAATTAGCTACAGAATAAATTTGTTTAAATTAATTGATCTTGAAACTAACAATAATATAATAAGATTGATTATCATTTGCATTATCATTACAAAAGGCAAGCCTACTCCAATGAAAAACATTTCCTCCGTTGGAAACAATATGGTTAAATTTAAGCCAAGTTTTATTTGTTTCATTATTTTATCAACACTTTCTTTTACGACACATGCAGCCAATAAAGAACTTGAATCACCACAACTTCAAGAAACAACTGATGCTATTGAGCTACAAGATAGTTATGCACGACCTGACTATGTTGAAATAGAACGTTTACGAGACACCAAACAAATTATTGTTATTTCAAAAGAAGATATTCAAGGCAAAGGAAACCGCACAATCTCTGATGTGCTTAAATCCGTTCCTGGTATTAGTGTCGATACCTCTGGACAAGGTAATATTGACTTGCGGGGACAAGGGGCTGAAACCTCACAACGTAATCTACAAGTGTTACTTGATGGGGCTCCAATTACCACATTAGCAAATCACCCTTATACCACTAACTACGATATTATTCCCGTTGAACAACTTGAGCGTATTGAAATCATTCCCGGTGGCGGAAGCGTTATTTACGGCTCAGGGACTGCAGGTGGAGTCATTAATATAACGTCAAACCTGAGAAGTATGGCTAATCCCAAAACAAGTGTTTTATCTGAATGGAACTCAGAAGGATATCGCTTAAATGCTAATTTGGGAGCTCGGGTGAGTGATACCTTTTCAATTTTAGGTACTGCCAGTAAACTAAACCGTGATCTTTACTATAAAGATACCTACCGTAATTCAGAATATTATTCACTAGGCGGTAGATGGGATCTGACTCCAGATCAAAGCCTCATGTTGAGAGGAAGTCATCTCACTGAAAGTTCTCAGTACGTAAAAACGCTCACATCACGTAATATCAAAAAGTATGGTAAAGACTACGTTCCACCAGACAAAACCGTCACTGTCGGTATTGATGAGAATGGTAAACTAATTAAAAAAACGATCAGTGGTTATTTGATCGGTGACCGCGAAGTCGATAGCTATAATTTAAGTTACCAAAATGCATTTACGGAAAAACTCAATTTTGCTACAGATGTTTTCTACACTGATGGTTTTTATACTAATAATGCCAACTGGGAACAAAAAGTTAATCAAAAAAGCCACGGAACAAAAATCAAATTAGATATCGGCTATCTCGATGATAGCAATCTACTTTTTGGCGTAGATTATGCCAAACAAAAGGCTTCTATTCATTATATTGGGAGCTATAAAAAAGATAGTAAAGGCCGATATTATGGGGTTCCTCATAATTTTGATTATGATAAAACAACAAAGGCAATTTATGCTCTTAACAGTCTTAAATCAGATCAATTTGTATTTACTCAAGGGTTGAGACGTGAATTGTCGGAATGGTCATTTGATAAAAGTGGCACAGTAAATGGGTCTGGCACTTCAGACCGTTGGAATACGGCAGCTGAACTTTCTCTTGCTTACCTTTATCGCGATACTGGCCGAATTTATGGGCGATATGAACGAGGCTACACCCTTCCCGATGGCTTGCAAATCAGCGACCAATCTGTCGTTAATGGTGAGAAAATTTATACTCCGACTAAGGCCGAAGATGAGAAATATGACTTATTTGAGGTCGGTTTAAGAGATAAATTAGCATTTAGTACTGTCAATATCACATTCTGGACATCTAATACGAATAACCAGCTAAATCGTATTTATCTCACTAGTGTCAATGATGCTAAGACAATGAATTTGTTGAAAACTCGCCGTTGGGGAGCCGATGTTGACTTCCAACAAACGCTCGGTAATTTCACCTTCCAAGAATCATATTCATGGCTCAGAGGACGTTCTGATTATAACAATCATGGCCGCCAGTTTTTGGAAGAAAACGGCAAAAATACCATTGATTACACGAAAAGTGGTTTAACTAAAGTGCCAGAGCACTCCGTTAAACTAAAAGTAAAATACGATTTTACCGATGATTTATCGGGAGACATTCAGTATACCTATTATGGTTCGTACAATAATTTCCTTTCTGATGCCAATAAAGAAGAAGATGGCGTAGTTAAATCACGTGAACTCATTGACCTCAGTGTTCGTTACGCGCCGATTGAACACATCGAATTATATGGCGGGGTCACTAACTTAATGAACAAAACTTACTACGACTATGTTACCGCAGGTTATGGCTCATTAATTCCTGGAAATGAGCGCTCATTTTTTGCAGGCATTAAAGCTACCTATTGATTAAAACAGGAAATGTTTCAGTGACTATAAACCCGTTTTTTCGTTATAAACTTGCTTTAGCACTGTCACTCGTTATCCATATTATTGCCATTATGTTTATCGCCCTACAAACAGGTAGGGCGGTACCTATAGTCGAGGGTGTGGAAACGATAACTCTATCTCTAGGGGGACAAATGGGCTCCTCAGGGGGCACAGGAGAGCAGAGTAATAAAAAACAAGTGCAATCACATGAAGTTATATCAGAATCCCCTTCAAGGGCTGAAGCTGCTTCCCAACAGAAGCAGATGAGCAAGTCTCAACCTAATGAAAGTGAAATACCTTCAAAAACTCAACTTAAAAATTCATTGATTCCTGTGAATGTTCCCGTTGATAACACGGTTGAATCGCCTTTACTCACACAAAAAACAAAAGAAAAAACAAAACCGGAAATCAGTCAGTCCGTACAAGGGAAAAAGCCAAAAGAACAAAGTAAGCTACTGAACAATAACACTAAAAATAACACAGAAAATCAACTTATTGCCAATAAGATAAGCCATGAAACGCAGCAAGGCTCACAAGAAGCAGCTAAAGAAATACCACTCCATTCAACTGCTGAAAATCAATCTTCCACAAGCCCATCAGCTTCAGAAAGTGGTCAAAGTGGTAAAGGGAATAATAGATTATCTGGTAATAGCCAATTTGCTGCTAATGGTGATGGCAGCTATACCGCACTCGGTTCGAGTGGTATTTCCTATACAATTTTACAGGATGCGGCTCCTAGGTATCCGAAAGAGGCTCGTTCCTTAGGCTATACAAAAGTTGTTAAAGTGCAAATTCGGTTATTAGTTGGATTAGATGGTCAAATTGAATCCGTTGAAATACTAAATAACAAAATTCCTGATTTAGGTTTTAGAGAAGAAGCGGTTAAAGCAATTAAAAAAATGGCCTTTAAACCCATTATTTATCAAGGTCAAAATATTAAAATGTACTTTAAAAAAACCGTTATATTTCAATATTAGCCTACAATCCGCCATATCGTTGGATAGAAAAAAGGTACAGCGAACCCTCACTGTACCTTTGCAGTTATTTTACAGCTTGTATTTTGAAAAATTAACGGTATATCGGTAACAAATTAAACTGCGCTAACAATTGGCAAATAATGCCGACTACTCCAAAGGCGATAACGGCATAGATTAACCCTTTTCCGCCCCACACTTTGAATCTCGAATCAGGAAAACGCTCTCTTACCTTTAATGCCATAACTGCAGGGCAAATAATCGCCCAGATACATGCAGCCATACCTGCATATGCTATTGCGATTAAAAAACCATTTGGGAATAACATGCAAAGAATAAGAGGAGGCAAGAAGCATAATAATGCAGATTTCATTCTACCTGATGGGTTGTCCTTAAAATTCAACGAAGCAAGAATGTAATCAAATAACCCAATTGCAACACCTAAGAATGAGCAAAATACAGCACTAATAGAGAACCACAGTAAGAATGTCGCAATATTTTTGCTATTCAGTACCGCATATAGTGATTCAATAAAAGCATCTAAATTACCACCTTTATTAATTATTGTTAAAAACTCTGCCCGCGGCAGATTTCCCATTGTCCCCATGATCCAGAGAAAATAGAGCACCAATGCCAATACACAACCGATAACACAACTTTTAACGACCTTTCTTTCATTCTCATGATACAGCTTATACAAGCTACAAACATTCCCATGATAACCAAAAGAAGTAATTGCATAAGGAATAATAATAAAAACAAAAGGTAATAACGCTGTTTGTCCTCCTTCAACGGGGGAAGTTAATAGTAAATCTGTTTTTACGATAAAAAATAAACCGGAGAAAGCTAAAATAAACAGAATTATTTTAATGAATAAAAATAATGATGTTAGACGACTTGCCCCTACACCACTCCACCAGATGCTCGCACCTAGAATTAATGTAAAAATAATAAATATTAATCTTAAATTAATATTGTATCCGTAAATGGCGGCAGCTTCTTTAATAACTGAACCTGCTGCTGATATATAGGCATAAATTAGTATGTAGAGTACAAATATTAATGCCATATTTGCAATATAGCATGCCCATCTGGGTAATAATTCTTTAGAGATAAAAAAGTAATTTGTTCCTGCTCCATATTTCGATATACATTCTAAAATATAAATCCCTGAATGAAACATAAAAAAGCAAACAACTAACAAGATAACTACAGAGTTAATAAACCAAGCTCCAGCCATAATAGTAGGCAAGCTAAACATCCCCGCCCCAATCATGGCACCGCCTAGCACAAAACCCCCTACCATTATGGAGGGTTCTTTTTTGGCTGCCGAATTATTCATGGTGTTTACCTTAAGAATAAGGATGAGGTTCCCGCATTGCACGGGAACCATACGAGCGACCTATTATTTAATTGGTTTTAATCTAGCAGTAAAGTGTCTTAATACTGGCGGTTCATATTCAAAATCCAGCCCTTTGAGGGTTGCAAATTTATCTTTTAAACCAATCAGAGCATCTGCAATGTAATCCATATGGTCATTGGTATAAACACGTCTTGCAATGGTTAACCGCATAAACTCCATATCTGCGTGTTTTTGCTTACCAGTTTCAGGATCACGCCCTAATAAAAATGAACCAATTTCAACCGCACGGACACCTGATTCTAAATAAAGTGCGTTAATCACCGCTTGGGCAGGGAACTGATCACCAGGAATATGAGGAACCAGCTTTTTACAATCGACAAATACGGCATGTCCCCCTGTAGGATATTGAATTGAAATTCCACCTTCACGTAAGCGGTCACCTAAATATTTAACTTGGCCAATACGATAATGTAGATATTCTTCTCCAGCCCCTTCTTCAAGACCTTGTACCATTGCTGCCATATCACGACCCGCTAAACCGCCATAGGTCACGAAGCCTTCCATTGGTACACAGCGTTGTCTTGCCAACGTAAAGATTTTCTCGTCATTTTTAATACAAACCAACCCACCAATATTTAATAATGGGTCTTTTTTCGCTGACATCGTTAATGCATCAGCATATTTATACATATCAAGAATAATTTCTTTAATAGTCGAGTTTTTATATTTAGGGTCGCGCTCTTTAATAAAATACGCATTTTCACAGAAACGTGCAGAATCCATGACAACAAAGATATTATGCTGTTTAGCTATTTCATAAACTTCTTTCAAATTCGCCATTGATACTGGCTGACCGCCTGCACTATTACAAGTTACAGTAGATACAATTGCGACTACGTTTTCTGCACCATGCTCAGCAATATTATCTTTTAATTTTTGGATATCAAAATTGCCTTTCCAGTCATCGTAAGTATCCGAGTCATAGGCTTTTTCGGTAACAATATTAATTGCTTTACAACCGTTTAATTCAACATGAGCTGCTGTTGTATCAAAGTGGAAATTAGAAATAAAGACTGGTTTTTTAGCTCCACCTTGTTCCTGTTTTACTTTTAATAAAACAGGGAATAACATATTTTCAGCACCACGACCTTGGTGAGCAGGAATGACATAATCATAGTCAAACATCTCTTTCACTTTATCTTTTAAATCATAATAGTTACGAGATCCTGCATATGCCTCATCACCGGTGATCATTGCTGCCCATTGGTGGTCACTCATCGCATTGGTGCCTGAGTCAGTTAATAAATCAATATAAACTGCACTACTTGGTAATAAGAATGGGTTATATCCCGCTTCTTTTAACGCCGCTTCACGTTCTTCTCTTGATGGAATACGGATATTTTCTACCATTTTAATACGGAATGGTTCTACAATTCTTTTAGCCATGATAATACCTTTAATTTTTCATTAAATAATAAATATTAGAGATCTAACCTATAGTTAAATAAGTTAAAAAATTTTAAGAAAGGAAAAGAGAAAGGTTATTTGTTTGGAAAGAAGAAGGCTAAAGAAATATCAATATTGAACCATTTCTTCATATAGAAGAAATACCTTGATATAAGTGATTCGTTTAACAAGAACATACTATGACTCCTATCAACGAGGAATTAGTACAACCGACTATTATTATATATATAACAGTTGGGTTACCAAAGTAATCGCTATTGTCATAATATTGTACCTATATCACACTATTAGTGAGATAGACTAGAACAACTTGATTCAAGTCACAGTATTAACCCATATATTAAATAAGAGTTTAATATTATTATTTTTAGTTTAATCATCCCAATTAAAAAACGTATAAACAATGTAACACGATAATTAAATAAGTTAATTTCACTTAAATAACATTTAACTTAAATAAAATGGGCAAAATATTTTATTCTATTTTGCCCATTATTCAATAATTAATAATTACTGAGCATCTTTACCATATTTAGGCGATCTAGGCCCATATAAGATACCATTAGGCTTACCTGCAGATAATAACCTGACACTTGTTATACCTGCAATTGCATAGCTTTTATCTGTCATTGTATCTACGATTTGGTTAACAACAGCAGATACTAATGCCCCAATAATACCATTTGACGAGGAATTATTTTCAGCACTAGATGCAGTCGCTGAGCCACTCCATAATAACGTTCCTGTTCTAGCGTCAACCAATTTCGCATCCGCAGTGACACGAGTATCACTAGAAATAACCTGATAACTTGTACCGTATTCAGTGATATTCAAGTAAAGTACGGCATCATTACCAAAAATTTCGCGCAATTTTGCAGGTGGAACAGCTTGAATGTCACCTGCATTTGTCATCCCATTTTGCTTAAATGTTTCCTCAACAACAGCAACAGGGAAAACATAGTAGCCAGCCTCAGCTAAAGGAAGAGTCGCTTGTGATAATAAACCATGACTTGCTTGTACTTCTGGTGAACTGTTTTGTGGTAATAGCACCAGAATACTTTTAGGCTTACTTTGATTAAATGCCGTGTAATCAACTTTAGTTGGCTGAGCACATCCCGTTAATAACCATGTCATCACCAATCCGCAGACTATAAGTAAATGTTTCATTTTACTTTTCCTTTATTTTTCATGAGAAAATCCATGTAAGCCGCAGATTCTGGATACAATGCTTTTTCCGCAGTAAATTCTTGCATTGCAAGATCAACCGCTCCAGTTGTTGAATACAATAACCCTAAATGCGCATGCAACCCTGGCGGAGTTGCTAAACCTTTTGCTTTGCTCATTTCCAAATTCTTTTTCAAAGCTTGAATTTGTTCTTGAGGGCCAGTTTCTGTTTGTTGGTAATATTGGTAGACCGTTGTTTGATAACCATCCCAGTTATATAGTGGTTTGGGTTCATTAGCGCAGCCATTTAATAAAATTACGCCGGCTACCATAGCCAATAATTTAATTTTCATCGTATTTCCTTATTTAGCTGGCTGCCATGCACCACTTTCTATACCAGAAACTAAGTTATTTACCGCTTCCCTAATTGCTAAATCTAATACTTTACCATTCAATGTTGAGTCATAACTGGCAGTGCCACCAAAACCAATCACTTCTCTATTTGATAATTCATATTCACCAGCACCTTGTGAAGAAAAGACCACTTCAGATGTTTGAACATTAACAACGTTTAAATTGACTTTGGCGTAAGCGACCTGTGATTTACCACGACCTAAAATACCGAATAACTGGCGATCCCCAACTTCTTTTCGCCCAAATTCAGTAACATCACCAGTAATTACATAAGTTGCACCTTTTAACTGTTGCGACTGACCTTTAATACCAGCTTCTTCTTTAAGTTCTTGCATATTTGCACGGTCTAATACATTAAAACGACCCGTTTGCTGTAAATGTGTCATCAAAATGGTTTTAGATTGATTACCTAAACGATCAACCCCATCAGAGAAAATGCCATTCATATAACTAGAACGATTATCAAATTTCCCTATTGATATTGGGCTTTTTGGGCCTGAATATTGAGTATTATATGTCGCAACTTTTTCTACGGCTAAAGAACGAGAAGATTCTTTAGCACAACCACTTAATAATGCACTTGCAATAAGAATAGATGCAATGCTGATTTTGGATATATTCATTTAGCTATCTCAATTAAAATAAAATTAGAATTAGAATTAATTTTGCATTGCTATTTTGCATTAAATGAAAAGTAGGGTCTAGTCAATCTTACTTATTTTTTATCTGACATTTAGTTTGTTTTTTAATGACTGCAATACTCATAAAGTAACCAAGGTTTACTAATATTTAATCAAATGGTTGATTAAATATTAATACATCTATAAAGAATAATTAGCTAGTAATCTTTAATGATGATATTGAATATCATCATCTATAGTTAATACTATATATTATTAACTACATTTCTTTTATTTTTATTATATATTTCTAATTATACAACTTACTTCCATATAATGAGTTAAAATCGTTTAATTTTTATCTATTTTTAGTCTATCATTAAAACGTACTCTTCCTCTCCTTAAACTGCAAACTATACCTATTTTAGTATTAGCTTAACCTTTAAATAACAATAACAAAAAAGATAGGGAAAACCCTATCCTTATTGAATGAGAACACACTAAATCATCTTTACGCATCAATGCAATGATTGATAAGAAACTTGTGCTCCTTTAGTCAGCGCACTTTCATTTGAATAAGTACTTTCTATTTCAATCAAGGATTGGTCCGCCATATTGTATATTTTGTTATACAAAGGAAACTGAGGACGATAACGGATCTCTTTCGTGGCAAAATCCATCATTAAATATTGTTGCGAACCTCTAACTATATTCGAAACAATTAAACCTTGATTGCCGACTTCTAAGCTGTTCATGTGGTTATAACCGCTTTCTGCCATCACCTCAAAATTACCATTAGTATGAAATTGCATCAAAGAAAATAAGCGACGTGAGGGCTCTTGAGCAACCACAAAAATATCACCATTACGATTTTGTGCTGATTCATTGATCCTGACAGGCAGCCATTTACTGCTAATAACCTGTTTTGTTGGGATATCCATAATAACTTCTAATGATCCCATTTGGTTGCCATAGCTATACCACATCACTATTTTATCTCGATATGTTGCATAAGAAAAATTTGAATTTCCTTCAATTTCTTCAGGATATAATGACTTGGCTAAATCACGAACATTCATAAAATGTTCCCATGTCATTCCTTTATCAGCGCTGATAAAAATATTTTCATTATCCGCAACAACATAGAAAGGAGAGCTTTTAGATAAGTAGATTTTTCCCATAATCAACGTTGAAAATAGCTTGCCAGTTTTTTTACTCCAAGGTGTAAATTCACTCACTGAAAAATCAGTTAAGTTAATTTTTTGATAGCCATCACTGAACATCATTAAACATTGTTTTCTTTCACAGACTGCATTATAAAAACTTTGATCGCTATAAGTAATAAAATGCACGCCATTATTATCTGCAAATAAAATCTGGTTATCATATTCACTTGAAGGCATATAAGTATTATAAGACGAGTAATAATAATTAGAGCGGCCACTTTTTTGAGCTATAACTAACATCCCATTTTCTGCTGGAAATGTTGTTGCAAAATCATAACTACCAATCGGGAAGCTATTTTCATTGTGGTTTTTCCACTGCCAATCAACCGTACCAGTACGAATAAAAATAATAAAAGTGAAAGCGAGGCTTAATACAAACACCAAAGCCAAAAAGAGAAAACGTTTACTCAGAAATGGGTTCATGAGCGCACCTCCGTCACATAATCCGTTTGGCCATTCTTACGACGTAGATGCTTCAAAATATATTGCGCTTGATAATACCCATTTCCACGCTGAGATAATTTAAAATATATCGCCACGCACAAAGCAATAAGAAAACTGATACCGAATAAAATCGTTACTGCGAAACTGATAAATAGCACACCTGTATCCACAATATTAACCCAGTCCCAATAATCCCAATATCCACCTTTCTCTAGGGTTTCAGAAATTGATAACCCTCCGGCCATAAAGACAAAGAACATTAAAAGTAAGCAAATGACCCCCCACAGCCCGAAATAAAAACCTCGTTCTTGAGGAGCCCCCTTACCAATCAAGCTATAGGCAAGCCCGTCTTGGTGATTGTAAATACCAAAAATGACCTGCTCTTTTGAATGCGCTTGGATATTTTTATGAAAAACTTCAAGCTCATCACCTTGAGCAATAAATAGATTGTGGTTGTTGAATAAGGGTTCATTTGCTGAAATTAGAACATCCATATGGCTTTTATTAATCTGCAAACCAACATGATTGAGCTTTTGTTCTGCATCCCCCGTAGCAACTGTTAAGCTGAGGGTTGATGTAATATTAACCTTCCCACGGGTGACGAGTAATGACGCTTTATCACGATAGTTATCTGCTGATTTACGTAATTTATTGGCTTTATTTTTTAAGCTTTTAATTCCTAAAATTTCAATTTGTTGCTCTTGTTCACTCTTTTGATATTGCCCATCAATAACTAAATCCAACGCTTTTAAAATTGATTTTCGTTTTGGACTTAAAATATGCTTAGTCTCGGCCAGTGCAAGAGCAAACAAAACTATTCCACCAAAGGCAGCACAACCTAAAAGTGAGACTAAGATAATCATTAAGAAGCTATCATCTGCATTAATAAAACAGTAATACACTGCAGGTATCAGGGCCATTAAGGCTAACGAAATTAAATACTGTTTTCCTAGTGAGCGATTAAAACTAATGGTTCTATCTGGCTCAAGTCGACCATGCTTTTCATGGTAAACCCACTCAGCCCAATAACTGCCATCATTCATCTCTTCTGCACAAATAACCAAGGTATCGCCTTGTTGTAAGCGTTCTAAAAAAATTTCACTATTTGAAAAATCACCTTGATTAAAGAAAAATACTTTTTGGGAGGCAATCAATCTTACCATTCCCATTGGGCTGACATTTTGATAGTCACATTGAGTAAGACTGACATGGAAATATTGAACTCGCATGAATAAATGCCTATTTCGCTAAGTAAATTTAACATTATGATAATAAATAAAGGTATATAGCCCTAGTAAAACTTACCTTATAATTAAATAATTCAGATAAGGACGAGCACCTTAAACAGCTATTTAACTCAGGTTAATCATTAGAAATAGGTATCTCCTACTAGCAAAGCCAGTAATTACTGATAAACTTGCATTCAATACAAAGTTTGTGAGTGAAATGTGGCAATAAAACAATGTTACCACTCCTTCCTTTAACAATAATTTTGAATAACAGCGATGACATTACAACCTGCATATAAGCAAATTCAGTCTTACATTTTACGCAGTATTGATTTAGGTATTTTTAAGCCTGAAACACAAATACCGACAGAATTAGAGCTATGTGCTCAATTCAATGTAAGCCGTATGACCGTGAATAAAGCCATTTCAGAGTTAAGTCAAAAAGGGATCCTACATCGTATTGCGGGCAAAGGCACATTTGTCGCCACTCAAAAACATGAGCTCCCCGTAACAAAAGCGTTTGATATTTTTGATGAGATCTCAACAAGTGGTAATAAATATAGCGGCCACCAGCTGCAACTAAAGATTATTCCCGCATCAGCAGAAATTGCACTACAGCTCGGGATTAGTGAAGGAAGTGATGTGGGCTATTGTAAAGTACTACATTTTGAAAACGATATTCCTTTAATGTTAGAAGAACGCTATGTTAACCACGCCATTGTGCCCGACTTTGTTAAGCAAAAATATGGTGACACTGAAACTCCTAGCGGTTATTTGCAACGCCATTTTCCTGTCAGTGAAATGGAACATACCATTGAAGCTGCATTAGCCACAAAATCTATTGCTCAATCATTATCAATTAAAGAAAACTCACCTTGCTTACAACTTAGCCGTCGCACTTGGACAGGTAACACTCTAATTAGCTATGTTAATATGATCACAGCTGGCTCGCGTTACAAATTAAAATTACATTCTCGAATTGAGAATTAATGCAAAAATAAAAAAATGGGGCAAAATTGCCCCAAAGCGACTGATAAAACAAAAATATCAAGCACAACTACATCACAATAAATTCGTTTTACATTCCTTGATAAATAGGCCCTTCCCCTCCTTGGGGAGCAGTCCAGGTGATATTTTGTAACGGATCTTTAATGTCACAAGCCTTACAATGCAGGCAGTTTTGCGCATTAATTTGCAGTTTTTCCTCGCTTTTATTCCCTACAATTTCATAAACTCCCGCGGGGCAATAACGCGTCTCGGGCGCAGCATATTTCATTAAATTAACTTGGATAGGGACATTAATATCAGCCAGTTTTAAATGGCAGGGTTGTTCTTCTTCATGGTTAGTATTCGATAAAAATACGGAAGAAGACTTATCAAACGTTAATTTACCATCGGGTTTTGGGTAATCTATCGGTGTAAAACCCTTGGCTTCCTTTATTCCTTCATGATCCGATTGTTTTAATTTCAACGTCCACGGGGTACGCCCCTTAAATAACAGTTGTTCTGCACCAAATAGCATTGAACCAACCACTAGCCCTTTTTTCATATAGGGCTTAAAATTGCGTGTTTGATAAAGCTCTTGATATAACCAGCTCTCTTCAAATAGCTGGCGAAATTGCTTTTTAAACTGTAAATAATCAACCATTCCATTCTGGTTAGCACTGAACCAAGCTTCTGCTGCTAATAACCCACTTTTCACCGCACAATGGGTGCCTTTAATTCGGGCTGCATTAAGAAAACCTGCATCATCACCAATTAACACACCTCCGGGAAAGCTTAGTTCAGGTAACGCGGCTAACCCACCCGCCACCATCGTTCTAGCACCATAGCTGATCCGTTCTCCACCCGATAAGAAATCACTAAAAGCAGGATGGGTTTTTAAGCGTTGAAACTCATCAAACGGTGATAAATACGGATTTTCATAATTTAACCCGACCACCAAACCCACTGCGACTAAGTTATCCCCATAATGGTAAGCAAAGCCACCACCATAGGTGTGGTTATCTAGCGGCCAGCCAACGGAATGGACAACTAACCCTGCTTGATGTTGCTCTTTTGGAATTTGCCAAATTTCCTTGATCCCCAAACCATAGGTTTGTTTACCGCTCTCTGTGGCTAAATTAAAATGATTTATCAATTGCTTACCTAGCTGACCACGGCATCCTTCCGCAAAAAAGGTCATTTTTGCCAGTAAATTCATACCCGGTTGGTACATCTGTGTTGGGTTGCCTAATTTATCAAGCCCCATATCTCCAGTTGTGACGCCTATCACTTGGTTTTTATCATCAAATAACACCTCCGTGGCAGCAAAACCGGCAAAGACATCAACACCTAATTCTTCTGCCTCCGCGGCTAGTGCAGCACTTATCTCCCCTAAGCTACCAATGAAATTATCATTGTTTTTCAAACAGTTTGGCAATAAAGAGAGGGGTAAATGACTCGCTTTGTTTTCTTTTAGCCATAAAAAACGGTCATGACTTACAGGTGTTAAAGAAGCCGAAACCTTTTGCTGCCAATCTGGTAGCAATTCATCGAGAGCACGTGGGTCTATCACTGCACCAGATAAAATATGAGCTCCTATCTGTGCACCTTTATCAATTAAACAAACCGAAATTTCTGTTCCTTTCTTTGCCGCTAGCTGCTTTAAACGTATTGCTGCAGATAACCCCGCGGGCCCACCACCGACAATCAGGACATCGAACTCCATCGATTCCCGCTCGGGAGCCTCGTTTATTTTCTCAATATTGTCGATAGCCATGAGCCCCTCCATTACGCCAATGCTTTGTCAAATTCAGGTAAGATCTCAAACAGATCGCCAACAATGCCATAATCCGCAACTTGGAAAATCGGTGCCTCAGGATCACTATTGATAGCAACGATCACTTTGCTTTCTTTCATTCCTGCAACATGCTGAATTGCCCCCGAAATTCCTACAGCTATGTACAAATCAGGTGCGACAATTTTCCCTGTTTGTCCTACTTGGTAGTCATTTGGCACAAAACCAGCGTCTACCGCAGCACGTGAAGCCCCAACCGCAGCTCCTAGCTTGTCAGCTATCGTTTCCAATAACGCAAAATTTTCACCTGAGCTCAAGCCTCTCCCGCCTGAAATAACCACTTTTGCAGAGCTCAATTCCGCACGGCTAACTTGAGTTAAAGATTGGCTTTTTAATTGACTACGCAGCAGTATATCGGCAAGGGAAACTTTCTCTATTTCAGCACTATTTTGCGTTTCATATCCCCCTGAAAATGCCGAACTACGCACCGTAATGACCACTTTCTGGCCATTGTTTTGTACCGTTGCTAACGCATTCCCTGCATAAATAGGTCTAATAAAAGTTTGTGAATCAATAACTTGAGTAATATCTGAAACTTGTGCGATCCCTAACTTTGCAGCAACCCGTGGGGCAATATTTTTACCAAATGTCGTCGCTGGAAACAGTAAATGAGTATATTCTCCTGCAATATTCACCACCGCATGAGCCATCGGTTCTGCAAGTTGGTTTTTAAGGTTATCTGATTGTATTTCTAGGACTTTACTCACGCCTTTTATACTCGCAGCTAGCTGAGCGACCAATTCTGTCTCACCTCCTGCAACTAATAAGTGCAAATGGCCACCTGCGGTGAGAAGTTGTTCTGCAGCGTTAATACTATGATAAGTAGAGGTTTTTATTGTTTGATTATCATGCTCGACAACCACTAATACAGATATTTGGCTCATAGGTATTTTCCTCGATTAAATCACTTCTTTCGCTTGTAATGCACTGACTAGCTCTGTCGCACTGCTTAGCAATGTACATTGCCCCGCTCGTTTTTTGGGTTCTGAGACACTAAGTGTTTTAATTTGCCCTAATGGGGTAAAATCCATATCAGTAATATCGATAATATCTAACGTTTTTTTCTTCGCTTTCATGATATTAGGTAAAGTTGCATAACGAGGTTCATTGAGCCGTAAGTCTGTTGTGATGACCGCTGGCAATGGCATTTCTAACGTTTCTAAACCACCGTCAATTTCCCTCGTAACTTGCAGTGATTGCCCTTCAAGCTTAACTTGAGAAGCAAATGTCGCTTGCGGGTAATCCAATAATGCGCTGAGCATTTGGCCTATTTGATTGCAATCATCATCAATAGCTTGTTTGCCTAATAAAATAAGATCTGGCTGTTCCCTTTCTACGATTTGTTGAAGTAAACGCGCTATATCCAGTGGCTCTAGTGTTAACTCCCCAGATCTTTGTACTAAAATCCCACGATCAGCGCCAATCGCCATCGCACTACGTAATGTTTCTTGATAACCAATGTCACCGATGGAAACCGCAATCACTTCTGTTGCTTTTCCCGCCTCTTTTAAACGCACAGCTTCTTCGACGGCAATTTCATCAAATGGGTTAATTGCCATTTTGACATTCGCCAATTCAACCCCTGAACCATCGGCTTTTACTCTTATTTTGACGTTATGGTCTATCACTCGCTTCACTGCGACTAAAATTTTCATAGCAACTCCTATCCCAATTCTTCAACGATTGGTGGGTATGGTAATGTTCTAAAACCGTTTTTTAGGTTGAGAGAAACCGTAACAGTGATAGTTACACTGCTACTGGCTATCTCAATTTTTACGCTTTTTAATGCTAGTTTTTTATGAAATGGTTATTTTGTTGTCGGTAATATCAACCGATCTGCGACTGACATAGGCCATTTTTTAATCGCAACATAGTAAAGAATACTTGTTGCTACTAAGCCAACAATCCATGAAATATCGACACCACCGAGTTTTTCGACTAAAGGCCCGGTATAAAAACCTGTTGATATAAATGGTAATTGTATTAATACACCGGCAATGTAAGTGAATATCCCGACTTTATTCCAACGCCCATAGCGGCCATTTGGGTTTGCAAGTTCGGGAACGTCGTAGCGACCTTTAGTGACCCAATAGTAGTCAACTAAGTTAATTGCACTCCAAGGGGTAAAGAATGCAAGTAAAAACAATAAGAAAGCAGAGAAGAGTTTTAAAAATGAGTGCTGGCCCGCTAACCCAAGTAGTGTTGAAAAACTGACCATTAGAATAATAAAGAACAACCTTTGGCCACGAGAAATTTGGCTTTTCCCACGGAAACCACACCAAATCGCAGCCATAGACATAAAGCTACCATAGGCATTCAATGCAGTTATTGTCACTTTCCCATAGAAAATACTGATATACAGCAACGCCGCGATTAAACCTGTACTGCCTAAGCCCACAATATACGAGACTTCATTACCGGCAAACTTATTACCAGCAAGCGCTGCGGCAAAAACCCCTAAAATCATTGAGGCTTGCGTACCAATTACTGTGCCTGAACCCACAGCCAAGAAGGCTTTAATTGTCGGGGTTTTAGTCGGTAAATAACGAGAATAGTCAGCAACATAAGGCCCAAATGCAATTTGCCAAGAAGCAGACAGTGACATCGCTAATAAAAAGTTCGTCCAGCTAAAATGGCGATTTTCCAGTAATACCGAAACATCATTCATATAAAACAGACGGAAAAATAGATAAAAGAACGTAATCACGCCGATAACGCTCGCTACTTTCCCTAAAATATGGATGATGCGATAACCACAAATTGTAATGCCGATAATCACCACACCAAAAATAATAATTCCAACCCAATCAGTCACATGTAACAACTGACCAACCGCTTGCCCTGCCAGCACGGTACCACTAGCAGAAAACCCGACATACATCATGCAAACTAATAAAATAGGGATGACGGCACCGTATACGCCAAACTGTACACGACTCGAGATCATTTGTGGTAACCCCAATTTCGGCCCTTGCACCGCATGCAAGGCCATCACCGCGCCACCTAATAATTGGCCAATAAACAAGCCAATTAATGACCAGAATACATCTCCGCCAAGCACGACTGCCAAGGCCCCCGTTACAATTGCCGTTATTTGCAAATTAGAACCGAACCAAAGTGTGAATTGGCTCGATAAAGTGCCATGGCGCTCGGACTCTGGAATGTAATCGATGGAACGCGCTTCGATTAAGGGTACATTCTCCTGCCGGTTTTTTTGCCCTGTAGCGATGTCGTTTGAAACTGTCATGGTAACTCCTCTTTAAGCAAGGCTGGCTTAAAGAATGAACCAATTAATCGTAATGGAACCGCAATAACTACAATTGTAAGGTACAGTTATTAAGCATTACGCTGGGTGATGTTTTATCTGTTATTCACCCTGAATAACTAATTGAAATACATTCTTAAACCTGATTGTTGTTGTGTTTTTAATTCCATGATCCTGTTGTCAGGTAGTGCTTCCTATGGTGCTCCATAAACCAGTAAACGCCTGTCCCGCTTACTCGGCTCAATACTTAAAATAACTTAGTGGGCGTCTAAAACGGCACGTGAAATAATAATTTTTTGTATTTCTGATGTCCCTTCAAAAATCCGTAAAATCCGTGCGTCACGCACATAACGTTCAAGAGGGAGGTCACGAATATAGCCGTAGCCGCCATGAAGCTGTAAAGCCGCATCCGTTACAAAACCCGCACACTCAGCAGCAAACAATTTCGCCGTCGCGGATTGCAAACTAAAACGCTCCCCTGAATCACGTAATTCCGCAGCTTGCCAGGTCAACATACGAGCCGCCTCCAATTGCGTGTGCATATCCGCAATACGCCATTGAGTTCCTTGGTATGCAGCTAAGGGTTTTTTACCAATTTGGCGTTCTTTTACCCAGCCTAAAGCACTTTCCATCGCGGCTCGAGCAATACCTAGTGACGTTGCAGCCACTTCAACACGCCCTTTATCTAAAACTTCCATGGCGGTGTGGAACCCTTTATTTTCCTCTCCCAGTAATGCAGATTCAGGTAGCCAACAATTCAATGCTAATTCATAAATGGTGCTACCCCGTAACCCCATCGTTTTTTCAGGTTGAGAAAATGCCACACCTTCAGTGCCTTTAGGGATCATAAATGCACTGATGCCACGGGCTCCCGCTTCAACATCGGTTTTAGCATATAACACAATAAAATCAGCCTCTTTGGCGTTTGTGATATAGTGTTTATTTCCTCGAATACGCCATCCGCCATTTTCACGTACAGCCACAGTACGCATATCCGCAGGGTTAGAGCCCGCAGCCGGCTCAGTTAAGCCGAATGCACCTAATAATTCCCCAGCAGCGGCTTTTGGTAACCAATGATTTTTTTGCTCTTCTGTCCCACCAATTAAAATTGAATCTGTCGCCAAAAAATGTGCCGTTAGAGCCGATGACGTCGATGCACAAGCTGCTGCGACAGCTTCCACGACCTGGCTCATCGCCACACTACCAATACCAAAACCACCATACTGTTCAGGTAAATTAATTCCCCAACAGCCCATTTCCCCTAGCGCTTGTAAACTTTCAGCACAAAAGGTTTCGGTTTCATCGTATCTTTGTGCATTCGGCTGTAAAATGTCATGGCAAACTTTTTCTACCGCATCTACAACCGCTTGTTCCGTTTCATTAATATCAAAACTCATTGCATCGTCTCCGCATTTTTAATTGTTGTTTTCGCTGGTTTATAAGCTAAGTTTGCCTCACCTAATTTCGGGGCACGGCGGGTCGAATGAGGTTTCTTTCCATTAAAAAAAACCGGTTGAGAAACCAATGGTGTTCCTCCATCATTCAGGTACGTCAGTACTTGCCTCACTTCGGCGTGTTCGCTTTGTGTGGCTTGGTGTAAATTATGAATTGGTGAAGCAGGAACGCCCGCGTTTAATAATATGTCACATACCTCTTCAACCGTTTTTTGGCGTGTCCAACTTTCGATTTCTTTTCTAAGTTCAGCTTGATACTGCGTTCGGCTTGGGTCATCACCGTAGCGCGGATCGTGGCATAACTGAGGTTTTTCCATACATTCGCAAAAGCGTTGAAATAGTTTTTCACTCGCAATTGCGATAACGACTAAACCGTCTTTTGCCTGATAGGTATCGAATGGCGTGGATACTGGGTGGCGGTTCCCCACTAAGCTCGGGGCCTTATCATTTGCAAATAAGTTTGAAAGCCCAGTTAACTGCATGCTCAATAAGACATCTACCATCGCCACATCAATATACTGTGCCGCTTCGCCATGACGCTCTCTCGCAAATAGCGCACTACTTATCGCCCATGACGCAAACATCCCTGCACACACATCGCCAATTGACTCACCGCTACGTGTTGGCCCTGTTTCTGGGAAACCAGTGACACTCATTAGGCCTGACATCGCTTGTGCCACAATGTCATAAGCCGGGTAACTGGCAAGTGGGCTGTTTTGCCCGAACCCTGAAATACTGGCGTAAATTAATTTAGGGTTGTGCTGCTTTAAGCTCTCAAAATCGATACCAAGTCGTTGAGTCACACCAGGGCGAAAGTTTTCAACCACCACATCACTTTCTTTAACTAATTGAAATAAAATCGCTCGGTCTTCATCCGCTTTAAGATCCAATTCAATACTGCGTTTACCTCGGTTAATCAAACCGTAGTAAACACTTTCGCCATCAATAAATGGCCCTAAATGGCGGCTGTCATCACCGTGGTTGGGCACTTCAATTTTGATCACTTCAGCACCAAGATCGGCCATCATACCGGTGCAATAAGGACCTGCTAACACACGGCTTAAATCGATCACTTTGATCCCCGCCAGTGGCCCTTGTCTTTTCTGAGTTAACACAGCATTCATACTGAATTCCTTATATTCCAGAAGGATGCCGACCCATTAAGCAGCCGGCAAAGGACATTACTTCACCATCGGCAAGTTCAAGCCTTGCTCTTTCGCACAGTTAATGGCGATGTCATAACCTGCATCTGCATGGCGCATAACGCCCGTTGCAGGGTCATTATGTAAAACGCGCGCTAAACGTTTATCAGCAGCGTCCGTTCCATCACATACAATGACGACACCTGAATGCTGTGAGAAGCCCATGCCAACACCACCACCATGATGTAAACTAACCCATGTTGCACCACCAGCGGTATTTAACAGTGCGTTCAATAAAGGCCAGTCTGATACGGCATCAGAGCCATCTTTCATGGATTCCGTTTCACGGTGTGGACTCGCAACAGAGCCTGAATCTAAGTGATCACGACCAATGACAACAGGGCCTTTTAATTCACCACTTTTCACCATTTCGTTGAAAGCACGGCCTAATCTTTCTCTGTCTTTTAAACCGACCCAGCAAATACGAGCAGGAAGCCCTTGGAATGCGATACGTTCACGTGCCATATCGAGCCAATTATGTAAGTGTTTGTCATCTGGTAATAATTCTTTTACTTTTTGGTCTGTTTTATAGATATCTTCTGGGTCACCTGATAACGCGACCCAACGGAATGGTCCAACACCTTCACAAAATAGCGGGCGAATATAAGCAGGAACAAAACCTGGGAAATCAAAGGCATTGCTAATCCCTTCATCTTTTGCCATTTGGCGAATATTGTTGCCGTAGTCAAAAGCTGCTGAGCCACGTTTTTGCATCGTTAGCATCGCATCTACTTGTACTGCCATGCTTTTTTTCGCAGCTTTGGTCACTTCAGCAGGGGCAGTTTGTTGTTTTTCACGCCATTGGGCGAGTGTCCAGCCCTGTGGTAAGTAGCCATGTACTGGGTCATGAGCACTCGTTTGGTCGGTCACTGAATCAGGGGTGATATTGCGTTTCACCAATTCACTGTAAACATCAGCCGCATTACCTAATAGCCCAACAGAAACGGGTTGGCCATTGGCTTTGGCATCGTCGATATATTGCAATGCTTCATCAAGAGAAGTCGCTTTTTTGTCTACATAACGGGTTCTTAGACGAAAATCGATACGGCTTTCATCACACTCGACCGCTATCATGCTAAAACCTGCCATAGTTGCTGCTAATGGCTGTGCTCCTCCCATCCCTCCAAGGCCACCGGTTAAGATCCAGCGCCCTGCGGCGTTGCCATTAAAGTGCTGTTTAGCAAGTGAAACAAAGGTTTCATAGGTGCCTTGAACGATCCCTTGAGAACCAATATAGATCCAAGAACCTGCCGTCATTTGGCCATACATCATTAAGCCTTTGCGATCTAACTCATTAAAGTGATCCCAATTCGCCCAGTGAGGAACAATATTTGAGTTCGCGATCAACACACGCGGAGCATCTGGATGGGTAGGGAACACACCAACAGGCTTACCTGATTGCACGAGTAATGTTTGGTCATCTTCCAATGTGGTCAGCACATCTAAAATTTTGTCATAACATTCCCAGTCACGTGCCGCACGGCCGATGCCGCCATAGACCACTAAGCTTTGAGGGTGCTCAGCAACATCTGGGTCTAAATTATTTTGGATCATGCGGTATACCGCTTCTGTCAGCCAGCTTTTACAGGTTTTCTCACTGCCACGTGGTGCGCGGATCACTCGAGTTGAGTCAGTACGATTTAACATGGTTGTATCCCCTATCATCCATTTTTAATTAACTTTAAATTAACAATTTTGTTTGTAATAATCTGCGAGATACCCAGTTAGTGGCGATGCACGTGCGTCTTCAAACTAATTAATTGATTATAAATCAACAGATTATTTTTATATCAACTTGCTCGAGATTATCTATTCATTGAGAGTATTTATCGATGATTTAAATATATATACATTTACTTCACAAAGTATATACATTTAAATTTGAAATTTTGTAGGAAGTGTGAAGGTTGGAATACGAGGGAAGTTATACAACAACAAGTAGCTGTATGTTTCTAGAGGGAAAGTTGTATATACATTTGTTTTTGTGTATAGAAACAAGCAAATAACAAAATTGAGAGTCGCTTCACAGAACGTTGTAACGATGTATAGAAGTAGATGCGCTATTCATTAGCTATTCACGCTTCTTGCAATTATTTCTTCTAAAAACAGGTTATTTTTCCTCCTGTTTAAAATTGGAGAATTTTATGAGCATCGACATTGCTAATTTTTTTAATCGGGTAAGAAATTATTTTATCCCTAACAGCAAGAGAAACCTTGATATCACAAAAATAAATAAAACTCAGTTATCACTTCCTGCTTCAAAATTTAATTCTATACCTAAAGTTATTAATACCGAAGAAGAGGCTATTCAGTTTGCTGAAACTCATTATTTCTTACCTGAAAATTTCATACATAGAAAAGGGTGTGATACCTCACTAAATAATTTAACAACAGATAATCAACGAGTTGAATTAAAAATCAAAAAAGATATAAATTCTTTTTTTAATTCAAAAATTAAAGATCACAGTGAGACATTAACAAAAGTAAACAATAATTTAATTCCCTCTAGTCAACCAACAAAAAAACATTCATCCTTAAATCAAATTGGCCTTGATATACCAAGAATGAATATTTTTGTTAAAAATAAAGATAATAATCCAACTAAACTACAATCCATAATTGATATTAATAAATACCTAGGAAAATTACCGCCTTCACATATATGCCATATTTGTAATATTGCAAATCAAGCCCATTTGGCAGAAGGCACTATTAAAGCCTCGGAAATGATAAGTAAAACCCAATCCGAATTTTTATTTCAAGATCATGGCAAATCATCAATCATGATTAATATTTTAGATAATAATAGCTATCAGGTAAAATCTGAAGGTTACTTTAATTTAATCAATACAAAAACTGGAAAAAAAGTTAATAATTCAGAGGTTATAGCAGAAACGACGACTCATTTTACATTTGATGAACAGGATAAGTTAATTGCTGAAAAACAGGACAAGTTAACACTAAAAATAAAAATTGAAACGAACCCACCACATCTATCACTCGATAGCATAGCCAATAGCAATTTAATGATTTAATAAATAATTCACGTTGTGGCTAGGCGGCAAAATGAGGATATCTCGGGGAGCATACACAAGTATGCGCCCCAAATAGCTGAATGAAGCCAACAACACCACAGCATGAAGTATGACGAAAATTGGGGAACATACATAAGTATCTGCCCCAACTAACCTAATGAAACCAACAACGCCATAACACGAAGTATGACGAAAATTTTAGCCGCCGAGATACGCGCTTCTAACCGCCTCATTGGCTAAAAGTGCTTTACCGCTGTCTTCTAACACAATATGCCCATTTTCCAACACATAACCACGGTCTGCGAGCTTCAACGCTTGGTTGGCGTTTTGTTCGACAAGGAAAATCGTCATTCCTTCTTCACGTAGCTGTTGGATTGTATCGAAAATTTGCATAATGATAATGGGGGCAAGGCCTAGGGATGGCTCATCAAGCAACAACAGCTCTGGCTGGCTCATTAAAGCACGGCCTATCGCTAGCATTTGTTGCTCACCACCTGACATCGTTCCTGAACGTTGACTTCGGCGCTCATACAGCCTTGGAAATAGCTTATAAACCCGCTCAATACGTTCTTGGTACTGCTGGCGATCAGCAAAAAAGCCCCCCATTGCGAGGTTTTCTTCCACAGTCATACGAGAAAATACACGCCGCCCTTCTGGTACTAGAGCAATGTCTTCACGCATAATTTTCGAAGTGGGCAATTGAGTGATATCCACGCCTCGGTAAATGACTTGGCCTTCCGATGCTCGCGGATCGCCACAAAGGGTACTGAGCAACGTTGTTTTCCCAGCGCCATTTGCTCCGATTAGCGTAACAATTTCGCCTTTTTGAATATTCAGGCTGATCTGATGCAGTGCCTGAATTTTTCCATAATGGGTAGAAACTTTTTTAAACTCTAGCATCAGTAAGCTTCCCCCAAATAGGCTTTTATCACATCTGGATGTTGGCGAATCTCACTCGGTGTGCCATTCGCCAATGGCGTTCCTTGATTCACGACATAAATACGATCTGAAATTCCCATGACTAATTTCATATCATGTTCAATTAATAGAATTGAAACATTATGATGAGTACGCAACTCAGCAATTAAGTCATCCAAATCATTGGTTTCTTTAGGGTTAAGGCCTGCCGCAGGTTCATCCAGCATTAAAATTTCAGGACGAGTGACCATACAGCGAGCAATTTCTAACCGACGCTGCTGACCATAGGCTAAATTACCCGCTTGGCGATTTGCAAAGGGGAGTAAATCAACACGCTCAAGCCATTTTACCGCATTATCAAGCGCTTCAGACTCTGCTCGACGAAATGCAGGGGTTTTCAATAACCCAGAAAAAATGCCACTTTTTAAATGTTGATGCTGCGCCACAAGTAAATTTTCAATCACCGTCATTTCTTTAAACAACCGCACATGCTGAAATGTTCGGATGACACCAAGGCGTGCAATCGCCTGCCCGGTCAGTCCCTCAAGATGTTTTTCTCGATATAAAATCGTGCCACTGGTCGGCTTATAAAAACCGGTTAAACAGTTAAAAATGGTGGTTTTACCCGCCCCATTTGGGCCAATCAGTGAGACGATTTCCCCTTGATTAATAGTTAACTCAACATTATTGACGGCAAGTAACCCACCAAAACGCATTGTTAAGCCATTCACTTGTAACAAAGGCGTGGTTATATGACTCATACGCCCTCCCCTTCTGGGACTTTTTTCACCTGCATTTGACGGCGTTTCATCGGTAATAGGCCTTGTGGTCGCCAGATCATCATCAGCACCATTAGCGCCCCTAATAGCAGCATGCTGTATTGGTTAAGGTCACGCATCATTTCCCGTGATACAACTAAGATAATTGCGGCTAAAATAACGGAGGTTTGTGAACCCATTCCTCCTAAAACGACGATGGCTAACACAAATGCCGATTCCACAAAGGTAAAAGACTCTGGACTGATAAAACCTTGCCGTGCGGCAAATAACGTCCCTGCAAACCCTGCAAAGGCTGCACTGATAGTAAATGCGGTTAATTTTATTCGAGTTGGACTTAACCCTAATGAGCGGCAGGCAATTTCATCTTCGCGTAATGCTTCCCACGCACGACCTAATGGCATACGCAGTAACCGATTGATAACAAATAAGGTTAAAACCACTAATAGTAAAGCGACAAAATACAGGAAGATAATTCGGTCACCTGGGCTGTAATCTAAGCCGAAAAAGTTATGGAAGGTGTCCCAACCCTCTTTCGCGGTACGGCTAAATTCCAAGCCAAAAAACGTCGGTTTCGGTAATTGGCTGATCCCATTTGGCCCACCCGTGATTTCGGTATTATTCAGTAATAAAATACGAACAATCTCCCCAAAGCCAAGCGTCACTATGGCAAGATAGTCACCACGTAACCTTAGCACAGGGAACCCTAGTAAAAAGCCCGCTAACGCAGCGGTTAAACCTGCAATCGGTAAACTTTCCCAGAACCCAAAACCATAATAATGATTTAATAAACCAAAAGTATAAGCTCCGATGGCATAAAAACCGGCATACCCAAGAACCAGTAATCCTGATAACCCGACAACCACATTTAGCCCTAAGCCTAGCATCACATAAATTAATGTTAGGGTGGCAATATCCACGCTTCCGCGAGAAACAATAAATGGCCAAATAATGGCAGCAATAATAATTATAACCGCAAGGATTTTTTGCTTGGTTGTCGAACCATCAAAATCAGGAATAGCCCACGCCTTCTTAGGAACCCCTTGCCAAACTTTACTCAACGTTGGGCGAACCAATTGATAAACAAAGATCACCACAATGCCAGCAATGATCCAGTTCCAACGCACAGAATCCCCAACTGTCACGATCAGTTTTGTGCCATCGAGCGCAAGTTGCAAGCCCATCATAAACAGCGCCAGCACGAAGAAAGTCGAGGAAGCAACAACGGCATTAATCCAATTTTCTTTTCTCATACTTTTTCGACCTCCGGGCGTCCCAGAATGCCGGTTGGCATGATTAATAACACACCTATCAATAAACCAAATGATACAACATCTTTATATTCTGTACTTAAATATGCAGAGGTCATTGCTTCTGCAACGCCTAAGATTAACCCGCCTAACATAGCACCCGGAATACTCCCAATTCCCCCTAGAACTGCCGCGGTAAATGCTTTCATTCCTGCCATAAAGCCAATATATGGGTTAATCACACCATAAAATTGCCCCAGCAGTACACCAGCTACAGCAGCCATTGCCGCACCGATAACGAAGGTCAATGAAATAACTCGATCGGTATTAATACCTAATAAGCTGGCCATTTTAAGATCTTCCGCACAGGCTCGGCAGGCTCTTCCCATCTTTGAATAGCGAATAAATAGCGTCAAAGCTAACATCGCAAGCACGGTAACCACCCAGATGGTCAATTGCATCTTAGTCACCGTGGCTTCAAAACCATCGCTTTCACCTAGAACCCATTGCCCTGTGATCAAACTGGGTAGAGCTAAATCACGCGAACCTTGTGACAGGCTGACGTAGTTTTGTAGGAAAATAGACATCCCGATCGCAGAGATCAACGCAATCAAACGCTTAGAATGTCGAACTGGCCGATAAGCAACGCGTTCAATACTCCAACCATAGGCGCTAGAGACCACGATTGCCGCAATGAAGGCCGCAGCAACCAAGATCCAGCCGATATCGATCCCAAGCATCATTAAGCCTGCGATCACAATAAAAGAGACATAGCTACCTATCATGTACACTTCGCCGTGGGCAAAGTTAATCATCCCAATGATGCCATATACCATCGTATAGCCGATAGCTATCAATGCATAGGTACTGCCAAGGGTTAAACCATTCAGAAGTTGCTGAATAAAATAGAGAATTTGATCTGACATAAGACTATCCTTTCGAACTACTTGTCCTATATAGAGAGCAGAAGCCGGAAGCAAGTTACTCACTTCCGGTTCTTATTCACTATGCTGGAACACTGCTGAGTACTATTTTACAGAGGTGGATGTCCCATCTTTGTGCCACTCAAATACACCGAACTCAAACCCTTTCAGGTCACCGTTTGGCTGCCAGCTTAATGTTCCCATGACCGTTTCGACCGGGTTTGCTTTCAAGTCTTTCACTAAATCTTCAGGCTCGATGCTGCCAGTACGCTCCATTGCCGTCGTTAAACCTTGGATAGCAGCATAAGTTGTCCAAACAAATGGCCCTGTTGGGTCTTCTTTCTTCGCTTTGATGGCATCAACAATCGGTTGGTTAGTCGCGACCTGGTCATAGCGTTTTGGTAAAGTTACCAGCATGCCTTCCGAAGCATCACCTGCAATATTCGATAATGAAGAGTTACCGACGCCTTCAGGCCCCATAAAGCGAATATTCAAGCCAGCTTGTTTAGCTTGGCGTAAGATTTGCCCCATTTCTGGGTAATATCCCCCAAAGTAAACAAAATCCACATTCTCTTTTTTCAATTTTGCGACTAAAGCAGAGAAGTCTTTGTCACCCGCTGTTACCCCTTCAAACATCACTTCTTTAACGCCGGCTTTATTGAGGCTTTCGCGTACAGAACGTGCTAAACCTTCCCCATATTGTTGTTTGTCGTGAACAACAGCAATACGGGTTGGCTTGATATCTTCCATAATAAATTTAGCGGCTGTTGGTCCTTGGTCTGAATCCAAACCTGTTGTACGCAACACCATCTGGTAACCACGCGTGGTTAAATCCGCATTGGTTGCTGCCGGGGTGATCATAATGACGCCTTCATCTTCATAAATATCGGATGCAGGCTGTGTTGAAGAGGAACATAAATGCCCAATAACATGGCGGATACCATCGTTAATGACTTTGTTTGCTACCGCAACCGCTTGTTTTGGGTCGCAAGCATCATCATATTCGACTGCCACTAATGTGTTTCCATTAATGCCACCTTTAGCATTAATATCTGCAATCGCTTGGCGCGCACCTGTAAATTCCATATCACCATATTGAGCCACAGGCCCTGACATCGCGCCAACAACCGCTATTTTAATTTCCTTTGCCCATCCTGCTGAACTGAATGCCATCGCAATACAGCCCGCTAATAATGCTTTATTCATATTCTTCATTTTATCGTCCCCGTCTTCATGGTTCTGAGTGTTTGTGTTTGATTTATAGTAGATTATTATGGTTGACAGGTACAATGCCTGATATTTCAAAATACAGCGAATAAGGCTATATATTTCATAACATTAAACAAGATAATTATGCTAAATAGCAAATGGATATGGCAGGTTTTTACATTAGAAGCAGAATAAAAAACTGATGTGTTAAAGTAGGTTTTTTGTAAATACTAGTGTTATATTCGGGTTAAATTTAAATTAATCCGAGTGAAATTCGGAAAATTCAGTATCACCAAATTTTTCTCTCTAAAATCAAAAAATCGGTTGTAGATCACTCTGGCAGGATGAGTGACTGCAACTCTTACAGGGAAACAAACAAAATATCATGAGACTCACTATTATCCCGCTGGTCAATCCTACTGAGCAACAATATCTGGACTTACATAAAATCTGGCCTGACCAGAGCCCTTTTGAGCTAGCCAAAATGTGTAAAGCAGGTGAGCAATTTTATGCAGCTCGCTTTAATGACCGCCTTCTTGGCGCAGCAAAAATTACTGTGGATCATAGCACTGCCACTTTGTGGGATTTTTGTGTGCGAGAGGTCACTCGCCGACGAGGTGTAGGATCATATTTATTAGAAGAAATTTGCCAAACAATCCCTGATATTACACTATGGAAATTTGACATTAGTGGGGTTGCCCTGCAAGAAAAAGAAGCAATGCAGCTTTTCTTGTCGGCAAATGGCTTCAATGCCACCGCACAACCTGATATATGGGAAAAACAGCATGAAGTTAAATAAAATTCATCATGTTGCTATTATCGCATCCAATTTTGACGTCAGTAAGGATTTTTATTGCCGTATTTTGGGCTTAAATTTACTTGAAGAACATTACCGTCCAGCAAATAATTCGTGGAAAGCAGACTTAGCTTTTGGTGAGCATTACCAAATTGAGTTATTCAGTTTTGTTAATCCACCAGCGAGACTAAGTTACCCCGAAGCCACAGGGCTACGTCATTTAGCCTTCGGTGTCGATGATTTAGATAAATGGGTCGCTTATTTAACTGAACAAGGTGTGGCTTGTGAAGCAATACGGGTTGACCCCTACACGCAAAAGCGTTTTACATTTTTCACAGATCCAGATGGCTTACCGCTAGAGTTATACAGTGATTAATTGAACAATTAAAAATGTAAAAGTAGAAATGATTATCTGCATTTATCCACCTCTTAACAGGCAATAAATGCAGATAATTTTAGTGAGCAACGAATTAGCCAGTAATAAATTACATTTCGCTGTCTTCGTCTTCTTCCATCGCCAAACGTAACTTCTTCATGGCGTTCTTTTCAAGCTGACGAACGCGTTCTGCAGAAACGCCGTATTTATCAGCAAGTTCTTGCAACGTTGTTTTGTTGTCATCGTCTAACCAACGAGCTCGGATGATATCCTGACTACGCTCGTCCAAAGAGTCTAGTGCATCTGCTAAGCGATCAGTTGCATGGCTTTCCCAATTATCATCTTCAATTGAGCCAGCAAAGTCTGATGCTTTGTCTTGTAAGTATAAGACTGGGGCTACCGGACCACCAAAATCACTGCTGTCATCGTCATCTGACATATCAAATGCCATATCTTGTGCAGCCATACGTGATTCCATTTCACGCACATCTTTAGTACTTACCCCTAACTCTTGGGCAACCATATCGACTTCGTCCTGGTTAAACCAACCAAGACGTTTTTTATTCTTTCTTAAATTAAAGAATAACTTACGCTGCGATTTTGTCGTCGCGACTTTCACAATACGCCAGTTACGTAAAACGTATTCATGAATTTCAGCTTTGATCCAGTGAACCGCAAAGGAAACAAGGCGAACGCCAACTTCAGGATTGAAACGACGCACCGCTTTCATCAGGCCGATATTACCTTCCTGAATTAAATCAGCTTGCGGTAAACCATACCCTGCATAACTACGAGCAACATGAATAACAAAGCGCAAATGCGATAAGATCAGTTGCTTTGCAGCATCCAGATCACCATGGTAATGCAGCCGTTCAGCAAGTTCCTTTTCTTCCTCAGCGGTAAGCATCGGGTAAGAGTTAGCCGCCCGAACGTAGGCTTCAATACTCCCCTGTGGAACAAGAGCTAATGATTGCATGTCTTTGGTCATTCAGATCCTCAATAAAATAATAGAAAACAGATTAGTTTGTATTGATAACCGCATTGGTTAACCATGAGGCAAACACTTTTAGTCTACCAGTTTAACCGCGTTAAATAAATTATATACAAAATTTGTTAACAGTAGGTCAATGTAGGACAAAACAATTCAGACTAAGTTCATTTTTAACGCAAATTTGCAATGGAATCAAAGAGTCATGACATAATTAAATCATGACTCTTTAATAAAAATGATGAGAAAACAACTCGTTACTCAGGTGTAAAGTGTCGTAAATGTTGAAGTGTTGCTAACCATGCTGCTATCCAACCAACCATAGCCGATAACAATAGAATCAATAAAGACTCTTCCCATAACAACCCTTCAATCTGAAATTGTGTACCAAACACACTGGCTACTTTTGCAACACCGTCTGCTAACTGCCAAACAAGTAGAAAGGTCATAATCAAGGAAATAATGGCACCTAATGCGCCCAAGACAAGGCCACCATTTAAAAATGGCCTCATGATAAACCCATCGGTAGCACCAATTAACTTCATCACATTGATTGTATCACGGCGAGCAAAAATATTGAGCCGTACGCTATTTCCTATCACAAGGAACAGTGACACAATCATTAAAATCCCAATGACAGAAGCAACTTTCCCCACCAAACCTGTTAGTGCGGCTAACCGTGCAAACCAGCTATCATCCATGCGAACTTCTTCAATGCCATCGACTTGGCTAACCCTATCACGCAGTGTTGTTAATACATCAGAACCTTCAAAATCAATTTTAGGCGTAATTATAGCTACCGCAGGCAGTGGGTTCTCCTCTAGCATGTCGAGCGCAGTACTAAAACCAGACCAACTGCGAAACTCACTCATGGCTTGGTCACGTGAAAGATAATTCACATGGTCAACCCCATCAAGCGCTTGCAACTGCGTTACCACATTTTGCCCACCTTGTTCATCAAGAGATTTATCCAAATAAACAGTGAGTTGTGGTGTTGGGTACCATTGCTCCGCAGCTTGCGAAACATTTTTCCACACAATATAGCAAAGACTCGGTAACGTGAGTGAAATGGCAATAACCATGATAGTCAAAAAGGTGGCTAAAGGCTGTCTAAGCATATCAGCGAGCGCATTCAACCACGAATAACGCCACTGCTCTTTCCAACCGCCTTTTAATGCTTTACTTTTCGATTGCTTGGCTCGTTCCGGCTTACTTTTTCGGACATTCTTAGCCATGTTGACCTCCAAGCATACGGCCTTCACTTAATGTAAGAACACGGTAGTTACGGCGCTCAATCAATGCAATATCATGGGTTGCCATTAAAACGGTCACCCCTACACGGTTGAACTCTTCGAATAAACGCATTATCCCTTCTGACAATTCACCATCAAGGTTACCTGTTGGTTCATCCGCTAATAACATCGTTGGCTTATTCACTACCGCTCGGGCAATACCGACACGCTGTTGCTCCCCACCAGATAACTGAATTGGAAAGTTTTTAGCTTTGTCCAATAACCCGACTTTATCTAATGCCGCAGAAACTCGGCGACGAATATCTTCGGTACTGGCACCAGAAATGATTAGCGGCATTGCGACATTGTCATATACCGTTCGATCAAAAAGCAGGTGGTGATCCTGAAAAATCATCCCGATCTGCCGACGCAGAAACGGGATCTCTCGATTTTTCAAGCGGCTGATATCATGACCATTGAATAAAATATGACCCGCACTTGGGCGTTCAATACCACAAATCAGTTTAAGTAATGTACTTTTACCTGCGCCTGAATGGCCTGTTAGAAATGCCATTTCTCCAGGTTGAAGATGAAAATCAACCCCTTGGAGTGCTTGGCGGCCACCGCGATAAGCTTTACTAACGTGTTCAAAGCGAATCATCGAAAATTATTCCTCTCGGGCAAATAGAGCCTCGATAAAGTCATCTGCTTTAAATGGACGTAAATCTTCAATACCCTCACCAATACCAATATAACGAATTGGAATACCAAATTGGTCGGCAATAGAGAAAATTACGCCACCTTTTGCTGTGCCATCGAGTTTAGTCAATGTGATACCTGTTAGACCGACCGCATCATCAAAAAGTTTTGCCTGACTTACCGCATTTTGTCCAGTACTTGCATCTAGCGTTAACATAATTTCATGGGGAGCATTTTCATCGAGTTTTTTCATTACCCGAACAATTTTTTTCAACTCTTCCATCAAGTGCGATTTATTTTGTAAACGTCCAGCGGTATCTGCAATTAAAACATCAACCCCTTTCGCTTGTGCTGATTGAATTGCATCAAAAATAACAGATGCAGGGTCTGCACCAGTATGTTGGGCTACCACAGGGATCTTATTACGCTCACCCCATACTTGAAGTTGCTCAACGGCTGCTGCACGGAAAGTGTCCCCCGCGGCTAACATGACGCTTTTTCCTTCCGACTGATATTGACGTGCTAATTTACCAATTGTAGTCGTTTTCCCGACCCCATTAACACCAACCATAAGAATAACATAGGGTTTTTTATCTTCAATCACGAGTGGTTTATCCACTTTCGCTAAAATATCAGACATTTCCTCACGCAATTTGCCATATAACGCTTCTGCATCCTTGAGTTCTTTACGGCTTGCATGTGCCGTTAAGTTATCAATGATTTTACGAGTGGTATCAACCCCGACATCGGCAATCAATAGCTGTTCTTCTAGCTCTTCAAATAAGTCATCATCAATTTTTTTACCTGAAAACAGCCCAAAAAAACCTGAACCTAAATTCTGGCGAGTTTTTAATAACCCTTTCTTTAGCCTAGCAAAGAAACCTTCTTTTTTAGGTTTTTCTTGCTCTGTTGGTGAATTATTTTTTTCTTCTTCTAAACGTAAGCGCTCAGCTTCAGCTTCTTCCTCTGCAATTCTCGCTTCTTCTGCTGCTTGGTGCTCACGTTCCGCTTGTTCTTCGGCTAAACGGGCTTCTTCGGCTGCTTGACGTTCGCGTTCGGCTTGTTCTTCCGCTAAACGTGCTGCTTCTGCTGCTTGGCGCTCGCGTTCGGCTTGTTCTTCCGCTAAACGTGCCGCTTCTGCTGCTTGGCGCTCGCGTTCAGCCTGTTCTTCGGCTAAGCGTGCCGCTTCTGCTGCTTGGCGCTCGCGTTCAGCCTGTTCTTCGGCTAAGCGTGCCGCTTCTGCTGCTTGGCGTTCGCGTTCTGCTTGTTCTTCGGCTAAACGTGCCGCTTCTGCTGCTTGGCGTTCACGTTCCGCTTGTTCTTCGGCTAAACGTGCGACTTCTGCTGCTTGGCGCTCACGTTCCGCGTGTTCTTCGGCTGCTTGAATGACAGCTAACTCCGCCTGACGGCGTTGCTCTTCGGCCTCCTCTGCCGCTTGAATCGCAGCTAGCTCAAGCTGACGCTGACGTTCCATTTCTTCTTCAGCAATACGCATTGCTTCAGCTTCTTGACGCTCACGCTCAGCTTTTTCTTCCGCTAGTTTTTTCTCTTGGGCTTCCTGACGCGCTTGTTCTGCTTGCTCTTGGGCGGCTTGGAGTTCTGCTAGTTTCGCTTCTCGCTCACGTTCTGCTTGCTCTGTTGCTGCCTCAATCTCAGCTTGCTGTGCTTCATACTGACGTTCAGCTTCGTCTTCAGCGGCTTTAATCGCGGCTTGCTCTGCTTGATGTTGGCGTTCTACTTCGGCTGTTGCGGCATCTACCGCAGCTTCATGGGTTGATTGTTTTTCAACGTCCTTGATTATATCATTATCATTCTGTTGAGCTTCTTGTTGCTGGGTTTCTTCTTCATTTTTACGCCCAAACCCCAACCATGAGAAAAAACCTTTTTTCTTGTCTTTAGCCATTTGCCACTACACTCCTCGCGGTAAAAATATGGCACTCGATAATCAAATCGCAATAAAATTATATGCAGTCTACCATTTCATCGCTCAGCAACACATATCTGAAAGAAAAATCCTGCCAATTTAATCTGAATTTTCGTGTTAAAACTGTGAAAATGAAGCACTATAATTGAAATACAGCCAATCAGAGATAACAACACTGCAACTTATCGCCTGACAGGTATACAATAGTAACAATCAAATTTAAGTACATAAACCCGTTAAGCAACAATAAACATTATGGCAAAAAAACCACAATCTCCCTCTTTAGGGCAAATTCGTATTATCGGTGGGAAATGGCGCGGAAGAAAGCTGCCAGTTCGTGATAGTGAGGGCTTGCGCCCAACCACAGACAGAATTAAAGAAACATTATTTAACTGGTTGATGCCAATTATTCGGGATGCGCGTTGCTTAGATTGCTTCGCAGGCAGTGGTTCTCTGGGCTTTGAAGCACTTTCTCGTTTTGCAGAAACGGTCACCTTTATTGAGCTCGATAAACAAAACGCACAATTACTGGCTGAAAATAAAGCTCGCTTACAAGCCGATAACGCAACCGTAGTGAATCACAATAGCCTAAATTTTTTAAGCCAAGCAGGTATACCTTTTGACGTCGTTTTCATTGACCCACCATTTCGCAAAGGGCTGCTCAATGAAACCATTCAATTGTTAGAAAAAAACCAATGGTTAGCTGAAGAAAGCTGGATATACGTTGAGTCAGAAGCGGAGTCACCACTTACTGACATCCCAGCTAATTGGCAACTTCATCGCGAAAAAATAGCAGGGCAAGTCGCATATCGCCTTTTTATTCGAACTTCACTTTAGGGACAAAAACATGTTTATCAATATTGGACGCCTGCTCATGATTTGCGTTTGGGGCTTTATGGTCTTTAATCTCGTCCACCCATTCCCTAAACCATTGAAATATTTTATGGATATTGCAATGGTTTTTATGATTTTCATGCACGCACTACAAACTATTTTCCTAAAAGCAACGCTGCCAAAAGGAGAGAAAATCTCTGGTTTAGTTCAATTACGCATTTTCTTTTTTGGCGTATTCGAAATGCTAGCCATGCAGAAAAAAAATAAAGCCGATTTAGAAGAAGCAAAGAAAAAACAATCAGGTGAATAACTTATTCTACGCTGGCTCAAAACGAATAAACCGAGTACCTTGCATAATGAGCTTGCCTTCATGGCCAAGCTCAACGCCTTGATACTGTTCTTCCGTTACAATAGTTTTAATAATTTCGCCGCTTGATAGCGTTTTAAAGTGAATCTCATAGCGAAAAGTTTCAGGTGAAACAACATCCCGCTCTCGAGAACGCATGTTAGGATAAGGGTAGTCTTTTTTGCTATCAACCTTTACTAAGTAGCTTACAGGCAAAGCGTTATCATTAAGTTCATTTTGCTTGCGTTGGTCAAAAAAACGCTTAGTGGCGAGCACCGCAATAATCGCTAAAACGATAATCAGTAATATTGGCTTATTCATAATGTGTGCATTTTGCTTAAAAAGTCCGTCATGATAGTTTATCTTATTTAACTAAACAGGACACGTTTCTAAGTTACCGGATCCCTGCCGTGTCATTCATTGAACATATAAGGATGTGTATATGATTAGTTGGCCATTCCTCGCTGTACTCTTTTCCGGTTGGTTATATGTCGATGCCGCCTATCGAGGACCCGGGTGGCAACGTTGGTTATTTCGCCCAATCACACTGCTACTTTTATTACTTTGGGGTTGGAGCTCCGACGACCTTAACCTGCAAAATTATCTTATTCTTGCGGGGCTGCTAGTTTCTCTCGTTGCAGATCTTTCTCGCATGCTTTCAAGTGAGCACTTACTAGCTTCCGTCGCGTTGATGTTCTTGAGTTATTTGATTTATACCATCAGCTTCGGAATGCAATTTAATTTCGGGCTCTATCTACCTTGGCTTGCCGCACCTCTGATTGTCGCTGCCGTTACTTTAGTTTTCATTTGGGGCAAGCTTGAAGGCCTACAAGCTATTGTTTTTGCATCATTAATAATGTGCATGATTATGGCATGGGTTGCTGGTGACCAATATTTTGGTCTCGGTCGTGAATACAACTTCTCAATCATGATTGGCGCATCACTGCTATTTCTTTCTAACTGTATTTGGCTAATTGCTCGATTCCGTATTCCCTTTAAAGCCTCAAAAGCCGTTGTTGCAGCACTATACTTCCTTGGACAGTTTTTCATTGTGCGAGCGATTTACTTATAATCACACCTTTTAGTCATACCATGCCAATTGATAAAAAGTGCTATTTGAGAATTTTATCAATTGGCCGCCCTATTTTTGTTTGACTCTGGAGTAGACTCCAGAGTGTAAACTTATCCGCAATGATAGAACACATTGTTTGATAAGGGGGCGCTTATGCACTCACATTCCCATAAAGAAACACATAATCACACAAGTAGCTGCTGCTCTAGCAACAGTTGCTGTTCATCTACTGTAGCGGGCAATAGCCAAAAAGTTAGTGATGACTCACATACTCATGAACATGGCAGTGTGAAGAAACATCCTGACGACGATGAAGGCACTCACCGGCACAGTGGTGAATGTCATTCAACTCATGATCACGCCGCCAATGACCATTCTGGTCATGATCACAAACATGGCAATAGCTGCGGGTTAACTGCGGATATCAGCAATGAAGTTGAGCCTACCCAAGCGGCAGGCCAGCGCTTTAGCTGGATCATCCGTGGTATGGATTGCCCAAGCTGTGCAAACAAAATTGAAACTGCAGTTAGGCAAATAAGTGAAGTAAAACAAGCCAAAGTGTTATTTGCTACGGAAAAACTGGTGGTTGATGCTAACACCGATATTAGTGTAGCGGTGCGTTCTACCGTTGAAACTGCGGGTTATGAATTACTTGAAGTCGGTGGCAACAGTGCGGCAACTATCGCGCCACCACAAAGCTTACTCAATGAAGCTAAGCCCGTTATTATATTAGCGATTTTAATGGCGATTAGTTGGGGAATTGAGTTTATCAATCCACAGTTGGGTAATATCGCCTTTATTTTAACCACTCTATTTGGGTTATACCCGATCGCACGTAAATCATTGCGCTTAATGAGAACGGGTTCCCCTTTTGCTATCGAAACTTTGATGTCCGTTGCCGCAATAGGCGCAATCTTTATTCAAGCAACAGAAGAAGCCGCAATGGTTATCTTACTGTTTATGTTAGGCGAAATGTTGGAATCCTATTCTGCCGGAAGGGCCCGACGAGGGGTTAGCGCCTTAATGGCACTGGTACCAGAAGACGCCGTTTTAATCAAAGATGGGCAAAAAACAACGATTCCTGTTGCGCAATTACGACCAGGAGACATTATTGAGATTGCACCGGGTGGGCGTTTACCTACCGATGCGGTGTTAGTGTCAGGTTTTGCCAGCTTTGATGAAAGTGCGTTAACAGGTGAGTCCGTTCCTGTAGAGCGTAATGTCGGTGAAAAGGTGGCTGCAGGCTGCTTATCTATTGATAGAGCCGTTCAAATGCAGGTGGTATCAGAGCAAGGTCAAAATGCGATTGACCGCATTTTACAGCTAATTGAGGAAGCTGAAGAACGCCGTGCGCCGATAGAACGCTTTATTGACAGCTTTAGTCGAGTTTATACCCCAATCATTATGCTTATTTCAGCACTAGTGATTATTATTCCACCAATATTCTTCAGTGCACCATGGGAGACTTGGATTTACCGAGGTTTAACACTGTTATTAATCGGTTGTCCTTGTGCATTAGTGATTTCAACCCCTGCGGCGATAACGTCTGCACTGGCAACAGCAACACGCCGAGGTGCATTAATTAAAGGCGGTGCGGCACTTGAACAACTGGGCACTATCACGACAATTGCTTTAGATAAAACAGGCACACTCACGGAAGGTAAACCTCATGTCACTGACCTTATTCCTGTAGAAGGCATGACCGAAATTGAATTAGTCCAAATTACCGCCTCCGTTGAAGTGGGTTCACATCATCCTCTGGCAAAAGCGGTGGTGAATAAAGCAGAGGCGTTATCGTTAGGCATTGTTGAAGCACAAGTT
The DNA here is from genome assembly GCF_029193595.2 of Providencia hangzhouensis. Lineage (NCBI taxonomy): Bacteria > Pseudomonadati > Pseudomonadota > Gammaproteobacteria > Enterobacterales > Morganellaceae > Providencia > Providencia hangzhouensis. The sequence continues at coordinate 3,788,954 of NZ_CP135052.1, forward strand.
CGTAAAGCATTGGCTGGAAAAGGAGTGGAGGGTGTACTTGATGGTAAGCGTATACTAGTGAGTGCGCCAAACCGCCTTGATATTCCACTCGATAGTGAATGGCAAAATAAGGTCGAAACATTAGAAGCTGAAGGAAAAACGGTTGTTGTCACACTCGAAAATGACCGCGTAATTGGTTTAACCGCACTGCAAGATACATTGCGCAGCGATGCAGTAGATACGATGAGCATGCTGAAAGCGCTCAATGTGAATGCTGTAATGCTAACAGGCGATAACCCTCGTGCTGCAAGCGCTATCGCGGGCCAATTAGGCATGGAATACCGCGCAGGGTTATTACCAGAAGATAAAGTGACGGCAGTTATGGCCCTTAATCGTAACCACAGCACAATGATGGTCGGTGATGGTATTAACGATGCCCCTGCAATGAAAGCGTCTAGTATCGGTGTTGCCATGGGTAGTGGTACTGATGTGGCATTAGAGACCGCCGATGCTGCATTAACCCATAACCGTTTGACTGGACTTGCAGAGATTATTGCATTATCTCGTGCGACTCGGAAAATTATTCGTGAAAATATAGCGATTGCCTTGGGGCTAAAAGCAATATTTCTGGTGACCAGTTTATTGGGAATTACCGGGCTTTGGGTCGCCGTACTTGCTGATTCAGGTGCAACAGCACTCGTCACTGCGAACGCTGTACGTTTACTGCGAGTCAAGTTACCTCAAGTGAAAAAATAATTTATACCAATTGATTTAAACGCCACACTAAGTGGCGTTTTTATTTACAACTATTCCAATATTTTGTTGTATTACAATATGTTAAATACAACCTTAATTAGAGAATTAGGACTAACTTTTTCTCCATCAGTCTCAATCTTCGCTAAAATACGTTTTGTAAATAGATTATTTCGGCATGACGTTTAGCAGGTACTTGGCATGGTAAAAAATCACAGTTCAACACCACATGATGCTGCATTTAAAGGGTTTATGTCTAAAATTGATAATGCACGTGATTTTTTTGATATCCATTTACCCGGCCATATTAAGCAATTATGTGATTTCAAAACATTAGCGATAACAAACTCTTCTTTCATTGATAACCAGCTACGCACTCGTCTTTCAGATGTTCTCTACACTGTCGAGACACAGCAAGGTGAAGGGTATATTTATATGTTAGTTGAGCACCAATCAACACCAGATAAACTAATGGGTTGGAGAATGATGCATTATGCATTCCTTGCCATGAACCAACATTTACAACAAGGTCATCGTGATCTACCGCTGGTTGTGCCTGTTTTATTTTATCATGGGAAGATAACGCCTTATCCATATGCTAAACCATGGACACACTGTTTCCCATGGCCAGAAATTGCATCAAACTTATATAGTCAGCCATTTCCGCTCGTTGATATTACTGTTATTGATGATAACGAACTCGTAAATCATCGCAAAGTTGCCGTCATGGAACTCGCAATGAAGCACAGAGACTTAAGAGATAACATAGAAAAAGTCACGCAGTTACTAGCTGAAGCGATGAATCAAAATTATCATCATAGTGATGACATCATCACTATTTTCAACTATTTATTTATTACTATGGATTCACCTCATTTTGAGACAGTGGTTAATCAACTTATATACCAATTAGAAAATAACCAAGAGGCTATTATGAACATCGCGCAACGATTAAAAAATCAAGGGTTACAAGAGGGAATTGATATTGGTGTAAATAGAGGCATTGATATTGGCGTAAATAGAGGCATTGATATTGGTGTAAATAGAGGCATTGATATTGGAGCAAACAAAAAACAACATGAAGTTGCACTTAAAGGTTTGCAACTTGGTACAAGTATTGAACTTATCTGCCAACTTACTGGGTTAAGCTATCAGGAAGTATTAAGCCTACAATAATATCCCTACCTCTTGGCAGGGATTAACATACAAAAAGAAATTAGCTAGTAACAACTAGCTCGATTTTTTACGCAACAAATAACGATATGGTGCGTTGTCAGCCTCTACTGCTAATAAATCATGCTCCATAAAGCGGCAAAAACCTGGGATATCACGTGTGGTTGCTGGGTCATCAGCAATAATTAACAACGTTTCACCATCGGCCATGTTACGAACCGTTTTACGCACTAACATCACAGGCTCAGGGCAACGCAGCCCTAGTGTATCAAGGGTTTTCGTTGGGTTAGCAAATAAATCAGACATTAAAAAACACTTCTAAAAGGGATCAATAGACTGATTATATAATAAAATATCCATTGATAAATGAACAGTTTTGCATTTGTTGCGCAACAAGAGTATGATGCGCTGCTCCCAAGTGTTGGGATGTATTTCATGGGTTCCCTCACCCCATTGTGACTAAAAAGGTACAATATGTTTGATTTTACTGCGCAGCAAAAAGCCACTGCGTTAATTTGGCTTTCGTTATTTCATATTTTAATCATTACTTCTAGTAACTACCTCGTGCAGTTGCCAATTAATATTTTTGGCTTCCATACCACTTGGGGTGCGTTTACTTTTCCATTTATTTTCTTAGCTACTGATTTAACCGTTCGTATTTATGGCGCGCCGCTTGCACGCAGAATTATCACTGCAGTTATGCTGCCCGCATTACTGATTTCATACGTTATTTCAGCTTTATATTTCCAAGGTGAATGGCAAGGTTTTACCGCATTATCTGAATTTAACTTATTTGTAGCACGTATTGCCGCAGCGAGTTTTATGGCTTATGTACTGGGTCAAATATTAGATGTCAGTGTTTTCAATCGATTACGCCAAAATGCACGTTGGTATGTAGCACCTGCCTGTGCAATGTTCTTTGGTAACTTGATTGACACTATCGCCTTTTTCTTTATTGCTTTTTTCCGCAGTAGCGATCCATTTATGGCTGCAAATTGGGTAGAGATTGCTTTAGTTGACTATGTCTTTAAGCTACTTATTTGCATGCTATTTTTCTTGCCTGCTTATGGTGTGCTTTTGAACTTTATCTTGAAGTCTTTCTTTGCAAACTCAGATAAAAAACAGTTAGCCAATCAACACTAAAAACAAAAAAAGGAGATAGTTAAATGCTATCTCCAAATAAGTTTAACTGAGCTAAAACAAAAAATAACAACCCTACAATTCGATAAGTAACAGATCACAAAGCTTTTGCTAGAAGTGAAATCGGGTGCTCACACTTCTTACTCGTCGACATCTCAATCTGCCACTTACAAGTTTCGCAGTCTGTGATCACCATATCCGCGCCACTTTCTTCAATTTGGCGGAATAATCCTGCTCCTATTCCTTGAGAAACCTCATAGTTTTCTTTTTTGAAACCATAGGTTCCTGCGATACCACAGCATTGTGAATCCAACACAATTAGCTCAACCCCTGGTACACGTTTAATTAACTCTAACGTATAGGAAGTCCAACCCATTTTTTCCATATGGCATGGCGTGTGATAAGCCACTTTTAAAGGCGTATGTTTCAGTTTGAGTTCACGCCCCTCTTCAAGTAAACGATAAATATAACGCGTTGCGAGCTCGATGTTATCCCTCATTGCAGAAGTATCAACATCAAGTACATGCGTATATTCATCACGGATGGTAAACGTACAGGTTGATGAAGTTGCAACAACAGGTACATGTTTTTCAAGGATAGTTTCTTGCAATGACTCTAAATTAACATTGGCTTGGCGCTTCGCCTGTTTCATAAAGCCATTCGCTATTAATGCCACACCACAACATTTTTCACGTTTAAGTAGCTGAACACCAATATTCATGCCGTTAAAGACTTTAATTAAGTCTTTACCTAATTGAGGATGGTTATAATTCACATAACAACCATGGAAGAACGCAACTTGCTCTTCAAATTTAGCTTGTTCAGCGGCTTGTTTTGCATACCAACGGCGGAAAGTCCCAAACGAATATTTAGGTAATTCACGGCGGTGATCTATTTTCAATGCTTTATCAAGGAGTTGACGTACAGGTTTTAACCCTGTAATAGTATTGACAACTGGTGCAAATGGCGTCGATAACGACCCCATTAAATCCGTATGGCTGAGAATAGCATCACGAATTTTAGGTTTCTGTTGGCTGTAAGTATTACGCGCACGAGCAATAATATCGCCAATCTTCACATCCGATGGACAAGCGACTTCACAACGCTTGCAGTTAGTACAATATTTCAATGCCTCGTCATACAGCATCGGATCTTTTAAGCGTAAACGCTCACCGTCTGGCCCTGCTTGCTTAGGACCAGGGTACAGAGGGTTAACCTTTGCAACAGGGCAATAAGTGGTACACACAGTGCATTTAATACAGCTTTCAAAGCTTGCATCTTGAATACTCATTGTGCCACCTCCACCTGCATAGTTTTATTCTTACTCAGTTCATTAATAATTTCATTAGCGGCATATAATGCGCTAATTATCGATACGCCCGCACCACAACCTTGAGTGAGAGGGTCAAAACCGCCTAAAACGGCGCCGGCCACATAAAGATTAGAAATGGCTTTCCCCTCTTTTTGTGCGCGTAGCTTTTCATCGGTTTTCACACCAAAAGCCATATAGGGCTGGGAAGCGAAAAACTCTTTGTTAGTCCATTTTGCACGTTCTGAAATTTCACACAGGTCCAATTGCATCAAAGGCTCATAGACACGGTCAAACTCAGCCACCAATCCATTATTAAAAAAGCTCCCCGTCGCCAGAACAAAATGCTTAGCTTTTAAAGAGATATCGCCATGATTACGAGTCTGGACAGATTCAATTCGGCCATTAACACAATTCACCGCGGTAACTTTATCACCAGGCATCACAATTCCACCTTGGCGACGGAACTGACGCAGTAACATTTCATGCAAACGAATCCCCAATAGCGAAGGAGGAAGAGTCGGTAGTAAAAATAATGGCTTACCTAAGCTCATTTGTAATTCATGTAAAGGTTCATCACTATCGAGTCCGATACAGGCTGGCATAAAAATCGCCTCTGCATCTGTGACCAACGGAGAAATTTCAGCGACCATTTGTGCCATATTTTCTGGTCTATCAAGCCAACGAGCAACATTAACCGCTCTAAACTCACTCGGGTTTTCTCTTAATCGGTCTAATAATGGTAAATGCACATAATGCGATGTTGCTTGTAACCCCTCACGTTGTAGCTCATCAGCCACCATCTGAGGTTGAAAATCCAAGAAACCTTCGATACCAACCACAGCAATCTTGCTAACATCCATTTTATGGTGCAAACCGACAGTCGGAACAGACTCAGGACTAAGCCAAGTCATCCGTTTATGGCCCAGAGGTGTAATACGATAATGGTTTTCTTCACAAGAGCCTTTTAAATGAACTCCTGCTTGCTGCAATATTGACTGAGCCATATGCGCTAGCTCAGTAACTTGTGTTTTTCCGATTAAACTATAAGGGTGTGCTGGCGCCTGTTCCTTTAGCGCATCAAGCATTTCTAGTGGTTTTTCAGCCACTTGTCCATTTGGTAAATGGGTTAATAAATCCAAGGAGCCTGATGAAAAATGTAATGCATTTTGCCCTGCACTAACAATTGCACAAGATAGACCAGACTGGGTCAAACGGATACCGCTCATTAATCCAGCTAAACCGCCGCCCATTACCACTACATCATATTTCATTGTCCGCCTCCTTCTGTGCATCCTTGCCAAGTGTCGCTTCATTCATGCCACATAACCCGTGATATACCCAGCTGGTAAATTCACTTTCACGCAATGCGTCACCCCAAGCAATTGGACGTACACCTTTCCAACGTTCATTAAGGAAGTGACTCAGTTGTTGCTCTGTTTCATGAGGCGTTGTGACATTAAAACGATTGAGTAACCCCGCAGCACGGCAAGCACATAATTCACCTTGGCAAGTTCCCATCCCCACACGAGTGCGACGCCTTAAATCAAGTAAATTATTCACCGTTAATGAATTAACGGCATAGCGCACTTCACCAGCAGTAACGGCTTCACACTCACAAACTAAACTTTTATCGAGCCTATCCGTACTGAGAATTGCAGAAGCCCTGTCACCATGACGGTAAACCGCTGAGCCACGAATAGGGGCTGGGATAGAAACAACATTGCGTAAGGCTTCTTCTGCACTATGTTGCGAGCCCGGTAGTGGCGCTTCTGCTGTTGTACATTTAGCACTGTGGCCTAATTTTTCACAAACTTTATCAGTAGCCCACTCAGCCATCAGACGATATGTCATTAACTTACCACCAGTGATAGTGATAAACCCTTCTAAGCCATCGCGCTTAGCATGGTCTAACAGCACAATACCGCGGCTGACATTACGCCCTGATGGGTCATCATCACTGGCAACTAATGGCCGAACACCTGCATATGCACGTAAAATGCGTGTTGTAGCAAGTGCTGGCGATAGCATTGAACCTTCACGAATAAGAATATCCACCTCTTCAGGGGTGACATACATATTATCAATTTGGTCATATTCAATATGAGTCGACGTGGTCCCAATCAGGGAAATCGTATCGCCGGGAACTAAAATATCGGCATCTGCAGGTTTGCGGCAACGGTTTATCACCATGTTGTTCAAGCGATGGCCTAAAATTAATAGCGCCCCTTTCGCAGGGAACATTTTAATTTTTAATTCACCATACTCTGCGATTTTTTGCCCCCAGATCCCGCCAGCATTAACGACAATTTCCGCGTAAATATCATATTGCTTCTTGGCGTGGTGATCATAAACCGTAACGCCACGTACGGTGTCGCCATCACGAATCAAACCAATAACTTCATGATAAGTTAACACTTTCGCGCCATGCTCTCTGGCATCTAACATATTTGCCGCAGTCAAACGGAATGGGTCAACCGTGCCATCAGGAACACGAACCGCACCTATTAGATGTGGGTTAACAGAAGGTTCAAGGCGAATAGCCTCTTTGGGGTCAATTGCAGTCGCATCAATACCCGCAGCTTGGCAAGCCGTAATGAATTGTTGCTGATACTCTAAGCTGTCTTCAGGTAAAGTAATAAACAAACCATCAGTTCGCTCTATACAGTGATGCGCGATACGTTTTAAAATCTTGTTCTCTTCTATACATTCTCTGGCGGATTCACCATCTGTGACTGCATAACGCGCGCCACTATGAAGTAACCCATGGTTACGCCCTGTCGCGCCAGTCGCAATATCATGCCTTTCGAGTAAAACAGTTCTTAGACCTCGGCGAGCGCAGTCACGAGCGACTCCTGCACCTGTTGCGCCACCACCAATAATGATGACATCCGTCTCAGTCACAGATGAGCCATTCATGTCGCATTCCTCACATTAATAAACATTTCTATAATCGATAAGTATAGATTCTATTTTTATAATCTATTATTAAATATAGCCCAGAAACGCGATCAATGTTTGATAAGGAACAAAAACGAAAGCAATTGATGCATATTCAGTGTTCAAAAGAACAAAATCGTGATGAGAATCACAAAATAATTAACATTTCTAGTTCCATTCTATTCACAAATGTCATTTACTATGCAACTTCATAAACAAAATCAATAATTGTGCGTTGGATTACAGATAAATTGTTTTTTAACGACTACAATTTAGAGCAATTAAGAAAATAAAGACTCTTAAATTACTCGATTACTTTCGTTTTTGTTACTTCACCAATAATAAACACTCAATATTTCTCTGAAATAGAGAAATGGAAGTGTAAATAAAAATTAGCATGCCATCGGAGGCGTATATGTTAAGCATTTTTAAACCAGCACCTCATATAGAGAGGCTGCCAGCGGATAAGATAGATCCTGTCTATCGTAAGCTTCGCTGGCAGATCTTCATGGGTATTTTCTTTGGTTACGCAGCGTATTATCTAGTCCGAAAGAACTTTGCGTTAGCGATGCCATATCTTGTTGAACAAGGTTTCTCTAAAGGTGACCTTGGTTTTGCATTATCAGGGATCTCAATTGCTTACGGATTTTCTAAATTTATCATGGGGTCGTTTTCCGACCGTGCAAACCCGCGTTATTTCTTACCAGCAGGTTTGATTCTCGCCTCCGCAGTGATGTTAATTATGGGCTTCGTACCATGGGCAACATCAAGCATCATGGTAATGTTCGTATTACTGTTCCTTTGTGGTTGGTTCCAAGGTATGGGTTGGCCTCCTTGTGGGCGTACCATGGTTCACTGGTGGTCACAAAAAGAACGTGGCGGTATCGTTTCGGTTTGGAACTGTGCACACAACGTCGGTGGTGGTATCCCTCCATTACTGTTCATGTTAGGTATGGCATGGTTTAACGACTGGAAAGCTGCGCTGTATATGCCTGCATTGGCTGCTATCCTTGTTGCAATCATTGCATTTGCGTTAATGCGCGACACCCCGCAATCTTGTGGTCTTCCTCCAATTGAAGAATACAAAAACGACTATCCAACAGACTATAAAGCGTCTGATGAAGAAGAGTTAACTGCAAAAGAAATCTTCATGAAGTATGTTTTCCCTAACAAACTGTTATGGATGATTGCGATTGCGAACGTGTTCGTTTACTTACTGCGTTATGGTGTTTTGGACTGGTCTCCAACTTACCTGCGTGAAGTTAAACACTTCGCAATGGACAAATCTTCATGGGCTTACTTCTTATATGAATACGCAGGTATCCCAGGTACGTTACTGTGTGGTTGGATGTCGGATAAAGTCTTCCGTGGTAACCGTGGAGCCACTGGTGTGTTCTTCATGGTTCTGGTAACCATTGCAACTATCGTGTTCTGGATGAACCCAGCTGGTAACCCAAATGTTGATATGGCATGTATGTTGATCATCGGTTTCCTAATCTATGGTCCTGTTATGTTGATTGGTTTGCACGCCCTTGAACTTGCACCGAAAAAAGCAGCAGGTACAGCCGCAGGATTCACAGGCTTGTTCGGCTACCTCGGTGGTTCTGTAGCAGCAAGTGCTATCGTTGGTTATACCGTAGACTACTTCGGTTGGGACGGTGGCTTCGCAGTCATGATCGGTGGTTCAGCACTGGCCGTTGTTCTACTGTTTATCGTGATGTTGAGCGAAAGCAAACATAAACGCGAATTAGCAAACTCACAATAAACATTCATCAAATGTTCATTGTTAATCGCTAGACTCGTGGGCTATATCAAAAAATGATGTAGCCCATTTTTTTACCCAAATAAAGTGCCAAGGAGATATAATCATGAGCTTTCCATTAAAAACATTGGTGGCTAGTATGGTTTTAGTGATGTCAGTGTCTGCTGTAGCTCAAGCTTCAAGTAAAGTTGTCATTGCACATCGTGGTGCAAGTGGTTACTTACCGGAACATACCCTACCTGCAAAAGCAATGGCTTACGCACAAGGTGCTGATTTTCTTGAGCAAGATTTAGTTATGACGAAAGATAACGAGCTCGTGGTCTTACATGACCATTATCTCGATCGCGTGACAGATGTTGCTGAACGTTTCCCTGACCGCGCTCGTAAAGATGGCCGTTACTATGCGATTGACTTTACCCTTGATGAAATCAAATCACTCAATTTTACAGAAGGATTTGATATTGTTGATGGTAAAAAAGTGCAAAGCTATCCGAACCGCTTCCCAATGGGCAAATCAGACTTCCGCGTTCATACTTTCCAAGAAGAGATTGAATTTGTTCAGGGATTAAACAAGTCAACGGGTAAGAATATTGGTATCTACCCAGAAATTAAAGCCCCTTGGTTCCACTTACAAGAAGGCAAAGATATCACCAAAAAAACACTCGAAGTCCTTAAAGAGTATGGCTATACCACCAAGGATTCCAACGTTTATCTACAGTCATTTGACCCTAATGACCTAAAACGTATCAAAAATACCTTGATGCCAGAAATGGGAATGGATCTTAAATTAATTCAATTGATTGCTTACACCGATTGGAATGAAACTCAAGAGCAAAAACCTGACGGAACTTGGGTTAATTACAATTATGATTGGATGATGAAACCCGGTGCCATGAAAGAAATTGCGACCTATGCAGATGGTATTGGCCCTGATTATCATATGCTAATTAGTGAAGAATCCACGCCAACTAATATCAAAGTGAATGGCATGGTTAAAGAAGCTCATGATAACAAAATGGCAGTTCATCCGTTCACTATCCGTGTTGATAAGCTGCCAAAATACGCCAAAGATGGGCAACAGCTTTATGACATTATTTATAACCAAGCCGATGTCGATGGCGCCTTCACAGACTTCCCTGACTTAGGGGTTAAGTTCTTGGAACAGCAGAAGCAAAAATAGTTTTCTGAACCAAAAACAAGAATGCAGCCATTTCATTTGGCTGCATTCTCTTCAAGTTAACCGTCTTAGTTAAGCAATAGTGACAGGGAATGCGATCACATCACTGATTTTGTCTGCATTTAATGCAATCATTATCAGCCTATCAACCCCAACTGCTACACCAGAACAATCGGGTAAACCATGCTCTAAAGCCGCCAATAAGTGCTCATCAATAGGCGCAGTAGGGAGCCCCATTGCCGCACGCTTACGGTTGTCTTGTTCAAATCGCTGGCGTTGTTCGCTTGCATCGGTGAGTTCATGGAAACCATTCGCCAGTTCCATCCCTTTATAATACACCTCAAAACGCTCAGCTACGCGGTGGTCTTCCGTGCTAATCACCGCAAGAGAAGCTTGAGTCGCAGGGAAATGATACACGACTGCAGGCTTTTCTTTACCAATATGAGGCTCAACGCCCATGGTAAATAGCAGTTGAAGTAAGGTATCTTTATCTTCTTCCTGATCCGCAATATTGCTCAAATCTAAACGGGCTGCAACCTCACGTAATTCGCTTTTTTCAGCGGACAGCGGGTCAATATCCAAATAACGTAAAAACGCTTGTTGGTAAGAAAGTAGCTCTGCACTCTCACATTCTAAAACTTGTTGCAGTAAATCATCCACTTCATTAATCAAACGATACATATCAAAATGCGGACGATACCACTCTAACATGGTAAATTCAGGGTTATGATGTCGCCCTGCTTCTTCATTTCTAAAGCTACGACCTAACTGATAGATAGGGCCACTACCTGCCGCTAATAAGCGTTTCATGTGGTATTCAGGGCTAGTCATTAAATATAAATTAATGCCTTGTGCCGCACCAGGACCCACAAAACGCGTTTCAAATGGAACAAGATGAATGTCAGTGACTGTTGCCTGACTCATTGCGGGGGTTTCGACTTCAAGTACACAGCGATCAGTAAAAAAACGTCTGACTTCCGCAATTATTTTTGCGCGCTGTAACAGGTTAGCGATGGGGGCGGTTGGCTGCCAATTCGCTATATCACTCATTAAGATGACTCCAAAATAAACTTAGTCGTGCAGTGTACCCACCTCACTTGCAACACACAATGCATTTACACTGATAATGCACATTTATCTGGGCGTAAGTACTTGTAACTGTCGACATGATGAGTAAGTAGAGATAACCAGATTATCTCTTGCTTTATACGATTAGGCAAAGCCTTTACTTTGAGCTATACATCGAGTTAATGAGGAAAGATAAAGAAAATAGTCAGAAACATGATTATTTCTTATGTTATGTGACATAACTGTTACTAAAAAAGCGAAACGATTCGCTTTCTCAATCTATTTTAAAATTTTCTCTTCGAAATTGAGCTTCTTCTAAAAATAAATAGTGAGACTCCTCGCAAATTAGCATTCAATATGAATGAAACTCTTCAGCTATAATAATAGTATTATTCACTTATTATTGGTAAAACCTGACTAATTCCCTTGGTTTTATACACTAAAATTTTATGTAAATTTAATGATAATTATTTGAAATTCCTTTTTATTCGATGTTAACAGCCTAGAAAATCGAGCAATGTAAAAACAATTTATAAAAAGAAGATCTACCTCACACTTTATCGCTAAATTTGGCCAAAACCCCCCTCTATATCAAATTTATCTTGAGTACTATTCGCTATAATTCACAGCATGATAAGTCATTATTAGCTATTATATTATTTACTATTAAAAAACAGATATTTCGTAGTTTAGCTTTAAGTTGAACTGAAAATGACGTAGCTAATTATCAAAAGTATTTAAAAGAATTTATCAATTTTACACTTGAACAATGGAGAAGCGCAGTGCAAACCTTCAATGCCGATTTAGCGATTATCGGGGCCGGGGGCGCAGGCTTACGTGCAGCAATTGCTGCCGCTGAAGCAAATCCCAATATCAAGATTGCTCTGGTCTCAAAAGTATACCCAATGCGTAGTCACACTGTGGCCGCAGAGGGGGGATCAGCAGCAGTTACTCAGGCTCATGACTCCTATGACTATCATTTTAATGATACTGTAGCTGGTGGGGACTGGCTGTGTGAGCAAGATGTTGTCGACTATTTTGTCGAACACTGCCCAATAGAAATGACCCAACTAGAGCTATGGGGCTGCCCGTGGAGCCGTAAACCAGATGGTTCAGTTAACGTTCGCCGTTTCGGTGGAATGAAAATTGAGCGTACGTGGTTTGCTGCTGATAAAACTGGCTTCCACATGCTCCATACCCTGTTCCAAACTTCATTAAAATATCCACAAATTCAACGTTTTGACGAACATTTTGTTCTCGATATCATTGTTGATGAAGGCCAAGTCCGTGGTCTTGTCGCGTTAAATATGATGGAAGGAACAAAAGTCCAGATCCGTGCGAATGCCATCGTGATGGCAACTGGCGGTGCTGGACGCGTTTATCGCTACAATACCAATGGCGGTATTGTAACCGGTGATGGTATGGGTATCGCATTCCGCCATGGCGTGCCGCTGCGTGATATGGAATTTGTTCAATATCACCCAACTGGGTTACCGGGTTCTGGTATCTTAATGACCGAAGGTTGTCGTGGTGAGGGCGGGATCCTTGTCAATAAAGACGGCTATCGCTATCTGCAAGACTACGGAATGGGGCCTGAAACTCCACTGGGTAAACCTGAAAATAAATATATGGAACTGGGTCCACGTGACAAAGTTTCCCAAGCGTTCTGGCACGAATGGCGTGCAGGTCGCACCATCAGTACCCACCGCGGTGATGTTGTTTACTTAGATCTTCGCCACCTTGGCGCAGAAAAACTGCATGAGCGTTTACCATTTATTTGTGAATTGGCGAAAGCCTACGTGGGTGTTGACCCAGTAACAGACCCAATTCCTGTTCGCCCAACCGCTCACTACACCATGGGTGGTATCGAAACGGATCAACGCACAGAAACACGCATCAAAGGCCTATTTGCTGTCGGTGAGTGTTCTTCTGTTGGCTTGCACGGTGCAAACCGTTTAGGTTCTAACTCATTAGCTGAATTAGTTGTATTTGGTCGTCTGGCAGGTGAAGAAGCCGCTCGCCATGCTGCTGAAGCAACACCAGCCAATGCAAATGCTATCGAAGCCCGTACTCGTGATATCGAAGCTGACCTCAGCAAGCTCATGAACCAAAAAGGGAAAGAGAGCTGGTCGAAAATTCGTGACGAAATGGGTATTTCAATGGAAGAAGGCTGCGGTATCTACCGTACCCCTGAATTAATGCAAAAAACCGTCGATAAAATTGCTGAGCTGAAAGAACGCTTCAAGCATGTCGAAATTACCGACCATAGCAGCGTATTTAATACTGACCTACTGTACACCATTGAATTAGGCTTTGGCCTTGATGTGGCGGAATGTATGGCTCACTCTGCAATCAACCGTAAAGAATCACGTGGTGCACACCAACGTCTCGATGAAGGCTGTACTGAGCGTGATGATGTTAATTTCCTTAAACATACTTTGGCATTCTATAACCCAGAGGGCTCCCCTCGTTTAGAATACAGTGACGTGAAAATCACGAAATCTCAGCCAGCTAAACGTGTTTACGGTGCCGAAGCTGAAGCTCAAGATAAGGCGAAGAAGGAGCAAGCTAATGGATGATATGAAACACCTAAAAATGGAGATCATGCGTTACAATCCGGAAACGGATAGTGAGCCCCATTTGGTGACGTATGATGTCCCTTACGACGAGCAAACTTCTTTGTTAGATGCGTTAGGCTATATCAAAGATAATCTCGCTCCAGACCTGTCTTACCGCTGGTCCTGTCGTATGGCGATTTGTGGTTCTTGTGGCATGATGGTGGACAAAGTGCCTAAACTGGCTTGTAAAACATTCCTGCGTGAATACCCGCAAGGCATGAAAGTTGAGCCATTAGGTAACTTCCCAATCGAGCGCGACCTTGTTGTTGATATGACTCACTTTATTGAGCGTTTAGAGGCGATCAAACCGTACATTATCGGTAATGACCGTAAACCTTCTGAAGGCCCAAATAAGCAGACGCCTGCCCAGATGGCGAAATACCATCAATTCTCAGGCTGTATCAACTGTGGTCTGTGCTATGCAGCTTGCCCACAATTTGGACTGAACCCAGAGTTCATCGGTCCAGCCGCGATTACATTGGCAGAGCGCTACAATTTAGATAACCGAGACCATGGTGCGAAAGAACGCATGACCTTGTTAAACGGTGACAATGGTGTCTGGAGTTGTACGTTTGTAGGCTACTGCTCTGAAGTCTGTCCTAAGCATGTCGACCCTGCGGGTGCGATCCAACAAGGTAAAGTTGCCAGTGCGCAAGACTTTGTTATCGCCATGCTGAAGCCACGATAAGGAGAATTGAAGTCATGACAACAAAACGTAAACCCTATGTAAGGGAAATGAAGGGCGATTGGTGGCAAAAGCTAGGTTTTTACCGCTTTTATATCATGCGTGAAAGTACTTCAGTCCTTCAAGTCTGGTTTAGTATCTTAGTCCTATATGGAGTATTTGCACTCAAGAGTGGCCCTGAATCATGGGCTGGCTTTGTTGGGTTCTTAAGTAACCCAATCATTCTTATCATTAACATTATTACTTTGGCAGCAACATTATTGCACACCACCACGTGGTTCAATCTTGCACCAAAAGCCGTCAGTATTATTGTGAAAGATAAGAAAATGTCTGATGAGCCTATCGTTAAAGGCTTCTGGGCTCTCACGATTGTTGTTACGGCAGCAATCTTAGCTATCGCATTGTTATTTTAATCTAAGGAGAATCTGATGAATCTAACGCCTAAACGTTCCGATGAGCCGATTTTCTGGGGATTATTTGGTGCCGGTGGTATGTGGAGCGCCGTAATTGGCCCTGCAATTATTATTCTGTTAGGGATTTTAATTCCTCTCGGTGTTGCACCAGAAATGCTTAGCTATGAGCGTATTATGGCATTTAGCCAAAGCTTTATCGGCCGCGTATTCTTATTACTGATGATTATTTTACCAGTATGGTGTGGTATGCACCGTATTCACCATACGCTGCACGACTTTAAAATCCATGTCCCTGCGACAAAATGGGTTTTCTACGGCGGCTCAGCAATCATTAGCGTTATTGCAATTATTGGTGTATTTACTCTGTAAATAATTCAATCACACATTATTTTAATAAAAGGTATGACAGCACATTGTCATACCTTTTCTTTTTTAGGGCTTAAAGCCTCGAATAAGTGATTCTAAACCAAACAAAAATGCTTCTGTTCCATCATCATTATCCATGATTTGAACAGCTTCCTTTAATAACAATGACATCGCCTCGTCTTGTTCAACATCTCTCTCACCCATTGCCGCTAAATGCTCTTGCTGCTCAAGTTAATCAAGCTAACCAAGGTAAATTACAAGGAATTTTAGTCAGTTTAGCCAATGCCCCTGGAGTAATTGGCCCATTAGCTTTAATGTATTGATATTTAACCCCCCTTAAGGGGGATCAAATCATAACTAACACTAAACAGGATTTGGTTTTGGCAACCAAGTAGATATAAAGTAGGAAAGCCCACAAACCGCAACAAATAGCCCAACATAACCTAAGTTAAAGTGACCTAAATAACCGACGACTAAAGGCGTTATCCCCCCGATAGAGGCAGAGGCGCCATTGTACCCTACGCCTAGTATTGTTGCCTGCCCATTAGATTTATCCATCAGTACGGCCGATAAATTACACAATATCATCGCTGAATATACGGACATAACGACTTGAGCGAAAAAGACGAGAAGTAAATTATCTAGCTGCAATGAAAAATAGAGTGGTACTGAAAGCAATACCATCCCAATGACTCCCATATTAAAAACAGATTTAACTGAGCTATATTTATCGGTTAACCAACCACATATCAGCATAAAAATTAACAATAGACCGGACGAAAATATTTCATAAAAACTCTTTATCTCGTCTATCATTAATTTTTCAATAATTAATGAAGTTGATAAATTTTGAGAGTAGAAAGTGACAGTACCAGGAATGGTAAATAAGAAAACCCAAAATACATGGAGCCAACTGAATATTGGTTTTTCATCTAATTCACTTTTATAATCCGGTAATTTTGCTCTAAACCAAAAACTAATTAAAATATTAATTAAACCAATTAATAGTGGGAGCCTCCAGCCAATTGACTGCATCGCTTCTTCAGAAAATGTGTTCTTTAACATGAAAACGACAGCTAATGATGCGATTACTCCACATAAAGAACTACCAACAATAATTGATGAAACTCTAGATTGAATATTCCCATCTAAATCCTTAAATAAATAAGTGATTAAAGAAGGAAATTCCCCAGCAAAACTAAAAGAAAGTGCTAATTGCAAAATTAATATCACAAATGGCGTATAGTTTCCTAAAAACTCAATAGGTAACAGTGCCATCATTAATGTTGCCGTACCCGTTATCAGGCTTGTTAATACTAAAGCGGATTTTTTTCCTACCGTATCTGCATACCAACCAATAACATATCCGCCTAATGGGCGGATTAAAAAACGCAACGCAAAGATACCCCATACCATTTCTGTCGCTTGGGCATAACCCAGTTTAGTTAACTCCATACTTAAATAAGTAGATATTGCCGCAAAAACTGCAATATCATAGTATTCCAAAGCATTACCAACAACCGCACCAAACCTGAATTTCCATTTCATTTTTATCCCTTTTCTATTAATGAATTTCCTTGTCGTAAAATATTCTGACCATTAAGGATAACTCACCAGAGACTCCAAACAAGCAAGGGTAATACCATTTTCTTTTAATGCCTGAAATAAACCACTAGGTGAAGTGTAAGAGCAACCTAATTTTTCTTTAATACGTTGAATACGCTTATTCTCTGTCGCTTCTGAACAACCTTGCATATAACTAATCTCCTTTACACGGCAATGTGATAATAATAATCGGATAGTTATTATTTCTTTACGAGTAAAACGTATATTACCAAAGCGCATATAAGGGTGAATATCTAAAGGTTCAAATTCTTGTTCACTACGTTTATTAACTATATTCACTGGGAATTTAATTTCCTCACGCAATGGTAAAATAGTATAATTATCTTTATCTTTTTTCCATGATTCATATGCAAAATCTATAATCGTTGGCCTACATTTATAAAGTAATATCATATCATTTAGTGAAATTTTCTTTCTAGAATTAATGGATGTGATTTCATATACATTTCCATACTTAGCACAAAAATCAACTTTCAATTCTCTTTTCTTTGTTTTTGCCAATGTGTTTATAAAGATTTCTGAGTAATTGCTCCAATATTGAATTCCTGGAGATAACCTTTCACTTAAACGTAAATCTAAATCAGCCCCCCAATAAATAAGTAGCCATTCATAATTGTTTGACATAATACTTACTTGCTTATTACTAAGATCAACCCTAGTTATGGATAAATCTACATCATTCCAATCAAAATAATTCGAAAAAATACTTTTTAAATTATAACAAGATTTTTCTAATAAATTGTTTTCTATATCCATACACTATCCTTAATTTATGTTATGTTTACAATGATTAAATTTAATACTTTCAAAAAAAACAACATTTCCACTAGTATTTAGAGACTTATTAATTAAAGCCACCACATTTCCACTCTAAATCACGTTAATAATCCAGCATTTTAACATGTATATTGTAATTTAAGGATAACTCACCAAAGATTCCAAACACGCAAGAGTAATGCCATTTTCTTTTAAAGCCTGAAATAAACCACTAGGTGAAGTATAAGAGCAACCTAGTTTTTCTTTAATGCGTAGAATACGTTTATTTTCTGTCGCTTCCGAACAACCTTGAATATAACTAATTTCCTTTACTCGGCAATGTGATAATAATAAACGAATAGTTATCATTTCTTTACGGGTAAAACGAATGTTACCAAAACGCATATAATGATGAAAATCTAAAATATCTCGGTTATTATCTTCAATTTGTTGAGATAAGCTTATGTCCGCCCTAAGTGGTAAAATAATATTTTCATTATCTTTCCAGACATGCTGGGAGTAATCAGAAATAACAGCCCTTAATTTATAGAGCTCTAATAACTCATTAGATGAGAATTTCTTTCTTGAATTTATTGATGTAATTTCATATACACCGCCATATTGAGTACAAAAATCCACTTTCATTTCTTTCTTATCTGTTTTAGATAATGTTTTTTGAAATTCGGCAGAGTAATTATTCCAATATTGAATACCAGGGATTAATCGCTCCTTTACTTTCTTATCTAAATCATCATCCCAAACCATAAGAACCCAATTATAATTACTAGAAATAGTCCTTACAGAATGATTAATCAAATCTACTCTACTATAAGTAACATCTATATCATTCCAATCGAAATACTTTAAAAACTTATCACCAAAACCAGAACAAGAAAGTTCTAGGTGTTTATTTTCTATATTCATATGTCACCCTTACATTTAAATAGTTAATAACCTTTGTTTTTTACTCAATAACAATGAAACAAATAGAGTTAACGAACTCAATGAAACAAAAACACCAACCAAGGAAACATCAATGATGACTAAATAGTTGATAATTAAAGGCGTTAACCCGCCTATAATCGTCGATGCAAGATTGTATCCCATACTTAAAGTCGTAACTTGTCCATTGGCTGGTTTTGCCATGGCATAATTCCAATTACATAAAACCATTGCTGAAATAATAATAATTGACGATTGGGAGATAAGTACTAATGATAAAACCTTAGTCGACATTAGGTAATAAATAGGAATTGATAGTATGGCAGCTAACTTTACCCCTAAGTTAAACACCCGTTCAGAGTAACTGTATTTATCTGTTAACCAGCCAACTATTGCCATTAAAATCAATAATAAAGTTGATGATATCATTGAATATATACTTTTAAATTCTTCTAGCTCTAACTCCTTAAGTAAAAACGAAGATGAAAAATTTAAGGTATAAAAAATAACCGAACCAGGAATAACAACCAGTAAAATATTAAATGCCTTAAGCCAATCTATTTTTTGGCACCCATCATACTCAATGGGTTGGTCTGGTAAGCGATAGCGAAACCAAAAACAGATCAGTATATTACCTAGACCTAATAGTAGTGGTATCCTCCACCCCACCCTTTGCATGGTTTCAGGGTCTAATATATTTTCGAGAATTAACACGATTCCTAACGAGCCAATAACACCAACAACCGCACTTCCAGTTAACAACGCCGAAATTCTACCTCGTTCTTGGGGCTTAGAGTCTTTATATAAATAGGTAGACAGTGATGGGCTTTCACCCGCAAAACTAAAAGATAGCAACATTTGAAGAAATAATATGGCTAAAGGCGTATATACCCCTAAGAGTTCAATTGGCAGAAATGCCATACATAATGTTGCACTACCGGTGAGAATACTTACCAAAATCATTGCTGGTTTTTTACCAACTTTATCTGCATAACGGCCAATCACATACCCACCTAGTGGCCGTATAAGAAAGCGTAAAGCAAAAATCCCCCACACAAGTTCCGTTGCTTGCTGATAACCTAGCCGAGTTAATTCTGCACTTAAATATGATGAAATCGCTGCAAAAATTGCAACATCATAAAATTCTAAGGTATGCCCTGCTACAGCGCCAAAACGTAATTTCCATTTCATAAAATGATCCCATATCCCTATATGAAACAAATAGTTAAATTAATTAATAGGCATTAATTTTTCTAAGCTTGCTAATGTAATCCCGTGATCTTTCATTACCGAAAAACATTCCTTTTGAGATACCATTTCACAGTTTAATTTTTTCTTGATATTGTTAACCCTTATATATTCGTCCTCCTCCGAACAGCCTTGAATACGGCTAATTTCATTTATATTTCGGTGGGAAAGCAACAAACGGATGGTTAATACTTCTTTATTTGAAAATGACAACTGCCCAAAACGTATATAATTAGAGATTTCATTACCCCTGCAAATAATAGGTGCGGTTTCGTCTAATTCAATTTTTTGGCGTAACGGTAATGCAACCGTTTTATTTTCAGACCATTTTTCATATGCATATTCAGAAACTATTGAACGCCATCGATACAATGAAAGTAAATGATCATATGGGACTTTATGATTCGCATTGAGTGAAAATATCTCAAATAAATTATTGTATCTATTACAAAAATCAATTTTTTTATTTCCTTTATCTAATTTGGTTAAAATTTTCTGGTATGCTTCCGAATAATTACTCCAATATTGAACACCCGCAAATAACCGTTCTTTTAATGATAAATCCATATCATGATGCCAATAAATTAATTGCCATTCATAGTCGCTTGACAATGCATATATCTTTTTTTCGTCAATATCAATAATATTATAATTAACATCAATATCATTCCAATTAAAATAATTACATAGGTCTAATTTCACACTAGCACTTATTTTTTCCATCCTATTGCTTTCTATATCCATAAAAATCACCTTTTAGTTATTTAAATAAAAATAAAGATAATAAAAACGTTGAATCTATATCTTTAACACATAAAAATAAATATTCAAAGGCCAAAATTTAAAGGTATTCAAAATTAAGAATTATTTTTTTATCTTTATATCTCAATTGAATTACAGTTCATTAAAATAATTTAAATTATATTTATATATTAACTATTGGAGATCATATGAAACAAGACTGGCACTCGGCTGATATTATTGCAGCAATAAAGAAAAAAGGTTCTTCTCTTTCAGAAATATCACGTTCAGCAGGGTTAAACTCATCAACATTAAATAACGCCCTATCAAGACGCTGGCCAAAAGGAGAGCGTATTATTGCCGAGTTTTTGGGTGTTGCACCATCTGAAATTTGGCCATCGCGTTATAACGAAAAATAACATAAGAATTGTTTTCTCTATGTCCCCAAAAATATCAAAAAAAGCGGGTAACTTTCTCTGTCACCCGCTTATTATTCATTTTTAATTAAAAAATGCTTAATTTGAAAGCTAACTTGATACTTTTAAACCAATTAGCCCTGTAATAATCAAGGCAAGGCTTAATAAGCGAAACATATTCGCTGATTCCCCAAGAAAAATAATCCCAACAATTGCCGTACCTACTGCACCAATACCGGTCCAAATTGCATAAGCCGTGCCGACAGGTAAGTCACGCATTGCGTAAGCTAACAGACCCATACTCGCAATAATCGCAATAATGGTAATGATACTCGGTGTTAAACGTGTAAAACCATGGGTATATTTCAAACCGACAGCCCATACAACTTCTAATAAACCCGCAAATAAAAGGACGATCCAAGCCATAGCTGGTTGCTCCCGTTAAATACTCGGGGTCGTCCCCATATTTAAATGACGTTAATTCAGGTCGTCCTGAATACGTATGAAGTGAAAATCCATTATAAACATTCATGTAACAAGACTCAAGCAACGAAAAATAACAAATAAGCGCAAATCAGTAATAATATTTAACCTTTTTATACTGTTTTTTATGATTAAGCATCATAACCATCGCACTCAAAATTATACACAGGTAAAGTAGGTGTCTTATCTGGCAAGTTCATCGAGAAAACAGCATGAGTCTCAGAGACATCTTACTCGCCCTTTGTGTAGTGATTATTTGGGGGGTTAACTTCGTTATCATTAAGCTCGGGGTAACTGCACTTCCGCCGTTATTATTAGGTGCCTTACGCTTCATGTTTGTGGCCTTTCCCGCTATTTTTATTTTTAAACGCCCTAAAATTCCATTCAAATTATTGCTTCTCTATGGGCTAACGATTAGCTTTGGTCAATTCGCCTTCTTATTTTGTGCTATTCGAGTTGGAATGCCTGCGGGTATAACCTCTGTCATATTGCAATCCCAAGCTTTCTTTACCCTATTACTTGGCGCAATGATTTTAAAGGAATCATTACAGCCAACCCACTTTATTGGTATGTTTATCGCGATTGCAGGGCTGACGGTGTTAGCCAATGGCGCCACTGCCGGTGGGCTAGATGATATCCCATTGCTCGGATTAGCATTTACTTTAATTGCAGGATTATCATGGGCTTGTGGTAATATCACCAATAGAATTATTATGAAACAGGAAG
This sequence comes from Providencia hangzhouensis, assembly GCF_029193595.2. NCBI lineage: Bacteria > Pseudomonadati > Pseudomonadota > Gammaproteobacteria > Enterobacterales > Morganellaceae > Providencia > Providencia hangzhouensis. The sequence continues at coordinate 3,811,275 of NZ_CP135052.1, forward strand.
GCGCAGAGAAATGTAGTGCCCTATCTTTAGTCAGTTGGAGTGCTCTGATCCCAATTATCCCTTTTTTAATTAGTTCATGGATTTTAGAAGGCGAAGAAGCAATTATTGAAGGGCTATCTGGTTTTAATTGGTCGGTCTTTGGTGTCATTATCTATTTAGCTTATTTATCAACATTTGTTGGCTATGGGATCTGGGGTGTCTTACTTGGTCGCTATGAAGCGTGGCGTGTTGCTCCTTTTTCATTGTTAGTTCCCGTCTTCGGTTTAAGCAGTAGTGCATTATTTCTTGATGAGCACATTAATGGCGTACAAGTTGCTGGCCTTGTTTTAATCATGTTTGGCCTAATTACTACACTTTTTGGCAAAAAAATAATTCAAAAATTAAGACATACCTAGTTAACCAATTAATAATCGGAGGTTTTTTAACTTCCGATTATTTGCCCTACCTTTACCCATCCCCTCATCGGCAAAAACACATCAACAGTCATTAATTTCAAAATAAATAATAAATCAAGATAAAAAACCAAATCAATAGACAACCACTAGTTCAAAACCAAATAAAATCCAATAAATAATCCTAAATTAGTGATACTGGCTACAATTATGAAATTTATCTCAAATTTCAATTGGGTGTATCGGTTTAGCTACTTTTTCTTTGACTTAAGTATGGTTATACCTTTCTCAGTTTTACTTAAACAAATAACAAAAAGTAATCAACTGAACAGATGGGGATGGCTATGGGTAAACAATTAATATGGATTGTGCTCGCATTACTTGGTGCTTTTTCACTGGGTTACATCGCCTTAAATCGAGGTGAACAGATTAATGCCCTGTGGATCGTTGTTGCAGCCGTGTGTATTTATCTGATTGCATACCGATATTATGGGCTTTTTATTGCTAAAAAAGTACTCCAAGTTGATGCAACTCGTATGACACCAGCAATTCGTCATAACGATGGCTTAGACTACGTACCGACAGATAAAAAAGTATTATTTGGCCACCACTTTGCCGCTATCGCAGGTGCTGGCCCACTTGTCGGCCCTGTACTTGCGGCACAGATGGGGTATTTACCAGGCATGCTTTGGCTACTTGCCGGGGTTGTGCTAGCAGGGGCCGTACAAGACTTTATGGTGTTGTTTGTTTCAACACGTCGAGACGGCCGTTCACTGGGTGAATTAGTTAAAGAAGAAATGGGTAATACGGCAGGGGTTCTGGCTTTAATTGCTTGTTTTATGATTATGGTGATTATCTTAGCCGTACTCGCTATGATTGTCGTAAAAGCCCTCACTCATAGCCCATGGGGAACTTACACCGTTGCCTTTACTATTCCATTGGCGATTTTTATGGGTATTTATACCCGTTATATACGGCCAGGACGCATTGGTGAAGTCTCTATTATAGGGTTAGTTTTCCTCGTATTTGCAATTATCTCTGGGGGTTGGGTCGCTGAAAGCGAAACTTGGGCACCTTATTTTGACTATACTGGTGTTCAACTCACTTGGATGTTAGTGGGATATGGCTTTGTTGCCGCTGTACTTCCTGTTTGGCTGCTACTTGCCCCACGAGACTACCTATCAACCTTCTTAAAAATCGGTACTATTATTGGTTTGGCAATTGGTATTTTAATCCTCAATCCAAATCTACAAATGCCATCGCTGACCAAATATATTGATGGTACAGGCCCGGTTTGGGCAGGTGACTTGTTTCCATTCTTATTTATTACCATTGCTTGCGGTGCCGTTTCTGGCTTCCACGCACTGATATCATCGGGCACCACACCCAAAATGTTGGCGAATGAAAACCAAGCTTGCTTTATCGGCTATGGTGGCATGTTGATGGAATCTTTTGTAGCTATCATGGCGTTAGTCGCCGCTTGTGTGATTGACCCAGGTGTTTATTTCGCCATGAATAGCCCCATGGCAATGTTAGCTCCCGCAGGTACACAAGATGTAGTCGTTTCTGCTGCCCAAGTCGTCAGTAGCTGGGGCTTCCAGATCACCCCTGAACAGCTTAACAGCATTGCTAATGATGTGGGTGAAACCAGTATTATTTCACGTGCCGGAGGTGCTCCAACACTGGCTGTTGGGATGGCGTATATTCTCCACGGTGCCCTTGGCGGTCTAATGAATGTCGCCTTCTGGTATCACTTTGCCATCCTATTTGAAGCGTTGTTCATTTTAACCGCGGTGGATGCAGGAACTCGAGCGGCACGCTTTATGCTGCAAGATTTACTGGGTGTGGTTTCTCCATCCTTGAAACGTACCGATTCGTTACCCGCAAACTTGATAGCAACCGCGCTATGTGTGCTGGCTTGGGGTTATTTTCTTCACCAAGGTGTTGTCGACCCACTTGGCGGTATTAACACCTTATGGCCATTGTTTGGTATCGCGAACCAAATGTTAGCGGGTATGGCATTAATGCTGTGTGCTGTGGTACTGTTTAAAATGAAGCGCCAAAGATATGCATGGGTCGCTTTAGTCCCAACTGCATGGTTGTTAATCTGTACGATGACTGCAGGCTGGGAGAAAACTTTCAGTGAAGATGCCCGTGTTGGTTTCTTAGCTGTCGCAAATAAATTCCAAGCAATGATTGATAGCGGTAATATTCCAGTTCAATATACGGAATCTCAATTAACTCAGTTAATTTTCAATAACCGCTTAGATGCAGGATTAACTATTTTCTTTATGATTGTTGTGGTATTACTGGCTCTATTCTCCATCCGCACTGCGTTGAAGGCATTAAAATCCGACCAACCAACAGCGAATGAAGTACCATACGAAGCCATGCCAGCCAACTATGAAGAAATCGTGGCAAATACACGCCATCATTGATTTTCGCGGAAAAGCTTGTCACTGTTTAGGACATATACTCTTTCTCCAAAATAATTCACGTTGGAGCAAAGCGGCAAAGAAGATAATCCCTAGGAGCATACTCTAGTATGTGACTAGGGTTAGCGAATGAAGCCAACGCAGCAACAACGTGAAGTATGAAGGAGAAACTAGGAGCATACATAACAGTATGTGACTTGGGTGGCCGAGAGCAGTCAACAACGCTGTAGCGCGAGGTATGAAGGAGAAAAAATGTTTGGAGAACTGGGAAAAGCAGCCCGCTACCTAGGCCAAGCGGCAAAAATGATGGTCGGCGTCCCCGATTACGACAACTACGTCGCTCATATGCAAAAAACGCACCCTGACCAAACTCCCATGACCTATGAAGAGTTTTTTAAAGAGCGCCAAGATGCACGTTACGGTGGTAAAGGTGGGTTTAAGTGCTGTTAGGCCTTAAAAAATAGACAAAAAAAGCCGTGGCATTCGACCACGGCTTTTTATTTTTAACGATTCAGTATAGGATCAACCGTTATTTTACGCGTGAAACATACTCGCCAGAACGAGTATCAACACGGATCACTTCACCGATCTGAACAAACAGAGGAACCTTAACCACTGCGCCAGTGCTCAGTGTTGCAGGTTTACCACCTGTACCTGCGGTATCACCTTTCAGGCCAGGGTCAGTATCAGTAATTTCTAACTCAACAAAGTTAGGTGGAGTAACCGCGATAGGACGGCCGTCCCACAGTGTTAAAATACATTCTGCTTGGTCAACTAACCATTTTGCGTTATCGCCAACGGTTTTTTCGTCCGCTGCTAACTGTTCGAAAGTTTCGTTGTTCATGAAATGCCAGAACTCACCGTCGTTGTACAGGTAAGTTAAGTTCATATCCATGACATCTGCACCTTCAACAGAGTCAGTAGACTTAAATGTTTTTTCCAACAGTTTGTTAGAAATCAGTTTACGGATACGCACACGTGCGAACGCTTGACCTTTACCCGGTTTGACGAATTCACTTTCTAAAACGACACAAGGCTCGCCATCTAACATGATTTTAAGACCTGAGCGGAATTCATTGGTACTATAAGTAGCCATGGTGATCCTCTAATTTATAAACTAAAAATGGCATAGCCAAAAAATGGTCGATATTGTAACTCAAAATACCTCATCCAGAGAAGTCTGGATACAACAACTTGCAGAAGCAATCACTAATCCAGATGAATTGCTGCAAATACTTAACCTAGAAAATCACCTTTTATCAAAAGAAGGCAGTGAGGCACGTAAACTATTTCCTTTACGCGTTCCAGTGCCCTTTATTTCCCGTATGAAGAAAGGCGATCCACTAGATCCTCTGTTATTGCAGGTATTAACCGCAAAAGCAGAGTTTGATATACATCCAGGTTTTTCTACTGACCCACTAGAAGAGCAGGATAATGAAATTCCAAGTTTACTGCATAAATACCACAACCGCGCATTACTGCTGGTAAAAGGTGGCTGTGCAGTCAACTGTCGCTACTGTTTTCGCCGGCATTTTCCTTATGAAGACAACAAAGGAAATAAAAATAACTGGTTGATGGCTGTGGATTATATAAAAAACCACACCGAACTCAATGAAATCATCTTCTCAGGTGGTGATCCATTGATGGCAAAAGACCATGAACTCGATTGGCTTATCAGCCAATTAGAGGCGATCCCACATATAAAACGCCTTAGAATTCATACTCGCTTGCCTGTAGTGATACCTGAACGTATCACTGAAACTCTCTGTAAACGCCTTGCTAGCTCAAGGTTACAAGTAATTATGGTGACACACGTTAACCACGCTAACGAAATCGACGAGTCATTCACCAATGCTATGCAAAAACTAAAGTTATCAGGTGTGACATTATTAAACCAAAGCGTATTACTGCGCCAAGTTAATGACAACGTGACAGCTCTGATGAATTTAAGTAATGCTCTGTTTGATGCGGGTATTTTACCTTATTACTTACATGTATTAGATAAAGTCCAAGGTGCCGCTCACTTTTTAGTGAGTGATACTGAAGCTAGACAATTAATACAGCAATTATTGAGTAAAGTCTCAGGGTACCTTGTACCTAAGCTCGCTCGGGAAATTGGGGGAGAGCCAAGTAAAACACTGCTTGACCTTAATTTAAGGCAGAACTAGAAAGCAAAACGCCCAAATCATCATTTGGGCGCTATGAATTCATTTTAGGGGCACTTATAAACTTGGCCAACCATTTTGCTATCTAATGGAATGAAGCTAGATAACACAGTTTCACTTGGACTTGATGCACCAAAAATCACGTTACCGCCCATTGCCGCGGCTTTATTACGTAAATCATTTGCTGCGCTGCGCATTGAGCTAGATTCATTATTCACACCACTCAACCAGTTGCTTTGAGTCCCTGCAACCTGACCGAGAAGTTGGCAATCACTTCCTGGTTGATTCTCAACAAAACGAACTTGTGAGCCTGCCGCAGTCAAATTAGTTGTTGTTGAACAACCTGCTAAAAGCAATAATGCAGCAGCACCAAGCAAGACTTTAATTCGCATGTTTTCCCTCATTTTTTCATTGTGTTTTTGCAGCTGGTTTGAAAATCGCTTTAGTTTCAATAATCTATTAATTGAAATATCTAGGAGGTGATTAACATACAGCGCCATAATTGCCGCACATCACCAGCCGAATAGAGTTTACCACAAATTAACCAAGAACCTGCTCTATTCTTTACTAATTCAAACCATTTACCTTACGTTAAATATAACCTGTGAAGCAACATTGACGCAAAAATAAATCGTATAACGCATTAATTGTACATCGTTTCGAGGTATTACATTCATCAATAATTAATGGTTATATATTTATTAAAAACCAATAAAAAAACCGGCACCGCTAGGAACACTAACGATACCGGTTTTGTGGTGGGTAGCCCTAACTGAGTTAGTGACTACTTAAGCTTGATGTCGCCAGCTGGCTTACATCATACCGCCCATTCCACCCATGCCGCCCATACCAGCAGCACCTAAGTCAGGTGCGTCTGATTTTGGCAGTTCAGTGATCATCGCTTCAGTGGTGATCATCAGACCTGCGATAGACGCTGCGAATTGCAGAGCAGAACGCGTTACTTTAGTTGGGTCTAAGATACCCATGTCGATCATGTCGCCGTAAGTATCAGTCGCCGCGTTGTAACCTTCGTTACCTTTTGCTGCTTTCACGTTGTTAACAACAACAGAGGCTTCTTCACCTGCGTTAGTAACGATTTGACGCATTGGCGCTTCCATCGCACGCAGAGCAACACGAATACCTACGTTTTGTTCTTCGTTTTCACCAGTCAGTGCTTCCAGTTTCGCTGCAACGCGAACCAGTGCAGTACCACCACCAGCAACAACACCTTCTTCAACCGCTGCGCGAGTTGCATGCAGAGCATCGTCAACACGAGCACGTTTTTCTTTCATTTCAACTTCAGTTGCTGCGCCCACTTTAATAACAGCAACACCGCCTGCTAATTTAGCAACGCGCTCTTGCAGTTTTTCACGGTCGTAGTCAGAAGAAGATTCTTCGATTTGTTGACGAATTTGTGCAACACGGCCCGCAATCGCAGATTCTTCACCCACACCATCAATGATAGTGGTAGTGTCTTTGTTAATAACAATACGTTTTGCTTGACCTAAATCTTCTAATGTCGCTTTTTCTAACTCCATACCGATCTCTTCAGAGATAACAGTACCGTTAGTCAGAATTGCGATATCTTGCAGCATGGCTTTACGACGGTCACCGAAGCCCGGTGCTTTAACCGCTGCAACTTTAACAATACCACGCATGGTGTTAACAACCAGAGTTGCCAGTGCTTCACCTTCAACATCTTCAGCGATGATTAACAGTGGTTTGCTTGCTTTAGCAACGCCTTCTAATACTGGCAGTAATTCACGGATGTTAGAGACTTTTTTGTCAACTAACAGGATGAATGGGTTTTCTAACTCAACAGCACCTGTTTCTGGTTTATTGATGAAGTAAGGAGACAAGTAACCGCGGTCAAATTGCATACCTTCAACCACATCCAGCTCGTCTTCCAGACCAGTACCTTCTTCAACCGTGATAACGCCTTCTTTACCGACTTTATCCATAGCTTCTGCAATTAATTTACCCACGGTTTCGTCGGAGTTTGCAGAAATAGTACCAACCTGTGCGATTGATTTAGTGTCTGAACAAGGAACAGACAAGGCTTTCAGTTCTTCAACTGCAGCAACAACTGCTTTATCGATACCGCGTTTCAGGTCCATTGGGTTCATACCCGCAGCAACCGCTTTTAAGCCTTCAGTAATGATAGCTTGAGCCAGTACAGTTGCAGTTGTTGTACCGTCACCTGCAGCGTCGTTAGCTTTAGAAGCAACTTCTTTCACCATTTGAGCGCCCATGTTTTCGAATTTGTCTTCTAATTCGATTTCACGTGCAACTGAAACACCATCTTTGGTGATAACTGGTGAACCAAAAGATTTATCTAAAACTACGTTACGGCCTTTAGGACCTAAAGTAACTTTTACTGCGTCTGCCAGAACATTCACACCACGAAGCATTTTCGTACGTGCATCACTACCAAATTTAACGTCTTTAGCTGCCATTATCTCTTTCCTTCAAATTCTTTTCGTTCGTTGAGAAGTTTTAAGTGAAAATTACGCTTCAACAATTGCCAGAATGTCACTTTCGGACATAATCAGAACTTCTTCATTGTCGATTTTTTCAGCTTTCACGCCATAACCATCGTTAAAAATTACGATATCGCCAACTTTCACATCCAGTGCTTTGATTTCACCATTTTCGAGGATGCGGCCGTTGCCAACAGCAAGAACTTCACCACGAGTTGATTTGCTTGCAGCAGTACCCGTTAGAACGATCCCGCCGGCAGATTTTGATTCAACTTCTTTACGCTTAACGATAACACGGTCATGCAATGGACGAATTTTCATTAATAGTTCTCCTATAAATAAAGTCCATACTAGGTAAAAGGACGATACCAGCATGTCTTAAATAAACTAGTACCATGTTTGAGCAGATTGGGGCGAAGAAGAGGGACTTCAAGGGGGGAGATAAAAAATTTTTCATTTTTATCTCCCCATAAATAGGGTGGTTTTATGGTTTAGGGCGTTCGTCTTTATCCGATGAATCTGTTTTATCTGAATTATCGATTGTAAAAGAAGGATCATCTTGCTTACGTTGGAATTCCCCCTCAAAAGTATCGCCACGTTGAAAGCCGCTATTTCCTGTTTGGTTAAAACCTGAACCCGGCTGGTAGAAACGAATATGAGGAATTAAGCGCATTACAATAAGCTTTTGAATTGGCGGAAGTAACAATAGTAAGCCAATAAAATCTGTAAAGAACCCCGGCACAATCAACAAAAAGCCCGCTAAAACCAATGCAACGCTCTTGATCATTTCAGCTGCTGGGCTTTCACCCGATGCTAACTTTTGTTGGATTTGTAGTACATTTTTCATACCTTGATTTTTAACGAGTGACACACCTAAACAGGATGTCAAAACGACCAAAATTAGCGTCATTAAAACACCAACTTCGGATGCAACCCGCACAAAAATCACGGATTCAATGTAAACGAGAATACATATCAGAATGAGTGGTAACCAGCGCACAAGTTCTCCTTTATTTCAATAAGCTATCGATTATTTTACGCCCCTAGGGAAACCTTTGTGAACTGCATCTAAGAGACAACTATCAATATTCGCTTTTTTCTTTAGTATAGCCATAATAATTGGGGCAGAGATAACGCTTTTCAACTCACAGATTTTTTTCATTAATGATACTTATCTGTGATGAATGTCACACAACGTGAAATCTGTTGCATAAATCAAACTATATAGTGATCTAGGTTCAAGGCAATAGATGATTAAAAGCATATCATCTACCCATAAATCAGTAGATCATAATGCTGACAACGTAGTAGACGGTGTTAATTGCTTGTAAAGTTTTACTTTGCAATATTAATCACCTGTGAATTTTGTTTTACGAAGTATAGATTTTTAAAGCGCATAAACGGACAGTAACTGTAATCTAATTAAGAAGGTTCTCATGTCAAACAATACTCGTATCGAAGAAGACCTGTTAGGTAAAAAAGAAGTTCCAGCTGATGCCTATTATGGTGTTCATACTCTGCGTGCGATTGAAAACTTTTATATCAGCGACCGCACTATTAACGATGTCCCAGAATTTATCCGCGGCATGGTTATGGTAAAAAAAGCGGCAGCTTTAGCCAACAAAGAACTGAAAACTATTCCTCGTAATATCGCAGAGACTATTATCAAAGCCTGTGACGTTGTGTTGAATGAAGGCAAATGCATGGATCAGTTCCCTGTTGACGTATTCCAAGGTGGTGCGGGCACATCACTGAACATGAATACCAATGAAGTACTGGCGAATATCGGTTTAGAGCTGATGGGTCACAAAAAAGGGGAATATGAATTCCTCAACCCAAATGATCACCTGAACAAAAGTCAATCCACTAACGATGCTTACCCTACTGGGTTCCGTATCGCAGTGTATAACTCAGTACTGAAGTTAATTGAATCTGTTGAATACCTGAGAAAAGGCTTTGAAGCTAAAGCTGAAGAATACAAAGACATTCTGAAAATGGGCCGTACCCAGTTGCAGGATGCTGTTCCAATGACCGTCGGCCAAGAATTCCATGCTTTCGCTACTCTCTTAAAAGAAGAAGAGAAAAACTTAAAACGCAGCATCGAATTACTGCTCGAAGTTAACTTAGGCGCTACTGCTATCGGTACAGGCTTGAATACTGCACCTGGTTACTCAGAGCTTGCCGTTAAAAAATTAGCTGAAGTGACTGGTTTACCATGCGTTCCTGCAGAAGACTTAATCGAAGCAACCTCTGACTGCGGCGCTTACATCACAGTTCACGCGGGCTTAAAACGTCTGGCGATGAAACTGTCTAAAATTTGTAACGACTTACGTCTGTTATCTTCCGGTCCTCGTGCAGGTCTGAAAGAAATCAATTTACCTGAGTTACAAGCTGGTTCTTCTATCATGCCAGCAAAAGTTAACCCTGTAATTCCTGAAGTTGTTAACCAAGCTTGTTTCAAAGTTATTGGTAACGATATCTGCGTAACAATGGCTGCTGAAGCGGGTCAATTGCAATTAAACGTAATGGAACCAGCGATTGGCCAAGCGATGTTCGAATCCATCTCTTTAATGAGCAACGCATGTCGTAATCTGCAAGAAAAATGCATTAGCGGCATTACAGTAAACAAAGAAATCTGTGAAGCATTTGTATTTAACTCCATCGGTATCGTCACTTACTTAAACCCATTTATTGGCCACCATAATGGTGACATCGTGGGTAAAATTTGTGCTGAAACCGGTAAGAGCGTCCGCGAAGTTGTTTTAGAACGCGGTTTACTGACTGAAGCTGAACTGGATGATATTTTCTCTATTGAGAACTTAAAACACCCAGCTTATAAAGCAAAACGCTTTGATGACTAAAAATTTATGTTTATCATAAATAACACTTAAAAATAAAGGCACGCCTCTCAATAGAAAGCGTGCCTTTTTTGATTGATACACACACAAATAATTAACATAACAGTTTCATAATTTTAATTTTCATTTTGTCGAGGAGTAAACACTATGTTAGCCGTAGAATTTATTATTGTTCTGCTGGCCATCTTTTTGGGGGCCCGTTTAGGTGGGATAGGTATCGGCTTCGCCGGTGGCCTTGGGGTACTGGTACTCGCTGCTATTGGCGTAAAACCAGGAACCATTCCATTTGACGTTATCTCAATCATCATGGCTGTTATTGCCGCTATCTCTGCAATGCAAATTGCTGGGGGTCTGGACTATTTAGTTGCCCAAACCGAAAAATTACTGCGCCGCAATCCTAAATACATCACCATTCTTGCACCCATTGTTACCTACTTCCTGACACTTTTCGCAGGGACAGGTAATATCTCTTTAGCAACACTGCCTGTTATTGCAGAAGTTGCAAAAGAGCAAGGCGTAAAACCGTGCCGTCCATTATCAACTGCGGTTGTTGCTGCTCAGATAGGTATTACAGCATCACCAATTTCTGCTGCAGTGGTTTACATGGCATCCGTCATGGAAAACCCTGCAATGGTTGGTGCAGGTAACACAGTCAGTTACATCTCTCTCTTAAGTGTTCTATTACCTGCGACATTCCTTGCTATCATTTTGATGTCGTTCATCATCTCTTGGACTTTTAACTCTAAATTATCCGATGACCCTATCTACCAAAAACGTTTAGCTGAAGGTTTAGTTGAACTGCGTGGTAGCCAAGTAAAAGAAATCAAAGCCGGTGCTAAGTCTTCTGTACTGCTGTTCTTACTTGGGGTTGTTGGCGTTGTCTGTTATGCCATCATTAACAGCCCAAGCTTAGGGATTGTCGAAACCCCATTAATGAACACCACAAATGCTATTTTGATTATCATGCTGACTGTAGCGACATTAATCACTATTTTCTGTCGTGTTAATACTGATGCAATCTTGAACTCAAGTACCTTTAAAGCAGGTATGAGCGCATGTATTTGTATTTTAGGTGTTGCTTGGTTAGGTGATACTTTCGTACAGCATAACATTGACTGGATCAAAGAAACTGCCGGTGATTTAATCCATGAGCACTCTTGGATGTTAGCGGTAATTTTCTTCTTCTGTTCTGCTTTACTATACTCACAAGCTGCAACAGCAAAAGCATTGATGCCTATGGCATTAGCGCTGAATGTAAGCCCATTAACGGCTATCGCATCATTCTCTGCGGTTTCTGGTCTATTTATTCTGCCTACTTACCCAACACTGGTTGCAGCAGTACAAATGGATGATACAGGGACAACACGTATTGGCCGATTTGTCTTTAACCATCCATTCTTTATTCCAGGTACCATCGCTGTCGCATTAGCTGTTTCATTCGGCTTCTTATTCGGCGGTATGATCCTATAGTTTATATTAGTATCAATTAATATTATAAAGACCCGTGCAAATCGCACGGGTTTTCTATGCCTACATATAACATATTATTTTTGTTATTCTATACAAAGTCACGGAGGAAATTATAAAAATATAATAATCATTCAGATAAAAAACTAAGCCATTTATTAAAAATATATTTAAAATATATTGAACTCGGTTGTTAATAATTAAATTAAAATCAGAAATAAGTATTTTTCTAACAATATATCTATATTAATACTCTACATATAAGTGTAACAAACAATGACTATAATCATATAATGACAAGCTGCTTCATTCATTTCTTCAAAATAACAAATAGAAATATAAATTCAAAAATAAAGTAAAAATAAATAACTATCAAAATAAATCACTAACAAAGCAAAAACAGACAAACAATAACACTAAAAAGCCTCTCATCACACACGAATTGAGAGTGCCAAAGATAGAAATCATCTATCAAAAATTTAAAATCAATCCGCCATAAATATTGGTAATAATTAACTGACCCTTGTTTAATAATATCCGAAAAGTCTGATAATTATCTTTTAATCACTCTGAGTGACACAAATTAAACATCACGAAACTTTAATAGAAAAATAACTTATTTGTTCAATATTTATATATTTGGAGGAGTAATGCTAAATACTCAAAGAAATGAAAATACAAATGTAACCGTTTATATTGGAAGCTTTTTAAAACACCGTAGAAAAGTGGTGGGCTTAACTGGCTCACAATTAGCTTCTCGCTTAAAAATTAGCCAACAACAAGTTTCTCGTTATGAAAGAGGTAAAAATGCGATTACGATCCAAGGTCTTTTAGATATTTTACAAGCTCTCGAATTACGAACACATGATATTGATGATTTTATGAAAAAAGTCTTTCAGTTTTATTATATCGATGCTGCATTAGAAGCTAAGTTGATCAACTAAGACCGATATAAATCCATGAAGTTCGTTTCAGGGGGGTTCTTCCCCCTCCTGTTTGCTTTAAACTCCCCCTCTTAATTTCCTATTTGATTTCGTTCTCCTTCGAAAACGACGACTCATAATAGCACTGCAAACCGCTATAATTCACAATTGAACATTGTTATGATGGATAAAAATCAGACATTATTGTGATGGAGTTAACAATGCCTATCCAACGCGAAATTATTTTGAGCCATGCGTTAAATCAATTGGAAATTCAAGGCTTATCCGCATCTACAGAGAATTTACTCAGTGAAATTGAATCTGATTTCTCTACTATTCGCCAGTTCTGGCCAGACGATGAGGCGCTTATTTATGATTGCTTACGCTATCATAGCCAGCAAATCGAAGTATGGCAGCGACAGACTTTGCTAGATGAGTCCCTAAGCCCACAGCAAAAATTAATGGCTCGCTACCAACAATTATCAGAAAAAGTCAGCCAAGGGCGTTTCCCTGGCTGTTTATTTATTTCTGCATGTAATTATTACCCAGATGCAGAGCACCCTATCCACCAATTAAGTCGCTTGCAAAAAGACAATTCGTTTCACTTCACTAAAAACTTATTAGAAGAGCTAGATATTGAAGACTCTGTATTGGTTGCTAACCAAATGGAACTAGTACTTGAAGGCTGTTTAAACCGTTTATTAGTACAAAGAGACATTCAAGATGTCGAGATTGCACAACACCTTTCTGAGGATATCCTAACAATCGCACTATGCCGTAAAAAAGGAGCGTTAAGTTAAAAAAACAACTAACGCATACTAAACACACACATTTTGCTGAAAAAGAAAACACTCAGTAAAAAAAAGTGGTTTTTTATTAAAAATGCATTGACGCAAACGGCTGAATACGGTTTAATGCGCCCCGTTGCCCGGATAGCTCAGTCGGTAGAGCAGGGGATTGAAAATCCCCGTGTCCTTGGTTCGATTCCGAGTCCGGGCACCACTTATTTAAAGAACCCGCCCAAAAGGCGGGTTTTTGCTTTTCTAGCTACGGTAGATTTCAGGTCGTTGCAACACGTTATTTATTTACTGGATTTCATGCCATTTTTGCAGATGTTCTTTGCTGTTAAAGACACCTATACCCCCTCATAAACCTATCTCTTATTTTCTTGTGTAAGTATTCCATAAAAACAAATCATTAACTTTAACAGATATGTCAATTTCAGCTTTTCATTCACACTAGGCTATCAGATTGAATTGTGTTCTATCTACGAAACCTGTCAGCTTAAATCTGAGCTGATACAGTCATGCTACGCTTTAATGTGTCTGGCAGATATACATAAAATAATATGTGTAGCAATATGCTGCGCTATTTAATGAGTTTTATCCGAAATATGGAAAGAAACCCGGAGCGGTATATTCAACTATGTCGGGATGTTTTATAACAGTGTTAGCATGGCTTGCGTGTTCTTATATCACCAACGTAATATAAATATCAATATTATCAATTAGTAACACATGTTTACATAGCTCGTATTAATTCAAAATTAAATTAAGACTAACCTTCAGGTAAGGAAAAAATATAGAGTTTAAAAAGATAACTTGACCATCTTCACATTTTATAAAACATTAATTTGAAGTTATACTTCATTTGATGTTTTATATTGGAGTTTAATTCTAAATAGAAATCTCACTTATAACCACTACAAGAGTGAACGCGTATGAAAATAATAAAGAAAATATCTTATCTCTTTTTCACCATAATACTGTCTTCACCAATATTCTCATCGACCAGTTTTGCTGAGAAACTCCCCGCCCTTCCTGTGACATTAAAAAATGGAACCGGAGTAATTAACCAAAATATTATTTACATAGGTTTAGGTAGTACAGGAAACTCATGGTATAAACTTGATCTTAATGAAAATAAAAAAAAATGGGAAAAAATAGCTGATTTTCCGGGTACGCCAAGAGACCAAGCTATAGCAATTAAGTTAAATAATAATATTTATATATTCGGCGGAGCGGGAAAAGAAAATATTGATAGTGAAACAATAAGCTCATTAACAGATGTTTATCGTTATTCACCAAGTGAAGACAAATGGGAAAAAATAGATACTAGTTCACCTTATGGCTTGGTTGGTCATGCAGGAGTTAGTATCAGCACCAATAAAGCTATCATTCTTGGAGGAGTAAACAAGCAAATATTTGATAAATATTTCATTAATTTAAATAATGCTAAAAACAATTCATCTATTAAAAATAAAGTTATTAATGATTACTTTAATAAACCCATAGAAGGCTATTTTTTTAATCGAGTCATACTAACTTATAATGCAGATAATAATCAATGGGGTTCATTAGGCACTATTCCTTTTAATGGAACTGCGGGTTCTTCATTAGTAGTAAATGATAACAATTCAATAACCTTGATTAACGGTGAATTAAAACCTGGGTTACGTACTAGTGAAATACAAACGGCTATATTAGAAAATAATCAACTACAGTGGAATACTACTGTACAGAAACTTCCTCCACCATCACCTGAGCAGCAGCAAGATGGCTTGGCTGGTGCATTTGCAGGTTATAGTGCTCATA
Organism: Providencia hangzhouensis; assembly: GCF_029193595.2. Lineage (NCBI taxonomy): Bacteria > Pseudomonadati > Pseudomonadota > Gammaproteobacteria > Enterobacterales > Morganellaceae > Providencia > Providencia hangzhouensis. The sequence goes on from NZ_CP135052.1 coordinate 3,826,589, forward strand.
CCTTACTTGTTGCTGGGGGTGCTAACTTCCCTGGGTCTCAGGCTAAGTATTCACAGAAACATTATTTTGCACATCAGGATTTAGACAAAAAATGGCATAAAGAAATTTATGGGTTGATTGATAATCAATGGAAAGTAATTGGTGAATTACCGATCCCTCTTGGTTATGGAATCACTATTGAGCATGGTAATTCACTATATTTAATCGGAGGTGAAACTACAAAAGGTGAGGCAGTTAATTCTGTAATCACTTTAACATTAAAAGATAAAGAGCTAATTATTAACTAAACCAGTTAAATTTATAAATTATAATAACCAACCAAGAACTCCATATTAAATTTATGGAGTCTTATCCACTCAGGTAAAAACTATGTTTAATAATAAAATTTTATTGGCATGTTGTACTTTTTTTATGTCATTTCAATTAAATGCGACTACACTAGACTTTCGTCATGAATATTCAGATTCATCCAGAATAAATAAAGATCGCATTGCCTTTATTCATTCATTTTCAAATGGTATCGGATTTTATATTGATGCCAGTATAAAGTCAGGTGGTGTTGACGGCGAAAAAGATAAAGTATTTAGTGATGTTGTTAATAATGCTATCGAAATGGGGCTAAGTTACAACCATAAGATAAATAAAAGTATAACGTTACAACCGGGATTAATTTTTGAAACAGTTACAGACACATCAATTTATAAACCTTATTTAAAGGCGCAATATAATTTTGATAACGGTTTATATATTGCAGGCCGTTATCGTTTTGATTATGCCAGAAAAACAAAAAAAGCTGTTGATGACGAAAAAACAAATCGCTTTGATGCGTTTATTGGCTATAAATATAATAAATACAAAATTGAATATGACTACACACAAATGTATAGCGATGGCATAAAATATGATAATAAGAAACGTAATTATGAACATAATGTCTCTTTCTCTTACCAATTGAGTGACACATTCACTCCTTATATTGAAGTTGGAAATGTTGCGGTAAGCCCGACCAGTGACGCCCGTCAAACTAGGTATCGTTTAGGATTACAATTCCACTTTTAAATCTTATGTAAAAAGATGCCAAAAATTATAGTGAGTAATTACTCCATTACTCACTATATTATTTTTTCATATTTATCAATAAATTAAGAAAAATATTTTATTATTTGATCTTCTTCACAAATTACGACTTTCGTAATTGAGGAATTTAGCTTCATAAAATAACATTAATTGGAGTTATACTTCAAAATAAAATGGTGAGTTCAAAATGGCATTGATTGAAAAGATGACTACGGATATTCAACAAAAAGGAGGGCTGATCGTTTCTTGCCAGCCTGTCGATAATAGCCCTATGGATAAGCCAGAAATTGTTGCTGCAATGGCTCAAGCTGCAGTTAATGCAGGTGCAGTAGCAGTACGAATTGAGGGAATAGATAATTTAAAAGCAACTCGCCCTCTTATTGATGTGCCAATTATTGGTATTGTCAAACGCGATTTACTGGATAGTCCTGTCAGGATCACACCTTGGTTAAGTGATGTAGAAGCACTAGCAACAGAAGGTGCCGATATTATCGCTTTTGATGGTACGGATCGTGTACGCCCAGTTCCAGTCAATGAGTTATTGGCTTGCATACACCACTTCAATAGGTTGGCAATGGCAGATTGTTCCACATTTAATGAGGGAATGTATTGCCAGGAATTAGGAACAGAATTTATTGGTTCAACTATGTCTGGCTATACCGGTGGTGAAATACCAAAATTACCTGATTTACAATTAGTGGCAGCACTCGCTGAAAATGGATGCCGTGTAATAGCCGAAGGCCGCTATAACACACCTATGATTGCAGCAAGAGCTATACAAGCTGGAGCTTGGGCTGTCACAGTTGGTTCCGCATTAACCCGACTTGAACATGTCTGTGATTGGTTTACCCATGCCCTCAAGTTACAGCAGGAATTAGTTAAATGAATGTATTAGCAATTGATATTGGAGGAACAAAGATTTCGGCTGCATTAATCAGTCGAGACAATCAACTTACGCACCATACTCAAATTACAACCCCTGCAAGTGCATCACCAACTCAACTCTATGAAGCTTTGGTGGCGATAACTACACCACTAAAAGCGTATGCAGATGGTGTCGCCGTAGCCTCTACAGGGATTATCTGTGATGGCGTATTAACTGCATTAAATCCTAATAATTTGGGAGGATTAAAAAATTTCCCGTTAAAAAAAACACTTTCTACAATAACCGGTTTGCCTTGCTGGTTACTCAATGATGCTCAAGCTGCTGCATGGGCTGAATATGATTACCGCCATGAAAATATCTCTGATATGGCATTTATTACAGTATCGACAGGGGTTGGGGGCGGCCTAATTCAACAAGGACAATTACAGCTAGGAAAACGAGGTATTGCAGGCCATCTAGGCCACACTATAGCTGATCCTCATGGCCCTCTTTGCGGCTGTGGTCGTTATGGATGTGTCGAAGCTATCGCTTCCGGCCGAGCCATTGCTTCACAAGCTGTAAATGAACTTGCAGGTAAAGATGCTAAAGCTATTTTTACTGCCTATTACCAGGGAAGCCTTCAAGCGAAAACAATAATTGAAAACTCAGCAAGTACTATAGCTAATTTAGTTGCTGATATTAAAGCAATAATAGATGCCGACTGTGTTGTTATTGGTGGAAGTGTTGGATTAGCAAATGGATATATCGAGCTTGTTCAAGCAGCTATCAGACAACAGCCCGAGGCGTTACAAGTCCCTATTTTAGCTGCTCACTATCATCATAATGCTGGACTTTGGGGAGCCGTTCTTTGGGCTAGGAAACACTAAAAAACTGTCGTACTTCTTACCTTTTACCTTACATATGGCAGGACTAAAAAAATGCAATTACATGATTTTGGTTTCGTTAATTATGCAGTGCTATTTGGATATTTAGCCGCAATGTTACTCGTTGGTGTTTATTTCTCTAAACGCCAAAAAACAGCGGATGATTATTTTCGTGCCGGGGGGCGGGTTCCCGGTTGGGCTGCCGGTGTTTCTGTCTTTGCAACAACATTAAGCTCAATTACCTTTATGTCAATTCCAGCGAAAGCTTATACTTCTGATTGGACTTTTATTATTGGCCAATATTTAGCGATCGCCATTTTGCCATTAGTATTTTATTTCTATATTCCTTTCTTTAGAAAATTAAAAATTACTTCAGCCTATGAGTATTTAGAAGCCCGTTTTGATATACGAAGTCGTTTATTTGCCAGCCTGTCATTTATGTTATTTCATATTGGTCGTATTGCAATTATCACTTATTTGACCGTACTCGCACTACGTCCTTTCATAGGGATAGACCCTATTATATTAGTTGTACTGATTAGTCTATTATGTATTATTTATACATGGATGGGAGGGATTGAAGGCGTTATTTGGACAGATGTTATTCAGGGATTGTTACTTTCAGGTGGTGCTGTTTTAATCTTTATCATGATTTGTTTTAAAGTTGATGGAGGTATTAGTGAGATTTTTACCACAACAGCACAGGCTGATAAATTTTTCCCGGATGCACAGTTACGCTGGAGTTGGACTGACAGTACTATTCCTGTATTAATGATTGGTTTTTTATTTGCCAATATTCAACAATTTACTGCAAGCCAAGATGTTGTCCAGCGCTACATTGTGACTGATTCTATCGAACAAACTAAACGTACTTTAATCACAAATGCTAAATTAGTTGCCATTATTCCTATTTTCTTTTTTGCCATTGGTTCAGCCCTATTTGTGTATTACAAACAAAATCCAAGTTTGTTACCTGAAGGTTTTAATACCGGAGGTATCTTACCCTTATTTATTGTTACAGAAATGCCAGTGGGTATTTCTGGGCTGATCATTGCAGCTATCTTTGCCGCTGCTCAATCGAGCATATCTAGTAGCTTAAATAGTATTTCTAGTTGCTTTAATTCTGATATCTATATTCGCTTAAGTAAAGTTGAACGGCGTTCAGAACAAAAAATGAAAGTCGCCAGATTAGTTATAATTATTGCTGGAGTATTCAGCAGTTTAGCAACAATTTGGCTAGTTTTATCTGACGAGTCTGAAATATGGGATGCTTTTAACAGTTTAATCGGTTTAATGGGTGGCCCTATGACCGGACTATTTATGTTAGGTATTTTTGTTAAACGTGCTAATGCAGGTAGTGCGGTCGCAGGCATTATAGTAAGTATCATTGCTGTATTAGCAGCCCGTTATGGCAGTGACCTTAACTTTTTCTTCTATGGTGTAATAGGTGCTATGTCAGTAGTCATTATTGGTACAATTACTGCGCCATTTTTCTCGGCAGCAAAACAAATTTCATTGGATGATAGTGAAATATCAAGGAACTCATAGGAGGTATCTATGTTATTTGGTCATATATCTGACGCGGCAGTAATGCCTGAAATGAATTTGGTATTACGTAATATAATTAAAAAGGCAATCGCACTCGACCCATTCTCTTTAGAACCGGGAAGCTACCCTATTGATGATAATGATGTATTCATGAATGTGATGTCATTTGAAACACAATCTCGAGAACAAAAATGTGCAGAATTACATCATCGCTATATTGATATACAAATTTTACTATCCGGTGAGGAAGTTATAGATTACGGCGTTCGAAATTCGGCTAAAAATGCCACTGTTTACAGTGAAGCGGATGACTACCAACTCACAGATGTCATTGAAAATTGTCAAACATTGTCATTAACACCCTCTATGTTTGCTATTTTTATGCCTTATGAACCCCATAAACCAGGTATAGCAGCAGAGAAAGGAAACAGTATATTAAAAAAAGCAGTAATTAAGGTAAACCTTAATTTGCTGACTAGTTAATTTTCATCAGTTCCAATTAAACGCTTTATTTCTAATGCATCAATAAATTGTATATTGATGCAAATGGAATAAAGCGTTTTGTTATTATCACATAATTATAAGAGCAAGGCTTTTTTTAACCCGCCAGAATTGATACTCTTGTTAGCAGAATTCCATTCCCTTTGAACTTCGGCAAACAAGGATAATTTTCATGACAAAACAGTCAGTTACCAGACTGAAGCCAGGTAAAATACTCGATACACTAGGGGCAATGAAAAATAGCCTGACGCGAGTATCACAGCGTATTGCTGAATATATCCTGTTTCATCCTGTTGAAGTCACTCAGCTTTCCATCGCACAACTTTCCCAAGCGACTAAGGCGGGTGAGGCAACTGTAGTGCGTTTTTGCCGCACTTTAGGCTATAAGGGCTTTCAAGACTTTAAAATGGATTTAGCCATTGAAATGGCGACATCGGATAGTGAAGAATCACCAATCCTTGATGCTGAAGTTAGCCATCAGGATGATATCCATACTATAGGTTTAAAATTACAAGCAACCATCAATAATGTGTTATCAGAAACATTAAATTTACTTGATATGACGCAAGTTCAAGATGCTGTAAATGCGTTGCTATCATCGAATTATGTTTTTATCTGCGGTGTGGGTTCCTCAGGGATCACAGCAGAGGATCTAAAAAATAAACTGATGCGTATTGGATATCGAGTGGATGCTGTTACCAATAACCATTTTATGTATATGCAGGCTTCCTTATTGAAACCGGGTGATATCGCGATTGGTATCAGCCATTCCGGAAACTCACCGGAAACAGTTCATGCACTGAAACTTGCAAAAGAAGCAGGGGCTACCACAATTGCGCTAACGCATAATTTAGGTTCACACATTATGGAATATGCCAATTATTATCTGATTAATGGTAATCGACAGGGGAAATTACAAGGTGATTCTATTGGTACAAAAACAGCACAACTGTTCGTTTTAGACTTACTATATACCCTACTTGTCCAAGCTCAACCTGAAATGGTCAAAGAGCAAAAACTGCGTACACTAAATGCATTAAAAAATACCAATTCAGCATGAGTTTATAATCAGTGTTATGTGGTCTTGAACAAAAACCAGCTAAAGATCACACTTTCATTTTTCTCTTTCTTTAACGCTAATTTCATTATTGCGTTCTGAACGATTGAGCCTTAATATAGAGTAAAACTCCATATTATAATAAATAAAGAAATCAACCTCCAAAAAGGAATGATAATGAAAAAACTCTCTGGATTAATCGCTGCACCTCATACACCTTTTGCTGCCGATGGCAGTATTAATTACCCTGTCATTGATAAAATTGCAGAACATCTTATTGCAAGTGGTGTCACTGGTGCTTACGTATTAGGAACAACAGGAGAAGGTATCCATTGTTCTGTCGAAGAACGCAAAAAAGTCGCTGAATGCTGGGCTGCTGCCAGTCAAGGACAACTAGATATCATTGTTCATACAGGTGCACTCAGTATTGCAGACACTATAGAGCTATCCCGTCATGCTGAAACGTTAGATATTCAAGCTACATCAGTAATTGGTCCTTGTTTCTTTAAACCAAGCAATGTAGATGACTTAGTTGAATATTGTCGTTTAGCAGCGATGAATTCGCCTTCTAAAGGCTTTTATTACTACCACTCTACTATGTCAGGTCTAAACATTGACATGGAAAAATTTTTACAAGCGGCAGGAAAAACAATTCCGAATTTATCCGGAATGAAATTTAATTCTCCTGATATGTATGAATTTCAACGTTGTTTACGTGTTGATGGCGGTAAATACGACATTCCATTTGGTGTAGATGAATTTATACCGGCAGGGTTAGCTTGTGGGGCGTTAAGCGCTGTAGGAAGCACCTATAACTATGCGGCTCCTTTATATCTTGAAATAATTGAGAAATTTAACACTGGTGATTACGATGGTATCGCTGCATGTATGGATAAAGTAATTGCAATTATTCGTGTGCTGGTAGAATACGGTGGTGTTGCTGCAGGTAAAGTTGCAATGCAATTACATGGTATTGATGTTGGTGACCCCCGCCGTCCACTACGCCCATTAACTGCAGCACAAAAAACGGATGCATTAGCAAAATTTAAAGCGGCCGGTTTTCTATAATTAACTTTACTCTTGCTGAGTATTAACAACACAAGCTTGTTTTTTTACATCTCCCCCATTTGATGATGACAGTGGCCTTCGAAGTGAAAGCCACTCTTTATTTCTTAAAATATTCCCCCAATCAGTTATCCGATTAAGCTGAATAACATCATGTGTAAAATCAAAAAAAGAATATATTGTCACCTATATAAGCAAATCATTTTTTATTACAGATAATTATATTTTACTACACTTGATTTTTTTATTTTTAGCAGTGAATAATGCAACCGCCCCCTGAATATTAACAGAAACATCTTCAAACAAAGAAGCAAGTGTCGTTTCAAGTGAATCCGCAGAGTCATAAACATTGCTAAAAATTCCTTTTTTATTATAGACTGACATTAGCTTACTTCCAAAACGATTATGCTTAACCCCCTTTCCAAGAATAGTCGCACCATATAAAGTGCCATCATCCTTAAGTGTTTCACTGATATTTATTATCGCTTGTTTCTTATCACTCATTTTCCCTGGCAAGCAATGTAATAAATAAAATATGGATACTGAATCAAATGCCCCTCTCAACTCACCAGTAAATCTGTTAAAAATATCATGACAGAAACAAGAGTTTAATTTCTCATCATAAATATATTTTTTAGCATATTCTAAACTGTGAATATTAAGATCGGAAAGTGATATTTTATTAATTTCATCTGCAGCTTTTTTTAAATAAAAACCAGTCCCAACACCAATATCCATATGGTTGTTACCAAGATGAGATTTAAAGTGAGGAATTAAAAATTCATCAGTATTACAACGCCATGCATAGTTATTAGATATATTTAGTACCCACCAGTCATATAGAGCCAAAGAGAGAGGTGTATATACTTTAGAACCATCATTTGTGTTCAATGACATAAAATCTCCATAATGGAAAAAATATATATTATTTTTTTATTATTTATTTTAATAGTCGAAAATAATGAGTGATAAGTCAGGTTATCATATGCTATAAGTGTAGGATTATATACTTGGTATTATTCAGAGTTATTTATATCACATCCCATCTTTAATCGGAAAAAACTCTGACAATTTCACACATGCGCCATTAAAATCATCTAAAGATATATCTCCATCTATTCACCCCATTCACACCATAGCCTAACAAAACAAATCAAAAAACTAATAAATATGCATATCATCTTTGGTATGCTTCATCTGTGATAACCATAAACCATATGCCTTTCTAAATAATTTATCAGAAACCATTTACACAGATACTGGATAAAACCCACAAGGTCATGAAATACAAAATAACGAAATTTAATCATAACGATTAAAGCGAACATAATTCACGCAAGTAAATTAACAAGTTATATTTTTATTGTCAGTTTACCTCTTTCGAGGTATTTTCATTGAGCTAATGCTGTGTGGAAAATCATCTGCATCTCCCTTTCCTGAAGAGCGGGTATAATAGTCACCCTGAAAGTTTTTTTGAAAAACCGCATTGCCCATCCATCCGGAATATCAAGCGACATGATCTTGTTATCAAAATTATATGTACTAAAATCATCAATACTTTCATTTACCAGCAAATACTGACCTGTTTGATCAAATCCATTAAATAATACAATGGCAGAGAACCTCTGGTGACAACTATCTCCATTACTCAGTGTCACAGTTGCTGTAATCTTTTGGTGTACAAAAATACTCTTACTGCCCTCTTTATTTTGACAAGATTGACTGGCATTGAATTGTGCTTGTATTTTTTACATCAACACTGGCATACATCTCGTTAAATGGGGTTAATACACGCCCGATTATCAGGGTAAGAGTACATAGAGGAATTCACCGTCACGTGAATATTATCAGCTATTGCAACCAAAGGTAGTCCTATCAATAAAAACAAACCTATAACTCGTTTTTTCATATTAAATTCCAAATCTATTTTCACCTCTGCGGATCAAGGGGACCTGTATCTGGGCTATACCGAATCAGATGTCTTCCCCATATGCTTTACAGCTTTCAATTGATCATCATTCTGAATTAATCTGCCCTTTTTCAGATAGTTAATTTTTCAGCCATCAATTGTGCTTCATCTTCGCTGTGAGTCACTAACAGTGCTGTTTGCCTGAGAGGGTAGATTTCATAGACCACCCCACCCGAGCTGAATTATTTACCGTGGTGGGGTGTCAGCTCAGAACATGGCAATCAATGTAGAAAAAAGGGGCATATTATGGGTCTTGACAAAAAGATAAAATAGATTTACTTTGAAAATCAATTCATTAAATAGCTGAATGTTCCCGAGTCTGGGCACCACATATTTAAAGAACCCGCCCCAAAAGGCGGTTTTTTGCTTTTATATTTCTAAGCTCAAGTTGAGTACTCGGCTAAAGAATCTGAAATCTATAATCTTTTTTTTATCTAACCTAAACACTTATTTCTATACCCTTTCAGTCTACTAGACATGGTTAGTCCGCCACTATACAGAATATTGATATACAATCAGCTATAATATAAAGTCAATTAACTTGACTTATACCAAATAACCAGGAATTACCTAAAAAAAACCAAACACTAAAGTTTATAATTAGATTATTATTCTCACCCTTTTCTCATTTCATCCATTAGACAGCCAAGCTTAACTCATATTACGTGTTTTTATTAGCCTATTGTCTTATCTAAGAACCTAAAAATAAGTTTTTATATTAATAGTTATGAAAATAAATCATTAAAAAACCACAATATCATTTTTTATTCCTAGCTATTGAGCTAAAAAAATAATCAAATACAATATTAATCAATAAGTGCTAATAATAATTTGTAATAAAAAGGTAACTAAGCCTTAATGTAATAAAACCTACTCAACCTTACCGAACAACTCACAATTTCTGCTTAACATGTTGTTAAGTAATAAAAATAACCCCATAAAACAAAGTGCAAATAACTATAATGTTTAGAATAAGACTCTGCATATGAACCTAAAATAAATGACTTAATCTTATTTAAAACTTTCAATTAAGGAATACCTTATATTCTAAAATTTTCTTTTCGTCATAATTTACTCTTAGCTATAAAAATAGTTTTATGAATCAATGATACTAGGGTCAAGTTTCCTCATGAAAAAGAAAAAAGATACAACTTATTATATCAGCCAACTAGTTGGTAAATGCTTACAAGAATACCGGCAAGAATTAGGAATTAGTGGTGAGAACATTGCGAAAGAGTTAGGCATTAGCCAACAGCAATTATCGCGCTATGAACGAGGGGAGAATGCGTTAACCGTAGATGTATTGTTTAAATTTATTCTTATACTCGGTATTAATTTCCCAGATTTTTACCATAGGCTATTCTATGTCGTGAGTCATCATCCTAAACTTTCACACTATATCACTAATTTAAATGGTTTTGGCTGGGAATTAGATGATTTGAAAGACTACTATAATTCAGCAATTGTATAACCTTTAGCGTAAAGAAATATTGTTTAATTTGTTTATTTTATATTATTATGAAAATCATGGAGTTTGCCTATAATCGATGAGAACAGCGCTATGCCTACCCCTTCTCCGACTGCATTTTCAAGGATAACTCGCACATCAGGACGCACGAATAGCATACTTACCATTGCTTTTCCTTTGTTATTTATTCTAATAACAACATTGATTTGGAGTGCAGAGCGAATTGTTCAACAAGAAACTAAACGCCTAGAAGTCGATTTTAGGTCACTAATAGGCTATATCAATGAACAAGAAAAGTTTTTACGATCTTTAAATAAGCAAAATCAAGATTTAATAGAGTTAGTTGAAAGCCGAACCTATGCAATACAAGAACAGTTCTTACCAACAAGGTCGCCATTATATCTACTCGAAGGTAAAGAATCTTTAGTTGCAATGCCATTTACCCTAGCTTGTGACAAGAGTTTAGAGTGTTCCAACGTTCCCAGTATATTATTTTCTTTAGGGGCCTATTTAGCTGATTACTATTCTACTTTTTGGGGAGGCTCATATTTTCCAGCTGCTGCAGTATTTTTTGTCAACGAACACGACCAAATTAGTATCAGCGTTCCTTCCGTTGGAACAGTTTTAGGAAATGAATCTATTTCTCCAAATTTGTATTACTCCGTCATTGATAGTATTAGAAAAAATTTACCTACTATTCATGCTCAATTTTTAGAATCACAAGAAAGCGATTCAAAAGACATTATCTGGTTACGTCCTGAGCCATTTGATCATATTCTCATTGGGATCATCCCTGCTGGTTTTGATGAACATTTATGGCAGAATGCTCACATTTCTCCTAAAAATATTTATGCAGTTAGTATGTTAAGCCAAGCAAGGCTTAGCGTGCTGGAGCGAATGTTAAACCCCACACTCACACATCAATTTTGGCTGATTCATGCAAAATATGGTCAGCTACTTGGAACAACCCAAGCACCTGAAGAAGAAGCATTAGAAGGTATTTTCTATACCAGAGATGGCCTAGTTCTTAAACTTTCATCTAAAACTGATGAATGGACTGGATATTATAGAATTAGTTATGCGGCTTTTTTTGAAGACAACCTGTGGCTTCCTATCAGTTTAGTTATTGCACTTTTCTTTAGTTTATTTTGTGGATGGGGATATCACCGCTGGTACCAACGAAAAATATTACAACCCGCAATAGACTCCCAGCAAGCTATCTTAGAAAATGAATCTTTTAACCAAACACTTATTGCGACAACCCCTATCGGCTTATGTGTAATAGATAAAGAAACCCAGCAGTTACGCTTTGCGAATGAGTTAGCTCGTTATTGGCTAAAAATAACCAATATATCTACTCCCCACGACTCAAATGAATATAATGAATTACTTATCAAGGTTCTTTCTGACACAGAACAGGTTAAAACTAATTTAAAGTCTGGGGAACATGTTCTTTATGTCGTAAGCACAGCAACTTATTACCAGCAGCGCCCTGTTATTTTATGCGCATTTACTGATATTACGATCCAAGCAGAAACTGAAAAACAACTTGATGATGCTAAGCGACTTGCAGAAGAAGCCAACCGAGCTAAATCCACATTTTTAGCAACAATGAGCCATGAAATACGAACCCCACTTTATGGTCTAATAGGTACATTAGAATTACTGGCAAATACCTCTCTTTCATCTCAACAAGCTCACTTTATTGATCGAATATCAACAACATCCCAATTACTTATGCAGTTAATTGGTGATATTTTAGATATTAGCAAAATAGAAGCTAATCAAATTCAAATTCATAATCAACCATTTGATTTATTAGAATTAGTGCAACAAACTGTTCAGTTATATCAAGGAATTGCTCAGCAAAAAGGGTTGCTCCTATTTGCTATTATTGACCCAAATGTACAAGCAAATAGAGTTGGTGACTCTGCCCGACTGCAACAAATTTTAGGTAATTTACTCAGTAATGCGATTAAATTTACCCACAGAGGTACTGTTACTATTGAACTTAAAAGAAGTAATAAAAATAATATATTACTACGTGTCAGTGATACAGGTGTTGGAATTAGCCCTGAACAACAAATAAAATTATTTGAGCCATTTTATCAAGCTCATTCAGAAATTCATGCTTATGGTGGTACTGGCTTAGGTCTATTTATTTGCTCTAAGCTTATCAAATTGATGGATGGGCAAATAAGTTTACAAAGCGAAACTGGAGTTGGTAGCTCGTTTCTCGTGACACTACCTTTAGCACTCGATATACAGCAAACACACTGGCTATCACTCAAAAACACCAATATTTGGTTGCAAACCCCAAACCCATTATTGACTGAAAATATAACGCAATGGCTAAAACGTTGGGGGGCCAATGTATATTTCACAGAAAATAGCCTCCCCATAGATACCTCATCCGTTATTGCCGTCGGCATCTTAATTCCATCGTTTCCTCTGCCAACTAATTGGGATGGGCAACTATGGGTAAGCACTGAAATGAATTTCAGACTATCCGAGTTAAATCAGCAGTTATTCTTACTACAAAATAATAAAGAACCGATCCCCCTTATTTGTCCAACATCTCGTATACAAACTCATATGCATAAATACCCGCTTCGCGTTTTAATTGCTGAAGATAACCCCATTAACCAAGTTGTTCTACAAGAGCAACTTGAACTACTTGGTTGTAAGGTATTTATTGCCAATGATGGTGAAGAAGCGTTGGTGATCTGGGATAACGAAATTGTTGATATCATCCTTACAGACGTTAATATGCCTTATCGTAATGGTTATGAGCTTGCACAGCAGCTGCGCAGTGAAGGCGAAACATGCCCGATTGTTGGTGTTACTGCTAATGGATTAAAAGAAGAAGAAGAGCGATGCCTAGAATCTGGAATGGATTCATGGCTTGTAAAACCTATAGAGCTAGAAACCTTAGTTCAATTGTTCAACCGTTTATTCCCGATTTACTCCTCCTCAGCTTCAGAAATGGGGCCAATAAAAGTGATTAACCCGCTAAATGGGGAAGATAGAGAAAAAATTATTCGTCATTTTGTGAGCGATATTACTCAATTTTGCCAAGCGGTTGAAAATAACAACACAGAAGAATTAAAACAGTTATCCCATCGTATCCGTGGTGCATTAATTAGTGTTGAACAACGTGAGTTAGCTAATCAGCTTCGTGAGTTTGAAACAGCATTAGATTCACGGACATCAACATACATTGATACCCAGATTAGTCAGAATATCTGCAACCAATTAGCTAATTGGATAAAAAAAATTAGTCAAACAAATGATGTGTGAGGCAATAACTGATTAACGCTTGATTATTATCAACACCCAATTTACGCATTGCAGCATTTTTCTGTAGGCTGATAGTTTTATCACTGCGGTTTAATTGCTTAGCAATATCAACAATAGGCTTACCTTGAACAAAAAGGCGCAGTACCTCAAGTTCACGAGGTGATAATGTCTTTACCCTATCATTTAATGTTACTGCATTACGGCTTTTTAATGTCGTTGTCATATCTGCAACAGGAACACGATATTGGCGACCTTGCCCCGCTAATGTGATAGCTTTCATCAGGTCACCTAATGGTGCCTCTTTTGACACCACCGCACTCACCCCAGAATCATATAACATTTGTACAATCATTGGGTTAGATACCATCGTTAATACAATCACTGCAATATTTGGATATTGACGACGTAAAAATTGAATATAATTCTGTCCATCGCTAGATTGGGTATTATTAGGCATCATATAATCAGTTACGATCACATCAACCTCATTTTTTTTCAAAAAAGCAAATAGTTCAGCATCCTGAGTGTAAGCACCTAAAATGTCTAAATTCATTGATTGAGAAAGTGTATCTTTCAAACCTGAAAGCACAATGGGATGATCATCAACTAATACTAATTTGAGTTTTTTCATTTAATAATACTCAGCATCAGAATATATATATATTCAATATAACACCATAGAAAAAATGTCAATTAACACTCTTAATATGAAACAACAACTCGAACTGTTTTAGAAAACGAACCAGAAGCGATAGTACTGCCCGCTATCTTGCTTAATGTCGCAGTAAAAGGGACATTAATCGGTGATTGTGGCATGATTTCACCAATACTGTAGCTTTCATTATAGTTAATATCAGTTGAATTACGGGTTAATAGTGTTTGTAACCCATTGCCCATATCAAGATATTTTCCACCTAGCACCGTATTATTATTGGGTTCAAAACGTACTGATATATTTAGCCCTGTTTCGCAGTCTTGTGGCACTGACATACCTAAATTAAAAGTTCGGCTAACCACTTCTCCCGCATTCATTTGTTTAGGTGAAATTGAGTCAAAGTTTACACTTCCCCCATTAGAAGCCGTGATATTCACCGCAGGTGCAGGGCAGAGCAAGGTTAAGCTACCTTTAATTCGCACATAAGTTGGCCCGCCTAAATCCTTACCTAAATAATCCACATGGGTTCCTAATAAAAATAGCCCTGTATCAAAAGGTTTAAGAGCGTTTGCCCCCTTATAAACATAAAAGTTATACATGAAAGCAATATTGCGTGTAATTCCTGTTTCTGGTTGACTCCAATACCCCAAATAAATATTTGGAACAGTTGGGTTGGTTATCGTTACTGGACTAGGAGATGAAATTGCATTTTGTTGCGTCACACTGACACCACTATTAATCAATAATGTTTTAATTGCAGTTGGCATTGTATTTTTAAAGTAAACGGCATTAGTTGTACTTGATGAGCCAGTAAACTCACATCTCACTGATATATATGAGCTCAATGCTGATGTCAATAAGGTACCATTTGGAATTGAAGTACTACTATTTGTAATATCAAAGGTTAATTCTTGTTCTATAGTTGTAGCTCCTGAACTCGGTATACAATTATTAACCGCAGCTACTGATTGAAAACTTAGCAAAAATAAAAATAATATAGCGAATGAATTTATTTTATTAAAAATTAACATAATTTATCTCTTATCCTTTTCATTTGATAAGGAGCAAGTTGTATTACATGTATATTTCAATAAGTTTGGTGTTCCATAATCATCAATATAAGTAATAACCATTTTCGGCGATTTCACTTGTTTATCTGATAGAAAATATGTTGAATTGCTATTTGGCTTTATGACAATTTCTTTAAAATCAGGAACTTTAGATTCATTATCATTAACATTAATCACAACAATGTGATAGGGTGTCGGGTTAGTTAATTTTAACGAGTTTCCCATTTTTTCCACTTTCAATTCTTTCTGCCAATCATTGTTAGGGTATTTTTTCAATTCACTTGGACGATAAAATAATTTAAAGCGTGATTGAATAACAATTTCAACAGCATTTTCTAGTTTAGTTTTCGGTGGAATACCCAAGACATTAAAGTAAAATAAAGACTCTTGGTTGTTCGGTATTTTCACGTCATTTTTTGATAAACTAATTCTAACCTGTTTCTTTTGATTCGCTTCAACACGTTGCAGTAAAGGCAAAGCAATTAGTGGCTCTGAAATTTTTTCACCATTTTCATTCTCGACCCATGACTGAACTAAATAAGGGTCTTTTTTATCAATATTCTCAATCACAACGCTAACACCTTTACTTGCTTCATCATAAATAACGCGAGTACGGTCAACAGAAATTGATGCATGTGTGTATGTGCTAATCAAGATTAAAGCACTTATTATTAATTTAAATTTTTTCATGATTTTCTATTCTTTATTACAGGTTATATTCTTACTGGCTAAATGGCTTTGTTTTCCTAACATAATTCGACATGACTGGTCACCACTCCATTTAACCGTTAATTTTTGATCTGGTTGGAAGCCCGTTAAATAAACTTGCCCTTCCTCTGCAATCATTCCCAATACACTATTATTATCAGAGCCATAAACTAAAGCACCAAATGGAGGCGTATTTCCGTCAGGGAATTTAATTGTAACTAACGCTTTTTCCCCCACTAATGTATTGAGTTTTGAATAACCAACCGCGCCATCAGTTAAATTTGATTCAATCACGCTGTCATCAATGCTGACATTGTCTGGTACATTATTAAGGTCTACATACTGGGTCGACCTATAATAGGTTGGAACATTACTAATTG
This sequence comes from Providencia hangzhouensis, assembly GCF_029193595.2. Taxonomy (NCBI): domain Bacteria; kingdom Pseudomonadati; phylum Pseudomonadota; class Gammaproteobacteria; order Enterobacterales; family Morganellaceae; genus Providencia; species Providencia hangzhouensis. Next base: position 3,843,136 of record NZ_CP135052.1, read on the forward strand.
CGGCTAAACCAAACCCATTCGTAACTGATTCATTTTTATTAATTGATACCCCTTTCGCTTTATCTGTATCAATAACCATACGAGCTTGGTTATCATAAACTCGTCGGTGTAAGACTGGGCCTTGGTTGGTAATCGTCAAGGAGCCATCTAGTGACCCACTTAATGTATGGTAATCTTCACCATACGATCCCGTTAGTTGTGCAGTACCATATTGCGTATCACGATAAACGGATGCATTCATTGCCGCATTTTCAAAAAGGTCTTTACTTGATAAACCTAAGCTAACATTATTGTCATTAATTTTAGAATTGTAATTAATATTACTATTATATTTTTTATCAATATCATTATAAGAACTAAAGTATTGAATCCGTGAGTTTCTTTCACCACCAAATGGTATACTTAACGAAAGATATGCTTGCTTAGAGCGTTTACCTTTTACGTAGCTACTTTCACCAATTGATAATGATAAAATCGCATTATTTATAAAACTTGTATTTATGGTTTTATTAAACGATAAATTGAGAGTATTGTTATTTTTTGATTCTTTCCAATAACTTTCCCGTGAGTAACTTAAACTTATATCTGCCTGTAAATCAGGGAGTTGTTGTGTAAAAGAAGTCGTAAATACATTTTTCTGCCGATAATGTGGCGTTAACGGAGTTTCTTTTAAGCTAATATAATCATTCACTGACATAAAGCCTTCATTAGAAAACTGGTACCCTGTTAAATCCAGTCGACTCGAATTTGAAAAACGTTTTGCATAATTAATACGGTAACTTTCACCAGTACGTAAAGCGATATCCTGTAGTTGATTCTTCGACTGTGTAATATCAAAAGATATTGCACCAAAACGTTCCATATTTACCCCAACACCTGCATTATAGGCATGATATTCATCATTAGAGGTTGCAAAAATACCACCAAAAATAGATAAATTGTTGAGGATCCCCCAAGAAGCTTCAGTTGATATAAAGTCATCATTGATGTTTTTATATCCCATTGGGTCTAACCGGCCTGCATTCAGTTTATATTGCACCATGCCTGGGCGTGTTAAAAAAGGAATATTGGTCGAGGAAACTTGGTACTCACGTATAGAGCCATCTTCTTCTGTAATTTTAACATCAAGAGTCCCTGATAAAGAGGAACTCAAATTATCAATTGAAAAAGGCCCTGGTGCCACTTTCATTTGATTCAAGATACGTCCATTTTGTGAGATAGTGACTGTCGCATTACTTGTCGCGGTTCCTGTGACACTCGGTGCATACCCCCTTAGAGAAGCCGGTAGCATGTTCTCATCCGTAAAGACACTAACGCCGTTAAAGCGTACAGAATCAAATACATTACTTACTGTATAATACTTACCCGCAAAAAATTTTGCGGATAAACTAGGTAAATCTGTAAATAAATAAGTTTGCACCCATTTAAAATTATCATTTTTATTATCATTAAAATCTTTTTGATATTGATAATTACTGCGAACACGCCAACGCCCTACATTCGCACCAATAGAACCGAATGAGCTAAAATTATTAATATCTCGAGCATTCTTATACTTAATATAGTTTTCAACAAAGTTGTAATCCAATACGAGTGCATTAACTCCAACTTCCCGTTGCATGGGCGGAACCCAATTGTCATCAGAATACTGAAAATAAGCTTGAGGTATTGAAAGCATTAACTCTTGCTTTTCATCATCGAATCTTGCCTGAATATTTTTATCCTGTGATGCAAGATCATAACACTGACCATTTTCCCATGTTGGTACTTCTTTAATAAATTCTTCTTTTAACCCAATAACTTCTACTAAGTTTCTAGAAATACAAGGTTGTATATTTTCGTCTTTATTTAAAAAGTTTATTTGATCAAAATAATTGATTCTTCGACCATTTACCGATACATTAGAAAAATAAGAACCTTCACTAATTTTATTTTTCTCAAATGCACTTAAATCTATATGAGTATTACCCAAAATAGATAATGCGTCTTCATTAAATTGAACAGAATCCGCATTAACATAGTAAGTGTAAAACAATAAACTAGATACTAAACTAGTCACTATGTTTTTATTAAAATTGTTCTTTTTCATTAGCCGCAATATTCTATAATGGATTTATTGAATGAACTCATATAACTGAAAATGCTGTGAAGCAATTGCTATACACAGCATAATCAGCAAATATAAGATTTATTATTTTTTTAATGTTTTTATATTAATACTTATTGGTAATCTAAAACGTAAGCGACTGTAGATTTAACAGAACCGGCTGTAGCTGCACCTAATGCCTGCATACGAGCAGATAAATTAATAACATTTGTCCCTGCGTTTAAGCTTTGCTCAACAGTATCATTTGTTTTTAAATTTGTTCCACTTGCATTTTGGAATAACACACCAACATTGGTAGCAGTACCAGTACTTGCCCATAAGGTGCCAGCTGCATCCATTTGGCCCGTAAATTTAACTGTTACTTTAGAATAATCAGTACCACTTGCGGTAGGGTCCAAAATACAATCCGTTAATTCTAATGTGAAATCAACATTTGGACCTTGTGAACCAGCTGTTTGTAATGATGCCGCTGGAACAGAACCTAATTGAACTTCTTTGTTAACAGAAGAAGGAGCAATGGTACAAGCACCAGTATTCACAGTACCATTGAATTCAATAGTACCGCTTCCTACATCCGCAGCAAATGAAGTTGATGCAGCAGTGAATGTTAATGCGATAATTGAAGATGCTAATAGCGTCTTTTTCATTTTAAACCCTTATTTCATGATATTATTAATATATACTAAGGCAATACCTTAGTTGGTACACAGCCATATCAATAGTTTTATTGATATAACTAGAATTTAGTTAACTTTATTCTTATCATTATTTTAATGACTTGAGATGTTCGATAACATGTGAAGTAATATAACCTCTAATATGAACCGTAAATATAAGGAGATCCTTAAAACAAATACTAACCTTCATTTTTTTTATTGTTTGAATAAAAACCATGACTTAATAATGAGTTATATTCAGAGGTCCAGCTATTTGATTGTTCTAAATCTATATCTTCAAGGAAATAATGAACACTGACTTTAAGGAAGTCTGCAATCATAACTAAAGAATCGATATCTATTCTGTTAATACCTCGTTCATAGCGAGAAAACTGCTGTTGACTAACATTCAAAGCCATTGCCACTTCAGTTCCTGTTAATCCATACTCCCTTCTAAGCTTTTTTATTCTGCTCCCTACTATTTTGGCAATAGGATATCTAGCTGCCATTTTTATTTCCTTTCTGAAAAATACAAAGTAGATACTGAATAACGTAAGAATAACTAACTGCGAGCAATACTAATTAAATAAAATAAAAATAACAAACTCACATACGAGTAATAAATAAAACCAAACATTAATTTTATTTATTGAAAATGCTGATTATTAACTATTAATATCTGGTTACCCTTAACATAAGTAAGGTTTATGAAACAATGTCTAACGAACTCGTCATTTTTCGGGTAAACACCATCACTAAATATAGTTACTTATCTCATATATTTAAAAAAAACAGTTTTTTTATCCAACAAGTCTTAAACGCCACATGTCATTAATTAACAAGATGTTAACATTTCTTTTTTAATGGAATTTTATATCACCAAAACTTGGTGATACCCGTACCTAAAAAAATAATAAACTTTAAGACTATAAACTTTCTTGAGGCTTTATTAAGCCCTTAACTAAATGCCCTACCTATTGAAGTTATTAAGATTATTCATTCCTACATTCTTTAAATATTTCGTTATTATCCATATCATTTTTATTAGTTAACCATAATAGAATAAAAAAATGGAATAAAAACAATATTCTCAAGAATCGTAGAAATGTTTTAAATTCTTAAACATGGTGCGCCAAGTACACCTGAATTTAAGGCAGCACTAAAAGCAGAGTCTTTTGGTCGGCGCCTCCTAGTTAGTATGAATTTTTTACCTTCGTTTTTGGCATCTTCAACTAATTTTCTCACTAGCTCTAGATTACTCGGTTTTATCAGAAAGTACTCCATTTTCAATATTCCATTAATTCGTTCTGCTAAAGCATTTTGGCAACAATCGTAGCTATCTATCATAGAATATTGAATATTATGTTCTTTATGTATTTCCTGATACTCCGAAGAACAAGATTGTATCCCCCGACCTTAATGATGGATCAGCTTTCTTTCGCTCCTCAATCCTATCCAGTATTTTGTAATAGGCCTGTCGACTGATTTGCATAAAGTGACAAGCTATTGTTACGTTGAGGTTGTAATCCTTTTTTCTTTAATAGTAGAAAACCCACATTTTCATCCCATATTCGCCCTAGAAATGCATGGGATAAATAAGACCATAATAGATTTAGAAGACATAACAAATGCTAACTAATTGTTTTGTAATAACTTTTGTTTTATCTGCTTTACCGGATAAAAATAAGTGAAAAACATCAGAATATCGCCTTCATTTAATCCCATAAAAAATAACATTATAAAACAAACGATTAGACTAGTTTTCTATGCGAATGAATTAATCTAACGCGATAAAGTCATTTCAAACTCATAAACGGATGTAAATAAATATCTCAATAACTCGGTTTTTGATTATTTAAGATATATTTCACTGCTTAAATACTCTTGTAATGCGTTTATTTGTTTTTATGGGTTATGTTGGCGTTTAATGCTTATGGTGGGTTGTTTTTTGGCTTAAAGATCTGCATTCAACGCCTTAACGCGGTGCTAGTGATAATGTTAATAAATATTTCGTTTTTTATTTTCTTTTAATTTCAATGCGTTAATTTAATATATTTCGTTACATTCTACCGGCGAAATACATACTTTAGCGATATCTGATTACTCATTTTATGGATATTATTTGTTTCGTTCTTCACAACAGATAAAAATTTTTAATTAAATGACTTAATATAAGGTAGATAACATGAATAAGACTTTAATTGCATTATGCTTAGCGTTAACGACAACTTCTATTTCTGCAATGGCTGCGGATGCCGGTTCTGGTAAAATTACGTTTAAAGGCACAATTAATAGCGGTGCATGTACAATTGCACCGACTGATGTGAATAAAGAAGTTCAATTAGGTAATATTGCCGCGGTTAATTTAGATGCTGCTGGTAAAAAAGGCCCACTCAATTCATTTGAATTAAAATTACAAGATTGCCAATTAGACCCAAGTGCTTCAGGTACTCCTTATTCTAAAGTAAAAATTACGTTTAATGGCCAACCTGATGCCACAAACGCATCTTTATGGTCAAGCACTGGTAGCGCAAATAACGTTGCAGTTTCATTCTTAGATAGTACAGGTAAAACGATTAAACCCGGTGAGACTTTAGAGCAAACACTGAAAGCGTCTGACACCACAATCATTTTGTCTGCTCAAGCAGAAGCAACCGGTGCCGCCACTTCAGGTAGCATCAACTCTATCGCAAACTACGTATTAAGCTACGAATAAGATAGCCATCATGCCTAAGCAAAAGCTTTACGCTAATTAGCGTAAAGCTTTGTATTCCCACTATCGATTATCATAAGAGTGCCAACATGTATTTTAAGAAAAAAAATATAGGTTATATTATCTCACTCATTATGTGTGGTGGGTATACAAATGCAGAAACTTTTAATATCAATGCCCTTAATTTGTCTGCAGACGACAATATTGACCTAAGCTATTTTGAAAAAAATAGTTTAAGTGAAGGTTTATATGAATCGGATATTATTTTAAATGATAAAAAAATTATCCGCGGCGAAAAAATTAAGTTTATTAATCATGACGGAACGATTGAGCCGTGTATTACGGCACAATTAATAAAACGTTTTCCCTTAAATGAAGAAGCGAAAGAAATATTACTTTCTGCTCAAGAAAACGCATGTATTAATTTATTCTCTCTCGATAAAAATGTGGCTATCGATTTTAATGATAGCGAACAAGTCCTGAGTATTTCGATACCTCAGAAATATATGGCATCGACTTATTCTTCGTGGGTGAGCCCTGAAATGCGCGATTATGGGATTGCGGGGTTAATTTTAGATTATACGATTAGCGATAATCATTTAATCCGTAAAAACGAAGAAACACGTAACCAACTCTATGCCTTCGGGAATGTGGGCGCTAACTTCGCGCAATGGCGTTTACGGGCAAATTACCAATATGAGAATAAATTGGCGGGCGAAGATGGACGGGGTAGCAAGAAACGCAACTTAGATTGGGACCAAGTCTACGCTTTTAGGGACATTGCCAGCTTATCGGCGAAGTTGTTTGCCGGGGAAATTTTCATTAAATCAGACTTGTTTGATAGCGTGCGTTTCAAAGGCGTGAGCATGTTTACCGATGAAAGCATGATGCCACCGAACCTCAGAGGGTATGCCCCTCAAATTACCGGGGTTGCCGCCTCAAACGCAACGGTCACCTTATCACAAAATGGCCGTATCATCAGCCAAGTGAAAGTGCCGGCGGGCCCTTTTGTGATTAAGGACTTAAGTCAATCCATCATGGGCACCATTGATGTGACCGTGGCAGAGGATAACGGTAAAGAAACGAAATTTCAGTTTACGACAACCAATATTCCGTTTTTAACCCGTAAGGGGCAAGCGCGCTACACCTTGAATTTAGGTCAGCTATCCCCGAAAAATGGCACCCATGCTAACGACAATTTTATGACTGTCGAAAGCTCTGTTGGGGTGTTTAACCATACCTCTGTTTTTGGCGGAATCGTGGCGACATCAGGGAATAAATATAAAGCCATTAACCTCGGCATTGGCCAAAATATCGGCTTTTTAGGGGCTTTTTCGGTGGACATCACCCAATCTTACGCCGACACCTTATTGGGGCGTGAGAAAGGCAAAAGCTACCGTATTAACTATGCCAAAGATTTACCGAGTATTGATGGGCAGTTGACATTAACCGGGTACCGTTTTGCCGACAGAACCTTTAACTCTTTATCCAATTTTGTTGAGCAAAACTTTGTCGACAGACAAGATATCGATACCAATAAAGACAAACATGTTTTTTCATTGTCTTACGCTCAGCAATTACGTGGAATGAATGCGAGTGCGAATATCACCGCATCACGTAAAACCTATTGGAATGGTAAACAAAATAACTATTTCAGTGTGGGGCTCAATAAATTCTTCGATGAAGGCGTCATGAAAGGTGGGAATATCTCCCTGTCTTTAAACCAAGTTCGTGGGGCGAATAATAAAACGGATAACCAAGTTTATTTATCCGTCAGCAAACCATTAAGTACTGAAAACCAAAATGCATCAATATCGTATTTCGCCTCTTACAGTGACAGCAACAAGCGCTATGCAAATAACGTGAATTACAGTCGTCATGTTGATAGCAACACGAACTATAATTTAACCGCATCGACCCAAGATGGGTTATCGGAAGGCATGGTGAGCACCTATGTGTCACACAGTGCGGATGCCGGCCAAGTCCAAGTGACGGGGTCATTATCGGATTCCATGACGTCGCTAAGTATGACGATGAGTGGCTCGGTCACCGCGACACAGCACGGTATTTCCGCGCACCGTTTAACCTATCGTGACCAATCTCGCTTAGTGGTTGATGTGCCAAATGCGCAAGGCGTGATGATTGAAAATGGCCATGCGACGACGAATAGCCGTGGGTTAGCCACCATCAGTAACGTTCCGACCTACTATAATATGGAATACAAGGTGGATGTGAACAACCTGCCAGACACGGTAAACATTGATGATAATGTTTTAGCGTCTACACTCACTGATGGGGCAATCGGTTATGCTAAAATGGATGCAGATATTGGTAAGTCACTGATAACACGAATTAAGCTGGCTAATGGTCAATACCCACCATTAGGCTCAGTGGTGAAAAATAACGTAACGGGTAAAGTTTCAGGCATTATTGCTGAATCCGGTATCGTCTACTTAACCGGGTTGAACATGGGCGACCAACTTAGCGTTAACTGGGGAGATGCACAAGCGTGTACGTTCTTAGCGGACAGTCTCCTGGCTAAAAGTAGCGATTCAATTGCTTGTCGTCACTAATGTGATTTCAATGGGTGAAAAAATGACATTATTTAAAAAAGTACTTTCCGTTGTTTTACTCTCAAGCGTCATGAGCCAAGCGTATGCCGTTCTTGGGTTAGATAGAACCCGTGTTATTTTTAATGAAGCCGATGGCGGAACCAGTATCGTTGTTGAAAACCAAGATACCGCCTCTTCGTTTTTAGCGCAGACATGGATAGAAAACCAAAAAGGTGAAAAGCTGACTAACTCACTAGTGGCATTACCTTTTTTACAAAAAATTGGCCCTAAACAGAAAAAACAAATCAAAATTGCGTATATGGATGGGCAAAATACCTTACCCACGGACAGGGAGAGTCTGTTGTATTTCAATGTATTAGGTATTCCACCGCAAGGTAAAGAAGCGAATGCGGTTCAGTTTACTATCCAATCACGCTTAAAACTGTTTTATCGCCCAAAAGGTATTGACTACACAGTCTCTGCCGAGAAAGATTTTCAGCGTGATTTAAAAGTCACAAAACAAGGTGGACAGATTACGTTGTCGAATCCAACCCCGTTTAATATTGTGATCACCAATATCAATGTTGATCAAAATAAAGATAAAGATTTCCCTGAAGTGCTTGTCGCCCCGTTTAGTGATTCGACCGTGACCTTGAAAAACCCGGCATGGAACAGTTTTGAAGTCGCTTATATTGATGACTTCGGTGGTCTGAAATTTAATAAATACCAGTGCGCCGCAGCACAGCCTTGCCAATTATTGCCACAGGCGAAATAAAAAATACAAATGTGGGAGCTTACTGAAATGAAATTTAAAAAACGGTCATGGCAAAGTGGCGTGTTCTTTCTCCTTCTGATGTCAACTTCTGCCGCGTATGCCGGAGTGACATGCCGACCGGGTAATAGTGTACCCGGCTCGACGGGAAATGCGTGGAACCCACTCCCTGAAGTCTATATTGATATGAATACAACCCCCGGCACCGTTGCTCCCGGCACGCTATTGGGCTCTGCCAGTAGTGGTTTCTTTTCATGGGCTTGTGTGTTTTCAGGCTCAAAGGCGGAGCGGACAATTTGGTTTAACAACCAAACGCCAACAACCATAAAAAATACACTTAAAAACAGCGGTGTTAGGCTTTATCAGGACAGTATGTATAGTGGCTCTGTTGAAATAACTGCGGCCAACACCCCGCAGTTAGAAGTGGGCGTCTGGGAAGCGGGCCCTAAAAATGTGCTATTTGGTTACACGTATCGAGTGGTCAGAGGTACGGGAGAGTTAAAATCTTTTGATACCGGTGTTTTTAATGTTGGTTATCACAGTGATTACCAGAGAAAAAGTTTAGGGGATATCTATCAGGCGAGGATTATCGGGAAATTGGTGAACTATTGCCCAACACCGATTGTCCGCATGAGCGATAAAGTGGTTGATTTTAAAGAGCTCACGGCTGAAAATTTTGAAGGTGGTCAAACAGTTAGAGAAAACTTTTCATTAGATTTAGTGCCCGATTCAACGTGTGATGCGGCATTAGAAGTCAGTGTTGCGTTCCAAAGCAACAGTGGCGTGATAAATAAAAAGTACATCGTCTTTAACAATGGCCTACAAGCTGCAATTACAGACAGAACCAATAACCAACAGGTTGCGTTTGATCAGTATTATTATAAAGGGAGTATTAGTAAACAACAGCCCGGCTATTTCCCTTACAGTATCGAGTTATCCAAGAAAGATGCTGAAGCCATTAAATCAGGGCAGTTCAGTAACACTGTGAATGTTTTATTTACCTACCGTTAGTGAGTTTTAGGTTTGTATTAAGTCAATATCACCTTTGTGCGGTGGTATTGGCTTAGCCTAAAATGGCGGAGAGATATGAGATTTTTGCCTTAATCTCTACAATGTCACTTACTATTAGTAAAAATAGTAGAAATATAAAGAAGGCGTGTGATATTAAGAAAGAGATAATTCAAATCAAAGATCCTCTACGCTCATGAAAAATATAATTACTTAATTCAACACCATTTACAGCTTAAAACTCAAGTCATAAAACAGATACTTCTCCCTCTCATCCCATTGTGGTGATTTCCGCCAAAGAAAACTATCACATTGACAAACTTGCTATACAATTTAATCATGCACTGCCCACCAACACCTACATATTTAGGTTGATAAACACCCATCGTAATTGAGGCTATAACCATGAACAACGCGCCATCTTTCCGAGACATCATTTATAGCCTTATAGGGAGTATCCCAAGAGGTAGAGTTGTCACTTACGGAACGTTGGCAAAAATGGCAGGTTACCCAGCTCATGTACGCCAAGTTTGCCAAGTTATTAGAACCATCCCTGCGGGAAGTTCTTTACCTTGCCACCGTATTATTAATAGTCAGGGTAAGTTATCAGTCAAAGGCGAGTGCTATCTACGTCACAAACAAGCCCTTATAGATGAAGGTATTATTTTTGACTTGAACGATAAAATAAAACTAAAGGACTATTTCTGGGAGGGATTTGATTAGCTCTTTCATTCTATTAAGTATAAAAATAATTTTTACCGTAATATTGTAATTGTTGGTACTTAGTAAAATAAACTGTCTCACTCACAGCAGTTTATTTTTATAATTACTATCTAATCTAGTTCCTATGTTTAAAATAACAAAATCATAACTTACATCCTCATTGGTTGCCCTTCATCCAATGAATTAAAAATAGGGCAACCAATGGTTTTTCAATTAAATATCAAAACGCTAACTTCCCGGTGTGAAATAAATCGGGGAACCAGGCCCTACAGGAATCCCTAATACAAATACCCATACGATAAAGAATAATGACCAACCAATGAAGAAAATGATGGAATAAGGCAACATCATTGAGACAAGTGTACCAATCCCTGCATCTTTCTTATATTTCACAACAATCGCCATAATTAAGCCAAAGTAGCTCATCATCGGTGTGATAATATTCGTGACCGAATCACCAATTCGGTATGCCGCTTGAATAGTTTCTGGCGCATAGCCCGCTAACATTAGCATAGGAACAAAAATAGGTGCCGTTACCGCCCATTGGGCTGATGCTGAGCCAATCATTAAATTAATAAATGCACAGATAAGAATAAAGCCAATAAACAGCACACCACCGTGAAGGTCGATACTATTTAAGAAGTTGGCACCTTTAACTGCGATAACTTGCCCGATGTTTGTCCAACCAAAGAAAGCAACAAATTGTGCCGCGAAGAAAATAATGACAAGGTATAAACCGAGCGTACTCATTGCTCCAGCCATTGCATCAACAATGTCTTTATCCGAGCGCATAGTTTTAGCAATATAACCATACACGATGCCTGGAACGGCAAAGAAGACAAAAATAAAGACCACAATACCTTTTAAGAACGGCGAGTTGCTGACTAATCCCGTTTCCTGATTCCGTAATATTCCGTTCTCTGGTACCACCATCAATGCCAAAATTGCCGCTAATCCCCAGAAGGTAACTGATGCCCAGAATAACGCTTTTTTCTCGAGTGGAGTAACGTTTGCAGAAGCATAAAGGCTATTTTCATCTTCATCAACGGCACCACCTGTATATGGACCCAACTGGGGTTCCACAATTTTTTCGGTGATCAAATAACCTAAAATAGTGATTAAAAACGTACTGGCAAACATAAAGTACCAGTTTGCTTCTGCACCCACGATATAAGTTGGATCAATGATTTGCGCAGCTTGCTGAGTGATACCCGAAAGTAACGGGTCAACCGTACCTAATAGTAAGTTTGCTGAATAACCACCTGAAACACCAGCAAATGCGGCGGCAAGACCCGCTAAAGGATGACGACCTAATGAGTGGAAAATAATGGCAGCCAGTGGAATAAGTACCACATAGCCCAATTCTGCGGCGGTGTTTGACATGATCCCCGCAAACACGATAGCCATTGTGGTTAATTTTCGTGGAGCTTTGGTGACAATTAAGCGCATAGCCGCGGAAAGTAAGCCGGCCCGCTCTGCAATTCCAACCCCTAATAATGCCACTAATACCGTCCCTAATGGTGCGAAACCTGTAAAGTTGGTGACGACATTCGCAATAATTTTTCGGATCCCTTCGGCATCCAATAAACTTACAATATGAATAATACCATCTTCTGCCCGCCCTTTTGCGCCTTCTGGGCGCGGATCTGGCACGCTTACACCAAAGTACTGACCAATTGCTGAGGAAACTAATAAAATTGCAATTAAAATAATAAATAAAATGACGGGATGTGGTAGTGCATTACCTAGCCACTCAACCGTTCGCAAAAAACGGCTTCCCTCTTGCTTCTTTTGTTCCATATTTTCTCCTTATAAACAAGAAAAACGGACATTACACAATGTTTTTGTTTTTTACCATTTACAAATAGATCATTTCAAATCAACAAAATTCACACAATTTAGACATAAAATTCAACATAATTAGGGATAATTCATTTTTATTAGTCATTAATATTATTAATTTAAATAAAGGCACCAATTAAAACCAAAGTAAATCAGATAAATTAATTTCTATAAGTGTGGTCAATATAACAATTTTCATATTATCTATGACGTTTATTCGTCATTTATCACTAATTAAATATTATTTTTTAGCAGTTTTATTTCATATTAATAGTAAAAACCTTATTTATAAACACTCGATAAAACCTTACTTATAATTCGGAATAACAACCCCAACAAAGAATAATCTACCAACTTTCTTTATATTGATATGGAAGGCTATAATAGTAAAAAATCAATTCATGGAGTCACTATCATGTCAGTCATTGATCTTTGGGCAGAACGCCATATTCAAGAAGCTCTGAGTAAAGGGGAGCTTTCAAATTTAAATGGGGAGGGAAAAATGTTACAGCTTGAAGATGATAGTTTAGTTCCACCTGAACTTAGGGCTGGGTATCGAATATTAAAGAACTCGGGCTATTTACCCACTGAATTACAACAAAGGAAAGATGCACTAACGCTAAGCCATATGCTACAAGGTCTCTCTGTGGACGACCCCAATTATACGTCGGTGAGTAAGCAATTAGCTTTACTCGAACTAAAACTCAAACAAGCCAATGTAAATACTGATTTTTTACATGGCAACTATGCAAATTCAATTTCTGAACAAATAACCAATAAGTCAAATACCAAATAATGTAGGTAAGTCTTACAATAAATTAATCCATTATCCGTTTACTATTTATCTTAATCATTCTTCCTTTATTTCTCTTTGCTTGATTCGTTATTAAAAATGCCCCTTAATAGTCATATTAAGACTATTTACCTCTTTTTTATATGGTTATCCAAGTATTATCAATCCCTATTTTATACTTATTAATAAGCAAGGGATGGAAAATGGAACAGAAACAATATTCTAATAAATGGCAAGAACGTTTCGACTTTTTTGATAAGCATGGTGCTCCTGATACGCCTGAATTCAAAGCAGCGTTGAAAGCCGCCTCTTTCGGTAAGCGTATTCTCATTAATATGAACATTTTTGCCTTCTTCTTCGGTATTATTTACTTCTTGATTTTAGGGCTGTGGAAGAAAGGGTTGGTGATGCTTGGTATCACTCTTGGGGTTGGTCTAGTTTTGAATATTATTGATTTTATGATTGGTGGAACGATCCCTAATGCCGTCTTTACAGGGGTATCTGTCGGTATGTCAGCGCTGTGGGCCATGGTTGCCAATTATGCTTACTATATTAAAGAAACCAAAGGATTGGACAACTGGAACCCATTTGAAGGGATCCGCATGGTCTAAGCTGTAAAAAGATAAAAATTGGCTGCGGGCGAGGTGGCTAATTTTTATCTGGCAACAAAGCTCCCCAAAATAACCTACCGTAAGTGACTTCCCTGCAAACGATATTCATTCGGTGTTTTGCTATAAAATTGGCGAAATGCATGACTAAATGCCGAATGTGAGTCATAGCCCACCGCTAATGCAATTTGTTCTATTGATTTATTGGATAATAATAAGCGCCCTGCCGCTTCCATGCGTTTTTGTAATAGAAACTGCATCGCCGTTAACTGTGTTTCAGCCTTTATTTTTCGTTGAAGCGTACTCACTGACATACAAAAAGCCGTTGCCATATCTTCACAACTAATAGGATGGTGTAGACGCAGTTCCACCCATTGAGAAAGCTCATCAATCCATTTATTTTCAGGTTTTAACTGTGCCAACAATAGACGAGCAACCGTAAAATTATGTTCCGGAGCTTGTGGGAAGTTTTGCAACCAATTCAAAAGACCAATTGCGGCAGGTGTCAGAGTAAATTGCGTCATTTTTTCATTTAATGCCCATTGTGCTGTAGCAGGCATTTCTAATACGTAATTTTGATTTCCTAGCTGCCCGCTAAAAGCATGGCTCACACTAGGCGGGATCACGACCCCCTTTCCTGCATTTAACAGAAAATGTTGCCGGTACATATTAATTTCCATCTGCCCAGATAACGACAAAACGACTTGCCACTGCCCATCATGTTGATGAGAAATGACGTCGTTCGAATATTGGCGAAAATGAAGCTCAGGTAATCGCAAAGGGTTGCACTCCCACGGTCAATGAATAGCAAGAGTATAGGACTATAGGTGGTAATATTGCTATAGAGGAAGTGACTGGCCTATCTATCAAATTCATCAAAATAAAAATGTTTCAGCGGTTCCATTTGCTGGTGAAGAACTCGTATAACAAAGATATCTTTGGTTCTCTGCCGATAAAAAATGACATGCTTAGAATGATTATAACGCCTAATCCCCTCTGAAATTTCCGCACACTTCAGTCCTATCAAAGGATTGGAGCTCAACATTTCTAACGCACAATGTAAACTTTTAGTATACTCATCCGCTTTACTGACACCAAAATTCACCAAAGTATATTCAAATATTCCTTCAAAATCTTTAGCGGCTAAGTTAGAAAGTTTATACATTATGTGCGGTCTTCATTTTTTTGGCTATATCATGGAGTGTGAATGATGATTCACCGCTTTTTTCACCTTCTTCAATTAGCATCTTCAATGCAGCCGTTTGTTTTTCTTGAATTTCAAGTAAACGCAGTGCGGAGCGAACAACTTCACTTGTTGAACCATACCTTCCAGATGAAATCAGTTGATTTACAAATTCATCTAATTGCGTTCCGATTGTCACACTTGTGGTACGAGCCATAAGATCACCTTTGTGTTAATTATTAACACAATTATTTTAGTGGGTTATCACCATAAAATCAATCAGTGTAGGCATTAGGCTAAAAGCGCCCCATTCGGCAAAGGTAAGTTAAATTCAGCAAGAACAATCGCCCCCTTTTCATCAGATGCCCCCGTGATCAACACTTCCGATTTAATGCCTGCTATACGCTTGACTTCAAAGTTACACACACATAGTACCTGCTTACCAATCAAATCATCTGGCGTATAATTGACAGTGATCTGTGCGCTAGAGCGCTTAATACCCAATTCGCCTAAATCAACTTCCATAACATAAGCTGGCTTTTTGGCTTTACTGTTGACTTGTGCACTAACAATAGTCCCAACACGCATTTCAACACGGGTAAAATCATCCCATTCAATAATTTGCATAAATCCATTCCTAAATTAAATTACTTATGTGTAATAAATTAACATACAACAGACTTTGCGGTTTATCGCCAGAACGTCATTTTATGTAGCCAAACCACCACAGGGCTCAGATGATAAGCAAAAAATAACCCTCATAAAAATGAGGGCTAAAGATAAATAACAGAAAGTATGTTGAAGTACGGCGTTTTCTTTTTTACTACATCGTTGAAAATGTATTCATAATGATCCCACCAGTGATAATGAGGCCCATCGCAAATACTGCTGGGAAATCGGGTTTTTGTTTATATAAAATCATAGAAACGAGTGTCACACCGACAATACCAAACCCACACCATAATGAATAAGCCACACCGACTGGGATATAACCCATTGCACGGGTTAGTGCGAAATAACACAAGCAATAAGCAACAATGACTAATACAGATGGACCCAATTTGCTAAAGCTATTGGTCTTTTTTATCATTGAAGTACCCGTTATTTCAGAGCCAATAGAAAGCGCTAACCATAAAAATCCAGTAAACATAATATTCCCCTTAACTTTGAATTAATGAGCTGTGTTATTTTTTGTTGATAATAATGAAGACTCAGTTTCATCTTTAGATGGTTCAGTTTCTTCCGGATCATCGGAGCCCATTTTGGAGAATAGATTCATGATCACAATGCCACTCGCGATCACGGCCATACCGATCATCGCCGCAGTGTCTGGGTGTTGCCCATAAAATAGCATGCCGAGGGTAGAAACCATTAAGATCCCTGTACCTGACCATGTTGCATAAGCCAAACCAACAGGAATATATTTTACTGCCCGAGAAAGTGAATAGTAACAAATAACATATAGCACAACGATTAATGCCAATAATAATGATTTAGTCATACCTTCACTATTATCAAACATTTTTAAGGTCGATGTTGCTGAGGTTTCAGAAACAATAACCGCCAGCATCCAAAGCCATGACTTTGCTTTAGGGGACATAGATAATACTCCTACAATAAATAGAAAGATTAATTTTTAATTTGATTAAATAACTTTATTTTTTAAGAGACTTTAAATAATCGATTGCTGAATCTGTTAATTTATTTTCATTCGCGCAATACCCCCTAGGGTTATTCATTACTTCCTTTAAAGTAATATAGCGATTTGGATGTTCATCATTTATTTCAGGTTTTAAATTTTCAGTAATATCACGAATTAAAAATTTATTTTCTATTTCATTAAATGAATCAAAATAAACACCTAACTTGATTGCTTTAGTGATATTTTCTTTAATCAACTGATTATAATTTTCATTTTTATTTAAACCTAAAACCTGACTTAATTCACTTTCAGGGCAACAATGGTATTTCAGTGCCAATATCGGCATGTTTTGTGATAATGCATGAAAGACTAACTCACTTTCCTCACTCATAAACAAACCATTGGCTATCTCACCAACGACTTTTGCATCAATAAACGGTAAAAACAGGCTGTCATAATGATTTAAACTATTTATTGATAAGGTGCTTTTATTTATAACACTTCCCAATTCAGCCCATTTTTCAACATCAAAAGACTGGTGCATTGATGCGGTGGCATAAAAGGAAAAAGAAACAGAATCTAACTGTGCCAGTCTTTGGTAAATAGCTTGCTGATACCCCTCAACAGGCGATAGCACCACCAGAACTTGTCGCTTTAACTGACGTAAAACTTGCTGCACAATTCGCTCGATCAGTTTTTCGTTCATTCTGCCACCACTCCTTAGCCCGCGATAAATACGCTATCGTTATTGCGTAAGCCCGCGGCATTTGCTTCATCGGTATCAATATGAAACTCAAGAGAAAAGCGTTCATCCACTCTCACGACAACTTCATCAAACACTAAGCTGCGTTCACCTTCAGTACGGATATTCACCTTTTGCCCATTCACCACATTTAATGCTCTTGAGTCCATCACACTCATATGAATATGACGCTGAGCACAAATAACCTGCGACTCAAGATTGACATGCCCCGCTGGGCCAATCAGTAAAGCATTGCCTGAACCTGCCATGTCACCTGACTCTCTTACCGGCGCTTTTATACCAAGCGCAAAGCAGTCGGCCTTAGACACTTCTAATTGCGTTTTTGGGCGAACAGGCCCTAGTACTCTGACTTTGCTAATCGACCCTTTTGGTCCCACCACCATGACGCATTCTTTCGCCGCAAATTGCCCGGGCTGTTTTAAATCTTTAAATGGCGTCAGCTGATATCCTTGGCCAAACAAGGCTTCAACGTCCTGTTGTGAAAGATGAACATGGCGGTTAGATATTCCGACAGGGATAGCAATGTTGGAAACGCTGCCTTGTGCTGGTGTATAGGCTGAAAGCCGCTCCAATATTTTCCCCATTAATTGCTCATTCATCATGATTTTTTCCCTTTACGCGGGTCATTCTTGATGTCTTTCACATTGATGTCGGTTTTAACTTCAACCACAGGCGCTTCTGTTTTAGCCTCAACAACCGCTTTTTCCACTAACTTTTCTGCTTTTACTTCTGGCTGAAGACTTTTCTCTAACTCACCTTTTTTACTTTTCACTGTTAGCAATTTACTGATTACGCTTTCTTCAGGCCGCGCAATCACTAATGAGCCGACGAGTAGCTGACTATTGGCGATCACTTCAATACCATGGTCAACTGCGGTGCGAACAGCACTGATTTCGCCTTGGAAACAAACGGATACCAGTCCAGAGCCGATTTTTCGATAACCTACAATTTCTACACTGGCGGCTTTACACGCCGCATCAGCAGCCTGTATTGCGGATGTCAGTCCCCGAGTTTCAATTACGCCTAAACTTTTCATCTGTCTCTCCTACTTAGTGACGAACCAGTCGAATATCGAAATCAAATTGTTTGAAGAATGCTTCAAGTTGGTCTAATTCTTCTGCACTATAGGTTGGGTCTTGCTTAACGGGATAAATCATATCCAGTTTGTCGTACTTACCGCGGCCCAACTGGTGATAAGGCAGAATATCGATGCGTTTTACATTGCCGCGTTTGGATAATTCCATCGCATAGTTAATCGCCCCTGTAATGGCATCAAACGAGTCGTTATAGCCACGAACTAATGGCATTCTGACAACCACGTTCGCGCCGAGATCAATCAATCTTTCGAGGTTGCGGCGAACATTTTCATTGCCAATACCGAATAGATTTTTATGCTGCGCAGTATCAATATGTTTAATGTCATAGAGGAATAGGTCGACAACTTCAGCTAACTTTTCATAGTTTTCTAACGATGTTGTACCTTGGGTTTCTATTGCGGTGTTGATCATCATTTTTTTACACTCACGCAGTAGAGCGACTGCAAAATCGGTTTGTAGGCTCATTTCGCCTCCACCGATTGTCACACCACCACCGGAAGAAATATAAAAATCATAATCTTGCATGATGATATCCATCATTTCGGCCACAGTGACATCTTTACCCATGATGTCTAATGCACCGCCAATGCATACTTCTTCACATTTACGGCAACCGATACAATCAATGCTGCGATTCACGCGGTGAATTTGCTCACCTTGCTCATTAATAGTTTTGTAGTGGATCCCTGTCGGGCAGACATCAACGCATTTCCCACAATTGACGCATTTATCGTGGGAAAACATCACTTGAAACTGGCTACTTAACCCTTCTGGGTTAGCGCACCATGGGCAACGAATATTGCACCCTTTTAAGAAAATCAGTGTTCGGATACCGTCGCCATCATAAATCGAGTATTTTTGGATATTAAATATCCGACCTTTAATCTCTGCCGCGCTCATCATTGCACCTCTAACACTATGTTTATAAATCAGAATTTATTATTGTTGTTATAAAATGGCAGGTATAAATTCATACCTGCCTACATGGGTTTAGAACTTCTCAATTACAGTACGGCTAATAATTTCATCTTGAACTTCTTTACAGAGTTCAACGAAGTAGGCGCTGTACCCCGCGACACGAACGATTAAATCACGGTATTTTTCAGGCTCTTGCTGGGCTTTTTTCAGCATTTCGTTATCGACATAGCTGAACTGCATTTGACCGTTTCCTAAGATAGACGCGGTTCTTAGCAAGGTGATTAAGCCGTGGCGGCCTTCTGGTGTGTCCAATAAGCCTTTTAAGAACTTAAAGTTATGCACCATGCCAATATTCATCGTTTCAACATTCATTTTGCTGATTGATTTAATGATGGCAGTTGGGCCTTGTTTATCCGCACCTTGTGTTGGGCTGATACCATCGGATAACGGCATCCACGCCAAGCGACCGTTGGCACTTGCTGCGGTTAACTCACCAATCGGCGTGTTGTTGGAGATGGATAAAGTTCCGTGACTCAGTGTTGAATACAACATGTCGTACTTACGACACTCACGCTCTGTCCACTCCGTAATATCGAGTGCGTATTGGTCAACATAGTCATCATCGTTACCAAATTTAGGCGCATTTAAGCAGTCACGGCGTAATTCGTCATAGCCTTCAAAGTTAGCTAATAATCCATCACGAATTTGCTCAAGGGTGTAGCGGCCATCTTCATAAACCAATTTGCGAATCGCGACAATGGAGTCAACATAGGTTGCAAGACCAGAGAAAATCAGCCCTGGGCCGTGGTTGATCATCGCCCCACCCGCTGCAACGTCTTTCCCTTTTTCCATACAGCCTTCCACTAGCAAAGACATTAAGGGTTTTGGTGCCACATCACGGTGAACTCGCTGGCTGATAACGGTACCGATAGCGGATAAGCGAATAATATGAGCAATCTGCGCTTTCACTGCATTATCAAAGCCTTCGAATGTTTTCAGATCACGTAAATCACCGGTATCTAAGCCTTGGTAGCTATCGAATAGCACCATGCGACCACGGTTTAATACAAACTCAATCGCGATTGGCCATTGGGTGTAACCAGTTGATGTCCATTGATAAATACGGCCTGATTTCTGTGGCTCAACACAGCCCATCAAACAGTAATCACGCGCATCTTCAAAATCGAAGCCTTTACGCAACATCATTTTGATGTGGGAATCGTCGAAGTGACAGGCAGGGAAGCCCATTCCGGCTTTCACGACATCAACGATTTTTTCCATGTATTTCTGTGGTGATTGGTTATGAATACGACAAGCCAACGATGGCTGATACACTTTAACGAAACGAACCGCGTCCATAATTAAGTAAGTCAAATCGTTACAAGCATCACCACCAGAACGTTTTTGTCCACCCACCGTTAAGTTGATAAATGGCTGATAACCGGCAAAATATTTCGCACCCAGCTCACTCGACATCCACATTAACTCAGCACACTTGATGATAAACGCCTGCATCATTTCTAATGCTTGGTCTTGAGTTAAACGGCCTGTTTTGATGTCATTTTCATACATTGGGAAGCAATATTGGTCGAGACGTCCTAAAGAAAGACCTGTTTGGTTTTCTTCGATTTCAAACAGTGACTCAACAGTCCAAATGCTTTGTAATGCTTCTTGCAACGTCGCCGGTGGGTTCGCTGGCACGTTTTCGTTGACTTGTGCGATAGTCAGCAATTCTTCGCGACGTTTTTGGTCTGACTCCAGCACGGCTAATTCACGAGCATGCGCAGCAATACGGTGTGAATACGCCACTACCCCTTCACAGGTTTCAATTGACGCTTTATAGAAATAAATACGGTCAATATCTTCTGGGTTTTCCATGCTTAACTCAGCCAGTTTCGCCTGAGCATCTGCTTTAATGCCATTCATTCCTTTGGTGAATAACAGCACGTCATAACCCGGACAAGTATCTCCACCACCGTTGATTTGGTGATAAGACAAATCACTGACAAACGTTTCACCGCTGAATTCCCATACCCCCGCTTCGCGGTATTGAGCCTCACAAATTTCATCCAATGAGCGCCCTTCCCAGAATGGCGCGATTTCCTCGCGGATCACTTTTTTGTCTTCTTCTGAGATAACAAATGGATCTTGTGGGCGCGTACTCATGGTATCGAGTTCTTCGACCACCCAGCGCCATGCGATATCTGGAGAGAAAGCACCCGCACGGGCTTTACCACATGGATGGCCTACAATCAGTTCTTCCGGCTGAATTAAGATTGGCGCAGTTTCACAAGCGCGGCGGAATGCTTTCGCACGCAATAGAATTGGCGGTAAACCAGGGTTATTTTTGACAACTTCAGTGAAGGCGAGTGCACGATAGATAGACACACTTGGGCGTGCTTCTAAGTAGCGGTTACGCAAGCGTTGTAAGCGAGGCGTTAACCCTTCCATCACTTTGAATTCAGTTTCCGCTTGTGCCGTTGGAGCAACATAGCTGGCATTTGGCGCGGCGTATTGCGGCTGAATGCTGTTTTTTCCGCAATATAAACGAACTTTTAAGCCGTTATTGATGACACTGATGTTTTCATGAGCAGATAACATCATAGCTGATAATTCGTTAATGCATACACGAGGGTCATTCAGATAAATACCGTCTTTTAATGCATCGAACATTGGGTAGCCATCGACTTGCTTGGTTGAGCGAACTTCAGAGAGCTCAGCCAGTTTCAACCATAAACTTTCTACAATCTCATAAGCTTGTGCTTGGGTTAAGCGGCCTTGTTCAATATCGCGTTGGTAGAATGGGTAAACTGCTTTATCGAACCCCATTGGGTTAACTGCATAACTGCCATTTTCTAAATGCAGGATAAGTTGCAGTAAATAGAACGCTTGGCAAGCTTCTTTGAATGTTTGTGCTGGTTTTGCTGGCACATTACGTAAAATTGCTGCGCTTTCTTGTAACTCTGCGCGACGGTATTGATTAGACTCTGCTGCTGCCATGCTCTCTGCTTTAGAAGCTAAAGCTTGCGCAAAATGGATAGCGGCATCACATGCGTAAATTGCCGAGCGGCAGTTATTCGCCTCATCAATACTATTACGGCTAACTGCACTGCCGATATTTCTAACTTTATTTTCTAATTGCGCTTTGATAGCTAAAAAACCGATGTTTAATACCGCTAAGTAATCGGGTGCATCAATGGCGCTATCGCCAGCTAAAAACGTATAAATGCTGTGGCTGTTGATTTCATTTTCAGTATGGAAAATCGCCCCACGAGGCGTTGATGATTGGCTACCAATAATCAACTCATCTTGGGCAATAAATGCAGGAAAATGACGGATAAATTCATAAAAACGTTGTGCAGGTTTAATCGCCTGCGGTGCGCCAGACAGTTGGTTGCCAAGCGCTTCTAAAATATTGGCACGTTCAGTAATAATTGAGCTATTGCGGGCACTTAAGCGTTCAGCCAGCATTTTTACGCGTGGGGTCAAAGCATATTTATTCATGTTAGCCTATCCTGATGTTCTTTCTAGTTTGTTGTTCATCACATAAAAGCGTTAACTGTTAAAAAGACTGTCTATACAGCACTTCCAGTTGCACCTTGCTCACATCCCGTGGATTGGTCGGAGTGCAACTATCGCGCAGTGCTTGCCTAACCATTTCCCCTAAACGGGCGTTAAAATCGAATTCATTAATACCGGTTGCTTGAATGCCTTTTGGCATATTCATTTCATCTTTCAATACGTTGATTGCCATAATTAAGCTCTCAACGCCTTCACGTATTGTTGAAGCAGGTAAATTCAAGTTTCTTGCAAGACTCGCGTAACGTTTCGCGGCTTCGCTATCACAGCGGCCTTCAAAATCCGCATTGAAAGCCACGACTTGAGCCATCAATAAGGCATTGGCACGACCATGTGGAATATGAAATACGCCGCCTAATGCATGGGCTAAGCTGTGAGTTATCCCAAGTGATGCGTTAGTAAAGGCCATACCGGCAATACATGAAGCGTTGTGCATTTTTTCGCGTGCCACTAAGTTGCTACCGTCGCGATAACAATCAATTAAGTGACCAAAAACCAATTGCACTGCTTTTTCTGCTAAGGCATCCGAAAAATCAGATGCGGTGCGAGAAACATACGCTTCCAGTGCATGACACAGCACGTCCATACCTGTATCTGCAGTAATCGAAGCTGGTACGGATTTCACCAGTACAGGGTCTAAAATGGCGACATCTGGCAGCATGAATTCGTCAACTAAAACCAACTTTTCAGACTGTGACTTGATGACTGAAAATGAAGTCACCTCTGAACCCGTCCCACTGGTGGTTGGGATCGCGATAAACTGCGGTTTGACTCGATTGACGTTTTTTCTGGTGTGCCAGAGGGAGTAAATAACAGCTTTCGCAGCATCAATCACCGACCCACCACCGAGTGCAATCACCACATCTGGATATTGCATATCCATGATTTTCATGCCGTTAACAATGGCTGAAATGTCTGGGTCCGGCACAACATCGTCGTAAATCGAAAATGTGATGCCACTTTGGGTTAGCCTGCGAGTGACTTCATCAGCTAAGCCAAACTTCACCATCGCTTTGTCAGTGACGATAAAGGCATGGTGAGCACTCATTTGTGAGATAAAATCCAATGCGTTAGCACCGAATTGGACTTTAGGTTTAATCAAAAACTGGTTCATGCTGTTTTTACTCCTTGGTATAAACCTTCTCAACAATGGCAACCACTGACATGGCTTTGTAATTGTCTTTATTCAAAGCGAAGTAAGCTTCAGCTAACACAATGTCGTTAATACCTGCGCCAACACTGTCGACTGCCACATACGTTTTGTTTTTCAACGGTTCAAGGTCATCCCCTAGCTTGGTAACCATTAATAAGTTACTGCCGCTAAGTTCTTGGCATTTCTGCGTTGCAACAACATGTCCGACTACCTTTGCGAGGATCATGGTTTATACCGCCTTATTCCAATGAGTTACTTATTTAGGCGTCCGAGAACGGCCTTGATGATTTGCTCAACATTTTCTTCAGTGATGTCACCTTGAGAAACTACCGCCTCAGCAGTCGCAGCCGTTGTTACAGTGCTGCCAAATCGGTTATCGCCAGTTGGGTTAGCCGCGGCTGGTGATGCTGCCGTAACAGGGTTACGGAAACGGTTGTCATCAAAAATACTCACTTGCGGTTGATTTACCGAAGTTGATGCTGTTGGCTGTGCAGGTGCACAAGGCTGAGCTGGCTGTCTTAAATCATCAATGGAACGTACGCCATAACCCACTTTACGGATATTGAGTAAGTTCATCGGGCCGACGTTATCTGAACTAGAACCGCCACCAACTGCCCCACAACCGAGCGTTAAAGCAGGTGTGATATTGGTCGTTGCACCAATTCCGCCCAGTGCCGCTGGTGTATTGATCAAAATACGATTGACGGGTTTTTCCAGAGAGAATTGACGAATAACATCTTCGTTCTGCGTATGGATCACCAAGGTATGACCGAGGCCTTCGTTGGTCAGTAAGTCAACCACACGATGGCAAGCTGACTGCCAATCTTCCTCGATATACATCCCTAAAATTGGGCATAATTTTTCGCGGGAGTATGGGTTTTTCGGTGATACGGTGTCTTGTAAAGCAATCAGCACACGTGTGTTAGCCGGAACAGTGAATCCTGCACGTTGACTCAGTGTGATAGCATCTTTACCAACGACTTCAGGGTTGATAGTACCGTTCGCTCTAAGCAACATGGATGCCATGCGTTTCGCTTCGTCTTCATTCATGAAGTAAGCGCCTTGAGCGAGCAGTTCACGATGAACTTCGTTGTAAATGCAGCGTTCTACAATGATCGATTGTTCTGAAGCGCAAATGACACCGTTATCAAAAGTTTTACTGGTGATGATGTCACTCACCGCTTGCTTGATATTGGCACTACGTTCAATAAATGCAGGGCCATTACCTGGACCACCGCTGATGGTTGGTGTACCGGATGCGTAAGCAGCGCGTACCATGCCTTCACCTCCCGTTGCCAAAATTAAAGAAACGTCTTTGCTGTGCATCAGCTCTTTCGTTGCTTCAAGAGTTAGCATCGTGACGCCATCGACAATTCCTACTGGCGCCCCCGCTTCTAATGCGGCTTTTTTGACAATTTCTAATGTGCGGAAACTGCAAGCTTTGGCATTTGGATGAGGGGAAAAGACAATGGCATTACCCGCCTTCAAGGCAATCAACGTTTTGTAGATGATGGTAGATGTTGGATTAGTAGAAGGAACTAACGCCGTGATCACACCAAGAGGAACCCCCACATCCATGACTTTGTTGACTTTGTCATCATTAATGATGCCAACGGTTTTGAGATCTTTAATGTGTTCATAAACACGCATTGAAGCAAAAGTGTTTTTCAGGACTTTATCTTGCCACTTACCGAACCCAGTCTCTTCATTGGCCATTTTTGCCAGCTCTTCTGCATGAAGTGCGGACTCAATTGCAATGTGTTTAACGATATTATCGATTTTTTCCTGCGAAAATGTCGCAAACTCTTTCTGCGCTTGTTTCGCGTTTCTAACTAGCTCTCTTGCCAGTTGTCTGGATTGCAGATCTTTGTCTAATGCAACCATGTCTTCCCCCGTATCGGAGCCAAAATTAATTCATTAACTTGTCGTGTGATTGGCTTTATCAGCCAATTACTTAGGCTTTGTGTTGCTGTGCAATTTTGCCAATATCGTTGTGTGGTCTCGCAATCACGCGTGAAGTCACCACGGTTCCGATACGTTTTGCAGCCTCAACACCTGACTCAACCGCTGCGTTAACGGCACCGACATCGCCTTTAACCATCGCTGTTACCAGACCTGAGCCAACATTTTCATAACCGATTAACTCAACATTTGCGGCTTTACACATGGCATCAGCAGCTTCAATACAAGCCACTAAACCTTTGGTTTCAATTAGACCAAGTGCTTCTTTCATAAGTAATTTCCTGTTTTATTCCGTGACTTTATACTGGGCGACGATTTTCTGAATATCACTATGAGGACGAGCGATAACCAGTGATGTCACGACGGTGCCAATACGAGATGCGGATTCAACACCTGAATCCACGGCAGCTTTCACCGCACCTACATCGCCTTTGACCATGGCGGTAACTAAACCTGACCCAACATTTTCATAACCAATCAGCACAACATTTGCGGCTTTACACATCGAATCTGCAGCTTCAATACAAGCCACTAACCCTTGAGTTTCAATAAGACCTAATGCGTCACCCATGTTTTTTTCCTCCGGAAAAAGTTATGCCTTATGCTTAATAACGATTTTATTGATATCGTTGTGTGGACGAGCAATGACTAGTGAAGTCACAACTTCACCAACACGCTGTGCTGATTCAACACCTGAATCGACGGCTGCCTTGACTGCTCCGACATCGCCTTTAACCATTGCAGTAACTAGGCCTGAACCGACATTTTCGTAACCAATTAGCTCTACATTCGCCGCTTTGCACATCGCATCAGCCGCTTCGATACAAGCCACCAGACCTTTTGTTTCAATAAGACCTAATGCATCACCCATTGTTGTTTCCTCCGAGAAGCCTTCTTTATTTTTTCTTTACCTTCGATATTCCAAGCTAATGTGTCCGAGTACATGTCCCTTGAAATATCTGGGTAATCATTTACGCCAATGGTGTCTGCGCGGTGATCTGAACGCATGAACGCAGCCTTTGGCTTCAAACTCACTATAGAACCGAAAAATAAAAACAAAATATAAATCCACAAAACGATAATATTTAGTTTTTTAATCTAAAAATTAGAGTGGTTAATTAAGCTATTTACATATTCATACTGAAAAAATTAAAAATTCACGTATCTGTGTTGCAGATAAAAATGGGCTAAATAAAGATTTAGCGTTAGCTAGGTAGATTGTTAATAAAATATTATTGAGCTGATAAAGGGGGGTAATTTGTGAAATGATAACTGTGGGTCTGCTCACTTGGTTATAAGCTTTGCCTACATCAGATATCCGCGAGTTAGGTTCTAACCAAGAGATAGTCTACCTGTCATGATGTCAATTTATAGCTAAATTGAGGATATTGCAGCTTGTGAATACCACATCAGGGAATACGACAAAATAGGAAATAAAGGGAAGTGGGATCGTCAGTTAACGATGAAGTGAACGGCTTCACCGCTAAGCTTATTTATTTAATGAGAACTGAATTAATCAAATTTGCTGCCAGGCTTTAACGTGCAGATATAAAGTGGAGAGTTAATTGAACTGAGTAATAAAGCTTTGTCATTGAGCTTTTGGGCATTAAGAAATAGCCCG